>JBPYDR010000044.1:0-11783 GCA_051986235.1 Pseudolabrys sp.
GCCCGCACCAGAGATTCGGTATAGCGCCGGCCGATGAATACGATCGTCGCGGTCGGGCAGGCGGCCTTGATCGCCCCGGCCATTGGCAGCGTGTGCACGACATCGCCCAGATTCCCGGCTTGCACCAATCCGACACGGGCACCAGGGTAAAGTTCCGCTTGCCATGGCCGCCAATACCGGCGCGCACGATGCTTGCTCTGCCACGCAAGTATCATCTGAAACAAGTTTGCAGCTGCCGCGCGTTGCATATGTAGATCAACTTTGCGACTGGTATATGCCGCGTAATGCAACCTACCAAAACTGCAAGTGCTTGTCGTCACGACGGATGTCCGCTTCTGGCCCAAAGCGGACATCGGCCCTCTTCCTGAGCAAGCGCAAAGGTTGCTACGATCTGCTGCATCGACGATCGCTGCTACAGGCTTCGGAATAGGGTGAGCGTGTTTAGGATCGCTGATACCTCGACATGGTCCATGCACCCCTGTGCGTAGCGCCAAACATTGCCGCTACCTCGTGCACAGCCTGTCGAGTGCCGCGATCGCGGACTCAAACTCCTCACCAAGCAGGTCGTCTTTCGCTATGTCCTCAAATCCGTCGATCAATGATAGATATTCGGGACCGAGGGTTTTTTCCAGTGTTTCAATTTTCTGGGACAACTCATTGATCGTTTTGCCGTCTTTCTTCGTAGAAGCTTCCTCGACCTGCTCAGTAAGTTTCTTCATGTCACAAAAGGTTTTTGTTTTGGCTTTATCGGCGCCGATGATTGTCACGACTTTCTGTGCGTCACCCTTGTTCACCTTCGGTGCACTCGGACTTTGAGCCTGCGCGCACAAGGGCAGGGCGGTGGTCAGTAAAGTGGCAACAACTACCTTGACGTTCATTAGAACGTTCCATCCATTGCCCGAGTTGCCGCCGGTGCCTTCAGATTCTTGACCTTAATCCAGGTTTGCGACGGCCATTTCCTTAAGTCCGTTGCGTCCTGCCGCGATGACAATTGTCGCGTGCAGGGCTTTGCGAATTTATGATTTGTTTGAAATGAAGCAGTGTGGTTTCCGGTCTGTTTTCAGGCTCCCACCAACGCCTGAGGATGCGTTCTATGACAAGTCATGCAAGCAAAGGTTCCGATATTTTCATACGCGCCCTCGAGAATGAGGGGGTCGAATATGTCTTTGGCGTGCCGGGGGAGGAGAACCTCGACATGCTCGAATCCCTCCGGACCTCGCGCATCAAGGTGGTGGTGACCCGCCATGAGCAGGTCGCCGGGTTCATGGCGGCGACCTATGGGAGGCTTACGGGTAAACCGGGAGTGTGTCTCAGCACGCTCGGGCCCGGCGCGACCAACCTCGTAACCGCGGCGGCCCATGCGTCCCTTGGTGGCATGCCAATGCTGATGATTACCGGCCAGAAGCCGGTCCTTCAGAGCCGGCAGGCGCAATTTCAGATCATCGATACGGTCTCGATGATGCGCCCGCTCACAAAATCCGCGAAACAAGTCATCGATGCCGGCAACATCCCGACGCTCGTCCGCGATGCCTTTCGCATGGCAGAAGCAGAGCGGCCGGGGCCTGTTCATCTCGAACTGCCGGAAGATATCGCGGCGCAATTGACCGAGCGGTCCGCCGTTGTCCCAGTCAGTGCCGCCTTTCGTACTGTCGCAGCTGAGGAGGCGATCGTACGCGCGGCGGCTGCGATCGCGGCCGCACGGAATCCCTTGGTCATGATTGGCGGTGGCGCCAACCGACCGGGCCTTGCGCCCGCGCTGTCGGCGGCCGTGCGCCGCCTAAAGGTTCCTTTTTTCAATACGCAGATGGGAAAAGGCGCACTCGACGGTAATTCCGAGCTGTTTGTCGGCACGGCGGCGCTGTCGGAAGGCGACTACGTCCATCTGGCGATCGAACGCGCGGATCTGATCGTCACGGTTGGCCACGACACCGCGGAGAAACCACCTTTCATCATGCGCGCGGGAGGACCGCAGGTCGTGCATGTTGATTTCAACGCGGCCGACATCGACCAGATCTATTTTCCGCAAGTCGAGGTGGTCGGTGACATTGCAGACAGCATGGCCCGGCTGGCCAGCGAGTTGGACGGGAAACTTACGCACGACCCGGTTTACTTCCAGAAGATCCGAGCGCAGATCCTCGAGCATGTCGCCGAGGGCGCTGACGATCCGCGCTACCCCTTGGCACCCCAACGTCTGGTCGCCGATGTCAGGAAGGTGATGCCCGATGACGGCATCATTTGCCTGGACAATGGCATGTACAAGATCTGGTTCGCCCGGAATTATCGCACCCACATCGCCAACACGATCCTGGTCGACAACGCGCTGGCGACGATGGGGGCCGGTCTGGCCTCGGCCATGATGGCGGCACTTCTTTACCCAGATCGACGCGTCATGGCCATCTGCGGTGACGGCGGATTCATGATGAACTCGCAGGATTTGGAGACCGCCATCCGGCTTGGCTTGAACCTCATTGTGCTCATCATCGAGGACGGCGGCTACGGCATGATTCGCTGGAAACAAGAATCTATGGGCTTCGGCGATTTCGCGCTTTCATTCGAGAACCCAGATTTCGTGAAATACGCCGAGGCCTATGGGGCTAAAGGTGCGCGGGTTGGCGCGACCGATGATCTAGTACCCATCCTCGATGCAGCATTCAAAGCAGGTGGGATTCACCTGGTTGTCGCGCCGATTGACTATTCGGAAAACAAGCGCGTCCTGATCGACGAGCTGAAAGCCAAGGTCGCTAAGATCGTTTGACCAGCGCAAGACCACCACCGCTGGTTTCTATGCCATAGGCTAGGGTGCGGCTCACGTCCGCTAGGGACCAAGAACTAAAGGGAGTTGGCCAAGATGACCGAGCGCTATCTCGAGGACCTCGCCATCGGACAAGCCTTTGGCTCCGGCAAGATCCGCATCGACAAACAAAGGGCTAAGGCATTCGCCGCCGAGTTCGATCCGCAGCCTTTCCACCTCGATGAGAAGGCGGCGCGCAGCACGATCTTCCATGGGCTGGCCGCGAGCGGCTGGCACACCGCAGCGGTGACAACGCGCCTGCTGGTTGACAGCGAGATCAAGCCTGCTGGCGGCATAGTCGGTGCCAGCTTTGAAGAATTCCGGTGGCCCTATCCGGTACGGCCCGGTGATGAGTTGCACATCGAGAGCGAAATCCTCGAGGTGCGGCCTTCCAAGTCGCGACCGGAACAGGGGCTGATCAAGGTTCGGACCACCACCCTCAACCAAGATGGCAAGGCCGTGCAGATTCTCATCGCGAATCTAATTGTGCCGCGTCGGAAATGACATGCGCTCGGCGTCTATCGTTCTCACCGCGCTATGGCGCTTATGCCATCTCAGCGTGGCTATTACACAAACTCGTTCAATAGTAGCCCAAAATGCTGGCGATCACCCGCGTCCCTCGACTACGTTCCGTGTTTTTAACTGAACAAAGAGGTTGTTGGGGCCGCGCCAACGCAAGGGAACGCCTTCCGGCGCCGAGCGCGGCCCTGACGGTGCGGTTACATCCGCCGCTCCGAACCAAAATGAAATCAGAATTGGTGTTAACTTTTAGAGACGAGCCAGGCGGTTTTTATTCTTTTCAAAGCTTCTTTTCGGCGAGCGCGCGAAACTCATCGGGTACTGACCGGGATCGTCCCAAAATGACTGATCCGTATCCGACCGCGTCCCACCCGAAACGATCGCGGATCAGGTCAACAGCGCGGTCTGCCGTCCAACGCGCCGCCCCTCGCTGGGAGCCAGGCCGGTGCTTTTCATCATCAAGTCCAAGCGGAAGTTCGAGCTGCAGTTTCCAGTGCTGCTCAAGATGCGACAGAGATATCGCCAGCAGTGAGACGGTCTTCTCGTCGGGGTGATCGGCGAGCGCCAAACGAACAAGCTCCTCGGCGATTTCGGCAAGGATGGCCGTTGCTGAAATCGGCGCATCAAGCGTTACAGAGCGCGTGACCGAGTGCATGTCGGCGAAACGAACGCGCACTGTGACTGTCCGACCGGGCCGGGATTTCGCCCTAAGTCTGCTAGCTACCCTGTCGGCGAGATGCCGTAGCGTGGGTCGAACAACGTGCTCTTCGGCGGGCTTCCCACCGAGCGCTGATTGGGCTCCCGCCGATTGTGCTCGATGATGCGTCTTGATTCCACGGGGGTCGCGATTCCATGCGAGCGCCGTCAGCTTCTCTCCGGTTACGCGGCCGACTATTCGCTCAAGCGACCATCCTGGCATTTTTGCTAAATCACCAATGGTGTGAACACCGACCTTGACGAGTCGGGCACGGGTAACCGGACCCACTCCCCACACCAACTCGACCGGCAGGTCATGGAGGAAATCCAGCTCCGTCTCGGGATCGACAGCCACTAGCCCGTCAGGCTTGGCCACTTGTGAGGCAATTTTCGCGAGGTGCTTGGTGCGTGCCACCCCGATTGAGATAGGGAGGCCTAGTTCTGCGCGCACGCGACGTCGTACTGCTATCGCGATCTCGGACGGTGATCCGAAAAGATGCGTGCACCCTGCAACGTCCGCAAAGGCTTCGTCGATAGAAATCCGTTCGACAAGAGGAGTGAAATCATTGAGCACATCTATGGCAGCATTACCCAGCCGTCGATAATCCTGGAAATGCCCATCGACAAAGATCAGTTGTGGACACAGCTCGCGAGCCCGCCATCCCGACATACCGCTGCTGACACCGAATGCCTTTGCTTCATACGAGGCGGCGAGTACCACTCCGCCGCCAACGGCGATGGGTTTGCCGCTCAGCGAAGGGTCGAGTAGTTGCTCGACTGACGCATAGAAGGCATCGAGATCCGCATGCAGGATGGTGGCTTTTGTTTCCATCCCGATCGTCCCGGCAATTATGTGGGAACTGAAGTAGTCAGGACTGGCAAGATTAACTGAGGCCCATTGTTTCTTACGTTGCCGACCATTTTCTCGACTCGCCAAATCTTTAAGACCTCGTCCCGGCACGGTGTGAGTAATGCCAGTAAATCTTGGACAAATGTTCACGTTATGTTCTATGAGGTCAAGTACTTCAGCTCGGCATTTTGGAACTTTGAGGCCTTGACGCTGTTATACGGAGCCGTATATACGTAGGCGTATAAACGTATGCGAGTAAAATGGCGAAACGATCTCACCCCTCCAATCCCCT
Organism: Pseudolabrys sp.; assembly: GCA_051986235.1. Taxonomy (GTDB): domain Bacteria; phylum Pseudomonadota; class Alphaproteobacteria; order Rhizobiales; family Xanthobacteraceae; genus Pseudolabrys. Next base: position 5,149 of record JBPYDR010000044.1, read on the forward strand.
GGCCTTGGCTGTGCTGGCACTTTTGTTCGAGCGTCCAATGCACCCCTATGAGATGGGCCTGATCATGAAGCAGCGGCACAAGGAGGACAGCATCAAGCTGCGTTATGGGTCGCTCTATACGGTGATGGACCTGCTGCTTGCTCGTGGCTTCATATCCGCTCGTGAGGTCGCGCGTGACGGCCGCCGCCCCGAGCGCACCGTATATGAGATCACCGACGCGGGACGTGACGAATTGCAAGCTTGGATGACCGATCTCATCGGCGAGCCGGTCAAGGAATATCCGCAGTTCGAGGCAGCACTGTGCCTGCTGCCGGTTCTGCCGCCGGATCAAGCGCTCGCACTTCTACGACAGCGCCTGACGCGGATCGAGAACAAAGCAAACGAACTTGAAGCGGAATCCACCGATCCGGCGGTTCAAAATCTTCCCCCATTGTTTCTCGTCGAAAACGAGTATCGGCTAGCGCTTGTCAAAGCCGAGCAACGCTTCATCGCCGAATTGATTACGCGGATCGAAAACGGTTGGGGTCCGCTCGAAGTGTGGCGCGGCTTTCACCGAAATCGCGAGGCGACGCTGGCAAAATTGTACCGCGAGCATGGAGGCGGCCCACTGACCCAATAAATGGCAGCCCCGACGATGCGTGAACATCGCCGGGGCCTTGAACCCAAGACCGAACGCGCGGAGCGCGCTGGACTTAAGGTCCGCAAACCAACCCTACCAGCCGAATCTCCGCGAGAACAGCGGCGCCGCGCGCGAGCGGCAAAATCCGCACGTTTGAACGGAGAGACCTGATGACGGCGATTCCAAATCCCAGCTCCATCAATAACGCGACATCTGCACCGCTTCACGTCATCATCATCGGCGGCGGAATCGGTGGCCTCGCCTTGGCGCAAGGTCTGAAGAAATCCGGTGTCAGCGCCGCCGTCTATGAACGCGACCGCACTCGGACCGACCGCGTGCAGGGTTATCGCGTGCATATCAATCCGACCGGCAGCCTCGCACTGCACGAATGCCTGCCGGGGCCACTGTTCGAAGCATTTACGCGCACTTGCGGCCGGCCTGCGGAGGGCATCCGCTTCGTCACCGAGCAAATGAAAGTATTGCTCGCGCTCGACGGGCGAAGTGCGCCACCGCGCTTCAGGGGCGAGGGTGTGGCGCAGCATCGTTCGGTGAGCCGCATTACCCTGCGGCAAGTATTGCTGTCTGGCCTCGAGGATAGAGTTCATTTCGGCAAGACATTCGTGCGCTACGGGGAAAGCTCACTCGGCCGTATCGTCGCACATTTCGAAGATGGCTCAACGGCAGAGGGTGACGTGCTGGTAGCCGCCGACGGCGGTGGCTCGCGCGTCCGCCGCCAGTTTCTGCCGCACGCTGAGCGCATCGATACCGGCATCGCCGCTATTGCTGGCAAGGTCTTTCTCAACGACGAAAGCCGCCGGCAGATCGCGCCGGAGATGACGAAAGCTCTTACACTTGCAACCGGTAAGGGCGGCTACAGCCTCTTCGTCGCCTTGCAGGACATCGACGGTATCGCTCTCAGCGGTATTGGCAGCAACGACGAGTCGGCCGCAATCGGGAATCATTTTGACAATTCGCGCAGCTATCTGATGTGGGCATTCGGTGCCCGGCGCGAGAAGCTTGGTCTCGACGGCGGCGAGATCGACGGAATGTCTGGTGAGGAGCTGCGCAGCATCGCGCTTGGTGTAATGGCGCAGCGATCATGGGACGAACGCTTCCGCGCGCTGGTGCGGCTTGCTGATGCCGATACCATCAATGCAATTGCGATCCGGACTTCGGTGCCGATCGCCGCGTGGCAGACACAACGTGTCACGCTCATGGGCGACGCGATCCATGCGATGACGCCCTATCGCGGCATCGGTGCCAACGTCGCGCTCAAAGATGCGGTGCGTCTCTGCCGTGCGCTGACGAGGGCGAGTCGCGCCGAGCGTCCGGTTATCGATGCGATACGCGACTACGAAACGGACATGATTGACTACGGCTTCCGGGCGGTACAGACGTCGCTCCACGCCATGAACCAAGCAGTCATGGAAGACCGAATCCAGTCGATGCTGTCGCGCGCTGTCCTGCGGATCATCAATTGCGTTCCGCAGCTCAAACGCCAGATGTTCAACCGCATGGGCGAGGAATGATGCGTAGTCAATCAGGTGGGAGAATGGGGATGAGTTACCGATTTTTTTGGGGGGCCGTCGGTTGGGTTGCCCTTTGCCTCGCACCATACCTTTACGCACTCAACGATCTAATCACGTGGCGTAAACTAGGCAGATTCCAATGGCGCGCACACCAAGTGGTCGCAATCCACGCTTCGGGTGTTTGATCTATGCCTCGTTATTATGAACCTGATCTAATTGTTGACCCCAGATGGCGGCTACCGTCATCGACATTGATTACGCATACGCCGGTGAATGCCGCGTAATCCGTCAGCGCATTGAGACGCCAAGGCTGGTCGCTTGTTACGCAATCTCCCCGCAGTAGCAGAATCCCTCATCGATCAACGCGCGAGTATTCACAATCCCATATTGGACGAGCGGACGGCGGCCTAGAGTTTGTGGCGACGAACTTCGCACTTGCAGGTGTAGCTCAATGGTAGAGCAACAGCCTCCCAAATTGTGGTCCTGACGAATTTAAGCAACTGATGAACAAACACACAATTCTTCATCAGTCGGCATCAATGCGGTCACGCAACGTCTTGGTGAATTCCTCATCGAGGAGAGCGTAGATTTCAGCCTCCAGCTGGCGATGTTGGTCGGAGGTCACGTCACGCGGGCGGGGGCTGTCGAGGCGCCACTCCGCCCTGATCCGACCGGGTCGGGCAGACATCACCAAAATGCGATCGGCCAGGTAAATTGCCTCACTCACCGAGTGAGTGATAAAGACCACAGTGCGCTGCTGTTCCTGCCAAATTCGCAACAGTTCTCGCTGCAGAAACCGGCGCGTGAGGGCATCAAGGGCGCCGAACGGTTCGTCCATCAGTAGGATCGAGGGATTGACGGCAAAAGCGCGGGCAATGGCGACGCGTTGCTTCATGCCCCCAGAAAGCTCATCGATGCTCTTGTGAGCACAGTCGCTGAGGCCCACCAGGTGTAGATACTGAAGCGCGATGGAGCGTTGTTGCTGGCGCGGAATAGTCTTTCGCCTCAGCCCGAACTGGACATTGTCTAAAACAGAAAGCCAGGGAAATAGCGCGTAGCTTTGGAAAATCATCGTTCGGTCAAGGCTTGGACCGGTGATCGGCTCTCCATCCACCGAGATTGAGCCATCGGTTGGCTTGAGGATCCCTGCCAGGATTTGTAGGAGTGTGCTTTTCCCGCAGCCGCTAGGGCCGACGACGACCAAAAACTCGCCGGCCGCAACATCAAACGAAATCTGGCCCAAGGCTTCGACCCGATCGCCCGTCCGAGTCTCGTAGACCATGGCCAGGCAACTGATGCACAGAGGCTTGCCGGTGGTGGTTACCATCCTCATTAGGCGCGTCCGTAGCGAGCCTGCAAGTACCGAAATAGCGTGTCGAAGAGAAAACCCAACACGCCGATCGTAATCATCCCGACGAGAACCTGATCGGCGCGCAGGATGTCCATGCCGTTAGCGATCAAATAGCCGAGACCGCTGTGAGCTGCCACCAGTTCGGCGGCAATGATCGCCGCCCAGCCTGTACCAAAGGCAACGCGCAAGCCGACCACAATGCTAGGCATGGCTGCGGGCACCACCACGCGGCGAAACAGAGTTGTGCGGCTGGTGCAGCCGAATATCTGGCCGGCATGCAACAAGACCGGATCAACACTCTTGGCGCCGGCGACAGTGTTCAGCAGTATCGGAAAAAAAGTGCCAATGAAGACCACGAAAACTTTTCCCGATTCACCAATGCCGAACCAGAGGATCGCCATCGGAATCCACGCCAGCGGCGATATAGGCCGAAACAATTCGACGAACGGGCTAATGATGTGATCGAGCCTACGAGAGCTTCCCATCAGAAGACCGAGAGGGATGGCGATAGCAGCCGAAAGCAGCCAGGCGGAAAAGACCCGAGCAACGCTATACACGGTATGTGTGGCGAGCTCGCCGTCGCTAGCGAGACGGACAAAAGTCCGGGCCACCTCTATCGGCGCGGGAAGGATCGAGCGATCAGGCTTGGTAGCGGTGACAAGAAACTGCCATGCCAGCACAATGACGATGCCGGCGTAGAAAAAAGGCAAGGCCTTCGCCACTCCGGCTACCACTCGATGCGAGTTTCCGTTCACACGCGGCGTTTTATCCTCGACAAAAAGCAATTCTCACCGACTTGGGCCTGTCTCCATGCAAGTTTCGCCACTCTTGACCTCGTGCAAGGCTTTGATGGCGAATGATGGGTCGATTTTGGGCGTATCGTCAGGCTGTAGGATTTTGGCGTCCCTCAGAAACGTTGTGTACTCCTTCATCGTCTCTTCCGTCGGGATGACGTTGAGACTGTAGACCGAGATGCCTCGATCGAGCGAGAGTTGAATAGCATCCTCATTGACGCGGATTTGTTCGGCCCAGAGCTTGGCCGCTTCTTTCGGATGGCAAAGAATATAATTGATTGCCTTGACGTTCGCCGTCACCAGTTCTTGAACAACGTCTTTTTGGTCTTGCAAGAACTCATTTCGCGCATAGAGGCCGTTGCCGACATAGTGGCCGCCCATGATCGGCATGATCTCCTCGGCTTTGGCCAGCAACCGAACTTTGCCGGACGCCAGGCCTACGGAGATCGACGGATCCCAAGTGATTCCCGCATCAACCGATTTGTTCTGGACCAACGTTGGAATATCAGGCCCGCTGGATTTGAAAAGTTTGATGTCCTGTGCGCCTAACCCGCACTTGGAGAGGGCCTTGAGCAAGAGTGGATACTGCTGGGATCCTTCGCCGGGATAGGCGACGGCTTTGCCGTTAAGTTCGCAGGGCGACTTCAAAGGCGAATCTATCGGCACTAGGATTGCGGTCTGCTCTAGAATGTTGATCGCGACTAGCTTGGCGGGCAAGCGCGAAACCGCGATTGTTGCCGGTCCCATTCCAGCGGAAGCGAATTGCAAAGCGCCTGCGGCCATCGCCTGGTTTTCCGGCGCGCCGTACGAAAATTCGCGGAATACGATCTTTAGATTGTGTTTTTTCTCGATCGGCTCGAAAAAACCGAGAGCCTTCGCAATAAAAGATGGATCAGTATCCGGCTGCACACCGTAATTGATTTCCTGCTGCGCGAACGTAGGTCCGTTCAGGAGCGCCGCCGAAAATCCGAATAGGAATAGAAAGGCACTACGTTCCGGTCGAATGTTTTTGGTCACGTCCCCGTCCTCCCAATTGCTTATCGGAATGGCAATCAGCCTTTTGCAAACTATGGCCACCTCTAATTTTAGTGTCAATGAATCCGGCACCCGGCGCCACCTCACTATTCTTACAGAGCAACCAATCAAGCCCGCTTCTGACCCAAAGCGGAGTTCATCCCTCAACGAGCCTCGCTCAATCCGCTACGATGCCCGTCCTGAGCCTCCGGGGGAGGCAATGAGAAGGCGCGAGTTCATCACATTGATGGGAGGCATGGCGGCGTCGTGGCCGCTCGCTGAACAAGGTCAAAATCATTTACACGTTCGACAACTCGACCTGGACGAATGCGTAGTTGCTTCAGCACCACTCTCTAGGCCCGGGCATCGCGCTGTCGGTGAAAGCGATGACGGAGTTGCTGAGGGAAGTAGCACACGGCGCTGCAGGTAATCAGTGAACGGCAGCGACCGCAACTGTCTCGCGTTATTGCTGCGGACCAAAGGGCGGTGTGACATGCACAGGTGTGGTGACTTTCAAAACTCGGTGCAGTCGCGGTCGTGCTGGGCGTGCTCGCCAATGCAAGCGAGAAACAGCCGGCACTCGACTGACGTGGCGAGGCCGGTCGCAATTCATGAGTGCGATATCAAGGCGGATAAATACAGTCCCATCACCCAGCTACCGGACCAATTTGCAGTGTACGGGACCTGCATGACCAACCGCCGGCAGAGGTTTGGTTAGTCGGCAGGGTTGCGCGTACCGATAAGGTGACTGACTGAATGACGAAAGTGACGTAGCAGGTCGGCACTTCTTCTATCATTCGCCCACCGCGGCGCAGAGACGTAATACCTTGGAGCATGTCGGGCACATAGCTGCAAACCTAGAGCTCTTCGTTCAGTACTATGGCGCATTCGCGGTTTCGCTGGTTCTGGCGTTCGAATCGCTCGGCCTGCCGGTGCCTGGCGAAACACTGTTAATCTTCGCAGCAGTGCTAGCCCACCGCGGCGAGATGTCCTTGCCGGCGCTTTTGATCTTTGCATGGGCGGGTTCGGTCTTAGGTGACAATATTGGGTATTTGATCGGCAAGACAATCTGCCGGGCAACGATTATCCGATACGGTGGGAAGATTGGTCTCACTAATGCACGCATCAGCGCCGTTGAAGAAACATTTTCGCGCTATGGATCAGCTACCGTCTTGTTCGCTCGATTCTTCCCCGTTCTCCGTCAACTAAACGGAATCGTTGCAGGCGCTTTAGGAATGCCATGGTGGCGCTTTTTACTGTTCAATGCCATCGGAGCCGCGCTGTGGGTTGGAGCATGGGTGTTTATTGCAGTCTATTTTTCCGCGCAC
>JBPYDR010000045.1:0-44949 GCA_051986235.1 Pseudolabrys sp.
CACTGGGTGCCCGGCGCCAATAAGGCTCTCGACAAACTCTGCAAGGAATGGGGCGACAAGAACAAAGTCGACGTCCATGTCGACTACATCACCTCGCAAGGCGAGAAGGATAAGCTCACCGCGGCGGCCGAAGCGCAGGCCGGCACCGGTCACGACATCATGTCGCATCGTGACTGGAACATCCGTATCCACCAGTCGCAACTCGAGCCACTGGACGACGTCATCGCCGCCCTCATCAAGAAATACGGGCCAATCAGCCCGGTCGCCGAATATCTCGCCAAGAGCAAGGGCGTGTGGCTTGGTGTGCCAACGGCGGTCGGCAGCCAGGTGAAGCCATGCTGTTCGCGCCTCGACCTTTACAAGCAGCACGCCGGTCTCGATCTACAGGCGATGTTCCCTGCCGACGAGTCGAAATGGGACAAGGCCCAGACCGACAAGTGGACTTGGGATGCCTATGTCGAGTCCGCTCAGAAGCTGCACAAGGCCGGCTTCCCGGTCGGCCTGCCGATGGGTCAGACCTCGGACGCAGTCGACTGGGTCGGTGGTCTGTTCAACGCCTATGGCGCAGTGTTCATCGACGCCAAAGACAACATCAAGATCAACTCCGACCAGACTCGGCAGGCGATCGAAGTCGCCCGCAAGATCATGGAAGCGAGTCCGCCCGAGGTTTTCGCCTGGGACGATGCTGGCAACAACCGCTGGCTCATTTCGGGCAAGGGCTCGGGCATCATGAACCCGCCGAGCGCCTGGTCGGTTGCCAAGCGCGACAACCCGAAGGTGGCGGAGCAATGTTGGACGCATCCGGTGCCGAAGGGGCCGAACGGCCGCTTCGTGGGCCAGCTTCCGCAGTTCTACGGCTTGTGGAAGTTCTCCAAGAACAAGCAGGCCGCGAAGGACCTTCTGCTCTACATCTCGCAAAAAGAATCGGTGGCGCAGTTGGTCGCGGCCTCGAACGGCTACGATCTGCCGTCATTCAAGACCATGTACGACCTCGACACATGGAAGACAGTCGAGCCGCCCGTCGGCACCGTGTATGGCTACCCGCCCCGTGGCGACGAGCAGACCTCGATGTTCGGTGCGCCTGCGCGTTCGGAAGTCGGCGCCCAGATGTACAACCAGGCGATCAACACCGTGATGATCTCGAAGTTCACGCAGGGCAAAGAGAAACTCGACGACGTCATCAAGTGGGCCGAGAAGGAACTCGAGGGCACGCTGCGTGCCTGAGGGCTACGCCAGGACAATCTGCATGCCGGCCCAATCGGCCGGCATGCATCCTCCGGCTAACAGCGAGAGCGCCTGATGGCCGATACCATCCACACTTGGACCCCCGCGCTCAGTGACACGAGCGCGCCCACGGTACCCAAAAGCGGCCTGCACCGCTTTATGCGGCAGCGCTCGACCATCGCATTTCTGATGTGCCTGCCGCTGATCGTGATCATCTGCGGCTTGGTCATCTACCCCGCGCTTTATTCGATCTACCTGTCGATGCTGAACAAGGCGCAGACGCGCTTTATAGGTTTGTCGAATTTCACGTTCCTAATGTCGCGCGACACGTTCTGGATGGTGGTCCAACAATCGACTATCTTTGCGCTTTCCGCCGTGTTCTTTAAAGCCCTGATCGGGCTGGTCACCGCGCACCTCGTCAACAATCTTCCGGTCAAAGGCCAGCGTAAATGGCGCGGCATGCTGCTGGTGCCGTGGGTGATCCCGCTGGCCCTGTCGACGCTCGGCTGGTGGTGGCTGTTCGATCCCACCAATTCGGCCTTCAATTACACACTCCAAAGTCTGGGCTTCGAACGGGTCGCGTGGCTCAGCGACCCTTATTGGGCCCGTTTCACGGTCATCTTGGTGAACGTCTGGTACGGCGCCCCGTTCTTCCTGATTATGTATCTGGCGGCGCTCAAATCAGTGCCCGAGCAGCTCTATGAAGCCGCTGCCATCGATGGCGCCAATACCTGGCAGAAGTTCGTGCACATCACGCTGCCGATGATGCGCAATATCATCGCCATCACGGTGCTGTTCTCGCTGATTGTCACCTTCGCCAATTTCGACATCGTGCAGATCATGACGGCGGGCGGCCCGCGCAACATGACGCACATGTTCGCTACCTACGCCTTCCTGCTCGGTATCCGCTCCGGCGACCTACCGCTCGGCGCCGCGACGTCGCTGTTCATGTTCCCGATCCTGGCGGTCGCCGCGATCTTCATCCTGCGCGGCGTGCGCAAACGCGGGAGGGAGATCGGGTGAGCACCGCTACTCTCGCCGTACCGGTTACAGCGCCGGCTCGATCGAGCTTGCGGCGCAGTCGGCGCTGGGCGTTGTTTGCGTCCTATTTCTTTCTGATCTTGTTCGCGATCTTCTTCCTGATGCCGCCGTATTACATGGTCGTGACGGCGCTCAAGAGCGACGCCGAGATGGCGAGGCTGGCAACCAATCCGTGGTTCATCTTCGACGGCGTCACGCTCGATCAGTTCAGGATTCTGCTTACGCAGACCGACTTCCTGATCTTCTTCAAGAATACGGTCATCGTGACGGTGTGTGTGGTGGCGATTACCATGGTAATCAGCGTGCTGGCCGCATTCGCGCTTGGCCGCATGCGCTTTTGGGGATCGAGCATCCTCGCCACCGGTATCTTCCTCACTTACCTGGTGCCGGACACCTTGCTGTTCATCCCCATGTTCCAGATCGTTAAATCAATCGGTCTGCTCAATTCCTATTGGGGCATGGTGCTGGTCTATCCGACACTGACGGTGCCATTCTGCACTTGGATCATGATCGGTTATTTTCAATCGATCCCGAAGGAGCTCGACGAGGCGGCTTTGATCGACGGCGCCGGGCACATGCAGATGCTGCTCAAGATCTTCATCCCCGTCGCGCTGCCCGGAATCATCGCCGCCATGATCTTCGCCTTCACCGTGTCGTGGGCGGCCTTCGTCTATCCTATGGCCTTCCTCTACTCCTCGGATCAGCAGGTGCTCACCGTCGGCACTGTAACCAGCCTAATCCGGGGCGACGTTTACAAGTGGGGCATGCTGATGGCGGGCGCCCTGATCGCGGCCGCACCACCGCTAGTCATCTACGCGTTCCTCATGGACTACTACATTGCCGGCCTGACCGCCGGCGCCACCAAGGGCTGAGCAGCATGGCCGAAGTCGCGTTGCGTCAAGTCGTGAAGAAGTACGGCGACGTCGAAGCCGTCCGCGCGATCGATCTGGACATACCGAACAACGAGTTTGTCGTGTTGGTCGGCCCCTCGGGCTGCGGCAAGTCGACGACGCTGCGGATGATCGCGGGGCTGGAGGAAATCACCTCCGGCGACATCAGTATCGGCGGCCAGGTGGTCAACGATCTGCCGCCGAAGGACCGCGACATCGCCATGGTGTTCCAAAACTACGCGCTCTATCCGCACATGACGGCCTTCGACAACATGGCCTTCGGCCTGAAGCTGCGCAAATTCTCCAAGGCCGAGATCAAACAGCGGGTCGAGCACGCCGCGCGCATTCTCGACATCACCGAACTGCTCGAGCGTCGGCCGAAGGCGCTGTCCGGCGGCCAGCGTCAGCGCGTCGCCATGGGCCGCGCCATCGTGCGCAACCCCAAGGTCTTCCTGTTCGATGAGCCGTTGTCCAACCTCGACGCCAAGCTACGCGTGCAGATGCGGACCGAGATCAAACGTGTGCACCAGAAGGTCAAGACGACCACCGTATACGTGACGCACGACCAAGTCGAAGCGATGACGCTCGCTGACCGCGTCGTGGTGATGAATCAGGGGCGGATTGAGCAGATTGGCACGCCGCACGAGCTCTACCATCATCCCCGCACGCGTTTCGTGGCGGGATTCATCGGCTCACCGGCGATGAATTTCATCCCGTGCCGCCTCGAGCAAGCTGGTTCGGGCCTGCGTGCGCGCGTTTCGGACACGATTGCACTTCCCGTCCCATCGGACCGCGAAGCCCGTTATCGGTCAGTCGCCAGCAAAGAGATGGTCCTCGGCCTGCGGCCGGAGCACCTTACCGAGCCGCGACACAACGGCCGCGCCGATGGCTGCGATTTCGACGTTACTTTGGACGTCGTCGAGCCGATGGGCATGGAGACAATGGTCTTTTTCACCATCAACGGGGCCGAGTTCTGTGGCCGTGTCGAGCCGACCAGCGCGGGCGATGCCGGGAGCAAAATGCGCCTGCACGCCAACGTCGCTCACATGCACCTGATCGATCCCGCAAGCGGTGCGGTTATCTAACCCGTTCAGGCTTTCGCTGCGGCCGGCGCCCAGAGCTTTGGACCGGCCCGCTGATACTGCGGCGGGCGGACGACGTCTGCGCCAAGTACTTTGGCCGCATGCCAACCCCAATGCGGGTCGTCCAGGAAACTGCGCGCCATGGAAACCAGGTCGGCCTGTCCTCTGGCAACAATCTCTTCGGCGTGATCGGGCTTCACGATTAGACCCACAGTGCGCGTGGGAATCCCGGCCTCTTTTTTCACGCGAGCTGCGATGGGAACGTTGTACCCAGGCTCGGTGGGATTGCGGATGTCAGCAGCCACTCCGCCTGATGAGATGCAAATGAAGTCGACCCCCTCTCCTTTCAAGGCTTTGGCAATGGCAACCGCATCATCAGGGGTGAGCCCGCCTTCCCGCCAGTCGCTTCCCGTGATGCGCGCACCCAGCGGAACTGCTTTCGGAACCACGGCACGCACCGCGCGTGCAATTGATAATGGAAAACGCATGCGATTTTCAAAGGAGCCACCGTACCGATCCGTACGTTTGTTTGAAATTGGCGACATAAAGCCGTGTGCGAGATAGCCATGAGCCATATGCATTTCGATTTCATCAAAGCCGATGCGCAAGCAACGTTGCGCCGCAGAGACAAAAGCCGCGCGCACACGTTCCATATCTGCTTCAGTAACTTCGCGGGGTGTATGCCAACCGTCTCCAAACGGAATTGGTGACGCCGCGATTGTGGGCCAAGGGTCGGCCTCGGGTTTGAGCGCAAGCGCACCTTCCCACGGACGCTGCGCGGAGCCCTTGCGTCCAGAGTGCGCGATCTGGATGCCAAATTTGGCGCTGCCCATGCGTCGTGCCTGCGCAATCACCCGCGCCAACGCAGCCTCGTTGTCGTCCGAATAGAGGCCCAGACATCCGTGAGTAATGCGGCCGTGCCGCTCGACGTGCGTCGCCTCTACAATCACGAGCGCCGCGCCGGAATGGGCCAGCATGCCGAGATGCATGAGATGCCAATCATTCGCACAGCCGTCGTCGGCGGAATATTGGCACATCGGTGAGACCACGATGCGGTTGGCAAGCTCAAGGCCCGCCAAATGCAACGGCGTAAACAAGGTACTGGGCATGATAGATTCGACTCTGGCTGGTAAACGCTGAACCTAGCGCTGCTGGATGGATTTTAGATAAGCAATAATTGCACCGACGTCCGCCGCATCGAATGAAAATTCCGGCATATCCGGATGACCGGACATAATGCCCTCTCCAAGCGCTTCCTCCAAAGACTCAATTGGATAGCGTTGGCCAAGGCTGCGGAACGTTGGAGCGAGCTTTTGCGGGCTGTCTCCGGTTCGGCCGACTGCATGACACGAAGCGCAGTTGCGAGCAAGCAGCGCTTCACCGCGTTTGAGATCCTGCGCGTTCGCAGCCTGCCCGCTTGTCATGGCCGTTATGATCGCGGCCAGCATTCCACTTCGTATCAAGCCGCCGGAGGGAAATCGCGCTTTTCGAATGTAGATCGCCGACTTGCCAGCGCCGCCCAGAGGGCAGTGATGCGCTCTGCTTCGTGCAGATGCCACGCAAGCTGCTCCTTGGTGTAATACCTTGTCCATCGGCCGCTTCGCTCTAGATCGCGAATTTGGGCAAGCCGCCGGCGCGCCAAGCCATGCCATTTCTCAGCGATCTTATCGAAGCGAACTGCACCTTGCACGATTGCCATTGGTTGCCCCCCGGCACGCGTCAATTCGGCGGGCACTCAACACCCCCCGAAAATTGCACGGAAACAACGGCTTAATTAGAGCACGCAGATACCCCGATTCGTAGACGTTTACAGACCGTCAGAATCTAGAGGCGGATGTGCAGCTTGTTGGCAATCTCGCCTATGACTCCGCGACGGAAAAGCAGCACGCAAGAAACGAAAATCGCACCTTGAATGACAAGCACCCATTCCCCGATTGGAGCAAGCTTGAACTGCATTACCAAAATTGCGAAGGCACCGATAACCGGGCCAAATATGGTGCCAAGACCACCGACCAGGGTCATCAGCACAACTTCACCTGACATCGGCCAATTCACGTCAGTGAGTGAGGCCAGTTGCATTACAATTGCTTTCGTAGCTCCGGCGACACCGGCAAGTGTCGCCGACAGCACAAACGCGACCAGCTTGTAACGGTCTGTTTTGTACCCAAGCGAAATCGCGCGCGCTTCGTTTTCCCGAATAGCCTTAAGTACATCGCCAAATGGCGAATGGATTATTCGATAAATGAACATGAAGCCCGCGAGAAATATGACCAACATCACTGCGTACATCGACATTTCGTTTTTCAAGTCGATGAGGCCAAATAAAACTCCACGTGGCACCGCCTGAATGCCATCTTCGCCACCGGTGAATTTTGCCTGCAAAGCAAAGAAATACATCATCTGCGCAAGCGCCAGCGTGATCATTGCAAAATAGATGCCCTGCCGGCGGATCGCCAATGAGCCGGCGACGAGGCCGCATACTGCCGCGGTTGCGGTGCCGGTCAGAATCGCAAGTTCGGGGGGGAAACCCCAAGCTTTTGCGGAGTAAGCCGAAAGATAACTCGCCCACCCAAAATAGAGGGCATGACCAAATGACAACAGACCGACATAACCGATCAAGAGATTGAAGGCACAGGCAAACAGGGCAAAACACATGGCCTGCATCAGGAAGAGCGGATAGGTTACGAAAGGCGCTATCACCAAAGCGGCGGTCATGATCACAAAACCGATGGTCTCGCTTTGGCTGCGGAGCGCAGATGGTTTTTTCACCAGTGGATCGGCGACGTGTTCCATCATGCCCTCCGTCCGAACAGTCCAGCTGGCCGGACCAGCAGCACAATCGCCATAATAACGAAGATCACTGTGTTGGACGCCTCAGGGAAAAACACTTTCGTCAAACCTTCGATGACCCCGAGACCGAAGCCCGTCACTATCGCGCCCAAAATCGATCCCATTCCACCGATCACAACGACCGCGAACACAACAATGATCAGTTCAGAGCCCATCTGGGGCGACACGTTGTAAATTGGAGCGGCCATGACGCCCGCAAAAGCGGCCAGCGCCACACCGAACCCATAAGTGAGGGTGATCATTCGCGGGACGTTTATTCCGAATGCACGAACGAGCGTCGGGTTCTCGGTTGCGGCGCGCAAGTATGCGCCCAGACGGGTGCGCTCGATTACAAACCAAGTCCCGATGCAAATCACGAGTGAAGCTGCGATGACCCATGCGCGATAGTTCGGCAGGAACATAAATCCGAGATTCTGACCGCCGCGTAACGACTCGGGCACCGTATAAGGCAGACCGGCAGACCCGAAATAGTTGCGGGCCACGCCCTCAAAAATCAACGCCAGCCCAAACGTGAGCAACAGACCATAAAGATGGTCGAGTTTGTACAGCCGCTGAAGGAACAAACGTTCGATGATGATGCCGGTAATACCGACTATGATCGGAGCGATTATCAACGCTGGCCAATAGCCGAGGCCGGAATATTGCAGGATCAGGTACGCCGTAAAGGCGCCCATCATGTACTGGGCGCCGTGGCTAAAGTTGATGATGTTGAGCATGCCGAAAATGACGGCGAGTCCCAGGCTCAACAGCGCGTAAAACGAACCGTTGATCAGACCGATCAACAGCTGACCAAACAGCGCAGTCGATGGTACGCCGAATATCTCGAACATGCGATCACCACGAAAACCGAGGGGCGAGCCTTAGCCCGCCCCTCACATTCCATTAAACGTTACCCGCTGACCAGTGGGCAGTTGCCTTCCTTCAGTGGACGGAAGGCTTCATCCGCCGGGATGGTCGCGCGGACCTTGTAGAAGTCACCCGGATGCTTTGATTCCTGAGGCTTCTTCACTTCCAGCAAATAGGCCGGATGGATCTTGCGACCATCGGGGCGAATTGTCCCCTTGCCGAACAACGGATCGTCCGTCGGCATTGATTTCATCTGCGCGACAACTGCCTTGCCGTCGCCGACGTTGCCTTTGAGCGCCACCGCGGCCTTGAGGTAGTGCAACACACCGGCATAGACGCCAGCATGAATCATCGTCGGCCACTTTCCCTGGCGCTCTTGCTGCCAACGCTTGGTCCAGGCGCGATTAGTATCGTTCATGTCCCAGTACCAAGTCTCCGTGAGTACCAGGCCTTGCGCGGTCGGAAGCCCAAGTGCCGCGACGTCGCTTGCGAAAACCAGTAGGCCGGCGAGGCTCTGGCCGCCCTTCACGATGCCGAATTCGGCCGCCTGTTTGATCGAGTTGATGGTGTCGCCACCGGCGTTCGCAAGGCCGATGACTTTTGCCTTGGACGACTGCGCCTGCAGCAAGAACGACGAGAAGTCATTGGTATTGAGAGGGTGGCGCACCTTGCCGACTACCTTTCCGCCGGCCTTTTCAACCGCCGCCATCGTGTCCCGCTCGAGTGCGTGACCGAAAGCATAGTCCGCCGTCAGGAAGAACCAGGTATTTCCACCGGTTTTAACAATCGCAGTGCCGGTGCCATTTGCCAGCATCCACGTGTCGTAGGTCCAATGGATTGTATTGGCGTTGCACTTCGGCCCGGTCAGATCGGACGCTGCGGCTCCAGATACGATGAAGACTTTGTTCTTCTGGTTTGCGACCTGGCTTACCGCCAACGCGACGCCCGAGTTGGGAACATCGACAATCATGTCGACTTTGTCGACGTCGTACCACTGGTTGGCGATTTGTGACCCGATATCCGGCTTATTCTGGTGATCGCCGGCTATCATCTCAACTTTTACATTGGGGTTGTCCTTGGTGAAATCAGCGATAGCCATCTTGGCGGCCGCAACCGAACCCGGTCCACCGATATCGGCATAGAGGCTCGACATGTCGGTGAGCACGCCAATTTTTACGTTTACCTGCTGAGCGTTCGCTGCTCCACAGCCAAGAACTGCGGCAATCGCCGCTAGTCCTAAGACTTTTCTCATCAGTGCATCCTCCTTGTTGTTTTAGGTCGTTCGGATCTGGAAGTTTAACCTGTCACCAGCGGACAGTTGCCCTCCTTAAGGGGACGGAACGCTTCATCCGCGGGAATAGTCGCGCGTAGCTTATAGAAGTCTCCCGGATACTTCGATTCCTCAGGCTTCTTTACTTCGAAGAGGTAGGCCGGGTGGAGCTTGCGGCCATCTGCGCGAATGGTCCCTTTGCCGAACAATGGATCATCGGTTGGCATTTCCTTCATCTTTGCGACCACTGCTTTGCCGTCAGCTGCGCTCTTCAGCGCGAGGACAGCCTTGAGATAGTGCAAAGTGCCCGCGTACACGCCGGCCTGGTTCATTGCCGGATATTTGTTGGCGTCATTGCGTTCGGCATGCCAACGCTTCGTCCATGCCCGAGTTGAGTCGTTCAGATCCCAATAGAAGGTCTCAGTCAAAACGAGCCCCTGGGCTGTCTGTAAGCCGAGGGCGTTGACGTCAGTAGCAAACACCAAAAGCCCCGCAAGGCTTTGACCGCCTTTTACGATGCCAAATTCCGATGCCTGTTTTATCGAATTGATCGTATCGCCGCCGGCGTTCGCCAGCCCGATGACCTTGGCTTTCGAGGACTGCGCCTGCAGCAAGAACGACGAGAAATCATTGGTATTGATCGGGTGGCGGACCTTCCCAAGCACTTTGCCGCCGTTCGCCTCAACGACCGCCATTGTATCGCGTTCAAGCGCATGACCGAAAGCGTAGTCGGAAGTCAGAAAGAACCAGGTATCGCCCCCAGTTTTGACTACGGCCTTTCCGGTGCCGTTAGCCAACATCCATGTGTCGTAGGTCCAGTGCACAGTGTTTGGACTGCACTTTGGCCCTGTGAGGTCCGAAGTCGCAGGACCCGATCCGACGAAGACTTTGTTCTTGTCACGAGTCACCTGGCTGATCGCCAGCGCTACCCCGGAGTTCGGCACATCGACAATCATGTCGACCTTCTCAACATCGTACCATTGGTTTGCGAGTTGAGTTCCGATATCGGGTTTGTTCTGGTGGTCGCCGGAGATCACCTCGACCTTGACGTTGGGGTGATCCTTCATGAAATCCGCGGCCGCCATCTTGGCGGCGATCACAGAGCCGGGACCGGTCGCATCGGCGTAAAGGCTCGACATATCGGTCAGCACGCCGACCTTGACATTGATCTGCTGAGCGCTCGCAACGCCGCAGGCCAAAACAAGAGCAAGAGTCGTCAAACCTAATAGTCGTTTCATTGAAGTGTCCTCTCTGATTCCCTGCCCTGTTTTCTTTCGTTTAGACACCGAGATAGTCGTGCAGTTTTTCGACATTGGCGTCCAGTTCGGCATTGGCGAACTGGTCGATGATGCGTCCATGTTCCATCACGTAGTAGCGATCGGCAACGGTCGAAGCGAAACGGAAATTTTGTTCCACCAGTAGAATAGTGAATCCCTGTTCTTTGAGCGCACGAATAGTCTTGCCAATCTGCTGGATGATCACTGGAGCAAGCCCCTCTGTGGGCTCATCGAGCAGTAACAGCCGGGCTCCCGTTCGGAGTATGCGCCCAATCGCGAGCATCTGCTGCTCGCCCCCCGAAAGTTTTGTGCCTTGGCTGGAACCGAGCCGTTCCTTGAGATTTGGAAACAAATCAAAAATGCGATCGAGAGGAAGGCCACCTGGCTTGATCACGGGCGGCAACAACAGATTTTCCTCGACAGTGAGGCTAGAAAAGACACCTCTTTCCTCAGGACAGACTGCGATGCCTGCGCGCGCAATTTGATTAGAAGTCCGGCCAATAAGCTCCTCTCCCTCGAACTGAACAGAACCAGTACGATTCCCGACAATCCCCATGATCGACTTGAGTGTCGTTGTCTTTCCAGCGCCGTTGCGCCCAAGCAGCGTAACGACCTCGCCTTCACGGACATCAAATGTCACACCGTGCAGAATATGCGACTCGCCGTACCACGCTTGTAAGTCCTGCACGGCAAGAAGCGGCGTGCGCTGGTCAAGCATGCCCGACTCCCATATAGGCTTCGCGCACCTCCTGGTTGGTCGAAACCGTGTCGTAGTCGCCTTCGGCCAGAACACGGCCCCGCGTAAGCACAGTGATGTGGTCGGAAAGATCGGCCACCACAGACAGATTGTGCTCGACCATCAAAACAGTCCGGTCCGCCGCAACGCGCTTGATTAGCTGCGCGACGCGGTCAATATCCTCGTGACCCATCCCTGCCGTTGGCTCATCAAGCAACAACATCTCTGGATCGAGTGCCAAGGTCGTGGCAATTTCCAGGGCGCGCTTGCGGCCATAGGGAAGTTCGACCGCCAGCCAATCGACCACCGAGGACAAGCCAACATCGGCGATCAACGCCAGGGCGCGTTCGTTCAAGCCGTTGAGCACCGAAGTCGGCCGCCAGAAGTCAAATGAGCCCCCGCGTTGACGCTGCAGCGCGATGCGCACATTCTCGAGAACCGTCATGTGCGGAAAAACCGCGGAGATCTGAAACGAGCGAACCAAACCGAGCCGGGCGACGTCGGCGGGCTGCATTGCAGTTATGTCGTTGCCCTTGAACAGAATGCGTCCGCGCGTTGGGCTCAGGAACTTGGTCAGCAGGTTGAAGCAGGTGGTCTTGCCAGCGCCGTTGGGCCCGATCAAAGCGTGGATGGTCCCGCGCTTGACGCGCAGACTCACGCCGTTAACGGCGACAAAGCCGGCAAACTCCTTCGTGAGATCCTCGGTTTCGAGGATCATCTCTTCACTCATCGGCAGCAGCCCCTCGTCGCACATTCTTGACAGGTTTTCGCGCCGTGCGGCAAGGCCTACTAAAGGTTGGGACGATGACCTAAGCTGTTGATAATATTGTGACTGTTCAACCAGCTTCACCTAGTCGGCTTTGAATTTCTTCGCCAGTGCATCGGCGTTGCGGGCGAGCAGACCGACATCGGCGCCGACCGCCACGAAAAGATAGCCCCATTCGATATAACGGCGCGCCTCGTCCTCATTGCCGGTCAGGATCCCAGCTGGCTTGCCAACAGCTTTCAGGCGTTTGACCGCGTTTTCCATCGCCTTTTGCACATCAGCGTGCTGCGGGTTGCCAAGATGACCGAGTGACGCGGCGAGGTCAGAGGGACCGATGAAAACCCCGTCGATCCCGTCGACGGCGGCGATTGTGTCGATCTGATCGAGCGCCGTGCGCGTTTCGACCTGAACCAGCACGCAAATCTCGGCATTGGCCTTGGTCAGATACCCCGGAACCCGGCCATAGCGACTAGCCCGGGCGGCGACCGAGACTCCCCTGATCCCCTGGGGCGGATAGCGCGTGGACGCGACCGCGCGCTTGGCCTCCTCGACACTCTGCACATAGGGAAACAGCAGCGTCTGCGCGCCGATATCGAGCGCGCGCTTGGCCAGCACCGCGTCGTTCCAGGCCGGCCGGATGATCGGGGTCGCCGTGCCGCGCTGCACCGCCTGCAGCTGCGTGACGAGATCAGGGATCTCGTTCGGCGAATGCTCGGTGTCGAGCAGGATCCAGTCGAATCCGCTGTCGGAAATAATCTCGGCGGCGATGTTGCTGCACAGGCTCGACCACAGCCCGATCTGCAGCCTGCCCTCCTTTAGCGCGCGTTTGAATGCATTCGTCTGGAATTCGACCATGATGCTTCACTCTTAAACGAATTGAATGGCAAGGCCGCCGAGCGACCCGAAATCGGCGTGTAGCGTATCACCCTTCTGCGCGAAAACGACACGGGTGAACGAGCCCGCGAGCACAATATGTCCCGGCTCGAGCGCATGCCCGTGCGGGCCGATCTTGTTGGCAAGCCAGGCAACACCGAGCGCCGGATGGCCGAGGACGCCGGCGGCGAGACCGGTCTCCTCGATCTCCGCATTGCGATACATGATGCCGCCCACCCAGCGCAGATCGACATCCATCGGTCCGACCGGCCGTCCGCCCATGGCAATGCCGGCGGCGGCGCCATTGTCGGCAACCGTATCGACGATCTTGCGCTGATCCTGAATCCGCGCATCGACGATCTCGATCGCCGGAATGACGTATTCGGTCGCACGCAACACATCGGTCAGCCCGACGCCTGGACCCTGCAGCTTCTTGCCCATGATAAACGCAAGCTCGACCTCGACGCGCGGCTTGCAGTAGTCGGCGTGTTTGACCTTCGCGCCATCGGCGATCAGCTGATCGTCGAGGATGTAGCCATAATCCGGCTCGTCGATCATCGACGAGCGCTGCATGGCTTTCGACGTGAGACCAACCTTGTGCCCAATCATCCGGGCGCCAGCCTTGATCTTGCGGTTCGCAACCTCGGTCGAGATCGCGTAGGAATCCTCGATTGTGATGGCGGGAAACGTGACGTGCAGTTGGGTCGCCTGTTTGCGATCTTTCTGCGCCGCGATCAGAATGTCGGCGGCTTTCCTTCGGTCGGCTTCGGACAGCATGGGTCATCCCCCCTCGTCTGTCCGATCCTGTAACGGTTCGCACGATAAAATCAAAGGGAGCAGCTGACTGCGCTACCCGGCGTAGAGCGGCGACGCATTCCGGACGGACTAGTCTGGCTTTCTATCGCCCTTCAGCGCTTTCACCTGCTCGAGCTTCTTGTTGGTGAATCGCAGCACGCGCGCCAGCGGCGGACGCATTGGCGGTACGTCGTAAGCAAGAAGCGCAAGCCCCAGCGGCAGCATCCAGACGCCGAGAACCGGCAGGAAGACGAGCATGCCGCCACCGGTCAAAGCGATACCCGCCGGTACACGTACCAATACGGCCTCAGGTTGTCGCAAACGGTCGAAATTCCGCCCCGCCCAGTCGGGCATGTGGCCCTGGAACCGGTCCATTTCCTCTTCAAAATCGGCCTTGTCACTCATGCCAGACCAAGGCCCTGGCTGGGATTTGTTCCGTCGCTAGTGTTTCAGCTTCGGGTCGATCTTGAAGCTGGCCTCGGTCTTTTTCTTGATTTCATCGACGGTCACGCCGGGTGCGAGTTCAGTCAGCGTCATGTCGCCGCCCTTCTTGTCGATGATGAACACGCCGAGATCGGTGATGACCATGTCCACTACTCCCGCACCGGTCAGCGGCAATTTGCATTTGTGCAGCAGTTTCGGCTCGTCCTTCGCCGTGTGCTCCATCACGACGACGACTTTCTTCACGCCGGCAACGAGGTCCATGGCCCCGCCCATACCTTTGACCATCTTGCCCGGGATCATCCAGTTGGCGAGGTCACCATTTTCGGCAACCTGCATGGCGCCGAGAATGGACAAATCGATATGCCCGCCCCGGATCATCGCGAACGAATCCGCCGATGAGAAAAAGCTTGTGGTCGGCAGCTCCGTCACCGTCTGTTTGCCCGCGTTGATAAGATCGGGATCTTCTTCACCTTCATACGGGAACGGTCCGAAGCCGAGCATGCCATTCTCGCTTTGCAGCTGAACGGTCATTCCGTCGGGAATGTAGTTCGACACTAATGTCGGAATACCGATTCCGAGATTGACGTAAAATCCGTCGCGCAATTCCTTGGCCGCTCGTTCGGCCATCTGATCACGGTTCCAGGGCATCAGACTTCCTCTCCTGTTCCTGCTGGCGCAGCATGGCGCTTGCGCACGGTGCGCTGTTCGATGTGCTTGACGGCGTTCGGCACGTGGATGATCCGTTTGACGTAGATGCCCGGCGTGATGATGTGGTCGGCGTTGATATCGCCCGGCTGCACCAGGTTCTCGACCTCCGCGACCGTGACTTTCCCTGCGGTGGCCATCATCGGATTGAAGTTACGCGCCGTCTTTCGATAGACGAGATTGCCTTCGGTATCGGCCATCCACGCATGCACGATCGACAGATCGGCAACGATTCCCCGCTCCATGATGTACCGGCTGCCATCGAATTCGCGTTCTTCTTTTCCTTTGGCAATATCGGTGCCGGCACCAGTGCGCGTAAAGAAAGCCGGAATTCCCGCCCCGCCAGCCCGGATGCGTTCGGCAAGCGTCCCTTGCGGATTGAATTCAATCTCAAGTTCACCCGCGAGGTATTGCTGGGCGAACATCTTGTTCTCGCCCACGTATGACGAGATCATCTTTTTGACCTGCCGGGTCTCAAGCAAAAGACCAAGGCCGGCACCATCGACGCCGGCATTATTCGACACAATGGTGAGGTTCTTCACGCCGGAGTCGCGGATCGCCTTGATCAGCTCTTCAGGAATACCGCAAAGGCCGAAGCCTCCGGCACAGATCAACATGCCGTCTTTCAGCAACCCTGCCAGCGCCGTTTTTGCGTCGGGATAAACTTTCTTCATACAATTCTACTGCCTTTTCTCCGGCTCCACTTGGAGGATCATGAGAAACACCAATGCCGGTCACTGGCAAGCCTAACGGGCCGGGGCCGCGGGCGGCGTTGCAGGGGTGGCCGGCGTAGAAGGCGCTGGCGCCGCGGCCGGCGGCGTGACATCCGTGACTGGATTGCGCGGCGTAATGTCCGAGACCGGATTTTTTGGCTTCTGCGGCGCCGCGGGAGCGGCGGGCGGGGGCTGCGGAGCCGCCGTCGTGGCCGGCGCATTCGGAAGCGTAATCGTTTTTGGCAATAGCGGCACGCGGTGCGGGTAATAAGTCCAGAACACGAACAGCGCCACGAACAGCAAAGTTGAGAGCGTTGCGCCTGTCCAACGGCGCCCGAACGACAGCAGGCCGCCGACATAGGTCGCGACAAAAACCAGAATTGCCAATACAACAACGTACAGCCAGTCCACCTGGCTCAGATCAATCGGCATGGAACGGCCCCACTAGCGCGCTTCGAGTTTAGCGCAGACCCGCGATGCGGGTCACCCCCGTGTGGATGTTGCCGCGAAAGAAAATCCGACCGAAAACGGGTTCCAACATTTCGGGATCACGCTATACCTCCCCGGCCATGTCCAACGTCCTCATCCTCACGGAAGTCCAGGAAGCGATGCGCGCCCGCTACAAGGCGATGCTTCTGGAGCGGTTTCCGCAACTGGCCATCAATGTCGTCGGCCACCACAATGACGTCGGTCCGTATATCGCCGAGGTCGACGTTCTCCTGTGCTTTTCTCCCCCGATGGCTGACCACGTCGTCCGGGACGCGCCAAAATTGAAATGGATCCAGGCACTCGGCACAGGCGTCGACAACATCGTCGACCTTCCGTCGCTTGGCAAAGACGTGCTCGTGACCAATGTCCGCGGTATTCACGGAGCGCCGGTTTCCGAAGCGACGATCGCCTATATGCTTTCGCTCACCCGCGATCTGCCGCGCGCCGGTGCCGCGCAGGCCAAGAGCCAATGGGAGCGCTGGCCGGCCGCACTGCTGGCCGGAAAAACCGTCGGCATTCTCGGCGTCGGCCTGATCGCCGAATATCTAGCGCCGATCTGCAAATCGCTTCACATGACGGTTGTCGGTATCAGCGGCAGTCCGCGTGACGCCAGGGGATTCGATCGCGTCGTTCATCGCGATTCTATAGAGAAGATCGCGCCTGAACTCGATTTCCTGGTAGCGTTGACGCCTCTCACCGCCGAAACGCGCAGCATCGTCGGAGCAAAAGTACTCGCCGCCATGAAGCCCACCGCCTACCTGGTCAATGTTGCGCGCGGTGGCGTCGTCGACGAGCCGGCTTTGATCGCCGCACTCGAGAGCGGCAAGATTGCAGGTGCCGCGCTCGATGTGTTCGCGCAGGAGCCCCTTCCCGCCAATAGTCCGTTATGGAAGACGAAGAACGTGACGATCTTTTCCCATCTCGGCGGCTATTCGCAGGGCTACGAGGAACGTGCGATGCCGACCATCGCCGGCAACATGGCCAAGTTCCTGTCCGGCGATCTGAAATCCATGATCAACATCGTGCGAAAGCCCGCATCCTGGAGAGACTGAACCATGCCTTTGTCGGAACGACTGAATACGCCGATCTCCAATGCCGAGCTTGAGCGCCGTTGGCGCGCCGTCCGCGCGGCCATGGAGAAGCAGAAAGTCGACGTTCTGCTGATGCAGAACAACAACGATCACATGGGCGGTTATGTCCGGTATTTCACGGACATGCCGGCAACCAACGGCTATCCCAACACCGTGGTTTTCCCGCGCGATGACGAGATGACCGTGGTTTGCCAGGGTCCTTTTGGCGGCAGCGAAGCCACCGCGCAAGGCGACCAGAACTGGCGCGGCGTGAAACGCATTCTCACTACCCCGAGTTACGCCTCCGCGCACTACACCAAAGATTACGACCCCGAGCTTGCCGCGAGCGCGTTAAAGCCATTCGCGAAGGCAACCATTGGCTATGTTGGCACTTACCAGATGTCTTACGCGCTGCTCGACTACGTGAAGCGCGCATTTCCCGAAGCGCGCTTCGTCGACGCGACGGAAATGATCGACAGGATCAAGGTCATCAAGAGCCAGGAGGAAATGGAACTCGTGAAGCGCGCTGCGTTGATGCAGGACGGCGCGATGCGCGCTGCCTTCGCGGCGGCGAAGCCGGGCATGCGCGATACTGAAGTCGCAGCCGTTGCGCAGCATTACAGCCAATGCCATGGCAGCGAGAACGGCATTTATCTCTGCGCGTCGATGCCGCTTGGCAAGCCGTCCAAATTTGCCAATCGGCACCTGCAAAACCGTGTCATCCAGAAGGGTGACCAGATTGCGCTGCTCGTGGAAGACAACGGACCGGGCGGAATGTACACAGAGCTTGGTCGCTCCTGCGTCGTCGGCGCCAAAGTGCCGCAGGCGATGAAGGACGAACTCGAATTTTGCAAAGCCTCGCGCAAGCTCACGCTCGACCTGCTGAAGCCAGGCACGCCCTGCAAGGATATCTGGGACGCTTTCAACAATTTCATGCGCAAGAACGGCAGGCCGGCCGAAGCGCGGCTTTATTGCCATGGCCAGGGCTACGATCTGGTCGAACGCCCATTGGTGCGTCACGATGAACCAATGACTATCGAAAAGGACATGAATATCGTGGTCCATCCGACCTATATCCATGCCGGTTATCTGAACTGGCTTTGCGATAACTACCTCATCGGCGGGAACGGTCCGGGGGACCGATTGCACCAATTCCCCGAGGAGATAATCGAGGTCGGATAACCAGGGATGTCGTCCGGCTTGACCGGTCGGCGCCCGTGGCGCAAAGGGTCTGTAGTTTTGGTGGAGGAACAATGAAGAAAATTAAAAAGATGATGTTCGCTGCGGCGGCTGTTGCACTGGCACTGATCGGACCGGCAAGTGCCCAGGATTTCCCGACACGGCCGGTCACGATGGTCATCCCGTTCGCCGCAGGCGGACCGCAGGACACCATCGGCCGCATCATCGCGCAGCGCATGAGCGAATTGCTTGGCCAGCAAGTTGTGGTCGAGAACGTTGGCGGCGCCGGAGGCATGACCGGTTCCAAGCGAGTCGCCGATGCCAAGCCGGATGGCTACACGATGGTGCTCGGCAGCGTGGGCACTCACGCTCAGAACCAGACCCTTTACAAGCACCCGCTCTACAACGTGATTACCGATTTCACGCCGGTTGCCTATCTCGCGATCACGCCGATTGCGATCATCACCCGGCCTGATCTGCCGGTGAACAATTTCAAGGAATTCATCGCCTACGCGAAGGCCAACCAGGCCAAGATGCAATACGGCTCAGCCGGTGCAGGTTCGGCTACGCATCTCGCCTGCGTTGTTCTCGATAGCGCCATGGGCACCAAGATCACCCACGTTCCGTACAAAGGCACGGGACCGGCCATGCAGGATCTGGTCGGCGGACGCATCGACTTTCTTTGCGACATCATCGCGACTGCCAAGCCGCAGATCGACGGTGGCAAGGTCAAAGGCATCGCCATCATGACCAAGGACCGCTCGCCGGTTCTGCCAAATCTTGCGACGACCGGCGAACAGGGAACAGACGTGCAGGCTTATACGTGGAGCGCATTGTTCCTGCCCAAAGGCGCGCCCGCCGACGTCGTGAAGAAGTTGAACGAAGCCGCCATAGGCGCGATCTCGACGCCGTCGGTTCAGGAGCGCCTCGCTCAGCTCGGTGCGACCGTTGCCGCACCTAATGAACGCAGCCCGCAATGGCTCGGCGATTTCGTCAAAAGCGAAGTCAAGAAATGGGAAGAGCCGATCAAGGCCAGCGGCGTCCAGGTTGAGTGATTGCTGAGACCGAACGGCATTGCCGCCAGCGCGTAAGGAGAAGGCGATGGCAGACATCAAGATCGTCAACCCCGATGCGCTCGGCAAGCCGCTCGGTCAATACTCACATTTGACGCGGGTGAAGGCGTCGGAATTCGTTTTCATCGCCGGCCAGGTGGGCGTCGACACGGATGGCAAAGTCGTCGGCAATGACGACTTTGACGCCCAGTGCGTGCAGACCTTCGCCAATATCGAGGCCGCCCTCAAATCGGTCGGCGCAGGCTGGGGCAATATCGTGCAGTTCACGACTTACCTTGTGCACTCGCAGGACATTCCGAAATTCATGAAATACCGGCTGCGCGAATTTCCCAAGATGTTTTCGAACGGCGTTTACCCGCCCAACACATTGCTGATGGTCGACCGGCTGGTGCAGGAGCCGCTTTTGGTCGAAGTGCAGGCGGTAGCCGCGCTCTAGTTAGACAGCGGGCTTCTCCATCAGGCTGACGTGACCGACGACCACGCGCCAGCCTTCTGGAAACTTCACCCAGGTCTGGGTTTGCCGCCCGATCCTGCCCGCAGCCGACGGCCGCTCATAGAGCGTCGAGGCGACTGCAAAGTCGCGGCCGAACGTTGTGATGACGGTACGCGATAATTTGCGGCCAAGCGCGACGGGCGACCGGGCTGCGCGGAACGACCTGATCTCGGAGTAGCCGTACAGATTTTCAGTAACGCCATAACGGACCGTGCGCGGATCATCCCGGAAAAGTTCATCAAGCGTGGCCACGTCGTTTGAGACCAGGGCCTTTTCGTAGCGCTCAAAAGCCCCCCTCACCTCGGCCAGGACCTCCGGCAGATCAATTTCCATCGTACGTTCCTCCGTGACTTTGATGCGCAATTCTAGCCGAACTGGCAGCTATTCGAACCGGGTAGCCTCCGTCCTTTGGGATGACGTATGCTGCCGACAAATCAAGTCCGTCCACCAACCAGAGACGGACGTGGGGAGGATCATCGTGAAAGCCTTCAGAACGGTGCTGATTGGATTGGTTCTTCTATGCCCAACACTGGTTGCGGCACAGGATTTTCCCAATAAGGCGATCAGATTGATCGTGCCCTTCCCGCCCGGCGGGCCAAACGACATCATTGCACGCGTCGTTGCACAGCGGATGGCGGAAATCCTCAAACAGCCGATCATCATCGACAACCGCTCGGGACAGGGTGGCGTGGTCGGCACCGATGTCGTCGCAAAAGCACCGCCCGACGGCTACACCATTGCGATTGCCAGCGCCGGCGCACTTGCCATCAGCCCGAGTATGGAAAAGGTCGCTTACGATACGCTCCGCGACCTGCAGCCGATTACATTGGTCGCCAAGGTGCCGGAAATGCTGGTCGTCGCGACGAGCGTCCCCGCCAACAACATGCAGGAGCTGGTGGCACTGGCGAAATCGCAGCCCGGCAAGCTCAACTTTGCCTCATCCGGTCCCGGCAGCATGCCGCACCTTGCCGGCGAACTGTTCAAGCTAACCGCTGGCATCAACATCGTGCACGTGCCTTACCGAGGGGCTGCGCCCGCCGTGAACGACTTGCTCGCCCAGCAAGTGCAGATGGTGTTCCTGGACCTGCCGGTTCTGCTGCCGCAGATCAAAGCCGGCAAGCTCAAGCCGATTGCAGTGGGTGCCATGGAACGTGTTGCAAGTTTGCCTGAGGTCCCGACCACCGTCGAAGTTGGCATGGCCCACCTCCAGACCGAGAACTGGTACGGCATGGTCGCGCCGGCCAAAACGCCGCCACAGGTCGTCGCCGTGTTCAACAAGGCCGCGATCGAGGCGATGAAAGATCCGACCGTGGTCGAGAAACTGGCAAGCCAGGGCGCAATTCTGGTTGGCGACAGCCCGGAACACTTCCGCGACTATATCGACAGCGAGACCAAAAAGTGGGCGAAGGTGATTGCGGACGCCGGCGTACAAACTGAAAAAGACAAATAGCGCGCTTACATGACCGAAAAATTCGTCCTGCGCTCGACGACGACTTCGCCCTTCGGCCGCAAGGTCCGGATGGCGATCGATGCTCTGGGGTTGAACAACCGCATTACGGAGACCCCCGCAGACCCTCTCGACGAGAAGGATACGCTGCGTCAACAGAATCCGCTCGGCAAGATGCCGTGTCTTGTCCTGCAGGATGGCAGCACGATCTACGACAGCGGGATCATCATCGAGTTCCTGCAGGACGTCGCCGGCACTGAACGCCTCCTGCTGCTGCGCGGGCCCGAACGCTATCGAATGCTCACGCAAGCTCGACTCGCGGACGGCATCATGGATGCATCGGTCCTCGTCGTTTACGAGACCCGTTTTCGTCCCGACCTGCCGCATTCGCCGCGCTGGCTCGAGCATCAGCGCGGCAAGATTCATCGTGGGCTGGCCGCATTCGAGGAAAGCCTGCCAGACCCGGGCAAGACCGATGTTGTTTCGATCGGCCTTTCGTGCGCGCTGGGCTATCTCGATTGGCGGAAGCAGGTCGACTGGCGAGCAACCTATCCCAGGCTCGTCGACTGGTTGAAAAGGTTTTCCGAACACGAGCCGGCTTTCGAGCGCACGCGCGCCAAGGAAACCTGATGACGCACAATGCGGACACGGTCGCCGACCCGCCCTATTGGATGGCTTCACCCAGCAAGCCGAAACTGAAATTGCCGCCCGACGTATGCGATGCTCACGTTCACGTCTTCGGCCCACGAAAACGGTTCCCCTTTGCGGAGGGCCGCCATTACACGCCGTCCGATGCCACAAAGGAGATGCTGTTCACCTTGCATGAGCGGCTCCGCATTCAGCATTGCGTGATCGTTCAACCAGCCTGCCACGGTACCGACAACTCGGTCACCGCCGATGCGACCGCGGCGACGGGTCAGGCCTACAAGGGCGTCGGCCTCATTCCGCTGACCATTTCCGATGCAGAGCTAAAGCGACTCGACGCCGCTGGTCTTTGCGGTGCGCGCTTCCACTACATGACACATCTTGCCAAGGGGCCCGGCATCAACGAGGTGGTCGCGTTCGCCAAACGCCTCGCCGATATCGGCTGGCATCTGCAGATCCATGCTGAGGCCGAACTGATCGCTGATCTCACTCCAGCGCTCAGGCGCTCACCTGTGCCGGTCGTCATCGATCACATGGGCCGCGTTGACGCCTCGCTCGGTCTGGATCATCCGCATTTTCGTGCGCTGCTCGCTTTGCTCGATGACAAGAACGTCTGGGTGAAAGTCAGCGGCTCAGATCGCGTCACGCGCAAAGGTCCGCCTTATGCCGATGCGATGCCGTTCGCCCGAAAGCTGGTGGCTGAATTTGGTGATCGCTGCGTTTGGGCCACCGACTGGCCTCACCCCAACCATCAGGGGCCAGTTCCAGATGACGGCGTTCTGGTCGATATCCTCGCCGAGATTGCCCCGACCGAAGCTGCGCGCCAGGCGCTGCTCGTCGACAATCCGCAGCGCTTCTACCGTTTTGCGTCGGCGCGCCGCCTCACGGGAGCCGCGCCGTGAGTGGGCGCCTGCAGGGCCGGGTAGCCATTGTAACCGGCGCCGGCTGCGTCGGGCCTGGCTGGGGTAACGGCCGCGCCACGGTCGTACGCTTTGTCGAGGAAGGCGCAAAAATCTTTGCCGTCGATCGCAACCTTGGCAGTATGGGTGAAACCATTGAACGCGCGAAGACAGCGGGTGGAGAGATCGCAACGCACCAATGCGACGTGACTGACGCCGCATCGGTCGAGGCCATGGTAAAAGCGTGCCTCGAGCGCTTCGGACGAATCGACATCCTGGTCAACAATGTCGGCGGTTCGGCTCACGGCGGACCGGTCGAATTGAGCGAGGCCGCATGGGACGCTCAGGTGGACTCCAATCTGAAAAGCGTTTTTCTCACGTTGAAATACGTTCTGCCCGTGATGGTGCGTCAGAAAGCGGGCGCCATCGTCAATATCGCTTCAACGTCAGGGCTGCGCTGGACCGGCTCCGCGCAAGTCGGTTACGCCGCGACGAAAGCCGGCGTTATTCAGTTGTCCCGCGTGGTCGCGGTCCAGTATGCCGACAAGGGCATCCGCATTAACACGGTCGTTCCTGGGCAGTTGCACACGCCGATGGTTGAGGCTCGGCTTGCGAACCAACGCGCGGGCGGCGACGTTGAAGCGCTTCTCAAATCGCGGCTCGAGCGCATTCCCATCGGTTTCATGGGCGACGGTCGCGACACAGCGAATGCGGCGTTGTTCCTCGCGTCGGATGAGGCACGTTTCGTCACCGGCACGGAAATCGTGGTGGATGGCGGAATGACCGTCAGGTGCGACTAGAGTGGCCGCCCTTGAACTGTGACTGCGACCGCGCAAATGCCATCTCGGCCTCGGGCTACGCGGCCTCGTTTTTGAGTCGTGCGGCGTGGGTCATGAAGAAGCGTGCCGCCTCTATCGCTTCTCCGACATCCCTGCACTTGCAACTATCAACTCCGGTGCGAAGACCCAGGTCATAGAGTTCTACCCAAAGGCTCGCCGCTTCGCGCGCATTGCCGGAAGGTATTTCAAGCAAGCGAAGTTCGTACACTCCGACTTTGTCAATCACGACGTGACAAGCGCCGTCGTCTTTGGAGTTGAGAAACAACTTGGCACAGGATTCCGTAACTCGCGCAGCAGTCATTTTGTCTATCCGTGTTGAAGGTCGCCTCTGCACCTGCATTGGCTCGACCATTGGTCGATTACTTGTGGCCGAAGCCCGCACTTAGTCTTGCGATAGCGCGCCAACTGATTGCTAATTTTTGTCAGCGACCAACAGCTGTCGATACCTTCGTATAGGCGCTCTTCACTTTCGAATCATTCGACGAGAAAAAAACTATCTTCGCGTCGGTTGGAAACAAACCGGAATTCAAATCACCCTTTCAAATCGTCGTCCGACAGCACGCGTTGCGTCGCACCGTCGACGTCGCTGTACTGCCCACTGCGCAGCGCCCACAAAAAGGCGAACAACCCGAGCAGTGCAAGCCCCAACGCCATGGGTACTAGATTGACAAGAACGTTCACTGTCTTCGACCTCCGGCGCGGAGTGCGTTCAGGGTTACCAACAGCGAGGACCCGGACATGGCAAGCGCGGCGATCAGCGGCGTCACCGCTCCCGCGATTGCGACCGGCACGGCAATGGCATTGTAGATCATGGCCAGCCCAAGATTTTCTGTCATCAGCAACCGAGCACGGCTGGCAACAGTGAAGGCGTCCAACAGCGGCTTGAGCCGCTCGCCCAGAAATACGGCATCGGCTTGCGCCTGGGTCAGGTCAGCAGCACTGATTGGCGAAAGCGACACGTGCGCAGCGGCGAGAGACGGCGCATCGTTGAGGCCATCGCCGACCATGGCGACGCGACATCCGTGGGCCTTGCAGTCCTCGATGCGCGCAATCTTGTCTGCCGGTTTGAGCCCGGCCTGCCAGCTTTCGATTCCCAGTGCCTTCGCGATCGGTGCGACCGATTCGGCACGATCGCCTGAAAGAATGCACAAATCGAGCCCGCGTTCGCGCAGCGACCGCACCACCTCCACCGCATCAAGGCGCAACCGCTGTGCAATGGCAATGACGGCAGTGCGATCTCCGTGACGGAAGCAGATGACCGATGCACTCGATTCATGCGTCTCGACAACGTTGCAGAACTCAGCGCTGCCCAGGCGCATCTCAGTAGCATCGACAGTCGCGCACACGCCCTGCCCCGGATGTTCGACCGCGCCGTCGAATGGCGTGCGCGTTATTGCTTCGCGCGACAACGCCACCGCAAGAGGATGTCGACTCGAGAGAGCCAGACGAGCTGCTGCCTGAAGCAGATCGGAATTCAGCGAAGCTGCATTGACAACGCGCGGTTCCGGCAACGTCAGTGTTCCAGTCTTGTCGAAGACAACAGTATCGATGCCCGCCAGCCGCTCGATGGCATCCCCGGCGTTCAGGATCACGCCGGAGCGAAAAAGTGCGCCGGACGCCACCACCTGGACCGCCGGAATTGCCAACGCAAGCGCGCACGGACAGGTAATGATGAGCACCGCGATCGCGGTGATCAGCGCGTCATGTGTCGACGCTCCGGCAATCAGCCAGCCGATGAAGGTCAGCGCTGCAGTCAGGTGAACAACTGGCGCGTAGATGCGTGCGGCGCGATCGGCAAGTCGCACGGTGCGCGATTTCGCGCCTGAAGCCTTGTCCAGTAGCTTCTCGATCTCGTCGATGAGCGAAGACCCGCCCGCGGCCGTCACCTGAAGCGTGAGCGCGCCCGAGTAATTTGTGCTGCCGGCATAGACTGTGTTTCCCGGGCCAATCCGGCGCCGAGCCGTTTCGCCCGTGACGATGCTCTCGTCGATCTCGGAATTGCCGCGCAGAACAGTGCCGTCAGTGGGCACACGTTCGCCCGGCTTGACCAGAAGCCGGTCCCCGGGCTTCAGCACGGCGACCGGGACACTGGCCAGTTCGTCGCCCATGAAGCGATGGGCAGTATCCGCCTTCAAGGCTGCGAGGTTGCCGGCAACCGCGCGCGTCTTGCGCCGCATCGCGTGGTCGAGCGTACGCCCCAGCAGCAGAAAGAACAGCAGCATCAGTGCGGAATCGAAATAGGCGTGTGCAGCATGATTGGCCGTTTCGACCAGCGACATGGCGAGCGCAAGAATGACGCCGAGCGAGATAGGCACGTCCATGTTGACAGCGCGCGATCTCAGCGCGCGCCATGCGCTCGCAAAGAATGGCCGGCCCGCATAAGCTGCCGCGGGTAACGCAATCAGCGCCGAAGCCCAATGGAAAAAATCGCGTGTCTCCGGCGTGATGTCGGTGACGTTGCCCGACCATACCGATACCGAAAGCAACATGATGTTCATTGTGGCGAAGCCGGCCACCGCCAGGCAACGCATCAGCCGGCGCGCCTCGCCGGCTTCTTCCTGTTCGGCGCGCAACGGAATGAACGGATGGCCGTGATAGCCGTTTGCCTCAAGGGCCTGCAGAATTTCTGCGGGCTTCACCGCACCAACAGCCCAGGCTACGTGCAGCCGACGATTTGTGAAATTGAGCCGCGCTTCGGTCACGCCGGGCACCCGCTTTACCGCGCCTTCGACGCGCGCAATGCACGCACCGCACGCAATGCCATCGATCGCCAGCTCCATGCCGAGCGTGCCGTCACCGACGGGTTTGGCGTACAGCGAGAGGTCCAGCGTCTCGCTCATCGACTACCTCAACGTTACGCGCCTGCGTGAACGGAACCGATGCTATGGCGCGCTGCGATATCCGGCAATAAATCTCTGGCCTACGAGACCTTGTTGAAACGCTCGATGCAGATGCGCAGCACCTCGTCGCCTGGCCGCTTCCACCAATTCTCGGCTGAGAAAATCTCAACTTCGGTGAGGCCCTTATACCCGGCATTGCGTATCAGCGTGCGAATATGCGGTAGATTGATGACCCCATCACCCATCATGCCGCGGTCGGTGAGCAGGTCCCGCGTGGGCACCAGCCAGTCGCAGATGTGATAGGCGAGAATGCGGTTTGCCGCCCCGGCACGCGCTATCTGCGTCGCGAGCGCGGGATCCCACCAGACATGGTACGTGTCGATGGCAACGCCCGTGCCGTCCCCGAGCAAGTCGCAAAGGTCGAGCGCCTGCGCGAGTGTGTTTATGCACGCGCGATCGCCGGCGTACATCGGATGTAGCGGCTCGATTGCGAGCGGCACGCGGCGCGCGCGCGCATGCGGCAGGATCGCCGCGAGGCCATCCGCCACCATCTGCCGGGCAGCATTGATGTCGCGCGAACCCTTCGGAAGCCCGCCTGCGACGAGCACCAGGCATTCGGCGCCCAAAGCAGCCGCTTCGTCGAGCGCGCGCTTATTATCGTCGATCGCCGCAAGCCGACCCGCGGCATCCGCCGCGGGAAACATGCCGCCGCGGCAGTATCCGGTCACCCGCATGCCATTGCCCTTGATGACCCGCACCGATTCATCAAGACCGAGGGTGGCGACCTGGTCGCGCCACGGGTCCACAGCCCTAAGGCCGTGCCGCACGCAGGCTTCGACCGCGTCGCGCAGATTCCATTGCTGACGCACGGTTGCGAGGTTGATCGACAGACCGTCGGTATTCATGCCAGTCCGTGTACCTCGAGCAGCCGGTTCATGCGGGCCGCGGCCAGTTCCGGATCGTGCAATACGCGCGCCTTGTCGGCGAGACGAAAGAGTTCGGCGAGATGGAGCAGCGAGCGAGCGCTTTCCTGCCCGCCCACCATGATGAAATGGTCCTGCAATCCGTTGAGCCAGGCCAGGAATACCACGCCGGTCTTGTAGAACCGTGTCGGCGCCTGAAAAATGTGCCGCGATAGTGGCACCGTCGGCTCCAGAATCCCGTGTAAGCCCTGCAGATCGCCCGCAGACAGCCGGGCAAGACCTGCGGACGCGGCGGGTGCGATGGCATCAAAGATGCCGAGCAGCGCGTCCGAATAGCCTTCCTCGTCGCCGGCAATCAGTTCGGCATAGTTGAAGTCGTCGCCGGTATACATCCGCACGTTCGCCGGCAACTTCCGCCGCATCTCGATTTCCTTCTCCTTCGAGAGCAGTGAGATTTTAACGCCGTCGATCTTCGTCGCGTTGTCGCGGATAATGCCGAGGCAATTCTGCATGGCGGCGGTGTGATCGGCTGCGCCCCAATAGCCGGCGAGTGCGGGATCAAACATTTCACCGAGCCAATGAATGATCACCGGTTCGCGCACCTGCCGCAAAATACGTCCGTAGACTTTTACATAGTCGTCCGGGCTTTTGGCGACCGCGGCAAGCGCCCGGCTCGCCATCACTACAAGCTGGCCACCCATGGCTTCGATCGCCTCGATTTGTTCTTCGTAGGCGCGGATGATGTCGTCGACGCGCACCCCTGCCGCCGGTCCGAGATGATCGGTCCCCACCCCGCAGCAGACCTTGACGCCAGGACGCCCCTTCGCGGCTTCCAGCGTATGACGGATCAATTCGCGCGCACCCGGCCAATCAAGCCCGCCGCCACGTTGGGCGGTGTCCATCGCTTCGGCCACGCCAAGTCCAAGATCCCAGAGATAGTGACGGAAATGGACCGTCTTCTCCCAATCGATCGCCGTATCCAGCCAGGGGTCGGTGTCGGCCAGCGGGTCCGCCACAACATGCGCTGCGGCAAACGCAATGCGGTTGAAATCCTTTGTCGCCGCTTTGGAGGGAAAGACAGTCGGCTCGCCTGTCGTATACGACTCGAGCTTGCGATCGACGGTTGGCAGAACGAGCGTGGCCAAGCGTCCCTCCTAAATCTTGATGTCCGGCACGTCAAGCCAGCGACGTTCTTTCCAGCTTTGCAGGCCGAGCTCGGCAAGCTGAACGCCTTTTACGCCCTCGATCAAGCCATGATGCCACGGCGTGTCCGCCACGACATAACGGATGAAATCTTCCCACTGCAGCTTGAAGCCATTCTCATAAACCATGTTCTCCGGCACTTCCTCCCATTGCGACTGAAAGTCCATGATCTGAGGAACGTCCGGATTCCACACCGGCCTCGGCGTGTTCACGCGATGCTGGGTCCAGCATTTGGTCAGACCGGCGACAGCCGAGCCATGTGTGCCGTCGACCTGGAAGGTCACCAGATCGTCGCGGCGAACCCGCACGCACCAGGATGAGTTCATGTGCGCGACCACGTTATTCTCAAGCTTGAACGTGGCGTAGGCGGCGTCATCGGTATCCGCTTCGTAGGTCTTGCCGCTCTCATCGACCCGCTTCGGGATATGAGTCGCGCCAAGGCAACTCACAGCCTGCACCTTGCCGAAGAGGTTGTCGAAGACATAGCGCCAGTGGCACAGCATATCGAGAATAATGCCGCCACCTTCGGCCTTCTTGTAGTTCCAGCTCGGACGCTGCGCCGGCTGTCCCCAATCGCCCTCAAACACCCAGTAGCCGAACTCGCCACGCACCGCGAACATCCGGCCGAAAAAGCCGGCATCGCGCAGCATCCTGATCTTGCGTAAACCGGGGAGGAACAGTTTGTCCTGCACGACGCCGTTCTTGACTTTCTTCGTCTTGGCGAGCTTCGCGACGGCAATCGCTTTGTCGAGCGTGTCGGCGACCGGCTTTTCGCAATAGACGTCCTTGCCGGCTTCGATCGCCCGCGTGAGCAGATCGGCACGCATCTGCGTCGTTGCGGCGTCGAAAAACACCCTGTCGTCGGGGTTCTTCAGCGCGGCACTGAGATCCGTTGTCGAGCGCTCGATTCCATAGCGACGCGCCAGCGCTGCGACCTTCTCGGCATTTCGGCCGACTAAAATCGGATCAGGAATCACGCGGTCGCCGTTCGACAGCACCACCCCGCCCTGCTCGCGGATCGCCACGATCGAGCGCTCGAGGTGCTGGTTGAGCCCCATGCGCCCCGTTACGCCATACATAATGATGCCGAGCTTGCGAACCGCCACGTTTGCCTCCCGCTAGCGATTAAGCCATCGCCGCGCGAAGCCTAACAGACCTTGCGGCAGGAAAATGATCATCACAATGAAAACGACACCAAGCGGGATGAGATATGGAAACTGGTCCCCGAAGATTCGTGAGAGGAATTCCCGCATCAGTTGAAAAAATCCGGCGCCGACGATTGGCCCGACAAGCGTGCCGATGCCGCCCATGACGTTGAAGATCACCGTTTCGCCGGACACCAGGAAGAAAATGAAGTCCGGCGCGGCAAAACGATTTTGCACTGCATAAAGCACACCAGCCAATCCCGCGAACAATCCCGACAGCATTACCGCCACGATTTTGTAGCGCTCGACCGGATAACCAATTGCCCGCGTGCGTGGCTCGTTCTCACGGATCGATTGCAACACCATGCCGAAAGGCGAGCGGGTAATGCGGCGCAGGATCAGATAGGACGCCGTCACCACCGCCAATACGAACCAATGCATGGTCTCCGATGTGAACGGCATCGAAAACAGGCCGGGAATGCCCAGACGCGGGCGGGGAAAGTTGAGGCCGTTCTCGCCACCGGTCACTTCGGTCCAGGTAAACACGATCACGTAGAAGATCTGGCTGAAGATGAGCGTGGTGATGGCGAAATAAATGTCGCGCAGACGTGTCGAGAAATACGCGACAAACAGCGCGACCAGAGCCGATGCCACGAGACCGAAAAGAAGGGCAAGCCAGAGGTTCGGCGGCGAGAACATCAGCAATGCCGCCGCCGCCCCATACATGCCGAGGCCGAAAAATGCCGAGTGTCCGAACGAAACCATCCCCGTGTAACCGATGAGGATGTCGGACGACATCGCCAGCAGTCCCCAGATCAGGATTTCGGTCAGGAAACGGCGCCAGAATTCCGGCAACACCAGCGGCGCGATGATCAGCAACGTCAGCACGATGCTGAACGCAACCCAATAGGATGTGTTGCGGCGTTTCTTCATTTTGGCGTCGGAACGAACAGACCGGTGGGACGGAAGAGCAGCGTGAGGATCAGCACGATGAATGAGACGATCACGGCCTGCGCCGGGCTGACCCAGATCGAGGCATAAGCTTCCAGCAGGCTGATGAAGATGGCGGCCGCGATCGATCCCCCAAGATTGCCCATGCCGCCGACAACAACGACGATGAAGGCTTTCAACACCCAGTCGAGCCCCATCGTATGATTGACGCCGACGAGAGGGCCGAACAGCACCCCACTCGCTGCCGCCATGCCCGCGCCGATCGCGAACGCCGCCGTGTAAACAAGGGGAACGGGAATGCCCATCGCCTGCGCCATCACGCGATCCTGCGTGGTCGCACGGATCCAGATTCCGTATTTGCCGTATTTGAGAAACAACCAGAAGCCGCCGATGATCGCCGCAGAGAGGCCGGCAATGACGAGGCGATACCAGGGATATTCGAGATAGAACAACGTGAAATGGCCGGTGAACGGCTCCTGGATCTTGCGGGCCACCGGACCGAACTGCCACAGCGCGTAGTTCTGCAGGATCAACGAAACGCCGAACGTCGCGAGAATTGTCGTAAGCGGATCACGGCCGATGAGGGGCCGCAGCGTCACAACCTGGATCGCCGCACCGATCAGCGCCACAACCAGCGTCGCGATCAGCAGCGCCAGCCAGAAACTGCCTGTCGTCGCCAGTACCACGACGCCGATATAGGCACCGAGCATGAACAGCTCGCCATGCGCGAAATTGACGACATCCATGATGCCGAAAATGAGCGTCAGGCCTGATGCGATGAGCGCCAGGATCATGCCGGTGACAATCCCGTTGATCGTCTGAATGAGGATCTCATCCCAGGGAACAGAGAAGAGGATTGCGGTGAGTTCCATCTCACACCCCCAGATACTGATGAATGACTGCGTCATTCACCTTGAGATCTTGGGCGGCAGCGTGATGGCGCACCGAGCCTTTTTCCATGATGTAGACGCGCTCGCTCGCCTCCAACGTCAGCGGGACATTCTGTTCGACGAGGAGGATGGCGACGTTTTCCTTGTGCAGCACGTCGATGATGTTGCTGATCTGCGACACCATTCGCGGCATCAGACCTTCGGTGGGTTCATCGAGCAGAATGATCTTCGGCTCCAGCATCATTGCCCGCGCAATCGCAAGCATCTGCTGCTCGCCACCCGACAACGTGCCACCAGCCTGGTTGCGACGTTCGCCAAGCACCGGGAAATAGTTGAACACCTTGTCGAGCAAAGCCTGCTTTTTCTCGTCGCTCACACCCTGACGATCGAGACCGGTACGAAGGTTTTCCATCACGGTCAGTAGTCGGAAAATGCGCCGGTCTTCCGGGACGTAGCCTATGCCCAGCCGCGCGAGCTTGTGCGGTGGCAATCCCGTGATTGGCGTACCGTCAAGGCGAATGCTGCCCTCCGTCGGACGCACCAGACCCATGATTGTTTTGAGCGTGGTGCTTTTGCCGACACCATTGCGCCCAAGCAACCCAACGACTTCGCCCGGTCGGACATGCAACGTCACGCCGTGCAAGATGTGACTCTTGCCGTAGAACGTGTGCAGATCCTCGACCGCGATCAGCGGCGCATCCTTGGCGGCGTCGCTCATGTCTTCAGATAGACCTCCAGCACTTTAGGATTGTTCTGGATTTCGGTAGGCGTTCCTTCTGCCAGAACCTGTCCGTAATTGAGCACCGTGATTCGGTTGGCGAGACCCATGACGACTTCCATGTCGTGCTCGACGATCAGAATCGTCAGGTTCTTGGCGATGCTGCGTACCAGCTGCACGGTGTCGCGCGTTTCCGCCGAGCTCATGCCGGCGGTGGGTTCGTCGAGGCAAAGCAGCTGCGGTTCTGTGGCCAGCGCGATTCCAATTTCGAGATTGCGCTGCTCTCCGTGCGAGAGATTTGCCGCGAGTTCGTCAGCCTTGGCGTAGAGACCGACCGATTTGAGCACCGCTTCCGCTTTCTCGATGATGTCCTGGTAAGCGGTGTAGTGCGTGAGCATGCTCCAGCCATGCCGGCGCGATTGCGCGGCAATACGAACATTTTCGAGCGCCGTCGCGTTCGGAAGGATGTTGGTGATCTGGTAAGAGCGCGCGATGCCCTTCATCGATATCCGATCGGGTGGAAGGCCGCTGATATCCTCGCCATTGAACAGGATGCGGCCCGACGTCGGGCGCAGCACTCCGGTCAGGCAATTGAAGAAGGTGCTCTTTCCGGCGCCGTTCGGCCCGATGATCGCTCGGATCTCTTCGCGGTTGACCTGAAAACTGATGTCATTGACAGCAGTGAGACCACCAAATCTGCGTGTCAGCCCTTCCGTGCGCAACACGGGGGTCTCGGTGCCAACCCCAACCTTCGCGGCCGGGGCTGGCGTGTCGATGCCGGAATCCGTCGACACTTACGTCGAGGCAAATTTGCAAGCCGGCGGGAAGAAAGTCTTATCGCCGGGGATCGTCTCGATAATGCGGTGCTTGCCGTCTTTGATGTCGAAGATGACCTGAAGAGGAAATGCCTGGTGATCTTCCTTGCGGAGCAGCTTGTCTCCGGTCGGGAAGTCGTCACTCAGTTTCATCTGCAGGCCTTCAAGCGACTCGATGAGCTTCATCGTGTCTTCGCGGCCGCGGAATTTCGACATTTCCATGCCAACCTTGAGCGCATTCATCGCCTCGTAGTTCGACTGGACGTAGCGATCCGGCAACGGGCCCGACGGGTCGACCTTCGCGAGCCGCGCCTTGGCTTCGTCGAAGAATTTCTTGTGCTCGGGCGTATTGAAGGGGCCTGCCTGGATCGGGATGTATCGATTGATCCCGACAAAGCCTTCGATCTTGTTACCCAGTGCAGGAAGATTGGTCGACTCTGCAATGGCGCCATCGCCGGCCCATTTGTACTTCTTGGTCAGGCCGAGATCGTAGGCCTGGTTGCCGATGGTCACACCATCTTTGCCAAAGAAGATGCCAAACAGCCCGTCGAATTGACCGGTGACCTTTGACAGGAACGGCGTCATGTCGGCAGTTCCCAGTGGAATGCCGGTCGTCTCCACAACCTCGCCGCCTGCTTTCTTGATCTCCTGCGCATAGGCGTCGCGTGTCGACTGACCCCAGGAGTAGTCGGCGTAAGCGAGGTGCCACTTCTTGCCCATGTTCTTGATCAAATAGGGCGCGAACGCGACCGCTTGCGCCGGCGCGTAGTCGTGAACCCGGAAGCTGTAGCGGTTGCACTTTGTCGTGGTCAGCGTGGTGTCGAGGCATACGCTAATCATGTTGACAATCTTGGCCTCTTCCCAGACCGGCATGCATGCAAGGCAGATGTTGGAGAGAAAGCCACCGCAATGGGCGTCGATCTGGTCTTCGTCCACTAGCTTGCTGGTCTTGCGGCGTCCGACATCGGGCTTGGATTCATCGTCCGCGATGATCAATTCGACCGGACGGCCATTCACGCCGCCGGCGCCGTTGATACGGTCCACGGCCATCTGCACGCCGACCAATGCGGTCTTGCCGCCTGCCGCGCCGGCGCCAGAAAGCGGATTGATCGCGCCGATCTTGTAGGGCTTTGCCTGCGCAAACGCTTCGCGCCATGGCGCCGGCACCAGCATCAGCGCGCCGATCGCACCGCCGCCCCAACCGACGACACGACGACGGGTCACCTTGCCGCTGTACCAGAAGTCTTGCGCCCACTCCTCCTCTTTCCATTTTTCACTCATCTCGTTTTCCTCCCTCTGAATCACATTCGTGCCGATCGTCTCACGCGCCTTTGCGCCTGAGGCGATACGAAACAACACGATCTATTTGGAAAAGCGTCGATTGCGTCCGAACACGGCGCGCGTCACGCGCAACCGTGAGAGCAGTCACCGCACGCCTATGCCGGACGGCACGACGCGGCATTACTAGACCTCCCCTGTCGGCCCTTGGACGGGCTCTTGTCCTATTAGCAAACGCGATCCGGCACCAACTTTCAACCGCTATATTCATATTGATGGAGGGCCACTCACATGGTCGTATACGCCTGCCTGGTAAATGAGCAGGGACGCTCGAACGAATTGGCGGCCGGTGTTAGGCTCGCCACAGCAGACACGGATAGCCGATGGCCACCGCATCTCCACGGCAAAACGACCAACCGGAGCCCGGCAGCGGGCTTTCAGCGCGCCTAGCGGTCAGGGCGGGAAGGCACGTTGGGCCAACCGCGGGCCTCGCGCCCGGTAATGTGCAGGGCAATCTCGCCATTTTGCCGCAGGCGCTCGCAGCAGATTTCATGCGCTTTTGCCATATCAACCCCAAGCCTTGTCCGCTGATCGGGACCTCCGCGCCGGGCGACCCGCACGTGCCGGAGCTTGGCGAGGATCTCGACATCCGCACCGACCTGCCGCGGTACCGCGTCTGGAAGAACGGCGAACTGGTCGCCGAACCCGAAGACGTGCGGCAATTCTGGCGTGACGATCTCGTCAGCTTCGTGATCGGGTGCTCTTTTTCATTCGAGGAAGCTTTGGCGGCTGAAGGCATCGAACTGCGGCACATCACGCGCGGCTGCAATGTGCCGATGTATCGCACCTCGATCGCCACGCATCGGGCGGGCCCATTTCACGGTCCGATGGTCGTGTCGATGCGACCGATGACGCCGCGCGATGCCATTCGCTCGGTCCAGATTACGACCCGCTTTCCGTCAGTGCACGGCGCGCCAGTGCATATCGGCAAGCCGGAGTTGATCGGAATCAAAGACTTGATGAAGCCTGACTATGGCGATGCGGTCGAAGTGCGCGACGACGAGTTGCCAGTCTTCTGGGCGTGCGGGGTGACGCCGCAATCAGTCATCGCAACCGTGAAACCTGAGTTCTGCATCACGCACTATCCGGGCAGCATGCTCGTCACTGACCGGAAGAACACTGAGTTTGCGATTTTGTGACGGGCTAGGCTCGAGCCCTCGTCATGCCTGGCCATGACAGATCACGCCGCGTCGCGCGCATTATTGTCCAGCAATCCGGCTTCGATCAGTGCCTCACGAATGCGTGCAATCTCTACCCGTTCAATCTTGACCAAT
Organism: Pseudolabrys sp.; assembly: GCA_051986235.1. Taxonomy (GTDB): domain Bacteria; phylum Pseudomonadota; class Alphaproteobacteria; order Rhizobiales; family Xanthobacteraceae; genus Pseudolabrys. The sequence goes on from JBPYDR010000045.1 coordinate 35,744, forward strand.
GGGGGGCGCACCACCGCGCGCGGCAGCTTGCCGAGTAGGACCAGGGCCTCTTTCATACGATTGTGCATATCGACGAACGGATCCGCATAGAAGATCCTTGCAGTCGGTTCGATGCGATCATTGAGACGCTTGGCCTCCGCCAGATCATTCTTCTGTACAGCGCGGAATAATTTCACCTGCAAGTCGGCAATGACGCTGCCCGACCCCGACAGCAGTCCGTTGCAGCCGAGCACCAACGAAGAGAAAAGCCATGAACTGTGCGTCGTAAGCACGTTTACAGGCCTGGATAGGTTCTGCAGCGTGCGGATATGCCACTCATGGTGTGGAACGTTGGCGATCCAGTCCTTGATGGCGCGGATCGAAGGTATCTCCTCGCACAACCTGAGCAGCGTTTCCTTTGGATAACCCTGCCCAGTCGAAAGCGGATACTGAAATACGATCAACGGCAAATCGGTTGCGTCAGCGATGCGCTTGAAATGAGAGAGTGCCATGGCCGGCGACTGACCGAGTGTGAAGGGCGCCGGCGGAAAAACCAGCAGTGCCGACGCGCCACCCTGTGCCGCCATACGGGCGATACGAGCAGCCTCTATGCTGCCATCGGCCCAGACGCCGTTGATTAAAGGAAGCCTGGTGCCAGCTTCGTCCTGTGCGATTTCGAGAACCCGTCTCTGTTCGTCGAAGGTGCACGACGCAACTTCGGTCGAGTGCGCATTGATCGTAATCGCGGACAGGCCTTCCACCGCCGCCACATCGCGCAGGTGCTTGCGGAAGCTCACCTCGTCGATTGCAAAATCATTATCGAAAGGCAGCAGCACGGCTGGAATCACGCCGTGGGGAACATAGGACGCGTGACGAGGCATTACGCCCTCCTCTTCAGATCGCTGCTTTCACAATGCGAGAGCGACTTTAGTCATATCGGTTTAGCCGGACAATGTCGCCCGGCGGCTCGAGAGATGGCAGCAGGCCTAACTCGCTGCTCTTGCAAAGGCTACCGATCGCTACCGCGCGGAAATTCCAAGTTACGCTGAGGTATTTTTGTTTCCGGAGGTCCAGACCGCTGACGTGGTGTGGGCAGATTTCTGTTGTTTCTTCAATAGGATCGTGCACTTTTCCAGGCCCCATCTGCTTTCTTGCGCGGAGGGAACTTTTCGCCACTTAGCGGATTTAATTGCTCGCGGGCGCTCCGCTGTGACTATTGGCCGGAGCGAGCGGAAGGGTCAGGCTCTGCCCCAAAAAAGCAAAGTGACGAACGACGATGGCGTTGCGGCTGCGAAACCCCGCGGTAGCTGGCCGTGTCGTTCGGACCCTTTCGCATGAACGCATGTCCGGTGCACGCGATGGCGCCGGGGGGACCGGTTTATTCGGGAGGCGTCGATGGATCAAACGACAATCACAAACAAGAAGACTGCCAATGGCGTCGTGTCAAAGAAAAGCCCTCGTCGACCGGATGAGAAGGCTCCTAACGTACGCTCGCCAACCGAGCTCCAGGAGCTGCTGCTGGCGCTGCGCGCTATGCGGTCCGGCGACTTCTCGGTAAGAATGGGTGTCGAGCACGACGGGCTCCTCGGGAAAATCGCCGACACCTTCAACGACATCGTCGCCTCGAACGAACGAATGGCGCAACAGCTCGAGCGCGTGGGCCAGGTCGTAGGTCGTGAAGGTAAGACCCGCCATCGCGTGAAATTCGGTCTCGCCAGTGGCGCCTGGGGCGAGATGGAAAGCTCGGTCAATACACTCATCGACGACCTCCTCTGGCCAACGAAGGAGGTCACCACCGCGGTCGCCGCCGTTGCCCAGGGCGATCTTCTGAAAACCGTCCGACTCGAAGTCGACGGCCGTCCCCTCAAAGGCGAATTTCTCGAAGCTGCGACCATCGTGAACACGATGATCAAGCAACTGAGCGTGTTCACGTCAGAAGTGACGCGCGTAGCGCGCGAAGTCGGCACCGAAGGAAAGTTAGGTGGCCAGGCGCAGGTGCGCGAGGTCACCGGTGTTTGGAAGGACCTGACCGAAAGCGTGAACTCGATGGCGTCCAACCTGACCGCTCAGGTCCGCAACATCGCCGAAGTCACCATCGCCGTCGCCGACGGCGATCTTTCAAAGAAAATCACCGTCGACGTTCGCGGAGAAATCCTCCAGCTGAAAGAAGCCATCAATACGATGGTGGACCAGTTGCGTTCGTTCGCATCTGAAGTCACGCGAGTGGCACGCGAAGTCGGAACCGATGGCAAACTCGGCGGCCAAGCCATCGTCCCAGGCGTCGCTGGGACCTGGAAGGACTTGACGGATAACGTCAACCTTCTGGCGGCGAACCTCACCACACAGGTGCGTAACATCGCCGAAGTGACCACCGCTGTCGCGCGTGGCGACCTGTCGCGCAAGATCACGGTGGATGTGCGAGGCGAAATCCTCGAGCTGAAGGATACCATCAACACCATGGTGGATCAGCTCAACGGTTTCGCATCGGAAGTGACGCGGGTCGCGCGCGAGGTGGGCACCGAAGGCAAGCTGGGTGGACAGGCGCAGGTGCCCGGTGTCGCCGGCACGTGGAAAGACTTGACCGACAGCGTCAACTTCATGGCGTCCAACCTGACAGCTCAGGTCCGCAACATCGCCGACGTTGCAACGGCAATCGCCGGCGGCGACCTGTCGAGGAAAATCACCGTCAGCGTGTCAGGTGAAATCCTGCAGCTGAAGGAAACCATCAACACGATGGTGGATCAGCTCAATGCCTTCGCCGGCGAAGTGACCCGCGTCGCGCGCGAAGTTGGTACTGAAGGGCGGCTCGGTGGTCAGGCCAACGTCCCGGGCGTCGCCGGTACGTGGAAGGACCTCACCGACTCGGTGAATTCGATGGCCGGCAACCTGACCGCACAGGTCCGAAACATCGCCGAAGTGACGACCGCCGTGGCGCGCGGCGACCTTTCGCGCAAGATCACGGTCGATGTGAAGGGCGAAATTCTCGAGCTAAAGAACACCATCAACACGATGGTGGACCAGCTGAATTCATTCGCCTCGGAAGTGACGCGCGTAGCGCGCGAAGTCGGCACGGAAGGCAAGCTGGGCGGCCAGGCGGAAGTGCCGGAAGTGGCCGGCACATGGAAAGACTTGACCGACAACGTCAATCTGATGGCCTCGAACCTGACCGGTCAGGTCCGCAACATCGCCGAAGTGGCCACGGCCGTCGCCAATGGCGACCTTTCCAAAAAGATCACCGTCGACGTTCGCGGCGAGCTGCTGCAACTCAAGGAAACACTCAACACGACCACCGATCAGCTGAGGTCATTTGCCGGCGAAGTGACGCGCGTAGCGCGCGAAGTCGGCACCGAGGGCCGCCTCGGTGGTCAGGCCAAGGTGCCCGGCGTCGCCGGCACGTGGAAGGACCTCACGGACAACGTCAACCTGCTGGCGGCCAACCTTACGACCCAAGTGCGCAATATTGCCGAAGTGACGACGGCCGTGGCGCGCGGTGACCTGTCGCGCAAGATCACGGTCGACGTGAAGGGCGAAATTCTCGAACTGAAGAACACCATCAACACCATGGTGGACCAACTCAACGCCTTCGCCTCCGAAGTAACACGCGTCGCCCGCGAGGTCGGCACCGAAGGAAAACTCGGCGGCCAGGCACAAGTTTCGGGCGTCGCCGGCACCTGGAAAGACCTGACCGACACCGTGAATGTGATGGCGGCAAACCTCACCGAGCAGGTGCGCGGAATCGTCAAGGTCGTGACAGCGGTCGCCAACGGTGACCTGAAGCAGAACCTCACGGTGAAATCGAAAGGCGAAGTGGCCGCGCTTGCCGAAACTATCAACAACATGACCGACACGCTCGCGACCTTCGCCGATCAGGTGACAAGTGTCGCGCGCGAAGTGGGTGTCGACGGACGTCTCGGTGGCCAGGCCAACGTGCCAGGGGCGGCGGGCACATGGAAAGCACTCACCGGCAATGTCAACCTGCTGGCCGCAAATCTCACGACGCAGGTGCGTGCCATCGCCGAGGTCGCAACGGCGGTGACCAAAGGCGATCTCACTCGATCGGTTCAGGTCGACGCGCGTGGCGAAGTGGCTGAGCTCAAAGACAACATCAACACGATGATCGACAACCTGCGCCTGACAACGGACCGCAACACCGAACAGGACTGGCTGAAGACCAACCTCGCAAAATTCACCAACATGTTGCAGGGCCAGCGCGATCTCAACACCGTCGGCCGCCTACTTCTGAGCGAACTCGCGCCCCTCGTCAACGCGCAACAAGGCGTCATCTACCAGGTAGAAAGCGAAGAACTGCAGAGTGTGCGGCTGCTTTCGGCCTACGCCGACGACAGCACGAACGGTCATCCGCAGCGACTGCGCATCGGCGAAGGTTTCATCGGCCAGTGCGCCGCCGACAAGCGACGCATGCTCATCACAGAAATGCCGGATCATGCGGTGCCGATTGGTTCGGCGTTGTTCAAGGTCAAGCCGGCCAATATCATCGTCCTGCCGGTACTTTTCGAAAATCAGGTCAAGGCGGTGATCGAACTTGCTTCGGTGAACCGGTTCACAGCATTGCAGACGATGTTTCTTGAGCAACTCACGGCCAGCATCGGTATCGTGCTCAACTCGATCGAAGCGACGATGCAGACCGAAGGCCTGCTCAAGCAGTCGCAGCAGCTTGCCGGCGAACTTCAGACACAGCAGCGCGAATTGCAGCAGACCAACGAGCAGCTCGAACAAAAAGCGCAGCAACTTGCCGAGCGCAACGTCGAAGTCGAAAGAAAGAATCAGGAAATCGAACAGGCGCGACGCGCCCTCGAAGAAAAGGCGGCGGAGCTGGCGCTGACGTCGAAGTACAAGTCCGAATTCCTGGCCAACATGTCGCACGAGTTGCGTACGCCATTGAACAGTATTCTTATTCTCGGACAGCAACTGGCCGACAATCCCGACGGCAACCTCACAAGCAAGCAGACAGAATTCGCCCGCACCATTCACGGTGCCGGGACCGACCTGCTCAACCTTATCAGCGACATTCTCGACCTCTCGAAGATCGAATCCGGCACGGTCACGGTCGATGCCGAAGAAATCTTCTTCACCAACCTGCTCGATGCCGTGGGGCGCCCGTTCCGTCACGAAGCGGATACGAGACAGCTTTCCTTCAAGGTCGATCTCGACCCGTCCCTTGGACGTAGCCTGACTACCGACTCCAAGCGGCTGCAGCAGGTGTTGAAAAACCTGCTGTCGAACGCCTTCAAATTCACCGACCGTGGTGGCGTTCAGCTCAAGGTCTCTGCCGCGCCCGTCGGCTGGACCTCGACACATCCGATTCTCAGCCAGGCGCAGACCGTCGTCGCTTTCGAGGTCGCCGACACTGGCATCGGAATTCCGGCCGAGAAACAGAAAATCATTTTCGAGGCATTCCAGCAGGCCGATGCGAGCACCAGCCGCAAGTACGGCGGAACTGGGTTGGGCCTTGCAATCAGCCGTGAACTGTCGAGCCTTCTGGGTGGGGAAATCCAGTTGCGCAGCGCGCCTGGTGTCGGCAGCACATTCACTTTGTATTTGCCGATCACCTATGCCGGACCATCCACCGCCACGCAGTCAGGCAGCCCATCCGCTTCGCAAATCCAGGCACCGAGCATGCCGATTGCCTTGCCGGAGCGTCCGATCGAGCAAATTTCGGACGACCGGCACGAAATCCAGCCCGGCGACTCAATATTGCTGATCGTGGAAGACGACCCCCACTACTGCCGTGTCCTGATCGATCTCGCGCGGGACAAGGGGTTCAAGGTGCTCGTGGCCATGCGCGGCACCGACGCACTCGAGCTTGCCAAACAATATCAGCCCAGCGCGGTCTCTCTTGATGTTTTCCTGCCCGACATGCTGGGGTGGAGCGTCTTGAGTCAGCTCAAGCAGAATCCGCTGACGCGTCATATCCCCGTACAAATCATTACGCTCGACGAGGACAGGCACCATGGCCTCGCCCGCGGCGCATTCTCGTTCGTCACCAAGCCGACGACAACAGAAGGCGTTGAAGCTGCGCTCCGACGCATCAAGGATTTCTCGGCTCCGCGTCGCAAGCGTCTGCTTGTGGTCGAGGATAATCCGGCCGAGCAGCTCAGCATCTCGGAATTGCTTGGCTATGACGACGTCGAGATTGAAACTGCCGGTACTGGGCGAGATGCGCTCGCCGCTTTGCGACGGCAGCCTGCGGACTGCGTGGTTCTGGATCTGAGGCTGCCCGACATGACCGGATTCGAAGTCCTGGAACAGTTGGGCGCGGATCAGGCGTTGTCGGAAGTGCCGGTCGTCGTATTTACTGGTCGCGAATTGAGCGCGGAAGAAGACGCCCGGCTGCACACGATGGCCCGCAGCATTGTGGTCAAGGGCGTCGAATCCCCCGAGCGATTGCTCGATGAAACGGCCCTCTTCCTACACCGCGTCGTCACCGATTTGCCGGCAGAAAAGCAGCGCATGCTGGAGCGCTTGACCACGTCCGATGAAGACCTGGTGGACCGTACTGTGTTGTTGGTCGACGACGATGCCCGCAACATCTTCGCGCTGAGCAGTGTTTTGGAGCGGCGGGGCATGCGAGTCCTCACCGCCACGACGGGCAACGAAGCGATCAAGCTCATCGAGTTGAATAGCGATATCGCCATCGTGCTGATGGACATCATGATGCCGGAGATGGACGGTTATCAGACCATGGAGGAAATCCGCAAAAATGCGAATTTCCGTCGTCTACCGATCATCGCGCTCACGGCCAAAGCGATGAAGGGCGACCGCGAGAAATGCCTCGATGCCGGTGCGTCGGACTATCTGGCGAAGCCGGTGAACACCGAACAGCTGCTGTCTGCGCTCCGCAGCTGGCTCCACCGCTGAAGACGAGGACCCCATGTCCGAAGACAGGGTCAACATCCTCCTCGTCGACGATCAGCCGGCCAAACTTCTGACCTATCGCACGATCCTCGAGGACGTCGGCGAAAACCTGCTGAGCGCCAGCAATGCCACGGAGGCGCTCGAGCTTCTCCTGAGGCACGACGTCGCTGTCGTTCTCATTGACGTCTACATGCCGGATATCGATGGTTTTCAGCTGGCGGCGATGATCCGCAATCACCCACGATTCGAGAAAACCGCGCTGATTTTCATCTCCGCCATCCTGCTGACGGACGTCGATCGGCTGCGCGGCTATGAGATGGGGGCGGTCGACTATGTACCGGTTCCCGTAATCCCTGAAGTCTTGCGAGCGAAAGTCAAAGTCTTCGTCGAACTTTTCCGCAAGACGCGTCAGCTGGAACAGCTGAATAAAGGACTCGAGGCGCGAGTCGCCGAGCGCACCGCCGAACTTGCATCATCCACATTGCAGCTTCGGCAAAGCGAACGGATGCGCAGCCTTGCACTTGCCGCCGGTCAGATGGGCAGCTGGGAATGGAACATATCGCGCGGCTCGATCCTGTGGGATCAGGGTCAGTGCGAAATTTTCGGGGTCGATCCAAATACGTTTGTTCCGACGCTCGAGAGCGTGCGGCCCCTAATCAATCCGGAAGACTTTGAGCTGCTGGAGCGTTCTTTCCGCAAGATCACCAAAGCCACCAATACCCTGCAGACGGAATTTCGCGTTCTGCGGCCGAATGGCGAAGTGCGTTGGTGCACCGGCACGGCAGCGGCCAACTTTGATGAAACTGGCCGTCTCGTCTGGCTAAGCGGCGTCACCTCCGATATCACCGAAAGAAAACGCGCCGAAGAGCGTCAGATCCTGCTCGCCGAAGAAGTCGACCATCGCGCGCGCAATGTCGTTGCCGTGGTTCAGTCGATCATGCGCCTGACCCGCGCCGACAGCATCGACGACTACATCGGTGCCCTTGATGGCCGGATCGGCGCGCTGTCGAACGCGCACCGGTTGCTGGCTGGATCGCGCTGGGAGGGGGCCGACCTCACCCGCCTCGTTGATGAAGAGTTTGAGCCCTATCGCGCAAGCGGCAACGAACGGGTCAGAGCACGCGGGCCCATTGCTCTGCTACCACCCGCGACCGCCCAGACTATCGCCCTCGCGCTGCATGAACTCGCGACAAACGCGGCGAAGTATGGCGCATTGTCCGTCGACGCCGGTTATGTCGATCTGACCTGGCGGACTGAGCCCGGAAAGCTCGAACTTGTCTGGACGGAATCTGGCGGCCCGCTGATCACTCGACCCGAGCGGCGCGGCTATGGGAGCCGCGCCATTGTCGCGGGCATCGAACGGCAACTTGGCGGCCTCGTAAACTTCGACTGGCGACCGGATGGCCTGCGCTGCACGTTGTGCGTGCCGCACGAAGCAAATGCGAATGCCTCCAAACGCGCGTTCAAGTCGCACGTCGACATGCCCACGCTGGCAGCCGATTCCAATTCCAACGACAAGCGCGTTCTGCTTGTCGAAGACGAGCCGCTCGTGTCGATGATGCTCGCGGACATGCTCTCCGCCTTCGGGCACAAGGTCGATGGTCCCTACAGCCGCTTCAGCGACGCCATACTCGCGGCGAAGACCGGAAACTTGCAGGCGGGTATACTCGACGTGAATTTGGGAGGCGAAAAAACCTATGCCGTCGCCGATATTCTCACCAACCGAAAGATCCCGTTTGCCTTCGTCACCGGCTACGGGCCTGACAGTATTGTTTCGGCGTTTTCTCACGCACCGGTGCTGCAGAAGCCGATCGAGGCCGCAAAGCTGCACGCCCTGCTCCAGCAGATCGTCCGTTAGGCCTTCAAATCGTCCAGCTTTCCGCGGACCGGAGGAACCAACCGTCACCGGCCGCGTTTGTTGGGCGTCACGAGGTACAGACAGAAACGATGACGGCGAAACAATTTCTTCTGAGCGAAAGCCTGTATTGCCGGCGGCGTGCGGCGGACTGTGCGGACCCATTTCTGGCTAAGGAACTGCAGCGCTTGGCGGACGGTTTCGAACGAACGGCAGGGACGGCCGAGGACGAAAAAACGCCTTCCGACAACGGCTCGGAACGGATTTCCCATTAGCCAACGGAACTCGCTACAATCCCCTTGTTGAGTGCGCAAGTTGGTTCCGTTGCTGAATGGGTCCGGTAAGCGTCAGATGAACACAGCGAAGCGTCACAAAACTGTCGCGGTTGAGGTTGGCGGCGTCACGGTTGGCGGCGGGGCGCCGATTGTCGTGCAATCGATGACCAATACGGATACGGCCGATGTCGAGGCGACCGCGCGACAGGTGGCGGCGCTGG
>JBPYDR010000046.1:0-95012 GCA_051986235.1 Pseudolabrys sp.
CGGGCAGGTCCTGTCGCGCCTGCGTGAGCAGCGGTTCGACCTGACCCGCTATACGGTCGACCGGACGACCCGCATCTGGTTGCCGCTTGTGCCAGCCGTCCTGTTTACAGCGGCCGTCGATCTCGCAGTGCACGGCCAGACGGCACCGGTTTACGAGCTGATCGCCAATATGATTGGCCTTAACGAGGTATTGGTGCCGAGCATTGAGAGCAACGCCGTCGTCTGGTCGCTGGCCTACGAAATCTGGTTCTATATCGCCGCTGGCGCGGTGGGCTATGTCGTGAGCAATGGGCGGGGCTTCGCCGTCTACGCTGTGCTGCTGATCTGCGCCGTTGTGTTTCTCTCACTAAAGACTCACTACGTCGTATTTTGGGTACTGGGCGCTGGCGCCAGCCTTTTGGTTCACATGCGTTACCGATGGGCGCTGTTTGTTTCTGGCGCATTGGTCGCCGGTATCGGCTGCCTTTACTGGCAGCTTGGTGTCGAGACGCACGCATTCGATAACGGGCTACGAATAATCCAGCCGGGGATCGCTGAGTGGATGATAGGCATTGGGATCGCAATGACTTTTCCCGCGATGGCCGATGCCTCCCTCAATCGAATTATGCAACCGATCGCCCCCTTTGCGACTGCCATCGCGGCCTTCTCGTACACCCTCTACCTCACGCACCGGCCGACGAACAACATTCTGGCGACGATCTGGCCGAACCGGGTCAACAACATCACGCTGGAGACGCTCTCGGTCTACGGGCTCAAGGTGGCGATCTGTGTGTTGGTCGCGACCGCACTCTACTTCTGCTTTGAGCGCAACACCCAAACCGTTCGAAGAATTTTCAGGACCCGACAAAAGGCCGTTCAGCCTGATGGCCTTTTGGCATTGGATGGTTCCCCGAGGAAATGAACTTCACTGCCCGAGATCCTTGGTATGACTCCCGCTCAAGAATCTAGCGATCTGCGAGAGTGGTTCGTAAGGTGCACTTACTGTGCGCGTGCGGACTCGATGGGTGTTGACTACGGCCGAACAGACTTCGCGAAATCCTTCGCGACCGCTGCGTTGGCCTCGCGGATGGCGCGTCCTTCGTCTCCACTTTCCGCTAGAACCGAGTTGGCGATTTCGGCCCACATGCGTTGGCGCTTAGGATCGTCCGCCTTTTTGGTATGGCGTTCGGCGTCGTCGGGGTTCCATGGCATCGGCTGGTTCTCTCTCTAGCACCTAACGCACGTCCAGCACCCGGGTTGCACGCGGGCTTTCCGCGGATCGGTCGCTGTTCTATTGCAATCCCCATAACGGACAGGTGGTCGCCTGGTACTTACGCCTGCCCCAAGAACGCGGCGTCTTGCGCGATGTCACTCACACCGCCAACACGACCAGAGGTACTCGGTCTATTGTCTTGCCGGTCGAGGCGTTTTCAAATTGATGTTCGGCGGAGATTTCTCAACGCGTCGAAACAGGCGAGACGCCAAGCGCGAACCAGCGTCGGCTGGATCATGACTCGCAATCCTCAGTGACCGGACTGTCACTGCACGGCTTGCTCAGCAGCCTCACTATAAGACGTCAGTATCCCCGATACAGTTTGCAGACACCGTCCTGAACCGAGTAGCCGCGCGGGCAACGACCGCCCCGTCGAACCGGGTACCAGGTTTCTGGTTGCCCGAAGTTGTTATATCCGAGCATCGCTCCACCACGATAGTATCCACCATCGTAGTAGCGATGACCGTAATACGGGCCGGGAGCGCCATAATAGCCACCACCATAATAGTATTGCGCCGAGGCGATGCTTCCAGAGCCCAAGAGAGACGTTGCCGCGAACAGGACCAACGCAAGTTTCTTCATCGTCGCCTCCCACTAGTGGAACTCGAGTATGGTAATCCGAAATCATGCTCCCTTGAAGATGATCGCCGCCAAAACAAAATGAGACGATCGGTGCCAAAACGGTCGCAGGCCGTCGCATGGCAGCACGCGCCTGAAAACGTCCCATCAATAGCGCGAACAAAGCCAATTTGAACACCAAAGGAACCAATGCGCTCGTCTTGGAACCGAATCCCTGCGGTGTCAGAATCCCTGCCGAAAAATCGCAACGCTCTTTGCAATCATCGAATGACCCGGCATCAGCGCCCCTCTCGGAGCGACGTAAGCGCCTGTTGGCAGCGTGGTGATAGACTGGCGCTGTTGTAGTGCAAGCAGGCAGCTATGCGACCGGCCCCGGGGCGCAGACCGCGGCAGAAGGCGGCATAGTCGCCACCGCAAGCGGTGCGCAACATGAACAACTCCTCGCGTGGGGTCACAAGCAGCGGCGCGGGCTCAACTGGCGGCGGTGGTGCCACAGCTGCCGCGGTTGCTGCGGTAGCGGTGCCTGCAACAGCTCCTAGTGCCTGCTTACACGTTCCCGACAAGGTCGTGATATTGCGCTTCAGACAGGCAATCGACGCTGAGCCGCCCGGTGGAAGGCCTGCGCAATGGACTCTGTAATCGGCGCCGCAGGACCGACGAACGCTTCTGAGTTGCGCTTGGCTAGGCTTGCCCGCGCCAGCACCACTAGGCTGCGTAGGGGTTGGCGGCACCGCGGCCGTGGGCGCACTTGGTGTGGACGTGTTTGGTGCCGGCGCGGCTGGAACCGCTTGACTCGGAGGAGTAGCCGACGCGGCTGCCGCAGGCGAATCCGAGCCAATTGCTTTCACGGCGGTTTGGCACCCGGGTGAAAGATTCGCGAGGTTCTGCTTCAGGCAATTCAGGGCAGGCGCACCACCGGTCGGAACGGATGAGCAATGAGCCATGTAATCGCTGCGGCACGATTGCCGCATTGCATTTATTTGAGTCTGACTGGGTTTCTGCGCAAACGCGTCGCCTGCAGCGCCGATCGCTGCCATTGTCAATAAGGCGAGACAAAACACGCGCAAAAACGGTCGACAGACACAGGTCATTTGAATTCTCCGGTTGCCAAGGCAATCAGTAACCTTCCGAGTCGATAGTGCCGGGGGCCAGCCGCAGAATCGAGTTGGCCGGAGGTCCAATATCAGCTCGATGCGCTGCTCTGGGCCATGCCGGGCCGCAGGCCATCTCACTAAGGCCGGCGGTTGAAACTAGGCGTTTGAGTAACGGCCCCATTTCTGTTCAGTGGTCCACCGAATTGCCCAACCGCCAACAAGTATCAGCAGTGCAAGTGCGACCCACATGTAGATGCTGGCAGAGATTGGCCTGGAAGCGAGAGCAAGCACCGGGAGTATCATCGCCAGATAATAGGGACCGGTATAGCGGCAGTGAGTGCGGCCGCAACGTTTTGCGTTCAAGATGCACGCAATCCCCATCCAGAGAAGAGCAACAATCCAAACTACGGTCCGCAATGGTACCGCGGCCAAGATGGACATAAAAATTGCAAGCTTTGGTAACCACCACGCGAGAAGGCTTGTGCCGGCGCTGTTGAGCCAATCCCCTCCGTCAGGTGGAATACCAAGATAGTTCTCGGCAAAGCGCTTCACGCTGCTACCTTATTTGATACAAATTCGGTGCTTGCGATACGGTCGATACAAGGAAATTGTAGTCGACTGCAAATAGCAGCGCGACTGCACATAAAAGAATTACCGCCGCGGTGAGTGCGTAAGTTGTCGGCATCACGCGTTCGGAACACTTCGCATTTTTAAGCGTCTTCCAGTTCTTCTATCCGACGTCTGATCCTTGCGATCGTTTCGGTATCCGTCGCCAATTGTCGCCACTGCGCTGCAATTCTCCGAAATTCGGCACGAAGATCTGGAGGAGCCTGCTTGGCTCGTGCCTCCCATTCCTCTGCCATCAGGCGATATTCGTCCGACTTCAATGCAAGCGCGCTCCGCCCGGTTTTTTCGATCCACCGAGCCTCATGCAGTGGCTGCAGATTTTCGCCGCTTCGACCGGCCAATCCTTTTCCACCCAGATTGGTTCGCGGCATTTCGAGCATTGCTGACGCACCGATGGCACTTTCGGCTTTGGCATATCGGCGACTCGAAAGCAGACGACGCACACTCTGGCGTCGATGATCCCAGACATTGCGCACCGGCATTGCCGCCCTTGTGTGTTGACGTGAATACCTCTCGGTTAGAAGATGCATCCTGTAGCAACTACAGAAACAAGGCCTACGAATGCGTGTAGTCACGAATGCGAGGACTGGCGGAATGGCGATTGGTGAGCTATCCAAGCTGACCGGCGTTCATGTTGAAACAATCCGCTACTATGAACGTATCAAGATGCTGCCGAAGCCGCCGCGCACGGCTGGAGGTCGTCGCACATACGGCGCGACACATGTGCGTGTGTTGGCATTCATCAAGCGATCGCGGGAATTAGGCTTTTCGCCCGATGACGTTCGAACGTTGCTCCGGCTCGGTGGCCCCGACAAAGCACGCTGTTGCGACGTGCGTGACATTGCGACCGGCCACCTCAACGACGTTCGCGCCAGGATCACCGATCTACGCAAGCTGGAGCGGTTGTTGGCAAAGACAGTTGCCAGATGCACTGGCACAACCGCACCTCGGTGCGCGGTTTTGGATATCCTCGATGTTCAAAGAGGCAAATCCAGCCCTCTTTAGTTTTTCCGAGTACGAACTGGACGAGCGGCAGTCCGACCCGACGTGTTGAGGGTCAAGGCGGCGCGAATGAGAGCTTTCAACGCCCTCTCATCAATCTTGTCGCCCTCACGAAGATCGATGGCACGTCTGGTGCTGCCTTCGAGGCTGGAATTGAAGAGACCTGAGGGATCCTCCAATGAGGCCCCCTTCGCGAAAGTCATCTTCACGACACTCTTATAGGTCTCGCCGGTACATATGATTCCGGCGTGCGACCAGACCGGAACCCCTCTCCACTTCCACTCTTCGACCACTTCGGGGTCGGCCTGTTTGATGAGAAATCGGATCCGAGCAAGGGTTTTGCCTCTCCAATCACCCAGCTCCTTAATTCTCGCATCAATCAGTCGAGAAGCAGAGCGAGGTTTTTGTTCTTTAGCGCTGCTCTTCCTCTTCTTCATGGTTGCATTCTTCCGCTTTGTCAGATGCGTCGGGGTTCTCTCATCGGGAATAAATCAAAAATTGAGACATAAAAACGGCCAGACTGGCAAAAATAAGCAACAATCCGATCAGATGCTTTGTGCGCGAAGAAATGATCGGGGCACCCAGTTGCTCGGTCTTCATTTCCCGATGAGAGATGAAAAGGAACAAAGCGCCAATCGATGCAACCAGCACTAAAATAACAAGTCGTATCACCGGACGGTTCCAATTCAGGTCAAGGCAAAATTTCTGAATTCGATCTTCTATAGCATCAACGACGGCGTTCCAATCATCGGCCAAGACCAAGACCTTGCGACGCGCCTCAATTTGCGGTCGGAGCCCCAATGTCCGTATATTTGGCTTGCCTACCGCCAAGGGGACCGCTTTGTGGTGCAGCGAACAGCAGAATCTATTTGTAACTTGCGAGGATGATGCGGTATTGCGCGAGGATATCGCCGATCAGTTACCGAGGCTGATCAGCCGACTCGATGATTGGGACATCATCATGCTCGGCTTTAACTTGCGCGGGACCAGATGAACTTCACGCAATCCGCGTTCTTTGTGCTGCTGGCGTTTGCCGTTGCCGCCGTTGCCGTCACCACGCGTGGCGACATCCGCAAAGTCATCATTCTTGGATGCAGTTTCGTATTCTACGGATGGTGGGATTGGCGATTTCTCGGCCTGGTCCTTGTGTCGACAACGATCGATTTTTTGGCCGGCCTACTCATCGAGTCCAGCCGGCGAAGCGACGATCAATACACCGCGAAACTCGGCCTCGGCGTTGCTGTCGCCGCAAATCTTCTCATTCTCGGTGTCTTCAAATATTTCGATTTCTTCTCGTTGAGCATCGCGGCCGCATTCGGTCAGATCGGCATCAAAGTCGATCCTGTTCTTCTCCACGTCGTATTGCCGATCGGCATTTCTTTTTACACCTTTCACGCAATAAGCTACGCGGTCGACGTCTATCGCGGCGACGCGCCGGCATCGCGAAGCTATCTCGATTATCTGAATTTCGTGATGTTCTTCCCGCAGCTCGTGGCGGGGCCAATAGCGCGCGCCTCACACCTGCTGCCGCAGGTGAAGAAAGGCTTTACGGTTCAAATCGACGCCATCTACTCGGGTTCGCAGCTTTTTCTCTTCGGACTCGTCAAGAAGCTCATTCTTGCCGACAACCTTGCGCCCCTCGTTGATCGCATATTCTCGAACCCGAACCCCACTTTCATCGACATCGTATTCGGCGGCCTGGGCTTCATGACGCAGATCTATTGTGATTTTTCGGGTTACACGGACATGGCGCGCGGAACTGCGCGCATGTTCGGCATTGCACTCGGCGACAACTTCAAGTTTCCCTTTCTCGTCGCGAACCCGCGCGACTTCTGGCACAACTGGCACATCAGCCTGTCGACATGGCTGCGCGACTATCTCTTCATCCCGCTCGGCGGCAGCCGCGGTTCATCCTCGTTCGTTGCGCGAAACCTGATTATCACCATGCTGCTTGGCGGCCTTTGGCATGGCGCGAGCTGGAACTTCGTTTTGTGGGGTGGCTTTCACGGTACCTGGCTCGTCCTGCACAGGTTCTACACGCAAACCGGAGTCGGGGCGGCCATCGAGAAACGTGCAGGCGGCGTCAGTTACAGGACAATCGCCTGGCTGACCTTTACGGCACTGACGCTCGTTGGTTGGATCATTTTCCGCTGCTCTCAATCCGCCGGACAAATGATTGGCGCCTTGACCGCCCTCACTCATCCGAGCATGGCGCTCAACATAAACGCACCAAATATGCGTTGGATTTTTGCTGCATTCCTGATCGTCATCGGACTTCAGTTGTGGCAACAGAAGGTCGGGCCGGAGCCGTGGCAAGCCTTCAATGTCGGACAAAGAAGTGTGTGGTACGCCGTGTGCCTGCTATGCCTCATGTGGTTCGATAAACAGCCGGTAAGTCCGTTCATCTATTTTCAGTTCTGACCGACCATGAACGTAGTGACCAATCGACTGCCGCTTGCCGCTCTCTTCGCGATCATCATCGTGATGGGGGTGGAACTCACGGCATGGCAGTTCGGACGGGAATCACTAGTCGTCAAACGGTTGGAAACGCGGCTTTCCGTTTGGTTGGGCCGCCCCATCGTCGTGCCGGTCGTCGACAACCGCACCGTCGACCGGCGTTATTACGATCGAAACCCCTTCTTTAATCAACCAGGCATGCAGACTTTCATGCCGTTTGTCGCCATAGCAGGTGCAACCGGTTCCGGAACTTACACGCCGGACTACTTTGGATTCCGCAATCACCTTGGTGACAAGGTTTATTTCTCGCAGCACAAGCGGCCGATCATCGTCATGACCGGCAACAGCGAGCTCGCAGGAACCCATCACACGAAAGACATCGCCTCGTTTCTTGAAGAAGAATTACGCAGGCGCGGCATGGACTTCGATGTCCTCAATCTTGCCGTCAATTCTTACACGCTGGCAGCTGAAATCGGTGCGTACGTTCATTTCGGAGACAAGGTCTGTCCCAGCCTCGTTATCGCTCACTCGGGCGGCATCGAATATCAATATGGAATGGTGGTGCCGGCAAAATTCAGGTGGCTCGGGCTTGCCTATCACCCGCCGCTCGAGGAATGGGCCTATCGAATGTACACCCTGCGCGACTACACCGGGCCATCTGTCTGGCGCCAGCGTGATCCGGATGCACGCCTGGACGAGACCGTTACTTCAACAGAATTGTTGCTTGACCAGTATCGTTCCATCGTCGAACGCAACGGAAAAACGAAATTTCTTTTCGGCGCGCAAAAGATCGGCCCGACTCATTTTCTGTTTCCATTCTGGACGAAGGAAACCAGGGACGATTTCATGACAAAGCTGCACGCCGCAATCGACCGCATCGGCATCAACTATGTCTGGTTCGACAATGACCCAGAGGTAAAGCTGCTTGATCCGATCCACTCAGACACCAGGAGCGCCGAGCATATTGCCCATGTCTATGCGGATTGGATTGAGAAACACCGGTCATCGCTGCGCTCCGAACCCGCCTTGGGATGCCAATGGCCCAGAGTCGGCGCTCCAGTCGATACGAAGTGACGCTACCGCGCGCACCCAGGTTCCGAGGCCGGACACGAGTGAGAAATAGTATAGTCATTAGTCGCTCGAGCGCGGTTGCAGATCTCGCTGCCGATCTTCGATCCCAAAAACGCGGCAAGACGGGAATTGTAATGACCGTCCGGAATTGTCTGCGACGGATAAAGGCCTAAGGCGCTTGCCTCCCCGTCGAGATCCACAAAATTCACGTTGACGACGCTGCGCTTGAGCATATCGACGTCAACATAATACATTGAACGCGCACCCGGCAGAAAAACAACCGAGAAATCCGCTCCGAGTTTGGTCGCCTCATTCGACATGTACCGAATGAACTCAAGCGTCCACTCGCTGTTTCGGGAAATCGGAGGGGGCTTACGTCGAAATATCTTGTCCGATATCTGCTCGACCCTGGTGGCGAACCAAACCGCCAAATGACTTCTCGACAACGGCGTGATCCACCAGGGAACCGGCCGAATCCAGCCATCCATCAATGTGTAGTACGGCCCGGATTGAATCTTGTTGTCCGGGTCCAGCTCCTGGCGCCATGTCGGATTGGTGTTGGCAAAGATCTGAAGAACAATATGACGCGGTTTAGGAACGGCCTCGGCGCTGTGGCTGTAGATGCGCCACGATTGAGCGTCAGTCATGCCCGGAAACGCCGCAAGCGAAATCTCGACCGGGGTACAGGCCGAACGAGCGGCTACCGCCGCGTACGTATCGCGATCGGGCAAGAATGCACCGAACGATTGGCTTTGGCCCCCGACCAACACGATTCTGTTGGACTCGCCGCTATTTTTCGAGGGTGGACTTCGAAACGGACCGCGAAAGCCGTTCTCGTTCAGCTGGTAAGGAATATAGATTTTGCTTTTCGGTATGACATGCATGACCGAAGCGGCATCAGGACAGTTGAAGGTGAACCCTTGATCCGGCCTTTCGCAATAAGGCCCGGGCGAAAAAGCCGAGGCATAATCAAGCGAGGGGTGCATGGCTAACCGCACAATCCCCTCGGCAGCGAGCGCTGCGATGACGACGGCGGCGACACATGCGAACCAGACGCGGACCATAGGTCTAGAACTGGAAGTAGATGAAGCGGTATTCGCCGAACCCCACTGCGAATACGGCGAGAAACATCAGAGCGAAGGCACCCACGCGGACGGGTTGAGCAAGCTCGCTCATTTTTGGCGCGTGTATGGGGTCAAACTCTTCGATCCGTTGGATGAGGATCACGATGACAGAAAATGCGAGCAGCGCCAGAAAGGCCTGGATATCGGTGTCGGTGACCGGACCGGCGTGCGTCAGACGACCGAGGATATCGGTAAACTCCGACATCGAGCCCGTGCGGAACAGCACCCATCCGAACATCACGAAGAGCAGCGTCAAGGCCCATCCGCCTATGCTGCGTGCGGCATTCGGGACCCAGGCAAGATAAGGCGACACCGCCCGCTGAATTGCGAGACCGCACCCATGATAGATTCCCCAGATCACGAAATTCCAACTCGCCCCGTGCCAGAGACCTCCGAGCGCCATCGTTAGGAAAAGATTGGCGTGCGTCCTGACGGTCCCGCGCCGCGAGCCGCCAAGAGGAACGTAGAGGTAGTCCCGCAGCCAAAAAGACAGTGTGACATGCCACCGCCGCCAGAAGTCCTGAAGGCTAGTCGCGAGATACGGAGCTAGGAAATTGCGTTGCAGCTGAAAGCCCATCAGCCGGGCGGTGCCGAGGGCGATATATGTATATCCAGCAAAGTCGCCGTAGATCTGCAGCGTGAACCCGAGGATTCCGTTGAGCGCCGCCAGCGGTCCGCGATTGGGGCCCTCAAGTATCGAAAAATTGTAGTCGACGATAGGCGCCACGCGATCGGCGATGACGCATTTGAGAAAAAACCCGAGGAGGACCCAATAAACGCCCTGCAGAATATCGTTTGTGGTTATCGTGCGTGGTGCCGCGATCTGCGGCATCATGTTGTGCGCGCGCTCGATCGGACCGGCGACGAGCTGCGGGAAGAATGCCTTGAACACCGCAAACGTCAGTAAGTCGGTGGTCGCCGGCGATACCCGTCGATACACGTCGATCAGGTATGCGAGACTCTGAAATGTGAAGAATGAAACGCCGATCGGCAGCAGAATATTCAAGACCGTGGGATGCGGCGCGAAGCCAAGGTGAACCAGAAATGCGGAAACTTCAGTGATAAAAAAGTTGGCGTACTTGAAGTAACCGAGAACACCCAGATTTACCGCGATCCCGGCGATCAAATAAGCCCTGCGCCAAAGTGGCGTAGCTGCACGATCAATGCCGATTGCAATTCCGAAAGTTGCCAGCGTGTAGAAGACAAGGAGCACGAGATATCTGGGAGCCGCCCAGGCGTAAAAAACATAGCTGGCCACCAGAATTATGATGTTCTGCTGCACCCGATCTCGCGCGACGAGATAGAGCGAGTATACGATCGCAAAAAATACGACGAATTGTTGCGAATTGAACAGCATGGGACCCCTGTCGCATCGTAGCGCACCAATCGCGCGCAATTAAAGGCCCTGCTGCCAAAGACCAAAAGCGGACACAATAAGACTTAAGATTTGTTCCCGCGCAAGCGCGAACCACTGCGGTAACGTGCGTGTATACCGATCCCGATCTTGTTCCGTTTGAACCGCCGGAGCGCCCACTCGGCCTGCTGGGCCTGCGCACGTTGATGCGCAATTACATCGAGACGGTTCCCCGCTCCGCATACGATCAGAACGTCACGCATTTCCGCACGCGGATGTCCGACGTCCTGATCGTGTCCGACCCGGATATCATCCAGGAGATTCTGGTCGACAAGGCGGAAGCGTTCGGGCGCGATCCCACGACACGGCGATCATTTGCTCCGGTCATCGGCAACACCTCCCTTTTTCTCGCTGAGGGCGCCGAATGGCGCTGGCAACGACGCGCGGTAGCTCCGATCTTCCGGCACGAAACGCTGCTATCGTTTGTGCCAGTCTTCGCTGCAATGGCACAACGCCAGGTCGACCGTTGGCGGGCGGCGGCCCGCACCATCCCGACAGACGCCGCGGCGGCGATGACACGCACGACGTTTGAAATCATCGTTGAGGCCATGCTGGGCGGTTCGGCAAATCTCGACGCTGATCGATACAGCCGCGCGTTGACCGACAATTTCGATACGATTCCCTGGCACATCATCTACGTCATGTTCTCGATTCCGGAATGGATGCCTTACCCGCATCGACGCCGCGCGATGCGCTCGCGTGATTTCCTACATCGGGATATTCGCCGGATCGTGGCCGCGAGGCATTTCAGCCAATCATCCAAACCCGATTTGCTCAATCTGATGCGCGCCGCCCGCGATCCCGAAACCGGGCGAAGCATGAGCGACGACGAGATCGTGGCCAATCTTCTCACCTTCATCACCGCGGGCCACGAGACGACCGCCGTCGCCCTGACTTGGACGCTTTGGCTGCTGGCCAAGGACCACTCCACGCAACAGCGGGTGTTTGACGAAGTCAGATCGGTGGCGGGAGATCTGCCGATTGATGCGGCGGTCGTCGAGGGCCTGGCGTTTTGCCGCCAGGTCATCCAGGAGGCGATGCGATTATTCCCGCCTGCCCCCGGGATCGCACGGATCTCGAAGGCAGCGGTCAAAATCGGCGACCTGCAGTTCCCCCCAGGAACGCGAATTCATATTCCCGTCTTTGCTCTCCATCGGAAAGCCGGTCTTTGGGACAGTCCCGATGCCTTCGACCCGGATCGCTTTGCGCCGGATCTGGTCAAGGTACGACCACGCTTTGCCTTCCTGCCTTTCGGCGGAGGCCCGCGTGTCTGCATCGGAGGTGGATTTGCGATGCTCGAGGCCGCCACAATCCTTGCGACCATTGTACGCGCGTTTCGCTTTGATCCTGTTGCCGGCCACAAACCGAAACCTGTGGCGCGGGTCACCTTGCGTCCCGCCGGCGGAATGCCGTTACTCATAACGGAGCGGTGATGCCCGGCGGTTAAGGCATACCGCTGAACCAGTGCGCCTATTTGGCAGCTTGCTTGAATTGCCGCGGCGGCTACCCATATAGCGCTGCCGCGGAGTTTTGAATCGAGCAGGGTGACGATGAGCTACTTACGCACCGCAATTCTGCTCGCAGGCTTGACCGCGTTGTTCATGCTGATCGGCTACCTGATCGGCGGACCAAACGGTGCGCTGATCGCGTTCTTTGTCGCCGCCGCGACCAATTTCGTAACGTACTGGAATGCCGACAAGCTCGTGCTGTCGACGCAAGGCGCCCAGGAAGTTGACGAGCACACGGCGCCCGAACTCGTGCACATGGTGGCTGAACTCGCCCAGCGTGCGGAACTGCCGATGCCGCGCGTCTTTGTCATGGACAATCCGCAGCCCAACGCGTTCGCCACCGGGCGCAATCCGCAACATGGCGCAGTCGCGGTCACGACCGGCCTGCTCGGGATGCTTTCGCGCGACGAACTTGCAGGAGTTATTTCTCACGAGCTCGCGCACATCAAAAACCACGACACGCTGCTGATGACGGTGACGGCCACAATCGCCGGTGCCATCTCCATGCTGGCGCAGTTTGGGATGTTTTTCGGCGGTGGCAATCGCGGCGGCAACAACAGTGGCATGGGCATTGTCGGTACGCTGCTGATGGTCGTGCTCGCCCCCCTCGCCGCAATGCTGGTTCAGATGGCGATCAGTCGCACACGTGAGTATGCCGCTGACAATATGGGCGCGCGGATCAGCGGCAATCCCGCCGGACTTGCCGCGGCGCTGGCCAAGATCGACGCTGGAGCGCATGCGATCGAGAATGTTCACGCCGAGCAAAACCCGGCGAGTGCCCCTCTATTCATCATCAATCCGCTGTCCGGGGCGCGCATGGACAACCTCTTCGCGACCCATCCGGCAACTCAAAATCGCATCGCGGCTCTGGAGCAACTGGCTGCAGAGATGGGCCGCGGTTCTTTCGTGCGCGCGCCCGCCTCGCCTGCCGCCGGCGGGCCGTGGGGACGACGGAGTCCTTGGGGCTAGATCAGGCGGCGACTGCCGCGTCGTAAATTCGCGCCACCGGTTCGGGCAGGCCTTGTCCATCTGCCGACTCGTATCCAATCACCCGAAGCGCCCCTGTACCCGGACACATTTCGACGGCGAGCCTGGTCTGCGAATTGAGGACGGGCGGCGAGACCCATCCGAATTCATCGACGCCGAATGACGACGACGAGGCGGAAATGTGCTCGCGTCTTGTGCGGCTGTTCTCCATTGCTTCGGAAGAGGTCCGCGTCAAAGTCGCCTCCGCCGCTACGCGCGGCTCCCACGGCAACCCGCTTCGTAGCCAGTCATTCGCGGCGACGGTGTCATCATCCCGGCTGACGAAGTCATTCTCCTTGCGTTCAATCACGCAGCGCTCGCCGGGACGACAGCCGACCAGCACAAAAATTGCGGGCCGAGCGATCGGTGTGGTTTCCAGACGATGCCGTGCCTCGCCAAACGTTTCGCAGGTCTCAAAAACCTCGCGCAGCAAATGATCGGGGGGCACCGAACGGACGCGCCACGTCCGCAAAGCGTTCAGGACAAGATCATAAGGTCGCAACCACGGCCGCCGTGTACGCCGCCACATCGGGGCCTGGTTGATGCAGGCGGCGAAGCGTCCGCGGGCCGACGCCGTGAGAACCCCCGCGTAGCCCGGCCAGGTCACGCTGTCGAACTCGCCGGCGCTGCCGCGCATCCGTGCCACCTCGACGTGGCGCCCGAGCCCCGGAAACGGCCAATCCAGCGTTCTGGCAAGCCAAGGCATGTCCCCCTGTTCGCGGGCCAGCGCCGTGCAACCCCACTGATAACAGCCGTTGAGAAACCAGATCCCGGAGAAATCCAGTTCATCTGCAATGGCATGAATCTCTGCGGCATATGGCGAATGGGACCGCTTGAGCCAAAGGCGCGTCATCCGGTCCATCGCTGGCAGCAGCCCGGCTGCAAGGCCGGGCAACCAGTCAATGCATTCGTCGCGGAGCGCCCGAGCTCGTGCACGACCTTCTGTGGCGTGGCGAATCGGGCCGCCATGGCGCACATCGACAACAGGAATGCGTGCAAGGGATACGATTGTCATTCAATGGTCTCGCGGCTCACAAACCTGTAAGCGGTTCTGGATACCTCTATCGATCGTTTTGGGATAGCCTTGAATTCGGGCCGACTCAACCGACGGGAAACTCCGACCAATAGAACCCCAGCCATGAACGTCTGATGCGTGGACGCACGGAAGTCCGTATTCTTGACGACTCTGAAAAGGCGAAGATAGCCGTACAGGCATTAGAATTAGGCATTTCAAATCGCAAAAAATATCCCGAAAGTCGCGTGCTACCGGCCTTGTTCGCAGCTTGAGGACTGTGGCAAACTGTGGCGTTGGTAATACTTCGGAGATCTAGCATGCCTCAGGGCACCGTAAAGTGGTTCAATCCGACGAAGGGCTATGGCTTCATCCAGCCCCAAGAAGGCGGGAAGGATGTGTTCGTACACATCTCGGCCGTTGAACGCGCCGGACTTAGCACTCTGAACGAGGGTCAGACCGTTCAGTACGAACTCGTCGAGAACCGCGGGAAGACATCCGCGGAGAACCTCAAGGTCAAGTGACCTGAGACGTCCGAGCTGACTACCGGCTTGTCTGTCTAAATTGCACCGCCGAGCTCCCTCAGCCCGGCGGTTGTGCACATTCGCGCGCTATCGCGCGAGCCGTTCCAGTTCTGGAAACGGTGCGTACGCCACCTCTTTACAGAGTTCGCGCACGCCACGCGGTGTATCGAAGAAGCGGTCGAGCTTGCCCCCAACGTAGATGGCTGCACCATCTTTTGATCCCAGATATTTTCCGTCGGTGTTACGCGCGTCGTACCGGACACACGCCACGTAGCGATCTCCGGGACCGATATATTTGAGTTGCGGCTGGGAGATCCCTGCCCCTCGAACGTTGGAAGGATCGTTGAGATAGGTGCGCAGGAAAGCCAGCACGTCCTGCTTGTATTGTTGCGGATAAACGTTCTCCGCATCCCAGCGCGCCTTTAGTTCCGAGGCGCTCGGTTCGAGATTTGTGGTGCAGCCGGCGAGTGCGGCGGCCACCAACAATGCCACCGGTCGCATTCGTCCAAACCTGTGCTGTCCTTCCGCCATAGCGGATAGCAGCTTATCGCCCCGATGCGCCGTGTGCAGAACAAATGTATGCTCGTGCCCAAGAAAACCCTGGGGAGGACGCCATGACACTCACACGCCGGACACTTGTGCTCGCCGGCATGATTGCGCCATTGGCTGCGCCTTTCGTGGTCCGTGCCCAATCATGGCCTTCCGGTCCGATGCGCATCGTCGTCGCCTACCCGCCCGGCGGATCGACGGACGCCATCATGCGCCTGGCCCAGCCGGGATTGCAGCAACGCCTTGGCCACCCGATCGTGATCGAGAACCGGTCCGGAGCCTCGGGCAGCGTCGGAACCGCGGCGGTGGTGAAATCGGCGCCTGACGGCAACACCTGGCTCGCGGTCTTTGACAACCATGCCGCGAATCCGTTCGTGCTGCCATCGCTGCCTTACGATAGCGAGAAGGACCTCGATCCGGTGCTGCTGATCGGCACCGCGCCGTACATGATCACCACGGCTACAGCCAAGCCTTACAAGACGCTGGCCGATATGCTCACCTTCGCCAAGGACAATCCTGGCAAAGTGAGTTACGGCTCGGTCGGCAGCGGCAGCGTCGGACATCTCGCGATGGCGCTGCTGTCGCAGCGCGCCGGCGTCAAACTCACCCATGTGCCTTATCGCGGCGGCGGTCCGGCAATGAACGATGCCGTGGCCGGCCACGTAGAGCTTCTCGTCGGCAGCACCGCGCTGTCGATGCCGCAAGTCGAGGCCGGCACAATTCGTCCGATCGTGCAGACCGGAAAAGAGCGCAATCAATTCATTACACAAGTGCCCACTGTCGCCGAAAGCGGCTTTCCTGGATTCGAAGCCTATGCCTGGTGGGGCATCTTTGCACCGGCTGGCACTCCGAAAAACGTCATCGAGCGATTCGGCAACGAGATGGCTGCGACCTTGCGCGAGGAGCGCATCGCCAAACAATTGGTGGAAACTCAGCAAGTGAGTTTGACCCTCAGTGGACCAGAGGTCGAACGTGCCTTCGTCAGCAGCCAGATGCAGACCTGGGGCAAAGTCGTGAAGGACAACAACATCAAGGCCGACCAGAACTGACGCCCGAATAAGTTCACCGCGCGGCGTTCCTGAGTGAGGCCCGCCGAAAATCCGCCCTGCTCACGTGGGAGACGGGAGATCATGCAGGAAGTTTCCCGCCGCTCGTTTCTAGCAGCATCCGCGCTGGCAGGTGCAGCCTTTGCGATGCCGTCAAGCGCCGCGGTGCCTTTCGCCGGCGTGCAGGGGCCGGGCGTCTATCGCTTCAAATTGGGCGACTTCCAGATTTCCGCGCTTTTCGACGGCGTCTGGTACCTGCCCATCGATGATAAATTGGTGCGCAATGCCAGCGGCGCTGAAGTCAATCAGGCCCTCGCTGCAGCATTCCTGCCGCCCAACATATTGCCGATATCCTTCACGGCGTTGCTGGTGAACACGGGAAAGAAGGTGATCTTGATCGACACGGGGACTGCCGGTCAGATCACCGACACGGCAGGCAGCCTGCTCGATAACCTCTATGTTGCTGGCATCGACCCCAAAGCGATCGATACGATTCTGATCTCGCATTTTCATCCGGATCACATCGATGGCATCAAGTCCATGGACGGTGCCAAGGTCTTTCCGAGTGCAGAGATTCTCGTGCCGGAGCCTGAATGGTCCTTTTGGATGAACGACGCCAACGTGGGGCCGGCACAGGGTGCGGTGAAGCGCTACTTCCTCAACGCTCGGCGCATCTTCAAGGATATCGCCGGCGAAGTACGACGCTTCGCTCCCGGCGCGGAGGTCGCGCCGGGAATTGTTTCGGTGCCTGCCTTTGGCCACACGCCCGGCCATACCGCATTCGCCATCCATTCAGGTAGTCAATCGATGCTCGCAATGAGCGACACCGTTCGCAATCCCTACCTCTTTGCGCGGTATCCAGACTGGCAGCCGACCTTCGACATGGATGGACCGCAGGCCGTCGCGGCGCGCCGGCAAATGCTCGACCGCGTCGTCGCCGACCGCATGCTGGTGCAGGCCTATCACTTCCCCTTCCCTGCATGCGGCCATATGGCCAAGACCGCGACCGGTTACGAGCTCGTGCCCGTCGAATGGCAGCCGTTGTGACAACGGCTGCCTCCTCGCAAGAGAGCGAACCTAAAAGGTTGCCCCCGCTCTGAGCGTGAAGGTTCGCGTCGGCTGCGGATAGGCGCTGAAGAACCCTTGAGTGAAGGCGCTTGCGATGGCGTAGTCGTAATAGTTGGTGTTGAAGAGATTCAACACCGCGGCCGACCAGAAAAACTGGTTCCACTCACCGCCGATTTTCACATTCATTGTAGCGTTGGCCGGGATCTGCGGCTGGACATTGGCCTGGTCATTGTCCATCCGACGATCGCTCCAGAACGTCGCGGTGACATCGAGGACGAGAAGTTTTTTCACGATATCCCAGGTCAGGCCGGTGTAACCGCTCCAGGGGGCGACCAAGGGGATTTCCTTTCCTGCGAACTGCCCTTCGCGAAAGGTTGCGCGTATGTAGGCAACGCCGGCGCGCAGGCGAACGTCATCCGACAATTGATATGTCGCACTGTTTTCCCAGCCAATCCGCTGCGTCGGATCAAGATTCACATTGGCAAAGAGCGCAGGGATGAAATGGATCTCGTTATTGAGCTCCATGATGTACCCGGTTGTCTGGAAATTGAATTTTCCCAACGTTACGCGAAGGCCCTGCTCGACGTCATAAGACGTCTGCGTTTTAAGGTTCAGATTTGGCGGCACGACGACATCGAACGGGTTGCCCGCACCCACGCGTTCGTCGGCATTGGGCAGCCGGAACGCACGCGCGGCCCGACCAAACAAGGCTAAAGCCGGGCTGAGACGGTACTCGTATCCCAGATGCAGAGCATACTGCCACTCACTGCTGTCGGCGGGAGCCGCCTGCGGATCGCTGGCGTAAAAACCCGCATTGGGGTCGACGGCCGCGTTGTAGACGTCCTGGCCCTTGACGAAATTGCGTTGCAGCCGCCCGCCGTAAGAAATTTCCAGCGCCGGCGTTGCGGTGGTCGTGTTCATTGCATAGATCGACGCCGTCGTTTGCTGGATACTGTAGCGATGAATGTCGGGCAATCCCTGTGCCTGCGGCCGATCTGAGTCATATTGCGTGTTGTAAAAATCGATGCCAGTCAGGAGACGGTTCGGCACGCCGAAGAGTTGATGACGCATGTCGAGGCGCGGCGTCACCGACGAGGTCGTCATGATCGTGTCGACGTAGTTCGCGGGAGCAGCGGTCGACGGATCAAAGCTAAAGAACGGATTGTTGAAGTAATTGAAGAACTGACTTTGCTGGAATTTCCGCCGCACCCCGCCGTCGACAATGAGGTCGATGCCTGAACCCAGCGTGCGCGTGAACCCGCCCGTGACCCCGAAGTTCTGCTGGTGTGCCCAATCGAACGGCGTCACCGAAGCCCGCGGGGTATCAAGCGTAATCGGATAGACCAACGGCAGATTTTGCAGAGCGCCAGGAAGATTCTGGCGCTGGGAATCGCCGATAATGTTGAGGTAGCCGGTCCACTCGGGGCCTCGGTAGCTCAAATTGCCGACGGCATTCTGCTGGCTCAGCTGGCTGTTCTGCCGATAGCCGGACGACGTCACGGCGTTGGCGTAGACCGCTGTCGACCAGGGCCCCGACGTTGCACCGGCCGATACGCGCCCTTCCCCGAAACCGTAAGACCCGACCGCGCCTTCGACACGACCGGAGAACGGCGCCCCCGAGGCCGTCTTGGTGACAATATTGATGACGCCGCCGATGGCGCCATCGCCATAGAGAACCGTGCCGCTCATGCCTCGGGTGATTTCAACTCTTTCGATACTGTTGAGCGGAATCTGCGAGAAATCGAACCCCTGGAGGTCGAAATCCTGATAGCGCCGTCCATTCACCAGAACGAGCACGTTTGATTGCGCGAATGCGCCAAAACCGCGCAGGTCGACCAGATCATTAACACCGGTCGGCCCGCCGGTGACGTGCGAGACCTGGATGCCGACTTGCTGCGCCAGAATATCCGGCAAGGATTGCGACGGAGAGCGTTCAATGTCCTGCGAGGTGATGACGCTTGTCGATGCGCCGACGATGCCCGTCGTACCAATTCGGCTCCAGGACACATCGATTGGCGGCAAGACTATCGCATTGTTTTGTGCGAGTGCATTGCTTGCAAAGAAAGTCGTAAGCGCCAGCGCGGCACAGTGGCGGCGTAAAGTAAATACCATGACTCACGTTCCTTCGTTTGCGTTCGCACGAAGGCGAACGCATCGGTGAAGACCACGTCCGATGCGAAGGGCACACTGATCCGCCAAACGACGGACTGCGGAATGTCGTGGGAGACTTTGCTCTCACGGCCTTCGCCCCGGCATTGCCGTCACCGCTGCGAAAGACCGCTCCGTATGGACACCCCGTCCACCGGTTGGGTGACTGTGCTGGCAGGTCTCCTGGCTCGCGGGTCGTTGCCCTGTCGGTCCGGCCTTCCCAGTTTCCCAGTGGCCGTATTGGACCTGAGGCTCGCCGCTCACAGTTGCGGGGGCAGCCACGGATTTCTGCAAATTCGAATGCTCGAATTTGTAGGGTCCGTGTTCCCTCTTTCGTCCCCGGAATCACCCGGGGAACCAACACGGTAAAAGGTTCTCTTGAACGTGTGGGCAAGTCAAGCCACGGGCTTTGCGTACTGCCGCATGGCCCCGTTTCACGATCATGTTATTGTTATGTGTCAGAGGACTACACGCCAATCTCGGATTGTTTTTTCTTATCCGCCGGCTTTGCCCTATTCTGACGCCGGTTCCTGCAGGAGATCGCCATGACCTTGATCCAGGCCCTTCGGAGCGTCGGTGTTTTTGCCGCCGCTGCGCTGCTCGTGACCGCCGTCAGCATGAAGCCGGTGACCATCTATGCAATGGGCACTGACAGTCCGCCCCCGGCCGACGATGGCAACAAGAAGAAAAAGAAAAAGAAGGACAATAGTGTCATCGAGCAACAGCAACTGCAGCAGGCCCAGGAGAATTTCCTGCGCGATTATCGCAAGGCACGTCAGCTTATTCTCGACGGCAAGTACGAAGCCGGCATCGCCGCGATGCACGCACTTGGTCATGATGAACACCCCGACGTCGCCAATTACATCGGCTACGCCAACCGCAAGATGGGCGACTACGAACAGTCGAAGATCTGGTACGAGGCCGCGCTGAAGGCCGACCCGAACCATGTGCGTACATGGTCGTACTACGGCATGTGGCAAATGGAGCAAGGCAATCGGCTAAAGGCGCTCGAAGACCTGCAGAAGGTCCAGCTGATCTGCGGCAACACCACCTGCGAGGAATATCGCCAGCTAAAAGAGGTCATCGAGGGCAAGGCGTCGTACTGACTCAGCCTCTCAACGTATCAATAGTCATGCCCGGCCATGTGCCGGGCATGATGCTATCTGGCGGTCTCTCCCACGATCCAGGCGTGATACGCGCTATCGAGGTCTTCCACCGGCAGGACCATAAAAGCCGGCATGGTATAGGTGTGAAGCTCTTTGATGGCCCGACGGACGGGTTCGGCCATTGATGCGCGGGTCTTGAGGAACATGACGACCTCTTCCGCCCGTTCGATTTTGCCCCCCCACCAGTAATGCGAGACCATTCCCGGCAAAATGTTAACGCAGGCGGCCAGCCGGCGCTCCACGATCGTGCGCCCGGCGCGCTCCGCCTCGACAATCGATGGCCAAGTCGTATAGACGAGCACCGCGCGTTCCATCGTCAGGTCCCCCTATGAGTAAGCGATTTCAGCATATCGCCTTTGTCGCAAGCCATACGCCGGAAGCGCGTGAGGCCTATGGCCGACTTGAGAAGCACTACGGCAATGCCGATCCCGCGAAGGCCGATGTCATCGTCGCACTCGGGGGCGACGGCTTGATGCTGCAGACCCTGCATAAGTTCATGAACTCGGGCAAGCCTATCTACGGTATGCACCGCGGCACGGTCGGCTTCCTGATGAACGAATTCGTTGAGGAACGCCTGACCGAGCGACTGTCAAACGCGCACATCACCGTCATTCATCCGCTGGTCATGCGGGCTCGCGATGCTCAAGGCCGCATGCACGAACACCAGGCGATTAATGAGGTCTCGTTATTTCGCCAAAGCGCACAGGCAGCACACCTGCGGATCATGATCGACGGACAGGAGCGGCTTGCCGAACTCATCTCCGATGGTGTCCTCGTCGCAACGCCGGCCGGCTCAACTGCGTACAATCTGTCGGCGCAAGGCCCGATTATTCCGATCAACGCACCGCTGCTCGCACTGACACCGATCAGCCCTTTCCGCCCACGACGCTGGCGCGGCGCTTTGTTGCCGAATAAGGCGAAGGTCACGATCGAGGTCATGGACGCCGAGAAGCGTCCGGTGGCCGCCGTTGCCGATCATGATGAGGTGCGGTCGGTCTGCAGCGTCGATATTGCAATGGATCACACCATTTCGCTCAACATGTTGTTCGATCCTGGCCACAATCTCGACGAGCGCATCCTGCGAGAGCAGTTCGGTTTCTAGGAGCGCGTGTGTCGAAAACATTTGATTTTTCGGTCAACGGCAAAGCCATCAGTGTGTCGCTCGACAACGAGGACACTCCGTTGCTCGATGTCCTGAGAAACAAACTCGGCCTGATGGGCACCCGCTTCGGCTGTGGCCTCGAGCAATGCGGTTGCTGCATGGTTCTGATCGACGGCGCACCGGAGAAATGCTGCACCAAGCCGGTATTGAGCATCGCCGGAAAGCAGATCGTCACCCTCGAAGGTCTCGGCAGCGCTGCGCACCCGCATCCGCTCCAGCAGGCCTTTCTCGACGAGCAAGCCGGCCAATGCGGCTATTGCCTGTCCGGAATCCTGATCTCGGCCAAGGCGCTGCTGGACAAAAACCCAAAGCCCTCGCGCGCGGAGATTGCGCAAGCTCTCGATGGCAATATCTGCCGCTGCGGATCGCACAATCGGATCATGCGCGCGGTCGAAAAGGCAGCAGCCGTCATGCGCGTGGGAGCGGCACGATGAATGCCCCTCTTCCCGGCCCGCTTAATGACAATCCTGTTCTGGATCGCTGGGTCGCCTTTCCATCGGCGGGCAAAGTGACCGTGCTGACCGGGCGCGTCGAACTTGGCCAGGGCGTGCTCACGGCGATGGCACAGATTGCCGCCGACGAACTCGATATCGCGATGGAGCGCATCACCATTCGTTCCGGTGACACGGAAAAAGCTCCGAACGAGGGGTACACCGCAGGAAGCCAGTCGATTCAGTTCGGTAGTGTGGCGCTGCGACAGGCCCTCGCGGAAGTGCGTGCGCTTTTTCTCCATCAGGCAGCGAAAGTCCTCGCCTGCAAGACCAGTGAACTCTCCATCCGTGACGGCAGCATCTATCGCAACGGCAAATCGACCGGACAGGACTACTGGACGCTTGCCGGCGCAGTCGACCTTGCAATAAAGGCAACCGGCGCCGCCACGCGAAAGCCCGTCAGCGATCACAAGACCATTGGCGCGAACAGCGCCCGCCTGGACCTGCCGGCGAAGATTTTCGGGCAGAGCGTTTTCATTCACGACATGCAGATTGACGGCATGGTGCACGCCCGCGTCGTTCGCCAGCCGAACCGCGGCGCGACGATCGGTTCGGTCGACGAAAACGCAATTCGCCGCGCAGCCAAAGGCCCCATTGAATTCGTCCGCCATGGAAACTTTCTCGCGATCCTCGGCGACACCGAGACCGCCGTGGAAGTGGCGGGCGCTGCCGCGGTGAACCACGTGATCTGGCAGAACGTCGAAGCTCCAACCGCGACCCAGCAGGAGGCCAACTGGTTGTTGCAACGGCCTGCGGTCGATCGACCGTTCGGGGCGGATCCGGCCGATCCGAAAGGCCGAGAGCGCTTCGAAAGAATATATACGCGCGGCTATCTCGCGCACGCGTCGATCTCGCCGTCGTGCGGACTGGCGCTCCACAAAGATGGTCAGTTGACCGTGTGGACGCATTGCCAGGGCGTGTATCCGCTGCGCGCATCACTGGCGAAGACCCTGAAACTCGAGCCGTCCTCCATCGTCGTTCACCACGTACAGGGCTCAGGCTGCTACGGCCACAATGGCGCCGACGATGCGGCCGCCGACGCAGCGATCATCGCCATGCAGAAGCCCGGCCAGCCCATCCGCGTGCGTTGGCGACGCGAGGAAGAATTCATCTACGAGCCGAAGACACCGGCCATGATCGTCAAGGTTTGTGCGCTGCTTGACGAGACCGGTAAGCCCACTGACTGGACGCAGGAAATCTGGAGCCCCACGCACAACCAGCGTCCCGGCGCCGGCGGAAATTTGCTCGGCGCCCTCGCCTTGCCTGATCCGCCGCCCGAACCACCGCCAAACGATGTGCCGGAGGCCAATGGTGGCGGCGCCACGCGCAATGGCGACCCGCTTTACAACATTCCCACCAAACGCATGCTCCATCACCTGTTGACAGAGGCGCCCGTGCGAACTTCGGCGCTGCGCGGACTGGGTGCGACATCCAACGTCTTCGCTCTCGAGTGCTGCATCGACGAACTTGCCGAGCGTGCCGGTCAGGATCCTGTGCAGTATCGCCTCTCGATCACCTCCGATCCGCGCGCCCGCGCGGTAATCGAGAAGGTTGCCGCCATGGCGAAATGGAATCCAGGCGCAGCCGGCGGCACAGGCCGCGGCCGCGGCACTGCCTTCGCCCGATACAAGAACCGCGCAGCCTATTCCGCTGTAGTCGTTGAGCTTTCGGTCGACGAGGCCATCACCCTGCACCACGTTTGGTGCGCGACTGATGCCGGTTTGGTTATCAATCCGGACGGCGTGATCAATCAACTCGAAGGCGGGATCATTCAGGCGGCAAGTTGGGTACTGAAGGAACAAGTCCGTTTCGACAATGGCGTCGCCTCGTTCGACTGGGAAACCTACCCGGTCCTGAAGTTCAGCGAAGTGCCGGAAATCGATATCGAACTGATCAACACCAAAGACGAGGTCGCGCTCGGCGCCGGCGAAGCCACGGGCGGACCGACTGCTGCCGCGATCGGCAATGCGGTTTCCCATGCCCTCGGCGCCCGCATTCGCGAGATGCCGTTGACACGCGAGCGGATCGTGGCGGCGCTGCTGAAGGAATAGCGCGAGCCCGATGCGTGGCGACGCTATGCTAAATCTCCAAGTGCGCCCGAAGCCGGGCGCCATGGTTCGCACGTCCTGAAGTCTATGAGGCCGAGGATGGTGCAGCCGGGGCCTGAAGCCTTTACCCACTACATTGCGCGGACGGATTGAAACTGGATTCGATTTTCGCGGTGGTGAGCAGATATTCAAAAGCTGACGCCGGTCGATTGTGCCGCCTGGCGGATCGGCCCGGTCACCTGTGGTTCCGCGCTGGCCATCGTGTGGCGCCTTGCGAAGATCTCGTCTTATGGGTGATGACGCATCCGCAAACGTTCCCCGGCGAGCCTGCCGAGCATGGGGAAATTATGGTAAACGAATAGTCAAGAAGGTTCCCAAATCTCTCTAAGCGAAGGATTTTCCGGAGGAATCGATGGTTGAAACAATCCAGCGGCACAAACGCGGCGGCCTCTTTTTCGAGGATTTCGAGGTCGGCAAGACCTACGAGCATCGATACACGCGCACCGTGACGCAGATGGACAACATGTTGTTCTCCAACATGACGCTCAATCCGCAGCCGCTGCACATCGACCGTCATTTCTGCGAGACCGAGACCGACTGGGGACAGCCGCTGATGAACTCCCTGTTCACGCTCGGTCTCATGATCGGCATCCAGGTGTCGGACATGACGGTTGGCACCACCATCGCCAATCTCGGCATGACCGATGTCAAATTCCCCAATCCGCTGTTCGAGGGCGACACCATTCATTGCACGACGAAAGTTGTCAGCAAGCGGGAATCAAAGTCGCGACCGGGCGCCGGCATCGTCGAATTTCACCATCAGGCCTTCAAGCAGGACGCCACGCTGGTCGCTGAATGCCACCGCCAGGCCTTCATGCTGATGCGTCCGAAATAGACAGGGCCCGGCGTTGCTGGCGGGCTTCGAATTTTTTTCCTGACGCGATCGTTCAGATGCCGCGGCCGTAGTAACCGCACCAGCGGTGAACGTTCCACACGGTGTTCTGCTCATACTAGCGAGCGTCGCGTACCCGCACTTCTTTCGTTGCTGGGTCGAAGCACTTGCCGGCGTCCGACGCCTTTTAACTTCGCTGGCAAGATCGGTCATGAACGCGATCTGCTCTTCCATGTCCTTGCACCCCGCGGCACCTGGGCTAAATTCAACTACCTCAGCAAGGACGGCGATATGCGTTCGCTTTTGTTCGTTCCCGCCGACGGCGGCGCCAAGCTCGAAAAAGCAATGGCAAGCGGCACTGATGCCGTCATCATCGATCTGGAGGATTCAATCACGCCGGGGCGAAAATCCTTTGCGCGTGCGGCGACATTGGAGTTTCTCAAGCAGGCCTCGGCGACAAAGCAGCGCCCCCGTCTGTTGGTTCGCATCAACGGGCTGGACACCGGCATGACCGATGCCGATCTCGACGCGGTCGTGCCGGGCGGCCCCGATGCCATCGTATTTCCCAAGGCCGAAGGCGCGCCAAGTGTCGTGCATCTCGATGCCAAGCTGACCGCACGCGAAGCCGTCGCAGGCTTGCCTGAAGGCCAGATCAAGATCCTGGCGCAAGCCGTTGAAACGGCAGCAGGTCTTTTCGCCGCCGGGACTTTTCGTGGTGCCAGCGCGCGCCTGATTGGCCTGACCTGGGGTCCGGAAGATTTGTCGTCGGAGCTGGGCGCATCCGCCAACCGGGACGCCAAGGGCGAACTGACCGAGCCCTACCGCCTTGCGCGATCGGTCTGCCTGTTCGCCGCCGCGACAGCAAAGTTGCCGGCGATTGAAACCGTGTATGTCGACTTCGGGAATTCGGAAGGCCTGCGTCGTGACACCGAGGCCGCGCGCCGCGATGGATTTGTTGGACGCCTTGCAATTCACCCGGCGCAAGTGCCTGTGATCAACGAGGTATTCACTCCCACGGCGGCGGAAATCGAAAAGGCGAAAGCCGTCGTTGCGGCTTTTGCCGCGCAGCCTGGCGCGGGCGCTGTCGGAATTGACGGTAAGATGTACGACCGGCCCCATCTTGTGCGCGCACAGGCACTTCTGGCGAGCAACAAATCGTGACGGTCATCCGCGAAAGGATGACGAAGAACTATTTCTTGTAGACCGCCTTGGGATCAAACTTTTTGTCCGCGTCGCGGAATTCGAGCGTCACCGTGCCGGTCTTGCCGAGCGGCACCGCTCGATAAAAGCACGAACGTCTCCCGGTGTGGCAGGCACCCGCCCCTTGCTGGTCGACCTTCAGCCAGATTGCGTCCTGATCGCAGTCGACCCGCAATTCTATGACGCGCTGGACGTGTCCGGAGGTCTCGCCCTTCTTCCAGAGCGCCTTGCGAGAGCGGCTGTAGTACCAGGCCCGCCCTTCAGCGATGGTCTTGCGCAGCGCTTCGTCATTCATGTGCGCGACCATCAGCACGTCGCCCGATTTGGCATCGGTCACGACCGCCGTAACGAGTCCGTCGGCGTCGAACTTGGGTTCGAACGCCAGACCTTCTTCGATGTCGTGCACGGATGAGGCCAAGGACGGCTCCTGAACGGCTCCGGCGTTCCGCCATCTGCGGCGCGCGCCTCAGGACGACGGATAGATCTCAATAAACGCAGTCGTGAACTACCGCTGCGCGCCGCGCAGCATGGTCATGAAACGCACCTGCTCGCCCGCATCGTCGCGGAACGCACCGGTAAAATGCGTGGTCACTGTCAATGCGCCGGGTTTCTCGACCCCTCGCAGAGACATGCACATGTGCTCGGCTTCAATCATCACTGCGACGCCGCGCGGCTTCAAAATCTCATCGATCGCCGTCGCGATCTGCGACGTCAGGTGCTCCTGCGTCTGCAGGCGACGCGCATAGACGTCGACCAGACGCGCGAGCTTCGACAGGCCGACAACACGATCGACCGGCATATAGGCAACATGCGCCTTGCCGAAAAACGGCATCATGTGGTGTTCGCAATGCGAGTTGAAAGCAATGTCGCGCACCAGGACGAAATCATCGTAACCGCCCGTTTCACTGAACGTGCGATCGAGCACTTCGACCGGGCATTCGCTGTATCCCTGATAGATTTCTTCGTAGGCACCGATCACACGCTTGGGTGTTTCCAGCAGGCCTTCGCGCGATGGATTATCGCCGGCATAGGCAATCAGCGTGCGAACGGCGGCTTCCGCCTCCTCACGCGTGGGCCGCGGCTCGACCGGCGCGGGCGCCGCCCGCACATGGTCTGATAAGCCCTGCTTCGGCCACGGCTTTACATTGGTGTTCTTCGCGTCCATGACGGGTCGCTCCGTTCGACCGGTACGCAACGGTACCGGGTGTGTCACCGGGTTGGCCGCGTCATTAACCGATCCGGACCGTTTGCGGGTCCATCCGGGCGCCTGGACGCTGCATTCCCACTCTCGTGGCGCCGAGAGCCCTTCTCGCAGCGCCGCATCAGCCCCTATATATTCATTTGAGACACGGAGGCAAACCGCCACACCAGGACATCGAAAAAACGGCAATGCTTAACGAGGTTTACAACGCCCGAATTCTCGAACTGGCGGGGAATATTCCGCGTCTGGGCCGTCTGCCTGCGCCTGATGCGACGGCCACAGCGCACTCGAAGCTGTGTGGCTCCACGGTCACCGTCGACCTGAAGACCAATGGCGACCAGGTCACCGATTTTGCGCATGACGTGAAGGCTTGCGCGCTCGGGCAGGCCTCCTCGTCGATCATGGCGCGTCACGTAATCGGGTCAAAAGCGGCCGAGCTCCGCGAGTTGCGCGAAACGGTTCGCAAAATGCTCAAAGAGAACGGCCCTCCTCCTACGGGTAAATGGGCCGATATCGCCGTGCTCGAGCCCGTGCGCTACTACAAGGCGCGGCACGCCTCGACGCTGCTCACGTTCGATGCGGTGGTTTCAGCGCTCGACCAGATCGACGCCAAGCCGCGCGCGCAGGCGGCCGAATAGCTATTTCGCAGCGGCAAGGCCGCCAGTCTTCGACCTCGACAGATCAGCGCGATCGCCGAGCGGCTTGTTACAGCTCGCCGACATCCGCGGGAGGTTCTGCGAAGCGCCGGTATTGCCAAGGCGGATCCCGGTCACCAGCTGCGGCGTTTCAGTCTTGACCAGGATCGAGTGCGCGCCTGCTGCGGTAAAGGCGCCGATCAACATCGCCGGCACCCGTCCGGCCGCGTAGGTCACGAGTTCGTCCGGGGAGGTGCGGCGCTCGGAAGAAACAACCTTGAGCGAAGCAGAGTTCCCGGCGACCCGCAGTGTGATGGCCTTCAGCACCTCAGGCAGCGGCTTTTGATCGACGGCGTGGCGGCGCTCTATGTAGGTCACGTCGTACCCGTCGCCGCCCGGAACACACGCAACCACAAGGTCGAAGCTGCCGATCTCCTCGCCCTCGAACGTCAGTGGGTGGCGCCTGGCAAGCGTCGCAACACCCGAGCGGTCCACGAGTACCCATCGCTGCTCACTGATTGCCGTGGCGCGCACCCCGTTCGTGACGCGCGGCGATGGCTGCGGTGGCGGCGGTGGCGATGAAGCGGCAACCGGCCCGCTCGCCGGCATTTCGGGATCCTCGATCGTCGTGAGACGCGTGCGCTTCAACTCTGCGCGCGTCAGCGCGTGCATCGGCTCCCACGGTGGGATGCGCAAGGCGAGATCGAGCAGATCGGCAGTTGCGCCCATCTCGGCGGTGTACTGCGCAAGCCTGCCGATGTCGCGCTGGATGAGCACGAGATCTTCCGCCGAATAATTGGCAGCCGTCGGATCCTCGCGGCGGTCGCCAAGCCATATCTGGTGGACCATCACGCGCGCATCCGCGGGCACCGAACGGTTCACGCCGCCGAGCAGAACGAAAGCGCACATCGACTCACAATCCGCATTCGTCGAAAGGCTGGCTCGTCCCTCATCTTTGCCGCCCGGAACATCAACAAGGCGACCGACCGTCGTCGCCAATTTGAGCTTTCTGATTTCACGACCCAGGGCAATTGCCCCGAGCACCGAACCTCCATCCGAGTCGATCGCCAACGTTGCGCCAGTTAGATCGTGGTTTTGCGCGAAGAGCAGGAAGTGGCGCGGCGTTTCGGCGGTAATGGCGCCGGAGGCCGAGATAAAGAGCTTGCAGTCGGTGGTACAGGCATCGGTGGGTCCCTGCTTGCGCAATTCGAAGCGCATCGGCAGGGCGCGGTCGGACGCGCGCGGTGAACCGGCCACTAGCAAGAGCGGCGCCGCTAAAACAAGCGCAACAATCCGCAGATGGGAACGACCCATACTTCCCCGAATCTCACTGTCGAGCCCTTCTTTTTGGCGTGGTGTTCCACGTTCTCGCTGGGCTTAGGCAGTGCTGATGCCCCCGGTGTTGGTATTTTTTAGGGCAGTTGCGAGATTCGGGTCTAGTGTAAAAAAGTCGCTATCACCGCGATTAAATGCCCAAATTGTTCCATTCCACGGTTTGATGGAAGATTCCCCTAGATTCGGTGGAACTTGAATTCAGGGATGCCGGCAAACAGGGCCCCGTTTCTTGACCTCGCTGGCCTGCCTCGCCGCGCCGGGCGGGGTCTGGTCACGCTCTATCGTTACACGCTTTCACCCCTTATTGGGCCGCGTTGCAGGCACCTGCCGAGCTGCTCGGAATACGCCGACGAGGCGATCGGCCGTTTCGGACTTTGGGCCGGTGGATGGATGGCTCTTGCCCGCATCCTGCGATGCCACCCCTGGGGAACGGACGGGCTGGATTTCGTCCCCACTACCCTGCCAGAGCGATCGCGTTGGTTCTTGCCCTGGCGCTATGGACGTTGGCGCGGCCGCAATGAGACGCCGCTGACCTAGTTGCACAGTCGGATTTGCCTGCTATATCCGGTTCCACGCTTACCTGCGTTCGTAGGCAGCGAGTGAGCAACGGAGACACTGATGGTCGCGCTGACCTTTCCCGACGGCGCACGCCGCGAATATCCCTCAGGCACAACCGGTCTTGATGTCGCCAAAGGCATTTCGCCTTCATTAGCGAAGCGCACTGTCGCGATGGCGCTCGACGGCACGCTGGCCGACCTCGCCGATCCGATCGATCACGACGCCAAGATCGAGTTCATTTCGCGCGAGGATCCACGCGCCCTCGAATTGATCCGGCATGACGCCGCGCACGTGCTTGCCGAAGCGGTCCAGAGCCTGTGGCCGGGAACGCAGGTCACTATCGGACCGGTGATTGAAAACGGTTTCTATTACGACTTCGCACGCAATCAGCCGTTCACGCTGGAAGACCTTCCGATCATCGAGAAAAAGATGCGCGAGATCGTCGCGCGCGACAAACCTTTCACGAAGGAAGTCTGGACGCGCGAGCATGCGAAGAAAATTTTCCGTGACATGGGCGAAGCCTTCAAGGTCGAGCTGATCGACGCCATCCCCGCCGATCAGCAGATCAAGATCTACAAGCAAGGCGATTGGTTCGACCTCTGCCGCGGGCCGCACATGACGTCGGTCGGCAAAGTCGGGAACGCCTTCAAGCTGATGAAAGTGGCCGGCGCCTATTGGCGCGGGGATTCCAGAAATCCGATGCTCACTCGCATCTACGGAACGGCCTTCGCGAAGCAGGAAGAGCTCGACGCATACCTGAAACAGCTCGAGGAAGCCGAGAAGCGCGACCACCGCCGCGTCGGACGCGAAATGGATCTGTTTCATTTCCAGGAAGAAGCGCCCGGCTCGGTCTTTTGGCATCCGAAAGGGTGGACGCTGTTTCAGGCGCTCGAAAATTATATTCGTCGCACGCAAACTGCGGCCGGCTATGTCGAGGTCAACTCACCGCAGCTGATGGACAAGACGCTTTGGGAGACGACGGGTCACATCCCGACTTATTCCGACATGATCTTCCTGACGCAGAAGCGTGAGGAAGACGAGCGCGTCTACGCCGTCAAGCCGATGAACTGCCCCGGCCATGTGCAGATTTTCAAGAACGGACTTCGCAGTTATCGCGAGCTTCCGGTGAAGATCGCCGAGTTCGGGAAGGTTCACCGCTTTGAGCCGTCGGGCGCGCTGCACGGGCTCATGCGGGTGCGGGCCTTCACTCAAGATGACGCGCACGTCTTCATCAGCGAAAGCCAGATCGCTGAGGAAGCACTCAAAATGAATGACCTAATCCTTTCAATTTATGATGATTTCGGGTTTTCGGACGTGCGGATCAAGTTCTCCGACCGGCCGGAAAAGCGCATCGGTGAAGACGCGGTATGGGATAAGGCCGAAGCGGCGCTCATGGCGGCCCTGAAAGCCTCGGGTCGCCCGTGGACTCTGAACAAAGGTGAAGGTGCTTTCTACGGACCGAAGCTCGAATATGTCTTGCGCGACGCAATCGGCCGGGACTGGCAATGTGGCACCGTCCAGGTTGATCTCAACCTGCCCGGCCGGCTTGGCGCGTTCTATATCGACGAGCACTCGAACAAAGTGACGCCCGTGATGCTTCACCGCGCCATGTTCGGCTCGCTGGAACGTTTCACCGGCATTCTTGTCGAGCACTTTGCGGGCCACTTGCCGCTCTGGCTTTCGCCGGTGCAGGCGGTGGTCGCAACCATAACGTCCGACGCCGATCAATTCGCCCACGAGGCGATCGAGGCGGCGCGAAAGCTCGGCCTGCGCGTTGAAGGCGACCTGCGCAACGAGAAAATCAATTACAAAGTGCGCGAACACTCGCTCGCCAAGGTCCCGGTTCTGCTGGTGGTCGGCAAGAAGGAAGCGGCCGAGCGCACTGTCTCGATCCGCCGCCTGGGCAAGGAAGGCCAGCAGGTCATGCCTCTCGAGGCGGCACTTAAAGCGTTGAGTGAAGAGGCAGTGCCGCCCGACATTCGCCGGGCCATAACGAAGTAAGGCCTATTTCTGCGTCTTGATGTATGCGGCCAAATCGGCTGCCTCGCTACGCGACAAGCTCATGTCGGGCATCACCGGATGCGGTGCCAGCAGGAAATAAGCAAGCTTTGCCTCTTCGAAGTCGGACTTGTTTGCGATCGCTGAAAACGCTGGCGCCTGCGTGTTGCCCCGCTGCTGGTCAGCGGCGACCACATGACAGGCAGCACACCAGCGCTTTGCTAGGGTTTCACCCTTGCGCGCATCGGCGGCCGATGCAATTTGTGGCGCAACACCCAAAAACATCACGGACAACAACGCGACAGTGGCGCGACGCATAACCTGCCCCCTTCGTATAGTCGGGGTATCGTGCACGGCGGCGCGGGTGCTGTCCGCCCCTGTTACGGTAGCGCTCAAAGGCCGCTAGCCATGCGCACCAGTGGCGGCGATTCAATTTCATCGGCGGGTGGTTCAAGCATCCGCAGGAAGCGCCCGGCCCAGTGACCGAGATCGTTGCGCACCAGCACCTTGAAATTCGCCGCATGCCGCTGGCGCCTCTCCTCCAGTGGCATTGACAGAGCACGGTTGATGGCGTTGCCAACGCCTTCCGGATCGTACGGATTGACCAGAAGCGCGGCCGCGCACTCGTGCGCCGCCCCCGCAAAGCGCGACAGGATCAGGACCCCCGGGTCGTCTGCGTTCTGGGCCGCGACGAATTCCTTCGCCACCAGATTCATGCCGTCGCGCAAGGGCGTGACCAATCCGGCACGCGCCGCACGATAAAGCCCAGCGAGCGCCGTGCGGCTGTGCGCCTTGTTGATGTAGCGCACCGGCGTCCATGACGCCTCGCCATAGGCGCCGTTGATACGCCCAACCGCCTCGCCGACTTCGCGGCCCATATCGGCATATTCCGGAATGCCTGTTCGACTGCGCGGCGTGATTTGCAGATAGGTGACCTTGCCGCGCCAGTCGGGGAAATTGGCGAGGAAGCGCTCAAACGCGCTCATGCGTTCGGGAATGCCCTTGCTGTAATCGAGCCGATCGACGCCGATGATCATGGCGCGGCCCGACAGGCTATCCAGCACTTCGCGCACGAAGCGGGTCTCGACCGCGCGGCGCGCCAAGCGCGCGAAAGCTTCCGTCTCCACTCCCACCGGGAACGTGCCGATGCGAACGATGCGATTACCGAAGTGAAAGCTGTTGCCACTCGCCCACGGCAAGCCGCATTCATTGGCGATGTAGCGGGAAAAATTCGCCGCATCGACTTCGGTCTGGAAGCCGACCAGGTCGTAGTGGCAAAGCGCCGGGATCAACTGATCGTGGTTTGGCAGAGCCGTGATAATTTCCGGCGGCGGGAACGGAATGTGGATAAAGAAGCCGATCTTGTTGTGATGTCCGCGATCGCGCAGCGCCTTGGCGAGAGGCATGAGATGATAGTCGTGAACCCAAATCACGTCGTCAGGGCGCAGTAATTTCTCAAGGTGGCTGGCGAAATACTGGTTGACGCGAACGTAGCCGCCGAGATCACGGCGCGTGAACTCGGCGAGATCGAGCCGATAGTGCAAAATCGGCCACAGCACGCGGTTCGCGAAGCCGTTATAGAATTCCTGATAGTCGTCTTTGGCGAGATCGACGGTGGCATAAGTGATGTTGTCCTGCGACACGATCTTGACCGATTGCGGCATATCTTCCGCGACGCGACCACTCCAGCCGAACCACAGGCCGCCATGACGCTTGAGCGCCGGGCGGATCGCGACTTCAAGTCCGCCCGGTCTTGCTCCGCGGTCGGGAATGCCGACCCTGTTGGACACTACGACGAGCCGCGCCAATACCGGTCTCCCCAGCTTCGCGACAGCTTGATTGCCGTCAAAATCAGTCCTGACATCGAGTAAGTCTGCGGAAAATTCCCCCACAATTTTCCAGTCACTGGATGCACGTCCTCCGACAGGAGGCCGTAGCGATTTCGTATCCGAAGCGCGTCGACAAACATGTCGCGAGCCTCATCCTGCCGTCCAATTTCCCACAATGCATCGACCAGCCAGAACCGGCAAATCAAAAAGGCCGATTCAGGCCGCCCGAAGTCATCGGCAGCAACATACCTCATAACGTTGAAACCACGGCGAAGTTCATGTCCGATCGCCTCAACGGTGGACACAAAACGGGGATCTTCGGGCGCGACCAGGCCAAGTTCGGCCAACAAAAGGGCACTGGCATCCAGATCATCGCTATCGAAAGCCGCCGAAAATGCCTTTCGTTTCGGATTCCAGGCGTGCTTGAGTACCTGCGCGCCGATGCGGTCCGCGATTCCGCCCCAATACGCCGCGCGTTCCGGCAGGTCGAGGTGGTTGGCAATCGCCTCTAGCCGCTGGCAACCGGCCCAACACATCGCCGCCGAATGCGTATGCACTTGCTGGCGGCCGCGGTATTCCCAGATGCCGGAGTCGGGTTCGAGCGCGAGCTTGGCGGCCTGTTCACCGAACGGCTCAATCGTATGAAAGAGCGCCGCATCGCCCTGGCGCGGCAGACGCCGATCGAAGAACATCGGCGTCGCGGCCATGATGATGCTGCCATAGACGTCGTGCTGGTTCTGATTGACCGCCGCATTGCCGATCCGAACCGGTCCATCGCCGCCATAGCCGGCAAGCGCAGGTGCCGTCCGCTCCTCGATCGTGTCGGTATGCACCACCCCGTAGAGCGGTCGCACCTGCGGGTCGCGACCGACCGCAACGCTCAGGATGTAGGAGATGAAGTCCTCCATGGTGCGTGTCGCGCCGATACGGTTGAGCGCACGCACGACGAAAAACGCGTCACGCATCCAGCAAAATCGGTAGTCCCAATTGCGTCCCGAGCCCGGCCCTTCCGGAATTGAGGTGGTCAGTGCCGCCACGATCCCGCCAGTCTCTTCGTAGTTGCACAGTTTGAGCGTGATAGCGGCGCGGATGATTTCGTCCTG
Organism: Pseudolabrys sp.; assembly: GCA_051986235.1. GTDB lineage: Bacteria > Pseudomonadota > Alphaproteobacteria > Rhizobiales > Xanthobacteraceae > Pseudolabrys. Next base: position 35,120 of record JBPYDR010000046.1, read on the forward strand.
CCAGTCGATGGAAAAAGCCAGCCGCCTCACCCACTCCAGCCAATAGTCGCGCGTGCGGTCGCAGAAATCGCGGCACGTGCTTTCGAGCGAGCCTTCGAACGGCTCATCGGTGCCGAACACCATGTGCACCGGTCGCGTCAGCACGAACGATGCTTCGTTCTCGATATAAGACAGCGGCGCGTCGGTGGTGAGTCGCACCGGCACCTCGTCGCGCCAGTAGCGAATGTGATTGCTGCCGGACGACCGCGAGTGTACCGGCTCACCATAACGATGGGTGGTACGAAAGCGGATAGTGATCCGCGGCATGCCGCTGATTGGCTCGATGATTCGGATGAGCTGCGGCGGACGAAAGGTGCGGCCGTAAATCTGGAAGCGCGGCGCGAAATCGGTGACGCGGACGGCGCCGCCTTTGTTGTCGATCAGGTCCGTGACAATAGTTGCGGTATTGCGCACATAGTTCGAGCGCGTTTCAATCTGGCCTTCGAGGACGACATCGGTGAATCCCTTCTCGTCGTCACCGGAGAGCAACCGGCAGAACACGGGATCCCCGTCGTAGCGCGGCATACACCACCACACGATGCGCGCCGACGGATCGAGCAGCGCCGCGGTGCGGCCGTTGCCGATGACCGCAAGATCGAGTCCGTAATCTGTCATGCGGCAGTTTGTCCGTTGGCACCGAGCGTGTTCAGGGCATCACGCACGTGGGCGGGATTTCTGAATATTCCCGTGAGGCCGGGGAAGTGACGATTGACGCTGAAACCTTTGCCGCCGAACTCGGGCAAAACCCTGAAGACAGATTCGTCGGTGACGTCGTCGCCGATGAAGACCGGCATTCGACCGCTGAACGGCGCATGCGCCATCAACTTGCAGATGCTTTCTCCTTTGCTGATTCCGGGCCGCAAGACTTCGAGCATTGCCTTGCCCAACAACAATTCGGTCGGTTCATCGGGAAATGCCGCGCGGCAGGCCATGACGTGGCGGCTGAGACGCCCCTCCTCTTTCGGGGCGCCCCGGAAGTGCAACACGAGCGAATACTTTTTGTCCTCGACGAGGACGCCGGGACTCAAGACCGCCGGATCAACAAGACGTTTGCGCAAATCTTCCGGCAGCGGCTTTGCCCAGTAAAACACCTTGTTGTCATCGAGGCGCATTTCGGCGCCATGACCGCCGACCGCCGGCAAGCGCAACGGAGAAAACATGCGGTCAAGGTCGGCGATAGGTCGGCCGCTGACCAGCGCGACGGCTCCGCCCGTCAGATCGAACAGGCGCTTGAGCGACTTGAGCAACGCGTCGGAGACATGCACTTCCGCAGGCGACGGACCGATATCGATGATCGTGCCATCCACGTCGAGCAAAAGCGCAATGGTTTTCAAATCAAGCTTGGCAAAAACATCCATGACAGGGTCGTTGGCAATAGGCGGCACTACTATAATCCGTACGCTGCGAGAAGGTTCGACAGAACGGCCGTGTTAGTGCGCCAGCACCTCGACGTCGCCGTCGACGCCGGTAACGACCTTGAATTCGCGCTCGTAGACTCTGCCTTCGTTGCGGGCAATGGCGCGATATTCGCCCTCGGCAAGAATCACACGCGGAAAGGCGCCGATCGATTCTTTGATGACGTCACCACCCGGTGTGAGCACCGACCAGGCAGTATTGGCGAGCGCCTCGCCGCCTTTGTCGCCGACCAGCTTGAGCGTGATCGCGGCCGCACGGTGAGTGACGGTGATGTCGGTCAGCTTGCCTGGCTGCACGCGAATGTCGGAGCGCACGACGGAATTGGCATCGCCATAATTCGACACGATGTAGTAAGTGCCCTCCGGCACCACGATGACGTCGCTGGTCGTGACATGCTCCGCGATGGGACGACGATCGCCGGCCTCGAACTGGCTGCCTTTGTACACATCGAACGAAATCTGGCTGGTCGGAATGCGGACGTCGCCGACCTTGCCTTCGATGCGCAATCCGCCGGCCGGCAGTTCGAACTCCTCGTGCACCGTCGTCCCGCGCAGATCGACAGGCCTGACGGCGGTGGCAAGTCCGAATCCGACATGCACGATGTAGGTGCCGGCGGGAAGCACAAGTGTCGGTGTTGGAGATTTGTCTTCCTTCACCAGCTTGAAATTTCCATTCGTATCCGCCTTAGCGCCATAGACGCGCCAGGTCAGTCCGCCGCCGATCGGCACCGCGTCCTTGCCGAAGCGCGCACTGAGCGCTAGCGCCACCTGCCCTGCCGGCACGACCGGAATCGATGCGGTTGTATTGGGCATGTTTGGCGCTTGTTGGGTCTGCGCCGGCGGCGTTGCGGGAATCGAAAGATTGCTCGGTCCGAAAATGTCACTGCCCGTCGCCGGCACCGGCGAGATCAGTCCGGTCGATGGCGTGGATGAAAACAGCGAATTCTGTGCCGGAGCTGCCTGCGGTGCGATCACAAACGCGGCAAACACAAGGACCGGCCATAGCCGGCCGCACGAGGCGGCGGTTGCGGATGCCCTGGTCATGACGCGAATGTTTTCGGCCGAAATCGAGGCGATTTCAAGCCAAGAGGGCACGCCAGTTTGTGGCCTGATTAACGCTGTGGTAGCGCAACCGGTCCCGATTTTCAGAGGTCGCCGATGCCCGATGCCCTAGAACTGCTTAAGACCCGCCGTTCGGTTAAGCCAATCGAACTGGCGGGGCCCGGCCCGACCGCATCCGAAATCGAGACGCTCCTGAAAATTGCATCGCGCGTGCCCGACCACGGCAAACTCGCACCCTGGCGATTCATCCTGTTTGAAGGCGATGCCCGGGCCACCGCTGGCGAAGCGATCGTCTCCGCGTTTCGCGCCGATCGTCCCGACGCGACCCCGGACCAGATCGATTTCGAACGCAATCGTCTCGCCCGCGCCCCACTGGTCATCGCGGTGGTGAGCCGCGCCGGTCCGCATGTGAAAATTCCCGAATGGGAGCAGGAGCTCTCCGCCGGCGCTTCGGCGATGAGCCTGGTTTTTGCGGCTCATGCTATGGGCTATGCCGCCAGCTGGATCACCGAGTGGTATGCCTATGACCGTCGCGTTCTCGATGCCCTTGGCCTTTCGTCGAACGAACGGATCGCGGGCTTTGTCCATATCGGGCGCCCTGCAAAGCCTCCGGACGACCGCGAACGCCCCAATCTCAACTCCATCGTGACGCGGTTCGGACAATAGGAACCAAACCGTCGGCCTGACATTTAACCTTGATGTAAAGGCCGCTTTAACCTTTATGTAAGGACGCGGGCGCACGCTCCCTTGTCACGTTTCGGTCACAAGACTCCGCCAGCACTCTGGCCAGCTGAGGTCTGACGCGCTGGTGCGATGACCTTCCTGAACTGAGCGCGGACAAGGAGACGACGTTGGTATTCGAGGGACTATTCGCACGAACGCGTAATGGTGACCGTGCAGCGGAAGCTACCCCGCGACCCCAGCCGGCCGTGACCCGTCCGACGATCGGTCTCGCGCTGGGCGGCGGCGCCGCGCGCGGCTTCGCCCATATCGGCGTCATGCGCAAATTGCTCGAGCATGGCATCGTGCCTGACGTGATTGTCGGCACGTCTATCGGTGCCGTCGTCGGCGGTTGTTACGCCGCGAAGGAAATGGAAAACCTCGAAACCTGGGCACGCACCCTTACCGTTCGTGGCGTACTCGGTTATCTCGACATCAGCCTCGCCGGCTCGGGATTGATCGGCGGCGGACATCTCGCCAGCCGACTCGAAACGGGGCTGAAGGACACGCGCATCGACGATTTGCCGATCCGTTTTGCAGCCATCGCCACCGAATTCAACACCGGTCATGAAATCTGGCTGACACGCGGACGGCTGAGCGAAGCGCTCCGAGCCTCTTACGCTTTGCCGGGAATTTTTCCGCCAGTACTGATCGGAGGACGCTGGCTGGTCGACGGCGCGCTCGTCAATCCGGTACCGGTGTCGGCCGCCCGCGCGCTCGGCGCGCGGCTGGTGATCGCCGTCAATCTCAACGCTGATCTTTTCGGCCGCGGCACGATCATCGCCAGTCACGGCTCGGACGAGACAGACGCCCCGAGCGAGCCGGCCAAATCGAACGGGTTGCGCGGAATGTTCAAGGGTGATCGAACATTACGCAGGCAATTCATGGGACGACGCGGACGCCCGGGATTGCCGACGGTGATGGTCGAAGCCTTCAACGTCATGCAGGACCGCATCACCCGCGCGCGACTGGCAGGCGATCCGCCGGACGTCCTGATCAGCCCGCGCCTTGGCAGCGTCGGCTGGTTTGAATTCCATCGCGCCGCCGAGGCGATCCAGATCGGCATCGACGCTGCCGAAAAATCGATCGATGCGGTCAACGAGGCTGTTGCCGCGCTGTCGCAGCCGAGCAGTGGCGGAAACTAGGTCCGACGCTCACGCGGTCCGGATGTAGTCGCGCATTGCCTCGGATTCGCTCTCGATCTCCTCGACGCGTTGCTTGACCACGTCGCCGATCGAAACGAGGCCCACCAGCTCACCATCGGCGATGACCGGCAGGTGACGGAATTTTCCCGCCGTCATGCGTTCCATGATGCTGGCGCACGAGTCGTCCTCGCCGCAGGTCGCAACCTCGCGTGTCATCACCTGACCAACCGACAAGGCAAGCGCATCCGCGCCGTGCTCCGACAGCGCACGAACGATATCGCGCTCCGACAATATGCCGGCAAGGCGCCCGCCCGGACCGCGGATCAGTATGGCACCGATGCGGTGCGCGGAGAGCGATTTCGCCGCTGCCGCCAGACTGGCCGTCGGTTCGATGGAAACAATGTCGCCGCCCAAGTTACGTTTCTTGGCGGCCAGAATCGATTTCACGTTCATGGCAGCCTCCCTAACGCGCATGATCATTTTTTGGATCGCTCATGCGCGAGAACACACGTCCCGGTCCACGCGCGAGCATGGCCGGGTACATCCAACGATCCTGCCGCGAAGGCAGTTCCGTCAAGACGAAACTGTGTGAAGAGAGATCCGCGTACCTCAGTGAGTTTGCGGCGTTGCAGCAGCGCCGTCGCTTTGCGGCAAATCCGGTTTGGGGTCGAACCAGGAAAAAAGAAACAACCCCGCGAGGAACCCGCCGATATGAGCCTGCCAGGCAACCGACTGACTGCTGCCGGTTATCGGCAGTGACCCCACCCCGAACAGAATATTGATCCCGAACCAGACCGCCACAAAAAGCACCACGCGCGCGTCCGACAACACATTGCGTAGCGGGATGGCCGGAACGCGGTATGCGCGATCGTCGGCGCGTCCCAGCAGTGTCAGCGGCCCGCCACGCTGAAACGAAAAGCGCATCGCCGCAGCCATCGTGCCGGAGATCGCGGCCGATGCGCCGATCATTGGAAATTGCTCGCCTGCGTGCGTCGCCAGATGCAGCGCTGCGCCCGCCGCCGCAGTCACCGCGAAGAACGCAAGAAAACGGACCGCGCCGAAACGGCGCGCAACCGCACTGCCGAAGGGCATCAGCCAGATCGAGTTGACGAGAAGGTGCGTCCAGTCGGCGTGGATGAAAGCGTAAGTCACAAAGGTCCACACGTCCGCACCGCCACCGGGAAGCGCGTCACCGAGCATGACCGAGCTGTCGTAGCGCACGGGGATGAACGCGAATGTCAGCAGAAATTCGACGTCCTGTTGCTCGCTGAGCAGATAGATGCGCACGGCGTGAATGAGCACCAGCACGGCCAGCACAGCAATGATCACGCGTGGAATGTTGAAAATAGGTTCGCGTTTCACGGGAGGATCCGATGGAACAGCCCGGAGTTACGCAGCTTCGCGCTTCAGCGCAAGACAGGCAGGTCAAAAAGAAAAGGGAGGGCTTTCGCCCTCCCTGTGCCGCGTTGCGGGGGCTCTGCCACCCTTGACGGGCTGGTCACATCCCATCGCCTCCCCAAGGCTCTCAATAAAACCCGGCGCGCCAAGATTTGCACCGGCTCAGTCACATGGATAAGCGAACCCTAACCAGCCCGGAAGATCACCTCGGCCGGCTCGAGGAATAGGTCGGCGCGTCCTGGAAAAAGTGATTTGCGATGACCATCGCGGCAACGCTGCGAAAGCGGGACAAGCCCGCGGCGCAGCTGACCTGGTTGGCCAACCGGCAAATCCTTAATCTGCCGAGGATCGTCCATGACCTCTTCGCCCCGCGTGGTCGATCTTTCGCAGTCGGGCGCCGCGATCGGAATCTCACCGGATTTGCGGCCTCCGGTGGGCGTCGTTGTCACAATTGGGAAAACCCAGGGTCGCATCGAAGATGGCTTCCCCATCGAATTCATGCGCCGGCAGCAACCTGATTTCGTTGAAGACAACGTCACTTGGCGAATAACGTCACCGTTCCGTAAATTCTGCCCTCCCATTTTCTGCCAATAACTCGACTAACGTCGGGCCTTTAGCGGCCATTCCGCCTGTATTGGCCCCGAAACTTGCGTGCGGCAGTACGTTTTTTCTGTCAGCGTTAAAGATACAATTTGAACTAAATTGTAGTTTCTATGGTTTTAGGCGAAGTTGAATTATGTTTTTCACCAGTATTCGTCTCATATTTTACCTTTATTATACTAAAATTGACTTCCAAGATTTAGCGCCAATACAAGCGCTTTGTGGGAAATGTGGCCCCGACACGACGGGAAGGGCCGCAATGGTCAGGTGTTACAAACAGGCACTTCGGGTCGCCAGCGTTCTGGTGTTCGCCAGTATTGCGACTATGGCCGCATCTACTGCCGTGGCCGCAGGCGAATACGCCGCTTCGCTCGGCTCATTCGAGCCCGAAAGCCCGGTTTACGCGACGGTCGGGGAGCCCACACGCGCGCCGATCGGCTGGGTTGAATTCTGCATCGAATATCGTTCTGAGTGCGCGACCAGGCCCTCTGAGCCGCGGGACCTGGTTCTCACCGCCAAGGCGTGGGCCGACATGCTCAAAGTCAATGCCTGGGTGAACGAGGCGATCAAGCCGATGACCGACCTCGAACATTGGGGCGTGGTCGAGCGCTGGAATTATCCCGACGACGGCTACGGTGACTGCGAAGACTATGTGCTGCTCAAGCGCCGCATATTCATGCAGGCTGGCTGGCCGCGCGAAGCTCTGCTCATCACCGTCGTGCGCGACAAGAAGGGCGACGGTCACGCCGTGCTCACGGTCAAAACCGATCGCGGTGAATTCATTCTAGACAATCAGGAGCCTGAGGTCCTGCCCTGGACCAAGACCGGCTACCGCTTCGTGAAGCGACAATCGCAGTCCGATCCGAACGCGTGGGTCGCGCTTGGTGAACCACGCACCGCGCCCGACACGGTTTCGGCACGCTGACAGAAAGGAATTCGCGCTCCCAATCACGTCCCCACCCCTCCCCGTCGCCCAGACCGGGTTCGCGAGCGGCCGGGCCTCCCCCAAGGTCCGGCCGCAACATTTTTGCAGTCGGGAAATTTCGGAATTTGGTGGAGCGCGTGACAACAGATAACGCTATGTTGCCACCTCAGGGACCGAAATTTTTATGATCTTGTAGTCTGTCAGTTGAAGGGGCGTGCTTCCGTAACCCCACACTGTGAGTTTTTTTCCATCTCTCGCAATCATGTCCGACGTGCGCTGCAGCCTGCGCTCGCAAACTGAAAATATTTGCGCGAACGGATTAAAAAAACTCCCGGCCTAATGCGCGGCATCGCCATTCAGGCCGCGGGGCTGGCACACGAGCAATGGTGGTCCGGTTCGCGTCGTTAAGATGCGAACGCCATAGCGGCACTCGTGATGCGCACAATCAGGCGGCAGGTCTACGTTCGGGAGCGGCGCCTTGCCCTTCTTCAACTTCGGCAAGGTAAGTGTAGGTGCGCTGTAACTGTTCGCACCTCTGCCGGCTATCCTCGTCGTGGGTGCGCTTCGCCAACTCTGCGCACTTTTCGGCCTGTCGTCGCAAGAATTTCACGGAAGTCATATTTCGGACTCTTCGAATTCCCGGCTTTTGCATTGCACCATTTTTTATTTTGCGTTGCAACGAAAATAGCATGGCCTCTCAACAGGATTTCGCTTGGCAGGGGGCAAATTTGGGGGCGACTTGGCGACGCCTTGGGGGCCGACGTGGCGACAACTTTGCAGCAGCTTGGCGGCGACCCACGCGACGGGTCTGATATGCCACCGCCCAATTTGCAGATCGCCGCACATTTCTGCGCCGATTACTCTACAGCCTTCCGGTGTCGTTCCATGTCCACGCGATTGTCACGAAGCCGTCAGACTCCCGGCATTTTCTGCGTTGATATTTGGCCGCAGGGTGACGCGGCCAACATCGCGAATTTTCCATGCAACAGCGGATTGATGTCACCAAAGTGAGTCCCGCCGCATATCAGGCCGTCGCGGCACTTCAATCGTACGTCGACAAGTCCGGTCTTGATGCGAAACTGCGCGAGCTGATCAAGATCCGCGTCTCGCAAATCAACGGTTGCGCCTATTGTCTCGCGATGCATACGCACGACGCGCGCAAGCTCGGCGAAACTGACGAGCGCATGCATCTGCTCACCGCCTGGCGCGAAGCGCCGGTCTATAGCGCGCGCGAACGCGCCGCGCTGGCCTGGGTCGAGGCCGTCACGCTGGTGACGCAAGGCCACATACCCGATGACGTTTTCCAAGCCGCGCGGCAGGAATTCTCCGAAAAAGAGATCGTTGACCTCACTGCCGCCGCGATTGCCATCAATAGCTGGAATAGGATCGCGATCGCGTTTCGCGTGCCGCCGCGGGTCGAAAGCAATAAAGCGGCGGCAGCTTAGGCTCGATCGGGTATGATTTTGTGTGGGAAAGCCGTTGCTCGTCGCTCTCCGCAAATGTCAAGCAAGTTCAGAAGCCAGTACGTAAAAAAATAATCAACGTCGTGGGGAGGCTGCATGAAGCGACCAATACAAAAACCCCTATTTGTTGGGCTTTTCGCCGCGTCCCGATTTGGCACTGCAGGGGATCGCGGTACGCTACTACCGAGGCTAATGGAACTAATATGGTAGTGTTTTTGAAACGTCTCAGCATCCCTGGCCAAACCATCGCTGGCCGTACTGACAGTAAAAAAACCAGCCCAAGTAGCGCGTAAGAGGCGAACATGAGTGGCCCAACCCGTGACGACGAGTCTCCCGATTATAGTAGGTTTGCTCCAAAGCGATTTCGCGAGCAGCCCCCCGCCACAAGCGAACAACGACCCTACGTTCCTTCGGCGCCCACGGTGCCATCGCCCCGGACGCTCAGTACGGAGAGACGCGCAGCGTCTGATTTTCCGTCCTGGCCAGAGCCTGTTCCGGAGCCACCGCCCCCGCCCCACCGTCTAGAAGATGGACCATCGGCCTTGATCGGACGTGTTGCACTTGTTGTCACATTCGCGGCTGTCGTCGCGCTGGTTCTCATCTTTGCGCGTCCGATATCGCAAGGCGCACACGCGGTGGTCGAGGCAACGTCACGGCTGTTCGGGTCTTCCAAATCAACCGACCTGCTGACGGCGAGCACCGCAAGCGAGTCGACCGCTTCGCAGACGCGCACCGCGTCGGCCTCGGTGGCTGCACCGGTCCCTGCCCCCGTCGCGCAAGCGCCTACCGCTAGTGTGCAGCCGGCACCTGCCGCAGTCGCGCAGCCCGCACCGACCAGTGTCGCGCAGGCGTCTTCCGGCGGGCAGCAACTTTCTTTGTCCTCGCCCGGACAACCGCTCGGCCAGGAACCCTCGAGTCCGAAGGTCATGGTTCGCGGTATCACCGACAATGAAATCCGCTTCGGAATTTCCGCGCCATTCAGCGGCGCGAACAAGGAGCTCGGCCAGAATATGCGGCTGGGGATTGAAGCTGCCTTCAGCGCAGCGAATGCCCGCGGCGGTGTGAATGGCCGACAACTCAAGCTCATCGCGGCAGACGACGGCTATGAGCCTGCTCGCACTGCCGAGACGATGAAGCGCCTCTACGAGAAGGACCAAGTGTTCGCCGTTGTCGGCAATGTCGGTACGCCCACCGCAGCCGTGGCCCTGCCGTATGCACTCGACCGCAAGATGATTTTCTTCGGCGCATTTACCGGCGCGGGGCTGCTGCGGAGCGATCCGCCGGACCGTTATGTGTTCAACTATCGCGCCAGTTATGCGGAAGAAACTGCTGCCACAGTCAACTATCTGGTGAAGGTGAAACGGCTGAAGCCGAGCCAGATTGCAGTCTTCGCGCAGCAGGACGCCTACGGTGACGCGGGCTTCAGTGGTGTGGCGAAAGCCATACGTGCTCTCGGCGGAGATGAGAACACGATTCTCCGCCTCCACTATCAGCGCAACACCGTCGACGTCGACGATGCCGTCGATCAGCTGCGCAAGAGCCGCATTCCGATCAGGGCTGTGGTCATGGTGCCGGGCTATCGGGCCGCGGCCAAATTCATCGAGAAGACACGCGATCTCTTCCCGGGCATGATCTATACAAGTGTTTCGTTCGTCGGCAGCACTGCGCTCGCCAATGAGCTGATGCTTCTTGGAAAGCGGTTTGCGAACGGCGTTATCGTAACGCAGGTCGTGCCTGCACTCGATGGCCATTCGTCGCTGGTGCTCGACTACAAGGCTGCGCTCGCCAAATATTTCCCGGGCGAACAGCCGGACTACGTGTCTCTCGAAGGCTACGTGGCGGCCAACGTGCTGATCACAGCCTTGCGGCGCAACGGCGCCGACCTCGACACCGAGAAACTCGTGACAACTCTCGAGAATCTCCGCGACCTTGATATCGGTCTTGGAACGCCTGTGAGCTTCGGGCGATCCGAGCACCAGGGCGTGCATAAGGTGTGGGGCACGCAGATCGACGAAAATGGACGCTATCAACCCATTGATCTGCAGTAGATGATACCTGCAAAAAGAAAAAGACCGGGCGGAAACGCTCCGGTCTTTTTCTTTTGCAAGGACACAAATTCTACGGCGTGGAAATCAATCCCTTGCTGGTCGCCACGATCCAGCGGTTGCCCCAGCGCACGATTGAATCAACTCTGCCGACGCCGGGCACCATATCGCCGTGTCTCACGCGCCAGACACCATTCGGCCCCTGCACGACCGCCATGCCGTCGACGACTTCAATAAGCGCCCAGCCGGCAATCGTGGTCGGTCTGGTCTCGGGGTATGGCTTCGTTGGCCGGGTCTCCGGTGCAACCGACGCGACCCTCTGATTGGCGTCGCGCTCTGCCACTTGCGGTGTCAGAGCGGCGTTAGATTGCGCGTTAGCCGGGACGGCCGCTTGGGGCGTCTCTTTGCTGTCCGCGGCCTGCGCTGCTTTGGCCGGTTCGGCTACCCGAGCTTCTTCTTTCGGATTCTGGTCGGCGGCCGGCGGCGGCGCACCGCTGTTGTCCGCCTGTTCCCGTTTTGCGACCTCGGCCGGGTTGCGTCCTTGGGAGCCGGCGCTCGCCGCAGCGATCTGTTTGGCCATCTCGGATGGCTTCGACTCCTCCGACACTGCATGCGGCGACGATTTTGCGGACGAAGCGAACAGCAAACGATCAAGCGGCTTCGCCCAGGAATTGATCTTTTCGCCAATTTGGTCACCGTAAGTGCGCCAGCCGATCGCAGCTCCGGCGCCGAGCACTCCGGCAATGGCAAGGCGCGCAACATTGCGCGACACCCTACGACGAGCCGATGGCCTCTGATGCACGACCTGATCGTCGTGAGAAATCTGGATGGGCGACGCGACGGAGGCCGTGCCCGATGGCGCGCGCGGTAGGTCGATGGGTTGATCGGATGATCCATAGGCCGCATCCGGACCACGCGGCCCCCCGTCCCCTGCTGTTTCTTCGTTCGTTCGCGGCACGACCAGCGAGACGACTTCGCTTTCTTGGCGCTGCGCCGTATCCAGCATTGCGGCTTGCGGAAGCTCTATCGGCGCGTGTGACGGCTCGGAGCGCGACCAATCCTTCGGCACGAGCGAGACCACGTCGGGCTCGTGACGCTGGTAAGCGACGGCCGGCATGGTCGCATCCCTGCGGCCGAACTCCTTCCTCAACGCCTCGAGTTCGGTCTTGAGCGCAACGGTTTCCACGTTCTGCGCCTCGTGCTGGATCTTGAGGCGATTGATGACGTCGGTCTTCCTGCCGAGCTCGGCAAACTGGTTCGCGGCTTTGTCCTTGAGTTGCTCCACGTCGATCTCGAGCCGACGCGCCTGCATTGCGAATTCTGCGCGCAGGAGGTCCTTGTCGGCCTGGATTTCGGCCATCGACTGTGGGATCGAATTTTCGACACGCTTTAAGGTGAGCCGCACCGCGCGCGCGTGCACCAGAGGGATTACCGCTATTCCGATCAGGGAGGCGAAAAGAAAGCCGATCCCGAAATACATGATCGCTTGAATCATTTCCGGCAACTCACTCACCCGTATGATTGGCGGCACCAGGAAGCGATAGTGACATTAGATCCCAATTCCTGGCCGGCAGCAGGATACCAGTGGACCCGATCAGTCCGCATTTACACATTCAACACTTAATGAAAAGGCCCATAAAGCGCCGTCGCGAGCCCGAGCATGAATGACTGTTGTGGTTGAAAAACGGCGACCGGCGGTCTCCGTCGTCAAGGACCAACTCCCCCACGCGGTGCACCTGAGGCGTCTTGTACCGAGGCCATGACCACCTACAAACGGTAGTGTGGTGAGGGTCCAAATTCAGCATGATCATCGCTGCATGACCACTGACCGTCACCGATCAAATTGTGGCAACGAAGACTCAATGGAACCGCGATTCCGATTCAGAAAAACGCGCCAGGCCCCGGCAATTTGACGCGCTTGATTCAAAAGTTGTTTTCGTCGAACCGAGAATCATGTTCTGTGTGCCGGATATCTCTGTTCCTTGAATGGAGATGAGCGGGGGCCGGGCGTCACACATTTTGCTGCCGATGACGCGATCCGCTCCTCGGATATGTGTGGCGCACGCTCAGAAAATTTTTTGCAAGCAGGGAGTCGTCGTGACATCCGTCGCTCATCCCCGACAATCTCCACGTTTCGTCTGTCGCTCATATATGGCTGTCGCGCTTGCACCTGAACCGCCGCTCGTCGAATGGATCGCCGAGATCGAGCAGAAGATAAAAGACACTGGAAATTTTCTCGTCGGACCGCCAGTCGTCCTCGACCTGTCTGCTGTCAAACTCAGCAAGTCGGCAATCGCGCATCTTCTGGCGCAACTGGAGCAACGCGGCGTGCGCGTCATGGGCATCGAGAATGCCGACCCTTCACAATTGGACGCCGCCTTGCCGCCATTGCTTCGCTCCACCAAGAAAGAGATCGTGGAAATCAGTGCAGCCGCGCCGAAAGCGCGTGAGCCGCAGCGCGAGAAACCGCAAGCGCGCGAGGCGCGCTCCGCACCCGCGACGCTACTGCTCGACAAACCCGTTCGCTCCGGACAGTCGATCTATTTTCCGGACGGTGATGTGACCGTGCTAGGCTCTGTTGGCTCCGGCGCCGAGCTGGTCGCGGGCGGATCAATCCATGTCTATGGCACGTTGCGTGGGCGCGCCATGGCCGGCTCGAACGGCAACACACGAGCGCGCATCTTCTGCACCAAGATCGAGGCCGAGCTTCTCGCTATCGACGGTCACTACCTGACCGCCGATTTGATGGACAAGGCTTTGCGTGATCGGCCGGTGCAGGCGTGGCTTGAAGGAAGCGCGCTGAAGATCAGCGCGCTGGACTAAATGATCACCCCAGGAGGCACATTTCAATGGCCAAAGTCGTAGTTGTTACTTCCGGGAAAGGCGGGGTCGGAAAGACCACGTCGACCGCGGCCTTGGGAGCTGCGCTGGCGCAGTTCGGACAGAATGTCGTCGTCGTCGACTTCGACGTGGGCTTGCGCAATCTCGACCTGGTGATGGGTGCGGAACGCCGCGTCGTCTATGACCTTATCAATGTGACCCAAGGCATAGCAAAACTCCCGCAGGCATTGATCCGCGATAAACGTCTCGAGCGGCTGGCACTTCTCCCCGCCTCGCAGACCCGTGACAAGGATGCACTGACCGAAGACGGCGTCGCGCGCGTCATCAATTCCCTTAAACAGATGTTCGACTGGGTCATCTGCGACAGCCCCGCCGGCATTGAGCGCGGCGCCACGCTGGCCATGCGTTTTGCCGATACCGCGATCGTGGTGACAAACCCTGAAGTGTCATCGGTGCGCGACTCCGATCGCATCATCGGCATTCTCGACGCCAAGACGGTCAAGGCCGAGCGCGGCGAGCGTGTCGACAAGCACCTTCTTATTTCCCGCTACGATCCTGCGCGCGCCGCGCGCGGGGAAATGCTCAGCATTGACGACATCATCGAGATTCTGTCGACCCCGCTCCTCGGCATCATCCCCGAAAGTGAGGAAGTGCTGCGCGCCTCGAACCTCGGCTCACCGGTAACATTCAACAATCCGTCGAGCGCTCCGGCACGCGCCTATCTCGACGCCGCACGCCGGCTCATGGGCGAGGATGTCGAAATGACGGTTCCGACCGAAAAGCAGGGATTCTTCGGCAAATTGTTCGGGCGGAGAGCGGCATGAACCTGTTCAACCTGTTCAAGCGACAAGGCACCGCCCCGGTCGCACGTGATCGCCTGCAAATCCTGCTTGCCTATGAACGCGGCAGCACGCGCGGTGCTCCTGATCTACTCGCCCTTCTGCGCGAGGAGATCCTGACCGCCGTTGGCCGTCACGTCGAGATCGACTCCAATCGCGTCAACGTCCGCATGGACCGTGGCGACAAAGTGTCGACCCTCGAGGTCGACATCGAAATTCCGAACACCATGCGGATGGCGCCGGGCGGAGGCCGACGCAGACGGGCGGTCCCGGCGCATCGTTCTGCGTCCTGATCGCGGCACCCGTCGCGCGCGTGGACGCGGCGCTGTCACAATTTGGAATGTTCTGGTATTTTTTTGCGAAGGTACTAAGTTGCCCCTGATCTGTCGCGGGCTACCGCTATTTTGCTGGGCGGGATTTGGGGGGTTCATTTCCGGTTCGGCGCCGGACACTCCAGATCTCATTCTGTGTGTCGGCCTGAACCACTAGTAATGCTCATTCATGAAGGCACACGGGTGCCCCGGCCAGCTTGCCGGGGCTCTTCTTTTGTGCGGCAGTCAATTGACGCGCCCTCTGCTCATTTCCTGTTGCCAAAGTTTGAGCACTCCGGGCGGAAACTCACGCTCTCCGGCGCCTACGCGCCGGCAGGCTTCGGGCCACATCTCAAGCAAGGCCTGGTCGCGACGAAATAGTTCGCTCTGCGAGACCTCGCCTGGTTCTGAACTAGGCCATTGGTCGGCTGCCATACGTAGCAGTTCGATCAGCGGAGGTATGTCTCTCTCGGTTGCCATATCTTCTCCCCCATCGCTTTTTTTGGTCTCCGCAAGCTAGGGGCACTAGACAGGCACCGCAGTGTTAGCCGTCACAAAAAGATGCATTCATCGCAAAGTCAGCGCAAAACGGTACTTCACTACCGGCTTTCGCGGCGTGCGGGGGGAAAATTCTCAACCGATCCACGTTAAGTGCTGCATATAGTGTTTCCAGCGACGCACATAGATGTCCGCGCCGGCGCGGATCATCTCTGCGGCCTTCTCGTCGAGCGTACGAATGACGCGCGCGGGAGCGCCGACGATCAATGAGTTGTCGGGAAAGCTCTTTCCTTCGGTGACGACGCTCCCGGCACCGACAAGCGAATTTTTTCCTATCTTTGCGCCGTTGAGTATGATTGCACCCATGCCGATCAGGGAATTGTCGCCCACTGTGCAGCCGTGCAGGATGACATTGTGGCCGATCACGCACTCGCGCCCGATCGTCAGCGGAAATCCTGGATCGGTGTGCAGAGTGGCATTGTCCTGGATCTGCGAACGCTCGCCGAGCTCGACCCATTCATTGTCGCCGCGAAGGACCGCCCCAAACCAGACGCTCGCTTCAGCCTTCAGCCGCACGCGGCCGATCAGCACTGCGGTTTCCGCAATGTAAAACTCACCTTCGGGCGGAAATTCCGGCGCCTGTCCCTCGAGCTTGTAAATCGGCATTGCTGGCCATCTCCATGTCCCAACACCGGCACGCACCGCCACGCGACCGCCATGACATGCCTGAACCGGATTTACCTGGAAAGTGGCTAGGCGAGCAGGAAACTGCAGGCCTGCAATGTCGTCACCAGTACGAGGCCCGACATCAGGCTGAGCGTTGCCAGAACCACGAACTCGAAACGGCGGCCTTCAAGCCGACGGCCGAGGATGGTATTGCGCATGATCCGTCGGGGACCTGCCGGAATGCCGCAGGGTGCGATCTGGCGTAGCATAATCCGGCCGATTCGCGGGGTCAGGAGCCTAAATCTGCCAGCCCTCACACAGGATCGTTCTCGGAGAGCACGACGCAACGCCCGGCGCAAGCCACGCACCGGACACCACCCGCTGCTGGCACCGCTCATGGTGTTCGGCGCCATCGTCTTGTTCGGCGCCGCCTATGTCACCTACGTGCTGTGGCCGCGCTGGCCCGACAGCCCGGTGACACTTGATGCGCCAACTGTGCCGATCGTTGTTTCAGGCACGGTGTTCAATATCGAACCGGCAGCCATCCGCATGAACGTCCAGCGGCGGCCCGGCGCGCATGAACGCGTGGACCTCTCTTACAACTGGCCGAGCCTTACGCCGCCTGATCCTGCGATCAGGCCGACGGTCGGGGCGCCGATTGATCCCAATGAGCGTCTGTTTGTCACCATTGCGTCCAGAGAGACCACCCTGCCCCTGATCGAGCGCGTGCAGACCATCTATCCGAGCTATCTGATGGCCGAACCGGTTGCGGGTCCTCCCGGTTTGACGTTCCGCGGCTTTCGCAGCGAAACGCCCTATCAGGGCGAAGATCTGGTCTTCGAGTCGAACGCGCCCGAGCACTTCCTAGCGCGCTGCTCGCATAAAGGCGTCACCAATTCCGGCACCTGCCTCCTGGAGCGGCGCATCGGCAACGCCGACGTCACCCTGCGCTTTCCGCGGGACTGGCTGGACAACTGGTCGGACGTCGCCAGCGGAATTGATCGCCTGATCGCCAGGCTGCATTCGGAAATGAAGTGACCTTGCTTTCCGGCGTCATGGCCGCACTGTTGCGGCCATCCGCGTCTTGGCGGACAAAAAGACGTGGATGGCCGGGACAAGCCCGGCCATGACAAATCCGCCACAGTTGCGGAAAATCAGTCCACCAGATCGACGTCGAGGATCGGCAGCTCGAGAATATAGGATCGGCGGCCTTTCTCGATCTCGAGAAACAGTACCGCGATGAATTCTTCGCCGATATAGACTTCAAGCGAGTCCGTCTTTTTCGGGCGAGGCACGACACGGATATTGTCGTTGGCGAATTTGTTGCGCAGGTAGGCATTGAGCGTCGGTACCGGCTGGATGCTCGGGTCGTTGCCGACCTGGATCACCATGCGGAAATTATAGGAACGCTCGCCCTCGTCTTCATCGACGGTGAGCTCGCCAAGATCATCTGCGTCAACGAAAATTTCAGCGGTATCGGAGGATTTCGGCACGACGCGGATCTGCGCATTGCCGAACAGCTTTTTCAGATACCCGTCGATTTTTCGGACTTCCTGGACGTCCACGGACCGCTCCTCTCTCAAGGCAACGTCTTTGCCTGATCGGACAGCCCGGCGCAAGCGATCCGTCAACCGTCGAGCATGATGCCGTAGAGCATCTGATCCATGGTGCGGGACGGCTCAGGGCACCCGGCCTCACCCACGACTTTCGCCGGAACGCCGGCGACAGTGACATTGTGCGGTACCGGTTTGATGACAACCGAGCCGGCCGCGATGCGCGCGCAATGGCCGACTTCGATATTCCCGAGAATCTTCGCGCCCGCGCCGATCATGACGCCGCGCCGGATCTTCGGATGACGGTCCTCGTGCTCCTTGCCGGTACCGCCAAGCGTCACATCATGTAGGATCGAAACGTCATCCTCGATCACTGCCGTCTCGCCCACGACAAGACCCGTCGCATGGTCGAGGAAAATGCCGCGACCGATTTTCGCAGCCGGATTGATGTCGCACTGGAATACCGATGACGAACGGCTTTGCAGGTAGAGCGCAAAATCCTTGCGGGATTTGCCGTAGAGCCAGTGCGCTAGGCGGTGCGTCTGGATCGCATGGAAACCCTTGTAATAGAGCACCGGCTCTATAAAGCGGCTGGTCGCCGGATCTCGGTCCACCGTAGCGACGATATCCACGCGAAACGCCTCGCCAAGCGACGGCTCATCTTCCAGCGCATCGTGATAGGCCTGACGGATGAGGTCGGCGGAGACGTCGGCATGGTCGAGCCGCTGACTGACGCGGTGTGCGATTGCAGCCTCGAGCGTACCGTGGTGTAGGATGTTCTCGTAGATGAAGGTGGCGAGCTCTGGCTCGCGGCGTGCGACGTCCTCCGCTTCGCTGCGGATGCGCGCCCAGACCGGATCGACCTTATCGAGGGCCCGCGCGGGCCGCGTCTGATATTGAACCATGAACGACGTACTCCTCGCGTCTCTCAGCCCACATAGGTCTTTTATCACATTTTCGCAGCCGCCAAGTGTGCCAAAGAGTGACAAGAGTTCGAAAACGCGCCCAAGCACGCCGGACCAGCGTCCGGCGCATGGCTCATGCACGTTGATTAAGGAAATCGATAACAGCGGTTTTGAAGACCTTGTCGCCCACCGCAAGCATGTGGTCGCGGCCGGGAATATCGAGCGCGCGTGCCCCCGGAATGAGCGCGGCCAATTCCTGGGCATTGCCCGCCACCTCGTCGGTCGTACCAACGGCAACCATCACCGGAACCACGATCGTGGCGACCTCCGCGCGGCTTAAAGTCTGACGCGAGCCGCGGATACAGGCGGCAAGCGCGCGCCGATCGGATTTCGTCTGGTCGGCAAAAATGCGGAAGGTGCGGCCCGTCGGATCTTTCACGTCGGCGACCGTCGGAGCCTCGAGCGCTTCGGCAATGCTCTCCGGAAGCCCGACGCCGTCCACGAGGCGGATGCCAAGCCCCCCGAGTATGGCTGAACGAACGCGCGCTGGGTGCGCGACCGACAGAAGGGCGGCAATGCGCGAGCCCATCGAATAGCCCAACAGGTCGGAGCGTTCGATCTCCAAATGATCGAGCAGCGCGCGAACATCTTCGGCCATGATCGCACTGTGATAGTCGGCAGGATCGTAAAGCTTGGTGGATGCACCATGGCCGCGATTGTCGAGCGCAATTGCACGCCGGCCAGCTTTGGTGAGTGTCGCAAACCAGCCGGTGAGCAGCCAATTCACTTCTTTGGTCGAGGCGAAGCCATGGATGAGCACGATCGGCTCGCCCTCACCTTCGTCGAGATAGGCGATCTCGACTTTTCCATTTCTGAAACTGGGCATGCGTGGATGTTTAGCCGTGCGCGAGCGCGACAGCAATCGGCCGCAGTTGCTTCAGCCTGCGTTTCTCTCTGCGGCGGCGGAAATAACGCAGGGCCATCCTTTCGGTTGCGCTCTTGAGCGCGGACATGAAACCGAACACCGCGAACAGCGCGCCGATGAGCCAGACGCCTGCATCGAAAGCAAGCGCGGCGAGCGTGATGGCGCTGCGACCGACGAGTTTGAGAATGGCCCGCGTGCGGCTTCCTTCTTTTTCCGCCAGCCTTGCGACGCGCGTCACGTCTGCCGGCTCTTTCGCCACTTTCAGGCCATCGAATGCCGCGCGGCCACCCGCGGCGCGTTCGACACGGCCGACATCGCGCGCAAGATTAAGCAGACCGTCCGCGCGCTCGACCTTCACGGCATCGCGCGCGGCACGCACCGCAAGCACGGGGCTCGCGCCGGAGAACCCAGCCTGGCGCACCATGCGACCGATATTGCCGGCGAGCTCGGCGCCAAGACTTCCGGTCTTGCGCGCGACTTTCACAAGCGTCAGGCCAGCGCGCGCCGGCGCTGCGGCACCGAACGTGAGATAAGTGCCGGCCGTGATCGCGATGCCGACACAGGCGAGCCCAAGCACCAGCTCGTCGACCTCCTCGCCAGCGGCGAGCCGTTTTCCTTCGCGCAAAGCATCGCGGATATCGCCGAACACAAAGAGATCGCCAGCAGCGGTTCCCGCGAGCGCAGCCATGTCGTCGGGCTGGCCGGTAATCAGACCGCGGGCGAAGCTCTTCGCCTTATGGCTGGTCGTCGCGGCCTCGGCGGTCGCGCTCGTCACTTTTTCCCGCAGTACAGGATCAACCGTCACATTACGGGCCCCGGCCAGATCGACAAAGCTCTGGGCGAGATCGGCGTCATCTGCGGCCAGCGCCGCCTCGATCTCGCGTCCCGCAACCGCAGCGTTGAATCTGTCATCCAGCGCCTGGTTGGCAATGCGGGACGGATCGTCAAGGCCATAAAACGCATCGACCGCGCGCGGCACTGCATAAAGCGCGGCAAGCGCAAGCAGAAGCACAGTCGCGAGAGCCGGCCCAATTCGAGGGGCGCGCATTATGGCGGGCTGTTCCAACGGTCCGGCTCCACAGATTCCGATCTTCGCGCTCTGTGCCCGCGAACCAAGGCGTTTCCACGGCGCCGATAGCTGAATTCTGTGAATGAGCTAGGCATTGCCGAGCCGCCTCGCTATGGTGCTGTCCGAAATTTCGCCGCCGACCGCGGCCAGCACGAGGAGTTTCCATGGCGGAACACGTTGTCCCCCACTTCCACAATGATCCAGGCGTTCCGGTGATCGAAATCGGCGCCAAGGAATTCATGTGTGTCGGGGCAACGCCGCCGTATGACCATCCGCACGTGTTCCTCGACATCGGCGAGGACAAGGAAATCATCTGCCCCTATTGCTCGACGCTCTATCGCTTTAACTCAGCGCTTGATCCGCATGCGGCGCGCCCGCCAGAGTGCGCGCTGCCTCTATCTGCCGCCGCCTAAACCTGCATCGGGAATTCCGACCATGGCGCACCCGCGTCATGTCATCATCGCCGGAGCCGGCATAGCCGGATTGACGGCTGCGCTGGCCCTCGCGCGCGCCGGAATTCGCGTGACCATCTACGAACAAACCGGAAAACTTGAAGAGACCGGAGCTGGCGTTCAGCTCTCGCCGAACGGCAGCCGCGTCCTGATCGCACTCGGCCTGCGCGAGCGTCTTGCATCGGTAGCGGTCGCACCACAGGCGATCCGCGTGATGTCGGGCGGGTCCGCGCGTGAAGTCGTGCGCATCCCCCTGGGTGAAGAAGTGGAACGGCGTTTCGGCGCACCCTATTGGTCGATCCATCGCGGCGATCTGCAATTGGCGCTCGTCGACGCGGTGCGTAACGAACGCGACATCTCGCTCGAACTCGGCACGCGCATCGAGGATTTCGCGGCGCATGGCAGAGGCGTCAGCGTGCTCGGCAAGCGCGGTTCGCAAGTGCTCGATGAACGCGGGATCGCGCTGATCGGTGCCGACGGGATCTGGTCGAACGTCGCCTCTCGCCTGCAGCGGCTGCCGCCACCGAGATTCCGGCACCGCACGGCCTGGCGCGCGCTCGTTCCCGCCGACGCAGTGCCGGAGGAATTTCGTGCGCCGCTGGTGCATCTCTGGCTCGGTCAGGACGCGCATCTCGTCCACTATCCGGTCAAGTCCGGCACGCTCATCAATATTGTCGGCATCGTGCACGACGAATGGAGCGAGATCGGCTGGTCTGCTAACGGCGATCGCGCCGAAATTCTCCGGCATTTCGCCCGCTGGGCCTGGTCGGAGAAGGCGCGCGCGCTGATCGCCGTTCCCGATCGCTGGCTGAAATGGGCGCTTTATGACCGCAAGGATCCGTTCCGCGGATCGAAGGTACCCGTCACCCTTATCGGGGACGCCGCCCACCCGATGATGCCGTTCCTCGCTCAGGGCGCGAGCATGGCGATCGAGGACGCCGTCGTGCTCGCAGATATGCTGGAGAAATATATCGACGATCCGGCCGATGCGCTGCGCGCCTATGAAGGCGCCCGCTGGCACCGCACTGCGCGTGCCCAACAATTCTCCCGCCGTCAGGATCGTATTTATGGGCGAAGCGGACCGGAGGCCTTCGTCCGCAACCTCGCGATGCGGGCCATGGGCGGAGAGAGGCTGCGCGCCCGCTACGATTGGCTCTATAGTTGGCGGCCACCGCAACGCTAGGGGACCGTTCCAGCATGATCTTTCCATCGACCGTTGCCGGCAGTCTGCCGAAGCCATCCTGGCTCGCGGAGCCGAACAAGTTGTGGCCGCAGTGGCGATTGCAAGGCGATGAACTCGCCGCCGCCAAGCTCGATGCAACGCTGGTTGCGATCAAATGGCAGGAGGATGCCGGGATCGATATCGTCTGCGACGGAGAAATGTCGCGTCAGCACTTCGTGCACGGCTTTCTTGAATTCGTGGACGGGATCGACTTCGCGCACAAAGTCGAGATGGGAATCCGCGCCGACCGCTACAAGGCGATGGTGCCGGTCGTGCGCGGCGAGCTGAAACTCAAAGGCCGCGTGCACCAGACGGAAGCCCGCTTTGCCCGCGCGCACACCCGACACAAACTGAAGATCACGATGCCGGGCCCCATGACTATTTCCGATACGATCGCCGACGCGCATTACGGCGACAAGATCAAGATGGCGATGGCTTTCGCCGACCTGCTCAATCAGGAAGCACGCGCACTTGAAAAAGACGGCGTCGATGTCATCCAGTTCGATGAGCCGGCGTTCAACGTGTTCATGAGTGAAGTTTCCGGCTGGGGAATCGATGCGCTGCATCGCGCAATCGACGGGCTGAAATGCACCACCGCCGTGCACATCTGCTACGGCTACGGGATCAAGGCTAATATCGACTGGAAGAATTCGCTCGGCAATGAATGGCGTCAGTACGAGGAGATTCTTCCCGCGCTGGCAAAAAGCCGTATCGGCCAGGTTTCGGTCGAGTGCATCAACTCACACGTTCCGCTCAAGCTTCTGTCGCTGCTCGAAGGCAAGGACGTGCTGATCGGCGTGATCGATGTCGCGAGCGACAAGATCGAGATGCCGCAACAGGTCGAGCAGGTCATCGCCGAGGTCATGAAGTTCGTGCCCAAACAAAAGATTGTCGCGTGCACCAATTGCGGTATGGCGCCGATGCGACGCGATATCGCCGAGGCGAAGCTGATTGCGCTCGGCAAGGGCGTGGCGCTGGCGCGGAAGAAATTCGGCTAGCGCGCCGCGCGCCCCATCACATCCATCAGTTCGGCGACCTTGCGCCGCTGATCGGCCTTGTTACCGCTCCTGATCGCGTGACTGACACAATGCGCCACATGATCGCGCAGGATTTCCTCCTCGGCACGCCGCAACGCGGCGCGGACCGCACCGATCTGCGTCACGATGTCGATGCAATAGCGGTCGTCCTCAACCATGCGGGCGAGGCCCCTCACCTGGCCTTCAATGCGATTGAGCCGCTTGAGCGTTGCCGCCTTGCTGTCCTTTGCCATGCCGGCTATATACCCCCTGGGGGTATTGGAGACAAGGTGCAGGCGTGACGGCAGAGCATCACCACAGGTGTCAACACGGCCATGCACCGGCAGGCCGCGTGGTCGATCCCGTGTGCGGCATGACGGTCGATCCGCATAGCGCCAGGCACCGCGCCGACTATCAGGGCCATACCTATTATTTCTGCTCGGCCGGCTGCCGCACGGATTTCATAAACGATCCGCAAAAATATCGCGGCCCCCGCCAGCCTGAGCCCGTCGCCGAAGGCACGATCTATACCTGCCCGATGCACCCGCAGATCCGGCAGATCGGTCCGGGCTCCTGCCCGATCTGCGGCATGGCGCTCGAGCCGGAACTCGCCGGGAGCGACACCGGACCGAACCCCGAGCGTGTCGACATGACGCGCCGGTTGTGGATCGGTCTTGCGCTCACAATTCCTGTGTTCGTTCTCGAAATGGGCGCGCACATCGCGGGCGCCCACAACTGGGTCGATCCGACGCTCTCGAACTACGTGCAGTTCGCCTTCGCCACACCGGTCGTGCTATGGGCCGGCTGGCCTTTCTTTGTGCGCGGCTGGCGGTCGCTGGTGACGCGCAATCTGAACATGTTCACGCTCATCGCCATGGGCACCGGCGTGGCCTATGCCTACAGCCTCGTTGCCACCTTCTTGCCGGGCATTTTTCCGCAGGCATTCCGCGGCAGCCATAGTGGCGCGCCGTCGACGTATTTCGAAGCTGCCAGCGTCATCACCGTCCTTGTGTTGATGGGTCAGGTGCTCGAATTGCGCGCGCGCGAAGCAACGTCGGGTGCGATCCGCGCCCTCCTCGACCTCGCGCCAAAGACCGCGCGCCGCGTCAAGGACGACGGCAGCGATGAAGAGGCTTCTCTCGACGAGATCCACGCCGGCGATCGCCTGCGCGTGCGTCCGGGCGACAAAGTCCCGGTCGATGGCGTCGTGCTGGAAGGCCGCTCGGCGGTCGACGAGTCGATGATCACCGGGGAGTCCATGCCCGTCACGCGAGAAAAGGATTCGCCCGTGATCGGCGGCACGCTCAACAAGAGCGGAAGCTTCGTCATGCGCGCCGACAGAATCGGGCGCGATACGCTGCTGTCGCAGATCGTGCAGATGGTGGCTTCAGCCCAGCGCAGCCGCGCGCCGATCCAGCGTCTCGCCGATCAGGCCTCCGCATGGTTCGTGCCGGCCGTGATTGCGGTGGCAATCGCAGCCTTTGCAGCGTGGGCCATGTTTGGTCCGGAGCCGCGCTTCGCCTATGGGCTGGTGGCGGCGGTGAGCGTTCTCATTATCGCCTGCCCCTGCGCGCTCGGCCTCGCGACGCCGTTGTCGATCATGGTCGGTGTCGGGCGCGGCGCGCAGGCCGGCGTATTGATCAAGAACGCCGAAGCGCTGGAGCGAATGGAAAAGATCGACACACTGGTCATCGACAAGACTGGCACGCTGACCGAAGGCAAGCCGAAGGTGGTGGCGGTCCGTCCTGCGCCCGGATTTGACGAAGCGCAGGTCTTGAAGCTTGCGGCGAGCGTTGAGCGCGGCAGCGAACATCCTCTCGCGGCAGCGATTTTGGCCGCTGCGGCCGGGCGCAAGCTCAAACTTGCGCCGGCGAGCGACTTCGATTCACCCGCGGGCAAAGGCGTTACCGGGACGGTTGAGGGCAAAAAAAAAGTCGCGCTGGGCAATGCGCGTTTTCTTTCGGAGCTGAGTATCGACGCGTCTTCCCTGTGCGAGGAAGCCGAACACCTGCGCGGCGATGGAGCGACCGCCATTTTCCTCGCAGTCGACGGCAAAGCGGCTGGCGTCATCGCCATTGCCGATCCGATCAAACAAACCACGCCGGAAGCGCTGAGCGCCCTGGGCGCCGACCGTATTCGCTTGGTCATGCTGACCGGCGACAACCGCACTACGGCGCAGGCGGTCGCGCGCCAGCTAGGTATTGGCGAGGTCGAGGCGGAAGTGCTGCCCGATCAGAAGAGTGCTGTCGTCGAAAAATTGCGTGGCGAGGGCCGCGCGGTCGCTATGGCCGGCGACGGCGTCAATGATGCGCCGGCACTCGCCGCCGCCGAAGTCGGCATCGCCATGGGAACGGGCTCCGATGTCGCGATCGAAAGCGCCGGCGTCACGTTGCTGAAAGGCGACCTCACGGGCATCGTGAAGGCGCGCGTGCTTTCGCAAGCCGTGATGCGCAACATCCGGCAGAACCTGTTTTTCGCATTCATCTACAATGCGCTTGGCGTGCCAGTGGCCGCGGGTGTTCTCTATCCCACCTTCGGTCTGCTGCTGTCGCCGATCATCGCCGCCGCGGCGATGGCGCTATCCTCGGTCAGCGTCATCGGCAACGCTTTGCGGCTGCGTGGAATCAGGCTCTAGGCGCTAGTAGACCGCGAGATATTTCAGCAACGACAGAACGCCGATGATGATCACGATCACGCGGACGATCTGCTTCGCCCGGCCGTCGATCGGCAGCATGTTGATCAAATAAAGAACTAGAACAATGACCAGGAAGGTTATGAGAATGCTTATCAAAATACCCATGCTCGCCCCCATTTAGGGCCACCGTCTGTGGCGGGTTCCACGCCAACAAGTTCCACGCTGGAAAAAAGTTCCGCTAATTGCTGGACGACCTGTTGCCCGGGACCAAACGCGTCGGAGCGGACACACCGCCCCTCGGCGCAGGAGCACCGGGTCCAGGCCTGCAATTCTTGTCATCCGCGGCCTTGCGCAGCTGCACCATCTCCCCGCGCAACTGATTGTATTCCGGCGCGTAGGCCATGCCGCTCGCGAGCTGGCCGCCAGCACTGGTGCCGGCCTTCGCCATCAACGCCTCGAGGTCGCGTTGCCGCGCCATATTGGCTCGCGACGCCGTCGCGATCTCGGGGCAGCTATATAGGACGTACCGGTCAGGCTCGACCAGAAAGCGGCTGGCGGCCTCTTGTGATGTGCATCCGGATAGCGCAAAGGCCCCCGAGAGCGTCCCCATGAGCGCAATCAGGCGTATCAGCGGTAAACGTGTCATCGGCAGGCAGCTATCTAACAAAGTTGGCATCACAAGAGCCGAATAAGGGCTGCAATTATCACGGTTTGGCCGGGGCCTGGCGAAGAACCCGGTCAAGTTCCGCAGCAATAGCAACCGCCGAGGGCGTATCGGAATGCACGCAGACTGTCGCGGCTTTAACAGGAATGTCCCGGCCGGCAGTCGTCGTGACCGCATGGTCCCGTATCACACGCAGCACTCGCGCCGCGGCTTTCGCTGGATCGACCGCGTCATGGACGCGGCTGAGGATCAGATTGCCGTCTCCGTCATATTCAAGATCGGCATAGAATTCCGGGATCAGTTCGACGCCCTTGTCGCGGTAGGCGGCTTCGTGCGCGGTGAACGCCATTCCGAGAATGGGCACGCCGAACGGCAGCACGGCGTCGGCAATCGCCGAGGCAATTTTCCCGTCACGCGCCGCCATGCCATAGAGCGCACCATGCGGCTTCACGTGGTTCAACAGAAGGCCTTCGGCATCCAGAAACGCTTTCAATGCACCGACCTGATACGTCACGAGATCGGTGACTTCCGCCGGCGCAATGACCATGGCCCTGCGGCCGAAGCCCTGCAGATCGGGCAGCGACGGATGGGCGCCCACTTTCACCTTGTGCATTTTCGCAAGACGAACCGTCTCGCGCATGATCGTCGGATCCGAACCGTGAAATCCGCAGGCGACATTGGCGAGATCAATGTGGCGCATCATCGCCGCATCGTCGCCGAGGCGATAAAGGCCGAACCCCTCGCCCATGTCGCAGTTGATCGTCAGGCGCATACAACCGGTTTATCATCCATTTGTTTAAGAACGCAGCCGGATTTTTGCTGGCTACGGTGATCAATGGACCTTCCGCCTCTTCTGCGTCGAGCTGTCGATGATGAGCTGGAGGGCACGGCACTCTCCGATCTCGCTGCGACGGCAGAAGCCCTTTCACAGCGCTACCGTGACGAGCGGCACGGCGCGAAACCTCATGCTATAAGCGGTCGCGATGTACTCGCCTATCTCGCGGTGCGTCTGCCGGCGACCTACGCGGCCGTCCGCGCGAGCTTTAACGCGGTTGCCGAGGCTCGCCCGGATTTTGCGCCAAAGACCGCGCTTGATATCGGCGCGGGCCCGGGCACCGCGCTGTGGGCTGCGTCTGAATGCTGGCCCAGACTCGCCGATGCCGTGCTTATCGAGGCAAGTCCTGAATTTCGTGCCTATGGCGAACGACTCGCGGCTGGGCTCGAGACGCCGCACGTCACCTGGCGCGTCGCGGATGCCGCCATTGACGCCGTCGATTGTGGAACGCGCGACCTCGTCACTCTGGCCTATGTCCTCAACGAACTTTCCCCCACGGTCAGGCATTCTGTTTTGCAACGGCTCTGGGCGCAGACTGCAGACACTCTCGTAATCGTCGAACCGGGAACGCCGGCTGGGTGGCAGCGGATTCATACCGCTCGTAGCCAGCTGATTAAGGCCGGCGCGCATGTAATCGCGCCCTGCCCGCATGCGCATGCGTGTCCGCTTCAGCCGCCGGACTGGTGTCATTTCGCCGTGCGCGTGGCCCGCTCGCGCGTCCATGGGCAAACCAAGCGCGCGGACGTTCCCTGGGAGGACGAGAAATTCAGCTATCTAGCGGTTTCGCAAAAACCGGCAATGCAAGCCGGGGCGCGAGTCATTGCTCGTCCCCGCAAAGCCGGCGGTCATACGACCTTGAAGCTGTGCCGGCCCGACGGATCGGCGAGCGATCAGGTGGTCTCGCGCCGCGACGGCGTGCTGTTCAAACGCGCGCGGAAGGCGGATTGGGGCTCTTTGTTTTAAGGACGCTCCGGCCATCTATCGGATCTTCGCGAAGTCGCCGTGTCGACCGAGACCATCCTTGAAGCGCGCGGCACCGGCAACGCCGTCTTCAATCAAGGCTTCGCGTCCATTGTACCATTCCTGAACCAGCGCCTCGCGGACCGTGAGGCCATGACTCTTGATCGCCGAACGGCGGTCGGCCCGCACGCAGACCTGCGGGAAACGTGCAATCTCCTGGGCCAGTTCTTCGGCCTTTGCGCGCGCACCTCCTTTGGGGGTCACGTATTCGCACAGGCCAATGTCCAGGCATTCTTCGGCCGGCACTTTCCGTCCGGTCAGAATAATTTCCAATGCACGACCTTGGCCAACGATACGCGGCAAGCGCACCGTTCCACCGTCGATCAATGGTACGCCCCAGCGACGACAATAGACACCGAAATAGGACTCCTTCGCCATCACGCGAAAATCGCACCACAGGCCCAGCTCCATGCCGCCGGCGACAGCGGGGCCCTCGATTGCTGCGATGACCGGCTTGTCCAACTCGAGGCGAGAAGGCCCCAGGGGACCGCGTGGAATCTCCCCGCCATTGCCTTGAGGACCGATTGTGGGAATGTCGAGCTCGCCAAGCGGATGGTCGGCGTTCAGCGTGCTGACGTATTTGAGATCCCACCCGGCACAGAACGATCCGCCTGCGCCGTAGAAGACGGCAACCGACGCTTTCTTGTCGGCATCGAATTCAACGAATGCCGCAGTCAATGCATCTGCGCTTGACGGGTCCATTGCATTCCGGGCTTCCGGCCGGTCATGGATCACCGTCCAGACCGTTCCGTTCTTTTCGATCCTCACTGCCACGCCGACCTCCTTTGAAAATGCGCCGCGATGTCCGTCCGCGTGCGTTGGCAGCAATTATCAAATTCTTGTCCGGGATCACAAGACATGCCCATGGGTGGCAGGTAATCGGCGCATGAATTCCTCGCCAAACCGACCCCACCGCAATGTCCTTAGTTCATTCCGCCATTGCATTGATCTATTCCGCCCTGGCCCTGGCCGAAACGTTCGTACTTCTTGCCGTTGTACTTGACCTCTTTTGGATTTTTGTACGAACAATGCTTACGATATTTCGAAATGATTAGCTGATGTCGCAGACCTGCGGAAAATCCGTTCATCATCCTTGACGGACATCGGACCTGCCATGTGATAGTAAAGGTCCTTCCGTAGCCATGCGGTAGCTGACCATGCACTCACCCCTGACTTCGCCGCCCACCAGCCGGCATGATGAAAAAGCAAAACCGTTCCCGTCCTCGTTCGTGACAGTGGTCGGCGCGGCTGCGTTTCTGGTGCAGGCCACATGCGCTTACGCGCAGCACGCATCGGCGCCCCAGGGAATGAGCGACAAAGAAAAGGCGAAGATTCAGGAGAAACGGGCCTTCCAGAAGGATACCGACGACGCCTACCAAGCCACGATGGGCAGACTGCCGGACGTCAAGCAACAAAAAGCCGATCCTTGGGGCAATATGCGCGCGGCCCCGCAAAAATAGCATCGCGCGCGGGGGACAATATGTCGGACAGAGCTACGGCGGTGACTGCCGCAGCGATCGCTGCTTTCCTTGGAATTTTTTTCACGCGATACATGGTCTCAGGCCATACCGAACTTCTCGTTGAAGTGCTGATTGCACAGTTCATCGGAAACGGTCTGCTCGCGGCGATCCTGGTCACACTGCTCATTCGCTGAAAATAAAAGAGGCCGCTTCGGTCAGCGGCCTCTTTCGTTGCTGTGCGATTGAAGCTTTCCTGATCAGTAGCTGCCCCAATTCTGGTCGCGCAGCAACTGAAAACGAATATTCGGATCCGGATCGGTGCCGAGATCTCGCCCATCCCAACTGTATACCTCGGGCGGTCGTTGTGTCTTTGGAGCATAAGCGGGTTCGGATGCGTAGTGGTGCAACCCTTTGCTTTTGTGTGTAGCGGCGAGTGCCGGCGTAGCCATCAAGGCTGCCGCACTGAAAACGATCGGAAGAAGTTTGATTGTGTTCGTGTTCATGGTGCGCCTCGCTTAAAACAGTACGTCGCCCTGTGCCGCAGTTAGCAGAGTCTTGCGGACGCACCAGGACGCGTCAGTTCAATTTCATTTGTCACGAATGTGATGGAATACGCGTCGCGCGAAATTTGATTCGCGGAGAACGCGGCCGTCGGCGTTCCGATACCGTCAGCGGATAATTTCAGCGTAAAATACGCGTTGGCTATTCTTGATTTCAGGCTAACGCTTCGGCAGCGGATGCGCCGTTTCCAACGTTTGAATGTCTTCCGGCGTCAATGTGAGAGACAGCGCGACGGCATTTTCCTTCACGTGCGCCGCTGAACCGGATTCGGGAATCGCAATGACGTTACCGTTGCGGATAGCCCAGGCCAGAGCCACGGCCGCCGCAGAGCAGCCATGCGCCGCACCGATACGTCCCAAAGTGGGATCACGCAGCAAGTTGGCGCCGGGTCCGCCGAGTGGCGAATAGGCCATGATCGGCATGCCGTGTTGCTGGCACCATGGGAGCACGCCGCGCTCAATGCCGCGGTCACCGATACTGTAAGGGAGCTGATTGGTGGCGCAGCGATCGCCTTGCGGAATACGAAAGAGGTTCTCCATGTCACGGACCGAGAAATTGGAAACTCCCCAGGCGAGAATCTTGCCCGCCGAGCGCAATTTCTCAAACATGGTCACGACGTGCGCGATGTTGGTGACGCCATTCGGCCAATGCAGGAGATAGAGATCGAGATGATCAGTGCCGAGGCGCTTGAGACTAGCTTCGCAGGCGCGTGTGATGCCGTCGCCCGCCACGTGGTTGGGCCACACCTTGGACACGAGAAAAACGCGATCGCGCTGACCAGAAATAGCGCGACCTATGAATTCCTCCGAGCCGTACATCTCCGCCGTGTCGACCAACGTCATCCCGAGAGAAAGGCCTGTGCGTAGCGCCTCTTCTTCCTCGGCTTGGGGGCGCCTTCCCTTTCCAAGATTCGCAGAGCCCTGGCCCAATGCTGGCGCGACAGCGCCATCACGAAATTTCACTGTGCGCCCTTCGGCGCCTGAAGCCGTACCAAAAGCGGCCAAAGATCCAAGCGTGGCACAAAGTCTGCTGAATTCACGCCGGTTCAAGAACTGCATGGTGTCTACACTCTGCTTATAAACTTCAGACGATACCAGACGCGAACGCGGCGGCTGTCCAGTCAAGGACACGTGACCGGGAACCGCTAATTGGCGCGGGCCGGATCCAATGTGAAAAGTTCTTGCGGCTGCGCGACCCCACGCAAGGCATAGCGGCCAACCGAAACCAGATGACCCCGCATCCCATCGACGTTGGCGAATGTCTCCGAGACCAGAACCGGCCGGTCGACCGAGCGGCACATAGCCGCGATGCGACTCGTTTCATTGACGGCCGGACCGACCACGGTGAAATCGAGCCGTTCGGTGCTTCCGACATTGCCGCAGAAAACTTCGCCCACATGCAAACCGACATACATGTCGGTGATCGGAGTGCTGACGAGATCGTCGACTAGCCGCCGAAGCGCCCACAATGATGGCCCTTACCGCTGCGGCGCGACCTGCTATGTTGCTACCGTAGATGGCATCGTACCGGCCTTGGGGGCAGCTGCGTGCGCCGACGGGATTTCATCGGAATTGTTGCCGGCTCTGCGGCCACATGGCCGCTATTGGCGCGTGCGCAGCGCCAGCAAGTGAAAACCGTCGGGATCCTGCTGCCTGGGACTGCGGAAGATCCGGTTTTTCAGGCGCGCCTCGCAGCGTTTTATCAGGAGCTGGCCCTCCTGGGCTGGACCATCGGCCGCAACGTCCGCATCGAACCCCGCTGGGCCACGGCGAATGCGGTTGAGCTTCGCAGGCACGCGCAGGAGCTGGTCGCGCTCGCCCCGGACGTGATCCTCGCGACCGGCGACTCGACCGTGCCGCCCTTGCAGCAGGCGACCCACACAATCCCCATCGTATTTCCGCTCGCCGGCGATCCGGTCGGCGCCGGCTTCGTCGACAGCCTGGCGCGGCCGGGGGGCAACGCGACCGGATTCATGCTGTTCGAATACACGATGGTCGGAAAATGGCTTGAGCTGCTGAAGGAGATCGCGCCAAACCTGACACGCGTGGCCGTTATGCGCGATCCGTCCAATCCTTCGCAAACCGCTCAATTCGGCGCAATGCGGGCCGTGGCCCCGGCGCTCAGGTTGGAGATCATTCCGATCAACGTACGCGATGCGGGCGAGATCGAGCGTGGCGTTACGGATTTCGCGCGCTCGGGTAATGGTGGTCTTGTTCCTGCGTCGAGCGCCCTCGCCCTGCGGCATCGCGATCTGATCATCACGCTTGCGGCCAAGCACAAGCTGCCCGCGATTTACTGGGAACGTTTCTTCGTCACGAACGGCGGCCTGATGTCGTACGGGCCTGATTTGATTGACAACTATCGTCGCGCCGCAGGCTACGTCGATCGCATCCTCAAGGGGGAGAAGCCCGGTGATCTGCCGGTGCAGACACCGACAAAATACGAAATGGCGATCAACCTGAAGACCGCCAAGGCGCTCGGCCTTTCGGTGCCATTGGGCATGCAGCAGCGCGCCGATGAACTGATCGAATGACCGGCAAGATATTCTTCCGAATATCTGTCGTCGTGCTGTTCACCGTCGGGGCGGTCGCGCACGCAACCGCACTTTCGTTTAAGGACATTTTGGGAAAATGGTCCAGCGAGGCCGGCGACTATGATTTTCGTCCCGACATGCTGATCGCGAAGTTTCACGACTGCACGCCGACCCGCAGACTGAAAGTCGGCAGCTACGATTTCAGGGGCGACAAAATCGTCATGTACTGGTCTTGGAAGGGCCAGAAGCTGTATACGGAATTCAGCGAATTCGGCGCCGATGGCCGCACGATGGCGCAGCAAGAGGGCGAGAGCGGACCGCGCCGCGTATTTCGTCGCTGCTGAAACCCGACAGCGAGTTGTCGCAAGGACTAATCAGACAATCCTCAAGTTAAGGTGATACTGCGTCTTCTTATTCGCGCTTAACTTTAAAGATTTTACGTGAAGTACGAGCTGAGAAATTTTTGGTGCGGACGGAGGATGTAGCAAATTCAAGCCGTTTCAATTGCATGGCTCTTAGGTAAGGGCGTCTAGGTGCCTTTGAAGCGGACGGAGATTTTCAGCGTTGCCCTCACCTACGCCAGTTGTCCTCAGTCGTCGGTCTGTTTCGCTTCTGCACGCAAACTTGCGCGAATTGGAGCGGCGAGAGAAGTGCGCCGCTTCAACGCAACGCTTTCCGAACCTTCTTTATCGGCGCTGCGCTCGACTTCTTTCCCGCAGTCAACACACCTGAATGTTTGCCGCTCGAAACTGTCACCAAAATCTGAATGCGGCGTGCGCCGTACGAGATACATGGAAGCGCCGCAGACCGGACAGGCAGGCCGATCATTTGAACCGAAGTTATTGCCTTTCTCTACACGCACACATCACCTTATTGGCGCGGTGCTACCTCTACCGAAATTTGATCCTCACTGTTTCAAGGTGCCCATCGCGCATTCGTAGCCTCGTTCTTCCAACCCAAGGGTCATGATGCAATTCCGAAGAGTTTATTCAGGCGGCACTGGCACATCGTGACGCAGCCCACGAAGCGCCACGTTAATCGTAGCGTTCAATTCGGCGTCGTTAAATTGCCCCCGGTGCATGAATCGCCGCGCCGCCTCAATGCGCTTCAAAAACAGCTCGCGCTTTTCCACCGGCAAATCGGCGGCGGCCGCCATGACGGTTTGAAGCTGCGTGTCATTCAGCGCAATCATGGGGCCGCCTTCCATATATTCGTAAGACGTTGCAACATGGAGCCAATAGCTTTCTCTTTCCAACCAAAATTGTCGGTCCCTAACCTCGCGCGCATTGACCGCTTTCTGAGCGGCCACGAACGCTCTCTGATAGCAACGCCGCGCGTTTTCATTGGCCTGTTTTAACATCAACAGCCGCTTGCGCTTTCCTAGCGAAACTTGACGGTTATCGTTTCTGCATAGGGGCACATCGCGCATTCAAAGCGTCGATCTTCATAACCATCACGCTCTGTTGGTTCGATGTACGACAAAAACAATTGCAATCCGCAATTCGGACAACGCCGTCTGGCAATCCTCGGCAATGGGGACGGTTCAGAATTTGGCTGCGGCATGGCGCACCCCCTTTGGTACAGGCGGGAGCGCGATTGGTCTCTCAGTCACCGGCACGCCTGTGGGCAGAGCCTCGGTCGGGGATGATTTATCCTAGGTCCTGCTGAAAGCGCGTCTGTTCGATTTCAGACTCTATCCTCGATGTTGCACCGCACTTCACTCAATTTTATTGCTCGGTTATGTCTTTTGACATGTCTTTCACTTCCGCCATCGCCGCCAAGCACGGCGCTGCGCTTAGTCCGGGTCGCCGTTGCCGGTGGGGGGTAGATAGCAGCCCTTTCCGCATAGTGCGTATTAGATGCGCTTAGCTAGAAAATGAGAGTGACAGTGGTGCGTCTGGTTATGCCAAGCGAAAAGCCGGCATTGTCCATGGCGCGAAGCGCAGCACAGAGCTTCCGTTTGAAGTCTCGATCCATGCCTCCGAGCGCCGTCGCATGGCCACTAATCGATGGTTAGCTGTGATTGGATGCCTTCATGTCGATTCACGCCGAGTTATGATTCTTCCGATTAGATCACATTCGCAGGGCCGAGCGACTGAGGTAGAACGACAGGGAGCTTGCCAATAACGGAGCAGGGCACGCTCGGTCCTGCAAACCAATCGCGCGCAGGCAGCAACTCAATAAAAGCGGGTACATCACCCCGGTAGGTCCTGACCATGATTTCTATTGTCGACGATGACGTGTGCGCTCGGGAGGCTACAGAAGCGATAATTCGGTCGCTGGGTTACGCGTTAGAGACCTTCGAGTCAGCCGAAGATTTCCTTTGTTCGGATCACGTCAATAATACGTCCTGTCTGATCACTGATGTGCATATGCCAGGTTTGAGTGGCGTGGAGCTCTATCAACGTCTCCGGGCCGATGGCTTCGCGGTGCCAACAATCGTCGTTACGGGGCAACCCGATGAGACGACGCGTACGCAGGTGCTGGCCGCAGGGGCAATCGCTTTCCTGAGCAAACCCTTTGCCAAACAAACCCTGCTGAATTGCCTGAGAGCCGCTAGCCTTTACCAAACGAAGCGGTCAGCGTAGCCGCGACCGTGTAACTAGCGAGCAGACTCGCTTCTCGATTTAACTGCGGACGCTGGATCGCCCCCGCTTAGCAGACTTCTAAGCGGGCACCGTCCTATTCCAAGTCCGCGCGCCGCGAACGCCACATGGCCCGATCTGTAGTCCTTTTAGGGGCTGAACCTATTGCACAGAACAAAAAGTCCGATCGCCCCGCGATCAAGAGGCGCCGTGGAGTTCTGTGCCCTTCGCTTTAGGAAGCGGCAGCACGTCACGACCTGCTACCATTTTGCTACCCAACTGCTCAGTACGGAGCAGGACAGGGCAGCACCGGGCAAAGGCCATCCTCGAAAATGAACAATTTATTGAGACGTGTTGGTACGGCATAGTCCGCGAGGTTATCGCCGTCGCCGAATTTCGAGTGCGGTGCATTCAATCACTCAGCTACCTCTCCGGGAGCCTCTGCCATTGGTCCAAAGCGGGCGTGCGGGGCGCGACGGACGCGGCATAGGCGACCCCCCCTTCATGTCGCATTCATGTCGCGCGGACTTGCCGTCAGTGCTTGGAAATCATTGGAAATAAACGAGAACATTTGCGACATAATGCAACATCAATTCGCCCGCCCAAGTTCAACTAAGTTTTTGATTTTATTGGTGCGGACGGAGGGACTCGAACCCTCACGGGAAATCTCCCAAGGGATTTTAAGTCCCTTGCGTCTACCATTCCGCCACGTCCGCGCAGCAAACCTCACTTACCCGCCGGCGCGCGGCGGGTAAGCCCACGCGGCGGCGATTCAAACTAGTTCGATAACACGTGTCCCCAGGACGACTGCCAGTCCTTGCCGCCGGCGTCGGTCACCTTGCCGTCCTTCTCGAAGAATTTGTTGGGCACCTGGAAGACCGCGATCATCTTACCGCCATTCGGACACCAGGCGACATGCCGGCTGCCCGCGGGACGCCAGACGAATTCGCCGGCCTTCACCTCGAGGCCGGTGTCGGGCCCTTCCTTGTCCACCAGCGATCCTTCGAGCACATAAGTCTGCTCGATCAGGACATGCTCGTGATCGGGAAGCGTCGCGCCCGGCTCCATCTCGATCAGCACGGTCGCAAGGCCGCTCTTGGCATCGAATAGCAGCGTTTTGGTCTTGCAGCCCTGAAACCGCATCTTCTCCCACGGCATCTCGTGCGGGCGCACGTGGTGCGAGCGCTTGTCGTCAACCGGCTTCGTGTTCTGGGTATTCGGCTTGACGTTCATAGGGTCCTCCACTGCGGGGCGTTTCTCTGCCTAGATGATACACCCGATCCCGATCAGTTTCTCAATCTGCGCCGCGAATGCGTTAAAGGATTGATTGGTTTAAGTAAAGACACGGTGAAGAAGGTTAGGTTTGAAATTAGTAATTCTGTAGTAACTGGTCTCGGCGATTAAACCCTTCTCGAACTTCGTTCGTGCTCGATCATCTTTGGTGGTTCTTGAACCGCAGCGGATCGCCTAAAGGCCCGTTCCATTGCGCCTGCAAAGTCAGCACCGACCTGTGCAATCACGGAAAGCTTCGGATGACGAAGGGTAGAGCTTCGCAACCGGCTTTGAGCCTTCGGTGCATCGGTTGCGCGGAGCTTCGATAAACAGCTTCGAGGAATTGAAGTGGTGTGGCGTTAGCCGGGACTACAAGTCCTTCGCCATTCAACTCATCAAGTCTTTGCTGCTGGGTACTCATTCTTACACTCTCATTCTCTTACTTCTTGGTACAAGTGGAACAAGCGGGACAAGTGGATTGGACTTATTTGAAATTCACCGGGCCATTAACGAGAGGGGAGATTGGCCGATCTTGCAACGTGAGCCATTCGACGATATCGAGGCCTTAACCTAAGTCACTCTCACTTAAGTTCTGGCGTGTTGCCGAATGTCGTGAACGTACGATAACTATCCTCCCCCAGGTGGCAGGTAACACAAAACGTCACCACCAAGGCCGATGAAGATGATGCCGTGCCCGGTCGGATTGCCGCTGCCCCACTTGATCTTGTGGTTGGGAACTACAATACGTTTTCCGGTTTCGATGTGAGCACGTCGGAGTGGTTCGTCGTCACGTTCGTCAGTAATGATGGCGATGTATTGATTATCCTTCACCTCATAGCTGTCGGCCCAATAGGCATCACTCTCGCCGCAGCATGAGCGGAATGGGAAGTCCGGCTGCTTCAGTTCACCGAACCACTTTCGGATAAGCGGATCACTGTCAGCCCATTGACCAAGGTCACGTGCGGGAGCCTTGGAAACGGAGAAGACAAACACTGCCGCCCCCAAAGCCCAGAGGAAGGACTTCTGCATTGCCTTAAATGCTTGGAGTTCTGTTAGGCGATATGATGGCTACGTGTGAAACAGCAAATGAACGGTTTGCTGGCGTTATCGGGTGCATGTGATCTCACTGCAACAATCACGAGAATTCGTAACTGCGACCAACTTAGAGGCTGTGAATTACGGTAAGAATGTTGCCTCCGTCAGGCCCATCTAATCGGTTGGGGACGGGAGAGGGATCGGGGGCTGCACTTTCCAAACCCAAGAGCGGCCCCCGATTTCTTACTGACGAACTACTAACGAACACGTGACCCCGACCTCTGGGGGCTTTGGGGACGGGGTTGAGATCGGGGCCGTCGCTCTCAATGGGGATCGAGAGCGGCCCCGATTTTACTCCCCTTCCCGTCTCAACGGCATCAATACTTAGCAATTGTGCTCTGCAATGCGTGCAGCGCAACGAGAGGCCCGCGACGCGTTAGCCTTTAACCAAGCTGGGGAATAGGAATACCCAATATACGCCTACGCTTCCTGCGCTTCGTTTTCCGCTTCTTGGTCTTCCTCGCCTTCCGTTTCTTGGCCATGTGGATTGCCCTCTGCTGGTTTCACTCAGCCAGCGAAGTGTGCAGCCAACAAGTGAAGTGAACTAGCGACTGCGCGGGACGAACTCTCTAGCGATACCAGCAATGGCCATGCCGACAAACGCGCCTGTGCGGGTAGAGCCAGTAAGGACCGAGGCAGTATCTGTACCAATGATATCCGGTCTCGCCCAACCGGTAGCAACCGGCTTCGGCAGTGGATGACGTCGCCAGCAGAGCCGAGAACAGCATTGCGGCGCCAACCAGTGTACCAGCGAAGCTGAGTGATTTGCCCATCCGTAAGCCCCTCCGTTAGTTCTGCCTTACGCGACATTTTAACTCAGCTATGCCGTGATTGTGTCAGCGTGGTTGGCCCATTTCACTAGGGCTTCACAAAGTAACTCAGACCCTTCGAAATCTCGCGTCGGGCACCATCGGCGCAACCGAATAGGCACGGCTTCCGATAGCTTCCGGCTTCGCACTGCATTGGACCGCGATGCGCGGATTGCGCTTCGATGGGGATCGCTGGGCTACAAGCGGACGAAATGATAGATGCCGTTCAGCCCCATAAGCCCGACCAAGATAAGGTAGATGGCAACGATGAAGTTCAGCAACCTCGGCATAATCAAGATCAAGATGCCGGCAATGAGGGCAATGATCGGCGAAATGTGCGCAGGAGTAAGGGTCACAACGATCTCCGTGATGGTGGGATAAAGCGACTACCACGTAACCTACTAGGCTCTACGGAAACGTGTGTCAGGACCCATTGATGCATTGTGCACAGGCGCATTCTCCGCCATTGGCGGATCCCCGTTAGTACCTTCAGCTATTTGCTATCGATAAGCTTTGGCGCCAAGTCACGGGCCTTCGGTAATGGCGATGTGATGGCATCAACGTGGTTTACCCATCGCTCTAAGGTCTCACGCATCTCATCCACATACCGATGACGTTGATAAATCCCCGCCACGCCAGCACGAAAACCCGTGAGGTGCCAGTGGCGCAAGTCCTTCTTAGATCGTGAAAGGTCCGATGCGGCCTAGCTGAGCTTGGGGTTTTGCCTAACGTCATAGAATGTTGTTTGAACCATTCTATTTCCGAAATGCCTCTGGCTTTTTTCTGGTCTATCGTTCATTTTTAATCTGGGAGCCCTCACAATAGGAGGTGTCATGAAGAGCGCGTTTATGCTTGGCGCTGCGGCGCTGGTCGCTTCCTGCGTGTTTGCACAGGACGTCGTTGCCCAAGGCGATGGCTTTCGTGAAGCCCGCTTCCGAGCCGCTGCTCCCGGATATATTGGCCGCCCGAAACCACACGTGATCATACGCCCGAAACTGCGGTGGGGCGCCCCGCCTGGGTTAGTTTATTATCCGGGCTCTGATCTCCCGTACGTGCCAGTTGGAACTCCCCCATTCTATCTTGCAGGTCTTGCAGGAAAGAGAGACAGCTGCTGGGCTTGGGACGGATACCTGTGGCTGAACTTCTGCACTGGATTTTACCCCGGGTATTAGTTGGGATGAGGGATCGTCGAGACACGCAGTAATACACCGCTGCCGCGATTGTCCAAACTTCGCACCCGTAATGTGAGGAACCTCACAGTGATTTCGCGTCGCCTCATGTCTGCCACCAGGTTCAGGACAGCATCGTCCTGCAAACTAAGCGGACATGGCGGTGCTGCAAATCCCCTGGATACTCCAAAAGGGCATTGTCCGCTTTGGGTTAAAAGCAGACATGTGCAGTGCACAAGCTCATGTCTGCTTTGCCAAAAGCGGACTTCGGCCACTCGAGCTGCGCACCCGACTTCGCTCAGTGATGTAGCTCACACTCAACTCTGGCGCACGGCCATAGATTGAGATGCTTGCAAATCGTTTCTGAGCAGTTGTCGATACTCATCAAATACCTAGGTGTAATTATGAGTTTTCCGATGGATCAATCGGCTCCGGCCAAAAAGGCAGTACATTCAACTGACCATGACGACCCCACGGCGCCCGTTATTAGAGGCAAAGATCTTCGCTGGCAGGTCTGGAACGATGTCGCGACCAAGGAGGTACAAACTTCGCCGACTTACTCCTACCAATGGATGGCCGATCAAGTAGGCCACATGGCAATTGGGATGGCAGTCGTGCTGCTAGCTTGGCCGTTTGGTGGCAACTGGCCCTTCATCGGTTTCACTGGTCTTGTTATTGGAGCCTCGCTCTTGGAGCTGTTTGATTATCGGCAAGCGTGCAAGAAGATTAGACCACCTTTCGACGCCATAACCGATAAGAAGGACCTCCGTCAGAACGCTTCGATCGCTGTTTACTACATGGCCTTGGGCGGAGTATTCGCACTTTCGGCGCTGACGTTGGACAAATTGCCTACTTCACTGCCTGTCATTGTTCGAGTTGTGGTTTTGATTATTGTTTTTGCAATTGCCATCGGTTACCCAGCGTTTTACTGGCTGCGACAGAAAATTATATTCCAACAGATCGGATTGCCCTTCCTATTCAGGCTACCCGAATTCAAGCTACACGAACTAGATTTTAAGAAGAAACTGAGTCCTGAAGCCAAGAAATGGATTGAGACTGCAACATGGATCAATGGTTTCATCAATGGTGGTAAGGGAAAGCACATTGCGATTGTGGGTAGCCTCAACAGCGGGAAGACAAGCTTAGCAGTTGGGATTGCGACCGAAGGTGCCTTCACTCGCAAGAAAGCGCGGTACTTGACCTTTGATAAGTTGCAACAGATTGGTCTGGACCCCGAACCGCCTCCGCCCCGCAACACCAGGATTTGGCCATGGAGACATTCTCAGCTTCTTATCATTGATGATGTCACCGCCGGTATTCCAAATTCCGTTGGGGACCGTCCAAGACTGTTCTACGAGATGTTAAAAGCGTTGGGGCCGTTAGTCGAACGAATAAACAAGAGAAACACAGTCTGGTGCCTGGGCGCGGACGTGGCTGATGCAGGGAAATGGCGCGACGCGCTGCAAAAGGGATGCGATATCAGCGATGAAAAACTGCTGACTGTTACATTAATGAGTCCTGGAATAGCCCCTAGAGGAACGAAGGATCCTGTCGGCTCTATCGGCTACATTCATGGAGAGCCTCCTCCCATATAGGCTCAGTGAGTTTTGCAGACACTGACGCAACAGGGGGCATTTCTGTTGACTAGCGATTACGCGATATCCCTAGCCAGGCTAGACGACATTCCCGGCATCTTGGCGCTGCAGGAGCCCAACCTACCTGCCAGCGGTGGCAGCCTTTCTGTGCGCTTGACTGAAGATTGGTTTAAGCAAGCGGTAGCCGCTAAATCGGTTGTAGTCGGGAGGCACAACGACAAAGTCATTGGCTACGTGCTAGGCACCTCACTCGCTGCGAAAGCGCATGTGTCGATAATCCAAGCTATGCTGCTTGCTTTCCCGCCTCCACCCGATTGCTACTTATATGGTCCGGTTTGCGTCGCTGAAACCGAACGTGGAAAAGGCCTAGCAAAAGCTTTGTTCAAAGAATTGCGAACGCACATGAACGGTCGTCCTGCTATGCTTTTTATACGAGCAGACAACGCACCATCGCTGCAAGCGCACCGGAAAATGGGGATGCGGGAAATTGGTACTTTTACTAATGCCGACGTTCTTTACGTCGCTCTGATATACTAGCTAGTACCCTCCGCTAAGCAGCTTGCGATCAATGTCTGCTTTGGGCCAAAAGCAGACATCCCTCTGCATGTCTACAAACTCGTTTTAGGGCTTTTGGGGAATTGGCGTCGTCGCTGTCGGTCCCATAGCTGTAGTTTGGATTATGACTTCACCGTCCTTCGCCCAGACAAAGTGTGGAGTTTTGGGCGGTTCAGAATAAAACGTGCCCGGGGGATAAGCTTTAGTTTGCTTTCATCCCACTGTTCCCCGACACCAAAATAAAGTGTCCCTGACAAAACTACAGCCGTGCGCCATTCGTCCGGGTGCCAATGCGGCATGACCTTCGCACCTGGTGCAAACTTGGTTCGCTGAACGTACACACCGGGTTTTGCTGGGTCGCCATACAAGACCGCGTTCTGTGTTGGCGCTGGGCTCACAGGCGCTTTGAACTCAACTTCATTCGGAAGTTTGACGACGGGCTGAGCACTCTGACCATAGGCTGTCGCTGTACAAGCTAACGCACAAATCGTGAGAACAAGGAATATCCGCAATTGGTTCATTGATGCCCCCTTTTACCATTGTTGGACATTACCGTTTCTCCACTCACCTGTAAGACGGAGTGTCCACGATGGGCGAGAAGCGGACATTGGGACCGTAACATTAAAAAAGAGGTCGCCAATCGAGGCGACCTCGTAAAAGCGCTTGAGACTATTGTGGCACACCCTCAACGATGAACGAACGCGCGTCTGTGGTTTTGTTGCGTATTGCGCTGACTTTTTTCGTGTAGTCCGAGTTGTTGAAGGCCTGGGCTTTCTCGACGCTGTCAAACGCATAGGCTATGAAACGCTGCGGCGGCGCAGCGCCATCCAGTGCGGTTATTTTGCCGCCGCGGGCGATGTAGTGGCCACCTAGCTCTTTGGCAACATCCGCTCCGCCTGTGGGTGATTGTGTGATGGTTTTAAACCCTTCTGCATCATTTATTTTGTTAATTTCGATAACCAAGAAAGCGGGTGCTTTCGCCTGAGCGTGGAGCGCGGTAATCGCTCCGGCTCCAAGCACGCTTCCAGCGACCATTCCCAGTGCCAATCCAAGATACTGTTTCATTTGTCGCTCCCAATTGATGAGGTTGAGAAATGTGTGTCAGTCCCGTTCTTCAACTACATATCGCCGTATGGTCTTGACTGCCTTGTCACGATCCGGCGCAAGATCTGTCCATGCCTTTGACTTGAAGAAAGCCTGAGCTTTTTCAACACTATCCCATTCAGTGATCCCGACACGCTGCGGCGCAGCCGCTCCTTCCAAACTGGTAACCTTTCCACCGCCGGTCCGGAAATTGCGACCGCCTGCGCTCTTTTGCGCCTGCGCTACGCGTTCTCCGACATTCGCAGCAGCCTTAGCATCCAATATTTCGAGTTCGCTTACGGTATAAGCCTTCTTCGACTTGGCCTGTGCATTAAGTCCGTGAGTGCCGACACCCCCAATCGCTATGCCAGCGATCAGAGCGATTGCTACCTTGTAATTGGTATCCATAAGCCCCTCCGTTTGATAAATTTTGACACCAAAGCCTAGACGGCGCTTTTCATTGTCGTCTGTGAGCTAGTTCACACACGCTTTGTCCCCAATCGACATCAGAAATGTCGCTAACACTTCATGCTGTTTCTGCGCGGCAAGGCGAAGATCAAATGATCAGAAATTTCACACAGTTTGCGCAGGGGTAGTGCGTCGATTTAGCAATTTTGGCCCCGGGGTCTCGCATTGCCCGCCGAGTGCGGAAGCGCCTCGTTCACTTAATATGTTCGATCAACAGATCGCTCAGGGTCGGATATCTTACAATACGAACTTCCCATTTGCCGTCGTACGTCTCATATGCGCAAGCCCGGTCGCTCTCGCCACGTCCCTCCATCAGTTTCACACCTTCAGCAAAACATCGGCGTAGTTCCTCACGAGATATTCTAAGCTTCGCTATTTCTTTGTTCGTGAGTGTTGGCAGTTCATCTTCACCAACCTCTACGATGCCATAGAGGGTAAAGACTGACAGCTTGAATTTCATTTCCCTCTTCCTCTAGCGCCGAGTTCGCTCCGCCAAGTGCTAAATAATTTCACAAATATATTTCTTGTATTTCGCTTTCGTGGGGCTTCAGAAAATCCCATAGCGAATTCGTAAGGAGAAAACTCCTGCGCCGATCCGAAGGGTAATGTATTGGGCGCCCAATTTGCGCTGTTTTGGCTTGAAGGAAAGCGAGCATTGCGATTAAACGCGCCGCCCCAGTCTGATCATCGGCTTTTCGATCAAGAGATAGCTGACATATCCTAGGGGCACGGTCACCGCGGCCGTCACAATCGCAATCGCAACGGAGCCCAGAAATGGATGAATGTCCAACCAAGCAGGAGATGCAATCAAAATCAGAATTGGCACGAATACAGCCAGCATTAGTGGATGATAGAGGAAATAACTGTACGAGATGCGGCCAAGAAATCGCAGGGCCTTGGTTTCCAATATAGTGTGTACAGCCAATCGGGGGCCAAGAGCGAGGACAGCGACAAGAACAGTAGCGCCAAAACCCTCAAACAAAAGTGACCACTTTGACGTGTAGCCGAGAAAAACTCTTGCCGTTAGCATTAGTGTGACGCTTGCGACGAGACAGATTTTTGCACTCCTTTCATTCAGTAATACTAATTTTTGTATCCCAATCTCGGCGGCAAGCATTCCCAGAAAAAACAAAAATACGAAACCGGCGATCAGTTTGTGGAAGAGAAGCTCTGGCGTGAACAGCGTAACGACCCCTAAAACAACTAGTATTGTAAGGCCGCGGATACCCCAGCGCCGACTAACACAGTGCCCAAAAAAAATGAACGGGATTGCGACGATTTCTATCATCAACGACCATGTTACGCCGTTGACCGGGAAAT
This sequence comes from Pseudolabrys sp., assembly GCA_051986235.1. Classification (GTDB taxonomy): domain Bacteria; phylum Pseudomonadota; class Alphaproteobacteria; order Rhizobiales; family Xanthobacteraceae; genus Pseudolabrys. The sequence continues at coordinate 79,888 of JBPYDR010000046.1, forward strand.
CCGTTAGCAACAGATTTGAGACGACTTGAGCCAAACTAACTATCGAGACTGGGACAGCGGGAAAAAAGGTCGCAATAGCTGTAATGACTACTGCAAAAAGCAAGACGTTGATTGCTAGTGCCGGATAAATACGAAAAATTCGACGGACGAAAAATGACGATGCCTTTGCCCCCACTTGGCGCTCATCCCGGTGCAGCGACAATGCCAACACGAACCCGCTCAGGACGAAAAACAAACTGACCGCCGCGCCACCATTAAATAGCACCATGGTCAGGCGCATCAGTAAGCCATCAGTGGATGGAACATTCCAAATCGTTGTGTTGTAGACCCTGACACCATTCACTGGCAGAAGATGAAACGAATGAAAGAGAGCGACAGAGAGCGCCGCAAGCCCTCTAACGCTTTCCAAGGCGATGATAAAGCTCTCTTTCCGAGGCGCTATGACAGACCCAAGCGGTGCGGAACCCGCTCGAATAGCCGAACTGATAGGTCGGTCATAAGGCGACAAATCGCCCAATGACTTGCGTAGACCAATGAACCGATTGCGGCCGTTCAGTCCATCCATCGTCCCATCCCCACCTAGAAACCTTTAGCATAGCCAATCAGGCAATGTCCTCTTTACTCCGAAAGCGGACATGTGCGGTGCAGTCGCCCGTGTCTGCTTTAAGCCAAAGGCAGTTCTCATCGCAGCGATTATGTGGATTTTCAATTTCCCACACTGGATAATCGTGCTTGCGTGCCGACCGTTCACAAGGCTGAAATGAATGTTATTGGTATCCGCGACCGTTAGGGCTCGACTGTTATGATACAAGATGAAAATGACTGTTTTGGCGTGGGTCTCACGAAATAGAGGAGGATCGTAATGTTCTTCTTTCAAGAAGGCTTCACCTATCGGAATTTCCTGATGGATGTCCTTGCAATATTCGTCTTCATCGTGTGGTTCTGGCTATTGATTACCATTTTTGCTGATCTGTTCCGTCGCCACGACATTTCAGGTTGGATCAAGGCCATCTGGGTAATAGCCGCGGTTGTCTTTCCATTCATTACCGTCTTGGCCTATCTAATTTTTCAGTCAAGAGGAATGGCAGAGCGCAATGTGCAGCAAGCGCAACAGGCGCGTGATGACCTTAGGCGCGTGGTTGGTTTCAGCGCTGCTGATGAAATTGAAAAGCTAGAAAAACTTAAAAAGGCAGGATCGATCACCGACGCCGAATTTGCACGACTACGTGCTAGATTAGTGTAGGCGATTTTCTCGGACGAACAAATATTGGCCCCGATCTCGGGGCCAATTCGGGGACGGGGAGTGAGATCGGGGCCTGCTCTCTTGGGGACGAGAGCGCCCATGTATTATCACTCCCCCAAACCTCAGAACGTGAACATTTTGTAAGACTGCATTGCGCGACCCTCACGACCCTGTCTTGTCGGGCGTAAAAACAGAGTAAATTTGAGGGGTCGTGTGATTGACATGTACCAGATTAACCATTCACCTCTGACGCGGTCACCTATGGTCAGGTGCGATGGAAAACAGACGTGCACCGTTCGTTATAGGCGCGGTGGCGGCAGTGCTGGTGATGCAGCCGCCTTACGCTCATGCGCAACAACAACGTGCACCTGTTCCGCAAGCGACCGAAGAACAAAAAGCTAAGATGCAGGAGAAGGCAGCCTCTCGGAAAGAGATCGACGAGGCCTATAAGTCCACGATGAAAAGAATTCCAGACGTCAAACAATCAATCGATCCTTGGAGCAGTATGCGCACGGCTCCTCAGAAATAGCGTCGCGATGTGCCGGTGAAAGTCCGACTGGATCCACCATAGGAAACTCCAAATCTTCAGCAGTGCCCCGAAACATTATGAAAATCGAATGCGGTCCTGACCAGCGATTATAAATTCTCCACGCCTGCCCCACAGCCACTAATATGAAGATAAGTGCCGTAACTATCGGGGCGCGCGATAGCAACAGACCATAGTGCTTGTCGGATTATCCTAAAGACTAGGCCGCCTATACCCAGTTCTATCGGTTATTGTGACGAGAAACACAGCGGAGCGGTGCGTGCAAAGCCTAAAAACAACTCAACAAGCTTTAGCCGTACTCAGCTTAAGGAGCGATGATGAACAGCGACGCACCAAGGCCGGAAAAAGTTCTGTCGCAGACTGCCGACGAAAATGACACTGGATCACGGCGTTCTTTTTATCAATTCTTGTTGCGAAAATGTGGGTCACAGCACGGTACTTCCGCTACTGCGGGTAAAGCGCGCATGGCCGCTAGTTACAAAAGCAGACACGAGACTGACTAGCTGATGAGCGAGACGCCAGCAAGGCAGTCGGCGGTGCGATTACATCTCGCGGAGCAGTGAGAAACCCCAGATCGCCAGCAAACCAGCAACTACGAGGCCGATCCACGACACATTCATTGAAATGGTGTGGGGTCCAATCTGCACAGTCCAGCGATTATAAATCCTCCAGCCGTGCATTATCGCTACAAAGGCGAAGAGGACTGCCGTCAGAACGACGTAAGACATCCGTTATCCCCATTAACTGAGTTGCCCTACGCGAGATCTTAACTCAGCTATGCGGTAATTGCATCAACGTGATTACAAGTGCCCCATCAGCACAGAGAATATTTCCCAAAGGGCTGCGCACACCCCCACCAGGCCCACCGTTAAAAGCATTGGTAAAAGATAACGGTTTCTGAATTTCTGCATCAGGTGATAACAGAAATACTGGCTGGGTGTTCCTCAGAGCGCTCCGCCAAGCCGTCTTCAAGGCGCGGCGTCTAACCGTGACCGTCAACGATGACAAGATTTCCGGCCGTGCTGTTTAGTCGAAGTCCAATTATCTTCTGGTACTCTGGCGATTTGTACCATCCTTCAGCAGCCCCTCGCGACGGGAATTCGATTATCACGAGACGCGGATGCGGCCATTCCCCTTCCAATAATTTCAAATCACCGCCACGAACGATGAACTTACCGCCGAAAGCTTCGATTGTGGCTGGCACCGCCTTTCGATATTCGGCAAACATGGCTTCGTCGTTGAGGGTCTCGGTAGCAATAACAAATGCTTTCATCACCTTCTCCCTATCGGTGAGTACATCTCAGAGCACCAAGGCGTGGGCCTTCGGTGCTGACGATGTAATGGCCTCAACGTGATTGGCCCATTTCACTAGAGCCTCACGCATCTCAGGCAAATATTTTGCCCGGTTATAGATACCCGCAACTCCAGCCTTGTGACCGGAAACGTGGGAAAGGATTGCTTCGCCCAGTCATTTTCTGCTCCGACAAGCTCCGCACAAGTACAATTGAGAAGGAAGGTCTGCGGCCCGGAGAAGGACTAAAGGCCTATATATCAGTTGCTCAATTTGATGTTGGCCTGCTCGACGATCTTTCCGAATTTCGTGCGCTCGGCATCGACGAAAGCCTTGAACTCGGCGACCTTCATTGGCTTCGGCACGATGCCCTGCGGCAGCAATTTGTCGGCGATGGCCGGATCCTTGAGCGCCGCGTTCACGATGGAATTCAGACGCTCGACGATCTCGGGTGGCGTCCCGCCCGTGCCGAACATCGCGAACCAGTTGAGCAATTCGTAATCCGCAAGACCGGGCGAGCCTTCGCTCAACGGCGCAACGTCAGGCAATTGCGGCATGCGCTCGCGCGAGGTGACCGCGATCGCGCGGATCTTGCCTGCCTGCATCAGGGGCAGCGCCGCGGCGAGGCTCGAGAAGCTCATGGTAACGGCGCCGGTTGCGACGTCGGTGACTGCCGGGGCAGAGCCGCGATAGGGCACGTGCAGCACCTGGATTCCGGCCATGCTGTTCATCAGTTCGCCGGCAAGTTGCTGCGGATTGCCGATGCCCGATGACGAGAACGACAGCTTGCCGGGATTGGCTTTGGCATAGGCGATCAGTTCTTTCGGATTGCGCACGGGCGTCGCATCGGCGACGACAACGACACACGGCACGCTGCCGATCATCGCGATCGGCACCAGTTCCTTCACCGGGTCGTAGGCCATCTTCTCTTTGAAGAGGAAATGATTGATCGCGACCTCCCCCGAGGCCGCCATCAGCAGCATGTAGCCATCGGGCGGGGCCTTCGCGACGGCCCCGGTTGCAAGCATCGCGCTCGCGCCCGTGCGGTTCTCGATGACAATCGGCTGGCCGAGCGCTGCCTTCATCGGTTCCTGCAGCAGCCGCGCCACGATATCGACCCCGCCGCCGGCCGCGTAGCCGACCAGAATATGGATCGGCTGGTTCGCATAATTCGATTGGGCGCCCGCGCCCGGAACGCCTGCGGCAAGCGCGGCAGCCCCGGCGAGCAAGTGACGTCGTGTCAGCATTCCGTTTACTCCACTTCTCGCACTATCCATGAATTGTACCTGCGAAACCACTTAAGGCCTGCCGCCAAGGCACCTCTAGTCCCCACCCTCGCGGATCGGCGGCTGGAACGCGAGGCCCGTATCCCATGGAAAATAGATCCAGGTGTCCTGCGACACCTCGGTGATGAAAGTATCGACCAATGGCCGGCCCATGGGCTTTGCGTAGACCGTGGCAAAATGCGCTTTCGGCAGCATGTCGCGCACCACGCGCGCGGTTTTGCCGGTATCGACCAGGTCGTCGACGATCAGAACGCCCTTCCCCTTCGCCTGCAATTCCTTCACCTCAGGCGCGATGCCCTTGAGCACGGTGATCTCGCCCTGGTTGTTGTAGTCGCGATAGCTCACTACCGAGACCGTTTCGATCAGCCGCACATTCAACTCGCGTGCAACGATCGCCGCAGGCACAAGCCCGCCGCGCGTGATGCAGACGATCGCCTTGAACGGGCCGGCCTCATGCAGGCGCCATGCGAGCGCGCGCGAGTCGCGATGAAACTGGTCCCAGGAAACGGGAAATATCTTGTCCGGACGCGGTGAGTTTTCGGCTTGCGGTTTCGCCATAGGCAATTCTAGCGCGCCGCCGAAAGCTGCGCCTTCACCTTTTTCAGCATGCCTTCGACCTCGGCTTTCACCACCGCAAGCTTGCCCGCATCGCGCGAGCGCACGACGATGTTAGTGTTCGGGCCGTTCTTCTCGTCGATGAACGGATAGCTGCCGATGATCGTCTCAGGATGCGCCTTCGCGATAACACCAAGCTCGGTGCCGACATCGCCTTCCTTGGCATCGGCGCGGATCGTCTCCGATAGCAGCTTCGTGCCGGTTTTCAGTTTAGGCGCGACTTCATCCAGCATTGCCTGCATCACTGACGGAATCCCTGCCATGGTGACGACATTGCCGATCCAGAAGCCGGGTGCACCCGAGACCTTGTTCGCGACAAGGCTCGCCCCGTGCGGGATACGCGCCATGCGCATGCGCGCCTCGTTGAGTTCGCCGCCGGTCTTGAGGAGGCGTTCCTTCAGAATGGCGACCGCTTCGGGGTGAAACTCTAGGGCGACGCCGAAGGCCTCGGCCACGCAATCCGCGGTGATGTCGTCGTGCGTCGGCCCGATACCGCCGGTGGTGAAGACATAGGTGTATTTCTCACGCAGTGCGTCGAGCGCTTCGACGATATCCGGTGCATCGTCGGCGACGACTCGCACCTCCTTGAGGTCAATGCCGATCGCGGTGAGATAGTCGGCGATGTAGCCGATGTTCTTGTCCTTGGTGCGGCCTGACAGAATCTCGTCGCCAATCACCAGCACGGCAGCGGTGACGATGTCGGGCTTGGCACTCATGACACGGTCCTTTTTGGGCAGCGCACGAGACGTAGCGTGACGTTGACACCCGCTCAAGCGGCCGGCTCCTGCGCCCGCTTATTTATTAGGCAAAGGCCGCTTCGCCTTCCGGGCGCGCCTCCTAAAGTACCGTTTTTGCTACAATTTTTCTTGGCCTGAAGCTTGCAACGGAGAACTGTGGAAAGCTACGAACGTGAGGTCGGAACAAACGTTGCTTGAGCGGCTGTCAGTGGGGGCCGGGAATGGTTGCCGCCTTCGATGAAATGAAGGGACATGACGGCGGCGTGCGCCCGGCCTATGGGGAGCTTGCGCGCTGGCTCGCCGCCGTGCCGCCCGACGTCCTCGACTACAGGCGCCGCGAGGCCGAGCTGATCTTCCGCCGCATCGGCATCACCTTCGCCGTCTACGGGGAGGCCGATGCGCAGGAACGCCTGATCCCGTTCGACGTGATTCCGCGCATCATGGCGGCGGCGGAGTGGCAGCTCCTGGAAAAAGGCCTGACCCAGCGCGTCAATGCGCTGAACGCCTTCATCAAGGACGTCTACGGCACGCGCGAAATCCTGCGCGCGGGCCTCGTGCCGGACGACATGGTCTTCCGTAATCCCGCGTTCCGTCCCGAGATGAGCGGACAGATGGTGCCGCACGACATCTACGTGCATGTCGCCGGTATCGACATCGTGCGCGTCGATGCCGAGACGTTTTACGTGCTCGAAGACAACGCGCGCACGCCCTCCGGGGTCTCCTACATGCTGGAGAACCGCGAGATCATGATGCGGCTTTTCCCCGAATTGTTCTCACGCCATCGCATCGCGCCGGTCGAGAACTATCCGGACGAGTTGCTTGCCACATTGAAATCGGTGGCGCCTTCCGTGGCCTCGCGCGATCCGAATGTCGTGCTGCTCACGCCCGGCGTTTTCAATTCAGCCTACTACGAACATTCCTTCCTTGCCGACAAGCTCGGCGTCGAACTGGTCGAGGGGCGCGATCTCTTCGTTAAGGACGAAGTCGTGTACATGCGCACGACGCAAGGCCCGCAGCGGGTCGATGTCATCTATCGCCGCATCGACGACGACTTCCTCGATCCCCTCACCTTCCGTCCGGACTCCGCCCTCGGTGTGCCCGGCCTGATGTCCGCTTACACGGCGGGCAACGTCACGCTTGCAAATGCGGTCGGCACCGGGATTGCGGACGATAAGGCGATCTACAGTTTCATGCCGGCGATCGTGAAGTTCTATCTCGGCGAAGAGCCCCTGCTGAAGACGGTGCCGACCTGGCGCTGCCGCGAGGAGGAACATCTCGCCTATGTGCTCGGCCACTTGCATGAATTGGTGGTGAAGGAAGTCCATGGCTCGGGCGGCTACGGCATGCTGATCGGGCCAGCCGCGAGCAAGATCGGAATCGAGCAGTTCCGCGCCAAGCTGAAGACCTCGCCGAAGAATTTTATCGCCCAGCCGACATTGTCGCTGTCCACCTGCCCGACCTGCGTCGAGCAAGGCGTGGCACCGCGACACGTCGACCTGCGGCCATTCGTGCTCACCGGGCGCGACGGTGTGCGCATCGTGCCGGGCGGATTGACGCGCGTCGCACTGAAGGAAGGTTCGCTTGTTGTCAATTCGAGCCAAGGTGGTGGGACAAAAGACACATGGGTGCTGGACGGATGAACGCCCCTTTTTGTCATCCCGGGGAGTGCTCAAGGCGTGAACCCGGAATGACCGAGCGGACCTGCAATGCTCTCGCGTACCGCCGATAATCTTTACTGGCTTTCGCGTTACGTCGAACGCGCAGAATATCTTGCGCGTATTCTGGACGCCACGCAGCGGCTATCGGCGCTTCCCCTCGCCTATGTCGGCACCAGCAATGAATGGGAATCCGCGGTCGCGACCGCGGGCTGTGCCAGCGCTTTCTTCAAGCTCTATGACGAAGCCAACGAGGAAAACGTCACGGATTTCCTCGCCTTCTCCACCGCCAATTCCTCATCGATCCGCTCCTGCTTCGAGCTTGCCCGCGGCAATGCGCGCGCCGTGCGCACCGCCCTGACGATGGAAATGTGGGACGCCATCAACGGCACCTGGCTCGAGCTAAAACGCTATGGCAACGGCCCAACCTCACGCGAAGAATTTTCACGGTTTCTCCGTTGGGTACAGGAATCGTCCCTGCGTTTCGACGGCTCCGCCTACCGCACCATGTTGCGCAACGACGCCTACTGGTTTTCGCGGCTGGGTGTCTACGTCGAGCGTGCCGACAACACCGCACGCATCCTTGACGTGAAATATCATTTGCTGTTGCCGGAAAACGAACGCGTCGGTGGACCGCTGGACTATTTCCAGTGGGCCGCGATCCTGCGTTCAGTGTCCGCACTCACCTCCTATCATTGGGTGTATCGCGAGGGCCTGAAGCCCTGGCTGGTCGCAGACCTTCTGATCCTGCGGGATGAGATGCCGCGTTCGCTTTCATCCTGCTACGAGGCCATCGTGCGCAATCTCGATTCGGTCGCTGGCGCCTATGGCCGGCAAGGTCCGGCGCAACGGCAAGCCCGCGGCATTCGCACGCGGTTGCAGAATAGCCGGATGGACGGAATCTTTCAGCGCGGCCTGCACGAGTTCATCGGCGAGTTCATTGTCGAGAACAACCGGCTCGGCGGCTCGATCACCGAGCAATTCCTGACATGAGTCTCGGCTCGGATGTGACCTTGCAATCAGATTCTGTCATGGCGGACTTTTTCCGGCCATCCACGTCTTTAGTCTGCGGAGAAAAGACGTGGATGCCCGGACGAGCTCGAGCATGACGATGCAAAGGCCCCTGTCTACAATCGCGTCCTGGAACAGGTTGTCATGCGCATTCAAGTTTCCCACGCAACGACCTACACATACGACACGCCGCCCTCCGGCGTGACGCAGTTGCTGCGCCTGACGCCGCGCGACCATGAAGGACAGCATGTCCTGTCCTGGCGGATCGATCTGTCCGAAGATTGCCTTTTGCATCAACATGAGGATGCGTTTGGCAACATCACTCATTCGTTCACGGCCGAGGGACCGTTCGACAAATTGAGCGTCGAGGTCAACGGAGAAGTCGACACCCAGGACACCAACGGCCTCGTCAAAGGTGCCCTCGAACGCTTTCCGCCTGAGCTTTTTCTACGGGAGACACCGCTGACCCAGGCCGACTCTTCGATCATCGACTTCGCGAAAGCCACCCACGCGGATGCGCGTGGCGATCTCGCGCTGCTCCATGCGCTTCTCACTGCGCTCAATCGCGAAATCGCCTTCGACACCGACCCGACCCACGCCGCCACCACCGCCGCGGAAGCCTTCAGGCTTCGGCGAGGCGTCTGTCAGGACATCACTCATATTTTCGTGGCGGCGGCGCGGTCGCTTGGCATCCCGGCGCGCTACGTGGGGGGCCACTTCCACCGCGTCGACGGCGTCACCTCGCAGGAGGCCGGCCACGCCTGGGCGGAGGCTTACGTCGAGAACCTCTGCTGGGTCGGCTTCGATCCGACCAATGGCATCTCCACCACCGACGCCCATGTGCGGGTGGCGGTGGGTCTTGACTATCTTGGGGCTGCGCCAGTGCGCGGCACGCGTTACGGTGGCGCCGGCGAAACGCTGACGGTGGCGGTACGTGTTGCCCAGGCGCGTCAGCAGATTCAGAATTAAAGGTGACGCATTGCCGAAGGGATATCCGCATCGCTATAACCTCGTGGCGGGATCTTCAGAAAAATCAAAAAAACACATGACCTATTGTTGCGGAATTCTCGTTCAGGCTGGTCTCGTCATGGTTGCCGATACGCGCACCAATGCGGGCCTCGATAACATCTCCACATTCCGCAAACTGCATGTCTATACGCAGCCGGGCGAACGCATCATGGCGCTCGCCTCGTCCGGCAACCTGTCGCTCAGCCAGTCAGTGCGGTCGACCCTGACAGAAGGCGTGCAAAATCCGGAAACGGGCGAGGTCGAAACGCTGATGAACGCGCCTACGATGTTCCAGGCCGCGCAACGCATCGGGCGGACCATCCGTAACCTGCAGGTCGCCGAAGGCACGGCGCTCGCCGCCGCGGAAGTGGATCACGAGGTCGCATTTCTGTTCGGCGGACAGATCAAGGGCGGCCGGCTGCAGCTATTCATGATCTACTCGGCGGGAAACTTCATCGAGTGCACCATCGATACGCCCTATCTGCAGATCGGCGAGCACAAATACGGCAAACCGGTTCTCGACCGCGCGATCGCCTTCGATACCGATCTCTATGACGCGCTGAAGATCGGATTGATCTCCATGGACTCGACGATGCGTTCCAATCTCGGCGTCGGTCTGCCGATTGACATCCTGGTCGTGCGCCGGGACGCCTGCACAGCAGAGGTCAATTACCGCATCGAACCAGGTGAGCCTTACTTCCAGGACTTGCGCGAACGCTGGTCGTCGGCGCTCCGCGCCGCGCACATCTCAATTCCGCGGCCGCCTTATCGGAGCTCAAACTGAGCGATTTCCGCGGTCGCTAAATCACCGAATAAGTTTGCACTTTCACGCATCCGGCGCGCGGCGAAATTCCGCCGAGCGAATTCATCGCCATTGCCGAGCACAGCGGACTGATCATCGAGCTCGGCAACTGGGTGTTGCGCAGGACCTACATAGACGGCAAGATGTGAACCGACCTCACCATCGCGGTCAACGTGCCGTCACTTCAATTCCACCGCATCAATTTCGTAGAAGTTGTCGAGAAGATTCTGAAAGAAACGCCCTTCAATCCCACACGCGGCTCGGCTCAAGCTGACCGAAAGCGTGCTGCTCGGCAATGTCGACACGGCGGAAGCCGCCATGGTGCGGCTGACGGCGCTCGGTGTGCGCCTAGCGCTCGATGATCTCGGCACCGCCTATTCCAGCTTGCTTTACCTGCGTCGCATTCCGTTCGACAAACTCAAGATCGACCGCAGTTTCGTGCGATCGATCGAGAAGGCCGCCGATGCCGCGGCCATCGTCCACGCGATTGTCGGCCTCGGCCTCGGCCGCGGCCTCGGCATGCAGGTCACCGCAGAAGGCGTGGAGACGGCCGACCAGCAGCTCTTCCTGCGCGCCGCCGGCGTTCATTCGATGCAGGGCTTCAGCTTCGGCAGGCCGGTGACGGTCGCTGAAATCAGCATGCGCTCTGCAATCGCCGGCGCATTCCGGCCCGTCGAAGTCACCGCGCTCGCCAGCTAGATATTCCGCCAGTCTTCACTACTTGCGCGACGATGGCGCGCGTGCTCGCTTTTATGATATGCGGGCGTCTCCAAGTTTTGTCATGAAAGGACATCCGAATGGCTGCGTCCGCGAAAGTCGCGCTGGTCACAGGCGCCGGGACCGGCGTAGGGCGTGCGGTATCGATCGCGCTCGCCAAGGCCGGCTACAACATTGTGCTGGCGGGTCGCCGCAAGGAAATGCTCGACAAGGTCGCCGGCGAGGTCAACGGCGTGGGCGCGCAGGCGTTAGCTGTGCCGACGGACGTATCCAAGCGCGAGTCGATCCTGGCTCTGTTTGCTAGCGTGAAATCGAGCTTCGGCCGACTGGATGTGCTGTTCAACAATGCGGGCATCGGCGCGCCCGCAGTGCCGCTTGAGGATCTGCCCTTCGAGACCTGGCAGAACGTCGTCGCGACAAACCTCACTGGGATGTTTCTGTGCACGCAGGAAGCGATCAAGATTATGAAGAGCCAGTCGCCGCGCGGCGGCCGCATCATCAATAACGGTTCAATCTCGGCGCATGCGCCGCGGCCTTTTTCGGTTGCCTATACCTCGACCAAGCACGCGGTCACGGGGCTCACTAAATCGACGTCGCTCGATTGCCGGCAGTACGACATCTGCTGCGGGCAAGTTGATATCGGCAACGCCGCAACGCCGCTGACCGACCGCATGGTGCAGGGCGAAGGCGTGCTGCAGCCGGACGGCCGCAAGATGATCGAGCCACGCATGGAGGCCGATTACGTCGGTAACGCGGTGGTCTACATGGCAAGCCTGCCGCTCGATACCAATGTGCTCTTCATGACAGTGATGGCGAACAAAATGCCGTTTGTCGGCCGAGGATAGTCTTCATGGAGGCGCTGCACGCGTGGCACGAATTCTATCTTCTGCTCGGCACGGCCGGAGCCACCTTGCTCGCGCTTTTATTTGTTGCCGTGTCGCTTGGCACGGGTTTTCTCAACGCGAAGGATCAAAGCGGGACCCGGACCTTCATGAGTCCCGTGGTGATTCATTTCACCAGCGTGTTCTTTGTCTCCGCGATATGCCTCGTGCCATCCCACGGGCCGCTTTTCTTCGCGGCACTGATCGGGGCGACCGCTGTCCTCGGTGTCGCCGTCTCGATCGTCATCACCGTCTGGGTCGTGCGCACCGAGATGACGTACTATCTGCCGGACTATTTCGCCTACGGAGTGCTGCCGGTCATGGCCTATCTCGCCATGTTGGCCGCGGGCATTATGATCCTGAAAGGACTTGACTACGCGTCTGAGGTTCTCGCTGGCGGAATGCTCCTGCTGGCCATCGTCAACATCCGCAATGCCTGGGATCTCACACTGTCGATGGTGCGCCGCCACGCCGGCGAGCGAGCGCCGCGCTAATCGACCTTGCTGACTTTTACTTCGACGCCCGTCTTGATCTTGGACAGAACCTTCACGCTGCCCACGGCCCTGGCAAAGACATTGCACGGGCTTGCGAGGCGCGTTTCGTCACCCTTCGAGATCGGCGTGCGACCGAAGCCGATTGCGATCGCCGGACCCTGTGGCCAATAGACGATTTCTCCAGGCGTGATCACGGCGCGGGCGTCAGGTTCGCGCGGCACATCGACGGGTACGTCGAAATAGACTTCTTCACCCCAGGTCAGCACCGCTGACGTGAGAGGAAGCGCGGCAATGATGGCCTTGGCCGTCGGGGTGTCGAGCAATTCGGCGTCGAGCTGCAACGCGCCGAAATCGAAGCGGATGCGGGCCATGCGCCCTCCTCCCTTGCTTTAGCCCCGGCCCGTGCATTTTCCCAAGTGCGGCAGGCTTGGCAAGGGTCGTTTCGGTCCGACACGGGTCGAAGATCAGGATTGATGGCGCTTGGGGGTCTCCCAGGTCACGGCGAGCATCGCGCAGGCAAGCGCGACAAAGGCTACACCGACATAGCCGACCAGGCGAAAATATTCGTGCGCGAAGAACAGTCCGCCGATCCCGGATCCGATGGCCTGGCCGACGTAGAGCACCGAGGTATTGAGTGCGACCGATGCGCTTGCGAGATCAGGCGCGGCCGCGACCAGCCGCGCCTGCTGCATGGAATTGATCGCGGCAAATCCAAAGGCCCAGAAGAATATTCCGGCGCCCATGGCCACCAGCCAGCCGGCGCCGACCGACCACAGTGTCATTCCGAGAAGCGTCGAAGCCATGAACAGCGCGAGCGTTTTCTGCGTGCTGAGTTTCGTCACGATGCCGCTCGCGAGCACATTGCCGAGGAGGCCGACGATTCCATAGAACGCGAAGAACACGCCGGCGATGGTTGGCCCTGCCCCCGTGAGTGCGTGGAGCAGCGGGGCGAGATAAATGAAGACCGTGAACTGACCGGAAGTCTGCAGCAGCGTCACCAGCAGAATAAGCAAAATGCGTTTGCTGCCTGCGATCGTCACAAAGCTCTGCGGCGAGAGCGGATGTCCCTGCAGTCCTTTCGGCAGCACGACGAACAGCAGCGCGGCGACGATGGCGGCGATCGCAGCGAGCGTGCCGTAGACTGCCTGCCAGCCGAAATGCGTCGCGATCAGCGTCACCAGCGGCAGGCCACCGGCGATCGCCACCGACCATCCGAGAAACACGAAGGCGATCGCGCGCGGCCGCTCGCGATCGTGGACGATCAATGCGACCGTCGCGGCGGCCTGAGGAGTGTAGATTGCGCCGATCGCCAGCATGCCGATCCGCAGCACCAGGATCACGTAATAGTTCGACGTCAACGCCGAGACCGCCTGCCCCGCTGCAAGGATGGCAAGCGTCGCTACTAGAAGAGCGCGCCTGTCCACCCGCGTCGTCAGCCAGGCCATGACCGGCGAGCCGATGCAGAGCACGACAGCGCCATACGTGACCAGCAAGCCTGTGTCGTGGATGCCGACGTGCAGGCCTCTCGCGAGGTCGGCAAGCATCCCTGCCGGCCCAAGGATGCTGAGGCCGGTGACGACATTGCCGAGCATCAGCACGATGCGCGAAAAGTATTTTCGCAAGGGATATCACTCGGGCGGGTACTGCTGCTGCTTTAGGTAATGCACTAGGGCGATTTGCGCCACGTCGCAGCGCAGCGTCGCTGCGCAAAACATCCGAATGGCCAAGATGGCAGACTTTGCTGGGCGGCTTTGCCTACGCGTTCGCCCATCCGAGACTCGCGCATGGGCGTGGCAAAGACTGGGACGGCCGGGACAAGCCCGGCTATGACAGAGGGGTGGCAATACTCTCCAATCAATGTCATTCCGGGGCGCGCTGAAAGCGCGAACCCGGAAATCCAGACACTGGCACCGTGCCTGCATCTGGATTCCGGGTCCGGCGCTCACGCGCAGTCACGGAATGACAAGTGAACGATCATTGGGGCAACCCTGCCCCATGAACCATCACGAATCTTCATGGCCGGGACTGAGCCCGGTCATGAGTTCTTCGCTTTTCGAGCCGCTGTCTCAGTGCAATCGGAATTCGCCGCTGATCGCCTTGAGCTCCGCCGGCTTGATCAGCTTGCAGTGAGCCACGCGCACCGAATGCAGTGGCCCTTCAAGCTTTTCCTGCCAGAACGCGAGAAAACGCTGCAGCTCGGGAAACTCAGGGAACAGATCATAATTCTGCCAGACGTAGGACTGCAGCAGCCAGCGATGATCGGGACGCCGATACAGGATGTGCGCCGTCGTCAGGCCATAACCACTGACTTGTTTACGGAAATCCTCTGAAACCATTTCGTCCTCCGTCTCGAGTCGGACTGAAAGTTTCCGTTTCCGGCGCCATCAATTGCAAGCCGAAAAGATAAACAAGTTGTTTAAAATCAAGGCAATAGCAGCAGAGAAGTCTGCCTGCTAACAGCCCCGACGGCATGCCTCGTGCCGGCCGCGATGGGTAACGTCGGGCACATAATCCCCGTTCCCATCACATGCCCGTTAACCATTGGCGTTACTGGGCTTTCGAGAATTGTTGGCACTCATCTCAATTGAGTGCTAAAAAATTTTCCGATGGCCCTTGCGGGCAAAAAAGCCGCCACCCATCTGGCGGCAAGGTGCTGGTGGCGGGGCTGCCAGTGCTTAAAAGCCAAGATCGTCCAATATTTTAGGAGGACTACCATGAAGTTTCGTCCGCTTCACGACCGCGTTGTCGTCAAGCGCATCGATGCCGAAGAAAAAACTGCTGGCGGCATCATCATTCCCGATACAGCCAAAGAGAAGCCCTCGCAGGGCGAAATCATCG
>JBPYDR010000047.1:0-2279 GCA_051986235.1 Pseudolabrys sp.
CCGATGCACAAAACAAGTTGAGATCACGCTCGCCGATCCGGTATTCGATCCGCAGCGCCAGACTAGTCGGAAATTCTTCTGGTGCCCCGAACGGCTGATTTCAAGCATCGTATGGCAAGATTTCAACGGAACGCGTTGCTCAGAACAAACCCAAGATGCAAAACGTCAGCTTATGCAGGAGGACCGGACCGATAGACAGGCAAGGATGCGGCCTCCGATTTCGTCTCAAAGTGACCCGAAGCGGCGGTTCGTGAAGGTGTTCGGTTGCAGTCGTTTAGAGTCACAACCTCACCTAGATCACCGTTTGGGTTCCGGTGGGGGATCGCCCGGCCCCTCAGGAGGACCGCCATAGCATTGTCCTTTGCTCTGTAACGAGACTACATTGTTGCGAGCGTACGCTCCGCGCCGAAGAGTGTTTGCGGAAAGGGCCACTCGCCACATAGATCGACGATCCGGGAAAGGAACGGCTATGTCTCGTTCGTGCGTCATTATCGCCGGGCTGCTGATGGATTGTGCAACGCTGACGGGTCTCCTGTTCATTGCGCCTTCCCCAACGCATGCGGCCGACCCCGAATCTTGCGCACCCGCCGGTGGTCTTAGTTTCATCTGTGGCGTGAGGAGCCCTGAAGATTTGGTCCCGCTGCCCGGCAGCCGCTACATCATTGCCAGTGGCATGGTCGAGGGAAGCGGCCTTCACCTCGTCGACACCGCAGCAAAAACCGCGCGTTCCTGGACCGCCAAGCCGCCCTCCGCCGCGTCGCCGATATATCACGATTGCGCAGCTCCACCGGCACCCGACAAGTTCGTCGCACACGGTCTCAATATTCGCCAGCAGGATCAGGGGCGAGAAACGCTCTACGTCGTTAATCACCGCGGACGCGAAACCATCGAAGTGTTCGACATTGACTCGCACAACACCGAGCCGGACCTCACCTGGGTCGGCTGCATCGCGATGCCTGCGGGATTGAGTGCCAACAGCGTGGCATCCGCACCCGACGGCGCGATCTTCGCGACAGTGCTGATTCATCCGGGTACGTCCTTTGCCGATCTGATCGCGCAGCGTCCTACGGGCGCGGTGTATGTGTGGCGACCGGGTTCGTCCGGTTTCCAGCGCGTGTGGGGAACGGAGCTTGCTGGAGACAACGGCGTCGAAGTCTCGCCGGACGGCCGGACGATCTACGTCGCCGCGACCGGCCAGAGTGCTGTCGCGATATTTTCGAACAGCAATCCCGCCAATCTGGTGCGCATGGTAGCGACCCCGGCTTTTAATCCGGACAATGTGCATTGGGTTGATGGACGCTTATTAGTCGCGGGGATGAACCTCGATGAGCCGGCGTGTGGCGGACGCATCCAAGTGGAGAACCGCGTGGCCAATTTCACCTGCCCGCGCGGCTACGTCATCGCGGCGATCGATCCTGTCACGACGGCGATAACAACCGTCGCAAGCGGACCCGCGACACCCGGATACACCGGCGTGGCGACCGGCCTTGTAGTGGGCAAAACACTGTGGCTGGGCTCCTTCACCGCCGACAAGCTTGCATATCGGACTCTGCCGTAGAGTCGGCCATCTCCACACGGCGCGTGTTAATTCGGCAAAGCCGCCTCAGCTTAGGACAGCCGCTATACCGCTCGATCGCGTCACCACGGCAGCTTTCGAAGGTGCTACGGACCAGATGTGGCTTTCGACAGTGGATCGCGGCGCCGAAGCCGCCGCGGTCAATGCGATGGCGAGAGGATCACAACATAAGACCATGAGCGCAATCAGCCACCGGATGGCTCGTTCGGAGTCCGTGTCGGTCCCGAACAAGCTCGGCGACGTAGCGGATCTGTGCCGCTTCGGTCTCGATCTGCCGGCCCTTGGCGCTCAAAGCGGCCCGTTCAGCCTTAAGGAGTACCGAGTCTACCAATCGCCATCGTCGCACTGACCGCAGCGACAGGTTGGGAAGTTGCCATCGCCAGCGCATAAGCCTTTTCCAGTTTCTCAACGAGATCAGGAACGGTCGGCAGCACATCGCGAGAACCGGTGCACGACAACGCCGTAGTCACAATCTGATCGACTCGATCCCTCGTGCGCTGCTCGCGCGCATCGACCTCGGATTTGATTTTAGCTTTAGCCGCGCGATTGGCGTCAATCTTTTTGCGTTCGTTGGGGGAAGGCCTCGCCATCGATTACCCGCCCTTCGCCTTCGCACGAACCGCCCGGCGCCCGGCCTTGCCGGCGGCGCGCAACACAGCCTCGGCCTGCGCGATAGCCGCAGCGACCTCGCCACGCGCAGCCT
>JBPYDR010000048.1:0-2052 GCA_051986235.1 Pseudolabrys sp.
CTGCAATTGATGAACATCGACTACACCCTCAAGAAAGTCGACTATTTTCAGAGCGAGCAGAAATCTCCTGCTTACATGGCTATCAATCCGAACGCGGCGCTTCCAGCGATGCGCGACGGTGATCTCACACTCTGGGAGTCGAACGCCATTCTGCAATACGCCGCCGACAAGAACGATAAGGCGGCGTTTTATCCCAGCGAACCGAGGACGCGCGCGGACATCAATCGATGGCTGTTCTGGGAATGTGCTCACTGGTTTCCGAGTTGCTACGTTTTCCTGGTCGAAAACTGCGTCAAGCCGCTGCTCGGCGGAGCCCCTGATCCGGCAGCCCTTGAAAAGGAGACGCCAAATTTTCACAAGCTGGCGGGTATCCTCGATAGGCGCCTTGCGGGAAGCTCCTGGCTTTGCGGAAACAGCCCCACGATCGCCGATATCTCTGTTGCATCCGCCATCCACCTCCATGAATGGCAGCAACTGCCGCTCGACC
Source organism: Pseudolabrys sp. (assembly GCA_051986235.1). Lineage (GTDB taxonomy): Bacteria > Pseudomonadota > Alphaproteobacteria > Rhizobiales > Xanthobacteraceae > Pseudolabrys. The sequence continues at coordinate 488 of JBPYDR010000048.1, forward strand.
CGCACAAGAATTTGAAGCGTTGGATGACTGAAAGGGTCGAGCAGTTACCGTGCTGGAAGAACACGATGGTGTATGAGGGGTTCACGCTCCAAAAGGCCGCCGCCTGATGCAAGGCACTGGACCTCGGCCGGCAACGTGTCGGTCTCAGCTTCGACGGGAGAAATGAAGCCATGGTACCTGAGAGCGTTCGTTCGACGTTCAACTATACCCGGGACACGGGCGTGATGCCTGAGGTGTATTTCTATGAGCCGCCGCCAGGCACGCCTATCCGCGATCCCGGCGACGATCCTCATGAAATGCCAGTTTTGAATGGCTGGGATCGCGTCAACGAGTTCTCATTGGACCGCAACGGCTTCGCGCTGCGCAAATTCCGGTCGTCGTTCGACCAGTGGGACGACGATCAGGCGATAAAGGGTCAGTTCTACGACGATGTGATCGCGTTCCTGAAGCGCGAAGTTGGGGCGAATCGCGTGATTGTGTTCGATCACACGATTCGCGCAAAGCGAAACGAAAAGCAGCAGACGGCGGAAACAACCACTACGCAGCGGGCGCCGGTCATGCTGGTGCATTGCGACTATACCCCGAACTCTGGTCCGCTGAGAGTTCGGCAGCTCCTGCCCGCTGAGGCCGATGCGCTTCTGTCCCGCCGGGTTGCATTCTACAACTTCTGGAAACCGCTCCGCCAACGTGTCGAGGAACGGCCGCTTGCGATGTGCGACGTCAAATCGTCCGTGGCCGAGGACTTCGTGACGATGGCCCTGCGTTATCGCGAGCGCAATGGCGAGATCTACGTGATGCGTCATTCGCCTCGTCACCAATGGTGGTATTTCCCGAAGATGACGCCCGAGCAGGTTATCCTTCTGAAGACCTATGATTCCGAAACGGACGGCACAGCGCGCTTCGTCGGTCACAGCGCATTCGAGGATCCAACCACGCCGCCCGATGCGCCATTCCGGGAAAGTATCGAAGTCCGCACCATAGCGTTCTTCTGATCATGGTGAATGGTCCTTTCTCGCTCGATGGCAAAGTCGCGTTCATCACGGGCGGCAATAGCGGTCTCGGGCGGGCGATTGCGCTCGCGATGCGCGACCAAGGTGCGCGCGTCGTCATCGCTGGCCGCCGTGCTCAACGCAACGCCGAGGTACTCGAGGAACTCGGTCCCGAGCATGCCGCCAATGAGCTCGATGTCGCCGATGAAGAATCGGTCCGTCGCGCAATAGCTGCGACTGTCGGCAAATTCGGCAGGCTCGATATCCTGGTTAACAATGCCGGCATGGGCCAGCGCGCATCAGTCATGGAGCTTGAGCTTTCGGCATGGCAGCGTGTCCTAGCTATCAACCTCACCGGCGCCTTTCTATGCACGAAGTACGCCGCGCGCCAGATGAAGCAGCAGCGGGCGGGCAAGATCATTAACATCTCGTCGATCTACGGCCTGGTCGCACCCAGCAAGGGACTGCAAGTCGCCTACACCGTCTCGAAACATGCACTCATCGGGTTGACGAAGGTCAACGCTGTCGAACTCATGCCGCTTGGCATTCAGGTCAATGCCATCGCGCCGGGCTGGT
>JBPYDR010000049.1:0-35696 GCA_051986235.1 Pseudolabrys sp.
TTTTCATGTTGGGTTGGTTCCAAGCCTTGATGCCGAAGGAGGAACGCTTCTTCGTACTATTTGCTCGCCACTCGGACGCTGTGCTGGCCGGCGCTAAGGCCCTGCGTGCCATGCTGGATGGCGGCTCACCCCAACCGGTTTTTTTGCAGTTAATTGCCGGAGATAGCAGGTTAATCAGACCTTAAAGCGGCACCGGAGGGCGGAACGCGATGGCGAAATTGCGCGCGGTAGAATGCCGAGAGTTTATCAAGGCGGTCGTCGAAAAGGCCGAAACCATGCGTGTGCCGATTTCGATCGCGGTTGTTGGGGCTGAGGGTCATATCATTGCGGTGGAACGCATGGATGAAGCTGGCTTCATCACGCCCGAAACCGCAATCGCGAAGGCCTTCACAGTCGCCGCATTCCGTTCGATGAGCCCACGGTTTCCCGACGGGCTTGTCATCCAGCAGTGGTTCAAGGAGCGCAATCCGCAATTGCTGGTAAGCCTGGCCGCCATGACCAATGGACGCATTGCCGCGAGCGGCGGCTGCGCGCCCATCTTCAAGGGCGACGAAATGGTGGGAGCCTACGGAATTTCCGGCGGGACCTCGCAACAGGACGAGGAGATGGCGGTGTACGCGCGGGCCAAGGTCGGTTGGGCGCATGTCCCCGAGCACGACACCACCGACCCCGAAGTAAAGGCACACATCAACGCGCTCTATGCCAAAGCGGGTATCGCCGATCGCAAGCTCTAGCCGCTTGTCAGAAAAATCTATTGCGTCACGTCGATGGTCACGGCGCTGGTGATCGTCTGCCAATGTTTCATCTCGACATCGAGCCAAGCCTTTGCATCATCGAGTGACTTGTTCGGCCCGACGTTGAAATTCTGCTTGCCGAGCTTTTCGACGGCGTCGGGCGAGTTCAGTGCTTTGGTAATCGCGGTGAATAGCGTCTCCAGAACCGGCCTGGGTGTCGCCGCCGGCGCGAATAGTCCGTTCCACGCAATTGTGCCGACGTCGCCATAGCCGAGCTCAGTCATGGTCGGAATGTCCGGATATTCCTTCAGCCGCGTGTGATTGACCACCGCCAGCGGACGGAACGCGCCGGCGTGCACCTGTCCGGCGGTGGAGGCGACGTTCAGGAAAGCGGTCTGAACGTCACCGCGCAACATGTCCTGAATCACGCCCGCTGCGCCGTTCTTGTTGGGAAGGCCGACCAGATCGAGATTGCCCGCGCGCTTGGCAAAATACGCCATGTCGTAATGCGGGTATGACCCGATGCCGACGGTGCCGTAGCGCACCTTGCCCGGGTTCTGTCTGGCGTAGGCGATGAGTTCGGGAACCGACTTCACCGGGAAATCATTTGCGGTGCCGACAAGCAGGAAAGCGGGAACATCCACGAGATTTGTCACCGCCACGACGCTCTTCTCGTAGTCGGTGTTCATCTTCTTTGCGTAGATGATCGGTGTGATCGCGTTGGTCGAGACATTGCCGATCATCAAGGTGTAGCCATCGGGTGCCGACTTCACCATTTCATCGATCGCGAGCATCCCGAAGGCGCCCGGCTTGTTGAGCACGACAAAGCCCTGGCCGGTGATCTTCTGAAACTCATCGCCGACGATGCGCGCGACGATGTCGGTCGCTCCACCGGGGGCGTAAGGGACAATGACCTTAACCGAGCGGCTCGGATATTTGTCCTGCGCCATCGTCACGTTGGCGCCGACGGCGAGGACAACGACCAGCATTGCGAACAAACGTATCATGCAATCCCCCACCGCAAGTCTGTTCGACTCTTTTGCTTGCCGCTACAGTGCAGCTCAGGCTTTTATTCCGTGCAGGCTGTGCGAGGCATCCTTGACGGTGAAAAATACGACGTCGGCGTCCGGTGTCGCCTTGCCGGCGTGCACGGTGTTGGCAGGAATATAGACGACAGAGCCTGGTGTTACGTCGATCTCTTTTCCATCGATGTTAGCGCGGAAGGTACCCTCCAGCACATAGATCCATTGCTCGTTGGGATGCGAGTGCGGCTCGGCTCCGGTGCCTGCCTTCATCCGCATCAGGCCGACGATCATGCGATCACCTTCGACACATGGCCCGTGCGCGGTCGAATAGGCGGGGCCTCCCATGATCTTGTGCATCGTTCCGAGATCGAAAACGTATTCTCCAGGACCGGCGCGTTTGGCGCCCGGAGTGCGTGCGAGCGACTGATTGGACATGACATTCTCCGGCGGCGAGTTTGATGTGTGAGATGTTAGTTGACGCTGTTCTGACGCGCCAGTACAGCCGGGCGCGGGCCGGTATCACCGTTCGGCCACGATCGCTGTTAAGTTGTGTAGCCACGATTCGGAGTGAAATTCCCGATGAAGCCGGTTCGCTTTGCGCTGGTGCTGCTGGGCCTGGTCACGCTCGGCGGCTGTACCGGAACTGACGTGCCCAAGGGCGAGCCGAGCTTTTACCGCAATCTGGCACAGCCCGGAGCGGAACTCGACGCGACTGCGGCCGCGTCCATGATCTCCGGATATCGCGCCAACAACGGGTTGCCTACGGTTGCACTCGATTCCGAACTGATGCGGCTGGCACAGGCGCAGGCGGAAGTCATGGCCAAACGGGACAAGCTTGACCACGGCGCGGGCAAGCCTTTCGTGCAAAGGCTGAAGGCTTCGGGCTACGACGCCAAGACAGCCGCGGAAAACATCAGCGCGGGTTATCACACCTTGGCCGAAGCATTTTCAGGCTGGCGCGATTCAAACCCGCATCGCGCGAATATGCTCCTCGCCGGTGCAACGCGCATGGGCATCGGCGCGGTCTACACGCCCGCGTCGAAATACAAGGTCTACTGGTCGCTGATCCTGGCCGAACCCGAAGACAAATAGCGTTTGTGTGAACATTCATGACCACGTCATGGCCGGGCTTGTCCCGGGCATCCACGTCTTTGTCGCTGTCGCGCCGTGAGACGGGGATGCCCGCGACATAGGCGTGCGAAAGCACGCCGTCCTTCGGACGGCTATGCACGGGCATCACGAGGGGGCGGGCTGGACCTCATGCGGCCTGCTGACTAGGTTTGCGCCATGCCGATGCTGCCTCGCGTCAAGGACTACGACTCGCTTCGCCGCCAGTTTCAGTGGCGCGTACCGAGCCGCTACAACATCGGCGTTGATGTCTGCGATCGCTGGGCGGAGAAGGAGCCTGATCGCCTGGCGATCCTGCACGCGCAACCGGACGGACGCGACGTGCCCATCACCTACGGGTGGCTACGGGACACCTCAAATCGGCTTGCCAATGCACTGCGCGCGCATGGAATCGGTCGCGGCGATCGCGTGTCGATCTTGCTGCCGCAATCGCCGGAGGTCGCGGCGATCCACATCGCCATCTACAAGCTCGGTGCCGTCGCATTGCCGCTGGCAGTTCTGTTCGGCGTCGATGCGCTCTCCTATCGGCTGCAGAATTCCGATGCCAAGGCACTGATTACCAATGCATGGGGCGTCGAGCGTATCGCTGAGATAAGGGATGCTCTGCCAACGCTGAAACTCGTTCTGTCCCTCGACGGTCGCGCCGATGGCGCGCTTGGATTTGCCGAGGAGCTCGCTCGCGCATCATCCGATTTTACGCGGGTCGATACCTCCCCCGACGACCCGGCCATGATGGTCTACACATCAGGCACGACCGGGCAACCAAAGGGCGCGTTACACGGGCACCGTGTGTTGATTGGGCACTTTCCCGGTGTCGAGACGCATCATGATTTTCTGCCGCAACCTGGCGACCGCATCTGGACTCCGGCCGACTGGGCCTGGGCGGGCGGCCTGCTCAACGTGCTGTTGCCGGGGCTGCACTATGGTGTGCCTGTGGTGGCGCGGCGCTTCGAGAAATTCGATCCGGAAGAAGCTTTCGCCTTGATGGCACGCGTACAGATTCGCAATGCATTCATTCCGCCGACCGCGCTGCGAATGTTGCGAGCGGCGCCGAACCCAAAGGGCCGCTACGCAATCAATATTCGGTCAATCGGATCAGGCGGCGAATCGCTTGGCGCGGAAACATATGAATGGGGCAAATCGGCCTTTGGCCTCGTCATCAACGAATTCTACGGACAGACCGAATGCAATATCGTTCTAGCGGCCTGCAACGCGATTGGTGTCTCGAAGGCTGGAGCAATCGGCCGGCCCGTTGCCGGACATACCGTCGGGATCATCGATAACGACGGCCATGAGCTTAAGGCGGGAGAAATCGGTCAGATTGCGGTGAAGCGGCCAGATCCCGTCATGTTCCTGGAATACTGGGGCAAGCCGGAAGCGACGCGCGACAAGTTCATCGGCGATTGGCTGACGACCGGCGACCAGGGCGTCATGGACGACGAGGGCTATTTCAGTTTCGTCGGTCGCGATGACGACGTCATCACTTCGGCAGGTTTTCGCATCGGGCCCGGCGAGATCGAGGACTGCCTGATCCGTCATCCGGCCGTGGCACTGGCGGCCGCGGTCGGTAAACCGGACGCGTTGCGCACTGAAATCGTGAAAGCCTTCATCGTTCTCAAGAAAGGCTTTGCTGCTTCGGACGCATTGGCGTCCGACATACAGGGGTTTGTGAAAACACGCCTGTCGGCACACGAGTATCCGCGTGAGGTCGCCTTTATCAACGACATGCCGATGACCACGACGGGCAAAGTCATCAGGCGGCTATTGCGGGAACGCGCGTAACTAGGCCATTTCCAGCTTGGCGACGTCAGCAAGGATATGCTCGACGGCATCTCGTTCCGCCGGCGCCAACGCGGCCTGTGGTGGCACAGGCTCACCGACCGAATATCCCTGGATCTGCAGGCCAGCCTTGATGCACGCCGCAAGATTGAATCGTGCGAAGGCCTCATTGATGCGCCAGAGATCGCGCTGCAATTTCATTGCTTCAGGCCATTTGCCCGCCTGGCACAGGTCGTAAAGACGTACACTCTGGCGCGGCACGATGCAGGCGGGTCCCGCCATCCAACCGACGCCTCCAATCAGCATCACGGCTGCCGGAATATGCGCCGAAGCTGAAAAGACTTTCATGCGCGGCGCGCGGTTCATGATCGACAGCAGTCGGCCGGTGTTCGTCGATGCATCTTTGATGTAGCGAATGCGCGGATGTTCGGAGAGCCGTGCGATCACATCGAGCGAAAGATCGCTGCGCTGAAATTGCGGATTGGTGTACAGGACCACGGGAATCTCGACTGCGTCGGCGATCGCCCGGAAGTAAGATTCGATCTGCGCATCCTTTAGAGGAAAGTAGGCCTCGAGAATGGCAAGGATGCCATCGGCGCCAAGCTTCTGAAACGACTTCGCCTGCGCGACCGCATCCGCAGTGGCTGTTGACGCAACGCCGGCGACAACAGGTACGCGTTTGTCCGCAGCTTCGATCGTTGCGCGAACGACAGCCTCGCGCTGTGCGCGGTCGAGATAGGCGAACTCGCCGGTTGATCCGAGCGGCGTCAGACCATGCACACCCGCCTTGATCAGATCGGATGCAAGCCTGCCCAGTACGTCTGTCTTTATCCGTCCCTGCGCATCGATCGGCGAGACGAGATATGGAAACACGCCATGGAAATCGCTCATGTGCCGAGCCTAGAACACCCAGAGCGCTTCGGACGGAAATTCGACATAGTGGTCGCCCGGCTCAAGTGGCGCCGTCGCGTATGCACGCACTGTGACGTTGTCACGCGCAAACACGAGTTCCCACCGCTCGCCGAGGTACATCGGCGCCTTGAGTTGCATTTTCACCCGGTTGGGTCCGGCACTTGAGGCGCAGTGCACGCGCTCGATGCGAATGACGCCGGTTGCCTTTTCTCCTGCAGCCGCTTTGGTACGCGACAAACCGTTCAGCCGTTCGCCCATCACCTCGATTGTCGCCCGACCGCCTGAGCTTTCGACCAGCCTTCCTTCCAGGCGATTGTTGCTTCCCATGAACTCCGCTGAGAACAATCTGGACGGTTCGTTGTAAAGAGTGGTGGGCGGACCTTCCTGAGCAATAAGGCCTGCATCGAGCAATACGATCCTGTCAGCGATCGCCATTGCTTCGACCTGATCGTGGGTCACGTGGATCGCGGAAAGTCCCAGTGTGACGATCAAGGTCCGAAGCCAGGCGCGCGCTTCCTCGCGCAGCTTCGCATCGAGATTTGACAGTGGCTCGTCGAGCAGGATCACCGGCGGCTCGTAGACAAGCGCGCGGGCTATCGCGACACGCTGCTGTTGTCCGCCGGAGAGTTGATGCGGAAAGCGCGCCGCGAGATGCCCAAGCCCGATTTGCGACAGCGTCTTCTCGACACGCGTCTTGATTTCTTCTGTCGGCACGCGGCGCAGCTTCAGTCCGTAGGCGACGTTGTCGAAAACCGTGCGGTGCGGCCAAAGCGCGTAGGACTGAAACACCAGCCCGAGTCCGCGCTCTTCTGCCGGCAGGTCGATGTTGCGCGCCGCGTCGAAGAAGACGCGGTCGCCGATGGCAATCGATCCGCGATGCGGTGTCTCGAGGCCCGCAACCGCGCGTAACAGCGTGGTTTTGCCGCTGCCGGACGGACCCAGCAGTGCAACCACTTCGCCGGCCGGAACCGCCAGCGAGACACCTTTGAGAATTTCATTGTCGCCGAGACGGAGGGCGACATCCTTGACGATGAGTTCAGCCATGCAAGCGCACTCCAAGCCGGACCGCGACGGCAAGGCCGACGCCGATCATAACCACGTTGACGACAGACAGCGCCGACACCAGATCTACGGCGCCGGTACCCCACAACGAAACCAGAAGAGAGCCGATCACTTCCGTGCCGGGACCCAACAGATAGATGCCGGTCGAGTATTCGCGCACAAAGATCAGGAAGACCAGGAGCCAGCTCGCCAGCATGCCGTACTTGATCAGCGGAACGGTGACGTCGCGCTTGACACGAAGATCGTTGGCACCTGCGGTGCGCGCAGCTTCCTCGAGCTCAGGTCCGACCTGGAGCAGGGTGCCCGACACGAGCCGCATGCCGTAGGCAAGCCATACGATCGTGTACGCAAGCCAGATCGAAACCATCGTCGACTTCAGCGGGGAGAGGAACGGCACGAACAGAAAAACCCAAAGGAGTGCAAGCCCCGCGACCAGACCGGGCATCGCGCGCGGCACCATCACCAGATAGTCGACGAGACGAGTCCATCCTGAATTCCACCGGTGCACGGCGAGCGCGATCGCGGTGTACCAAGCCACGGCGACTGCGCCCCCGATCACGCCGATGCCAAGCGTGTTCAAGATGCCCCGGATCACATTCGGATAGTCGGTGAGTTCGCGATAGTGATCGAGCGTCAGCACATCGAAAAGCTTAACGCCTTCGCCCCACGTCACCACGAACGAACGCAACGTTATGCCGAACAACGGCACAACAACTGTGACGAAAAGCCAGAATACGATCGCTCCGAAGGCGAGCCAGCGCCAGCCATGCAAGCGCAGAGGCTGCGTTTTCAGGCCCTTTCCGCGTACCGAGACATAGCGCTGCGCCTGTCGCAGCAGCAGGCGCTGCATGAAAACCAGCGGCGCGGTGATGGCAATAATCGCTACCACGACAACAGCCATCAGCTGGTAAGACGGCACTCCAAGCTTGTTGGTGAGTTTGTAGAGGTAGGTCGACAGCACCAGAACGTCCTGCGGATCGCCCAACACCAGCGGAAGGCCGAACAATTCAAAACCCAGAAAGAACACCAGGACCCCGGCGAACAGGATTGCCGGCAGGATCATCGGTAGGCTGACGTTGACTGCGACACGAAAGGGATTGGCGCCGGAAACACGGGCGGCCTCTTCCAGATCGGTACTCAAGCCACGCAGCGCAGCGGCACTATACAGGTAGACATGCGGGACATGCGTAAGTCCCGCGATCACGGTCAGCGCCAGCAGCGAATAAAGATTCCACGGCACAAAGCCGAGAAGGTCCTTCGCAAGCGTTGAGAAGATCCCGACAGGGCCGATTGCCACGACATAGCCGAACGCGATCACCACTGCCGAGACGAAGATCGGAATCAATATCAACGGCTCGAGATAATTTCGTCCCGGAACGTCTGTGCGCACCATCAGGAAGGCGAGCAGGGCGCCGAGCGGCACCGCGATTGCGGCCATGCCGCTGGCAATGACAATCGTCGTCCAGAATGCCTGCCAGAAATCCGAGTCGTTAAATACGAAAGAGTAGGCAGCGAACCCGAATTTTGCCGACGGATCGAAAAACGGCGCGGTGAGAAAGCTCTGATAGATGACCAACGAAAGCGGCGCCGCCACAGCCAGCGTGGTCAACCCGAGAACCAGCAAGCGATACACGACAATGGGCATTTATCCTCGTCATTCCGGAGCTCGCTTCACGCGAGCCCGGAATCCAGATGAGCATTCAATTCGTTTCTGGAGTCCGGCCGGCCTGGACCGGTCCGGAATGCCCAGATTTGTCGTCGCTACTGCCCCTTCTTTGCCTGCCGCCATTTCGACAGGAAGGCCAGTCGCTTGGTTTGGTCCAGATTATCCAGCAGCGTCTGATCGATCGGCACTGGACGCGCCTTGTCGCCGATCAATTGACTTACGCCTTTGATCGTCGCTTCACCCTCAACGTCGGAACGCAGCGAGTAAAGGTCGGCCTTGTTGGCAATGATCTCCTGCCCGCGTTTCGACAGAATGTAATCGAGGAAGAGTTTTGCCGCATTTGGATTTCGCGCCTTGCTGGAAATGAAAGCGACGCGCGAGGTCACCATTGTGTAGTCCTTCGGCAAGATGATGCCGAGGTTCGGGTCCTTCTTTGACCGTCCCAGCGCGTATGAGCCGAAGATGCCATAGGCAATCAGGTGTTCGCCCGAGGTGACGCGCTCCATCATCGCGCCGGCGCTGGTGTAGAGCTTGGCCTGCGCCTTGCCCATCGCCTTGAACAGATCCCACGCCTGCGGAAAGTCTTTGATGTCTTCGTTGCAGAACAGGTAGCCGACACCCGATCGCTCAGGATCATAGGCCGTGATCTTGCCTTTATAGAAATCAGGCTTGGCGTTGAGCAGCTTCAGCAGATCGGTGTGGTCTTTCGGTACGTCGGCTTCGGGCACCAGCCGTTTGTTGTAGACGAACGTTATCGGCTCATAGGTTGTGCCGTAAGCGGCGTCCTTCCACACGGCCCATTTCGGCAACGCCTTGATTTCGGGCGAGGGGTAGGTCGCAGCCAGGCCGTCCGCAACAAGCTTCACCTGCAGGTCCATGGCCGACGACCAGAGGACGTCGGCGGTGCCATTGTTGGCAGCGGCTTCCGCGATGAAGCGGTTGTAGAGTTCGGTGGAATTGAGATCGGAGTACTCGACCTTTATCTCGGGGTAGAGCGTCTCGAAGTCCTTGATCAGCGGATTGGCCGCAACCGCATCGGTGGTGGCGTAGACCACGACCTTGCCTTCCTTCTTCGCGGCTTCGATGATGCTAGCGTAGTCGGCTGGGTAGCCTTGTGGAGTCTGGGCCTGAGCGGCAGTTCCGAGCGCCAAAAATGTTGCGGCAATAACAGTAGATACGACGTGTCGCATAACAACTCCCGGTGCGGTTGTCGGCGCCTGCCCCCGGCGGCAACCCTTCGGCGCCGATGCTACTCTAGCCTTTCCGCACCCGCATAGGGGCCAAACAAAACGAAAGCCCCCGTCGCGAAACGAACGGGGGCTTTCCTTGGCAAGCGATCAGTGAGCCAGAGGATCAGGGCGGATCTGGATGTGAACGGCCCGCGGGCGCGAGCCCTTTCCGCCTTCCATCAGCCAAGGCGTGCGATCGCCATTGGTGCTCCAGAGTCCGCGGCCCTTCCAGCCTGCATTGGGATCGTCAATGCGCCCGTCGAGCCCTTTGGCATAGAAACTCAAGGGATAAGGGATGCGCAGCATGATCATTTTGCCGTTCTTCAGGGCCACGAAGCCATCATTGAGGTTGGCCGTGGAGATCGGAATGTTTTCGCCGAGCCCAACCGTGTTGTGCTGATCGACCCAAGTGTAGTAGCTCGCCTCAACGCTCTTGTCCTCGAAGCCCACAAATCCCGGGCCCGGGTATCGGTAGAACTTCCAGCCTTCGGGGCAATGATTGCCCGTTGCGTTGGGGCCGTTGAGCGGTGCCTTGCAGAGGCGTCGATCGAAACTCACAAGGTGTCCGCTCGATTCCGAACCCCACGCAACACCATCGGCGTCGATGTCGCCGCCGCGAATGCCGATGCCTGGCTTTGGCACCGCGTAGAATTCGGACAGCTGTGTCTTCGGATCGAAGCGCATGAAGCCGGCCTGTCCTCCGAAGACTCCGACCGTGTACCAGATCGATCCGTCTTTTGGATTCGGCATGACAGCATAAGGGCCCGAGCCGCCTGTGATGCGCGTGTCCTTGCCCGGATCCGTTGGCTGCCCCGGCTCGGTGAACTCGTCACGCTTGCCGTTGCCGTTGGAGTCGAGCACGAACGGGGCCCAGCCGATCGCCTTCTGGGAGTCACCGGTCTCGTCAAACACGCGCGTGTTGACCCAGCCGGCGACTGGTCCTGTGCCACTGAGCCACAGCGTGTTGTCAGCGTCATAGCCAAATTGCGGATGGTGCGTACCGAAGCAGGTATCGATGAACGCGTATTTCATTGTCTTCGGATCAAAGACGGCGACCTGCCGTGCGCTTCTTTCCAGCGGAAAACTCTTGGCATACGGATTGTCGGAGCCTTTCTTGCACCAGGCCGGATTATCCATGCCGCGCACAGTGGCCGCAAGCCAGACACGGCCCTGCTTGTCGAGCATGGAGTTGTGATTGTTGGCGCGCGTGTCCCACAAGACTTCGTCTCCCCAATATGGGGACTCCGCTAGAGGCTTGACCGTTCCGGCATGGCCCGGGCCAAGCGACACCGGCATTTCCGGATCGCGCACCGGCATTTTGAAGAACGACACTTTGTTCGTCTTCGGATCGAGGATCGGCATGTTGTCGGTCGAATACTCCGGTGAACCGAACAACGGGCCGTAGGCGTTGACCGTCGGGTAACGCCGATCCGAGGAGATGAGGTCGTGCAGATATTTGTCAGGCGTGGACCATTCCCACGATGTGACGACGACGTTTCGTTCCTCGCCTTCAGGACGTGGTGGCTTGTTCTTTGGCAGTTCGCCTTTGGCAACGCGATCGGTCCAGTCACCAAAATACTTGTACGGCACGCCGCCAAACTGGCCGGCAATCCGGTTCGTCATCTGCTCACCGGACTGGCCGGACTGTATGCGCCGTTGCCAGGCTTCGGTGCCCGAGTCGAATTTTCCCAGCGCTGCCGGAATCGTGCGCGTCGCTTCTTGACCGAGTTGGTGACAGCCGATGCAATCGACGTTGTTCATCTGCCGCAGCCAGTTTTCCTGCGTGATGTTCTTGGGGATGTCGGTTGATCCGCCAAATTCGCTGGCCGGCGGAATTTTCAGCATCGCGTACCAATAGGCTGCCGGATAGTAGTGGGCTGCCGCTGCATCGTTGGGCGCAATGACTGCGGTGTGATTGAGCGTCGAACCTGGCTTGGCGCGCATCTTCGGAGAGTCCACGAGGCCGTAGCCACGGACCCAGACGCTGTAATTCGCAACCGGAAGATCGGGGATGAGATAGCGTCCTTGATCATCGGTCACGACGATGCGCGCAAACTTCGTCGGTAGATCCGTCGTCTCGGCAATGACCCAGACGCCAGCTTCGGGACCTTTCGAGCTGGTCACAACGCCTCCGATGTCGGTGCTGCCGACATCAACATTTTGCGCGTGAAGCCCGGTGACGTACGCGAGCGCGAGAAGGGAAAAAAGAGCGAACATCGACAGGCGTAGAAAGACCGAACGCAACATGGGTCGCCTCCCTGGCATCGTCGTCGGCGAGGTCGCCGGCTTTTGCCGAACTCTAACAAAGGTGGCGGATGTCGTCGCGCCGATCAGTGTGCGATGTCGGTTACCCGGCGAAACCGCCGCCATCCAGAAATGCCTGCTCCTCCGGTGTAGTGGTACGGCCGAGAACGGCGTTGCGGTGCGGGAACCGGCCGAAGCGACGGATGATATCGGCATGTATTTCGGCCCATTTGAGATTCTCGGCGTCTCCCGCAGCCTTGTAGAAAGCGATCCCGCGCTCCTGATCGGCAAAATCCTCCGAGTGCTCAAAGGGAATATAGAAAAAGCTCCGCAGGTCGGTCGAAACCTGACTATCGAAACCTCTGACGATTGCGCCTGCGGCTACGGCACGGGCGAGCGGGTCGGTGGCGAAGGCTCGCGCGTCACCGCGGAACATGTTGCGTGGAAACTGGTCGAGCAGAATGAGCAGCGCAAGCGCGCCTTGCGCGCTTTTCTCCCAATCAGAAAATTCTCCGGCGGCGGCCGCTTCGTACGTATCGAGGAATCGCTCGCGAATCTCTGCGTCGAAGGCCGCGTCCTTGGTGAACCAGCGGTCGTATCCGGCCTGGTGCCAGAACGACACGATCTCATCTGCGCTTGCAGTCATGGGGTTTTCCGTCTCGAGGTGGGGATCAGCTGGCTTCGTCGCGGAGGGCGCGCCGCAGGATTTTGCCGACGTTGGTTTTTGGGAGCTCGTCGCGGAATTCGATGTATTTGGGCACCTTGTAGCTGGCGAGACGGGTAACAAGATACGAACGCAAGACATCGGCCGTAACGTCAGGATTTTTTCTGACGACAAAGAGCTTGCCCGTTTCGCCGGAATGCTCGTCGGGAACGCCCACAAGCGCGCACTCCGATATTCCACCCTGGCTCATCGCGACATCTTCAACTTCGTTGGGGAAGACTTTGAAGCCCGAGACCGAGATCATGTCCTTTTTGCGATCGACGATGCGCACGCGTCCTTCGGCATCCATCACTCCGACATCACCGGTACGGAAGAATCCATCTTTCGTCATAGCGCGTGCTGTTTCCTCTGGTCGCTGCCAGTAACCGGACATGATCTGCGGCCCACGCGCGCAGATTTCACCTTGTTCGCCGACGGGCACCTCGTCGCCGTCATCATTTCGGATTGAAATGTCGGTGGATGGTACCGGCAACCCGATGGTGCCGGTCCAGGCCGGAATGTCGCCACGGTTGCAAGTCAGCACCGGCGAAGTTTCCGACAGGCCATAGCCTTCTATAATCGGCTTCCCGGTTGCTTTCACCCAGGCATCGGCCACGGATTTTTGAACTGCCATGCCTCCGCCGATCGCGCATTTGAGCATGCTCCAATCGATCTTGACGAAATCGGGTTGATTCAGCAGCGCGTTGTAAAGAGTGTTCACGGCCGGGAAGATGTTGACCCGGTATTGCGTGAGTTCCTTGATGAGGCCGCGAATGTCGCGCGGGTTCGGGATGAGGAGGCACGATCCACCCGTCCGCACGCTGAGCAAGAAACATCCTGTCAGCGCGAAGATGTGATAGAGCGGCAATGCCGTCACAATAAGAAGTCGATCGATCTTCGGCGGCGTATCGACCATCGGCTGATTCCACGCTTCAACCTGAAGCAGGTTGGCCACCAGATTTCGGTGGAGCAGCATCGCACCCTTCGCGATCCCCGTGGTGCCGCCCGTGTATTGCAGGAATGCCAGGTCATCGGGTCCGACAGTCGGCGCTATGAATTTCAGTTGGCGCCCGTCCGAGAGCGCATCGTTGAATTTGGTGCTGTTGGGAAGTGAATAGGCAGGCACTATCTTCTTGATGTGGCGCACGACGCTATTGACCAGTGTGCCTTTGATCCGCCCGAGCATGTCGCCCATGCTAGCGACCACAACGTGCTTGACCGGCGTCCTTGGCAGCGCCTGCTCGACCACTGAAGCGAAGTTTTCGAGAACAATGATTGCTTCAGCGCCGGAATCAGTGAGCTGAAATTCCAGTTCGCGCGGTTTGTACAGAGGATTGACGTTCATCACGGCGCAGCCGGTGCGCAGGATTGCAACGATAGCAACCGGGTACTGCAGGACATTGGGCATCATGATCGCAACGCGGGCGCCGCGTTTCAGTCCGCGGCTTTGCAACCATGCGGCAAATGCGCGCGACGCTTCGTCGAGCTCCTGGTATGTGAGGGACTTGCCCATACAGACGCAGGCTTGGCGATCCGCGAATGCGGCAAAGCTCTCCTCGAACATTGCGACGAGCGAGACATAGCGTGACAGATCAATGGTGGCGGGAACGCCCGGCGGATAGGACCCCAACCAAAGCCGCTCCATGACGCGTCCCCCGCGTCGGCCTTTTTCATTCAGGGGCCAACGTTCGATTCCCGGTCAGAATGAGTTTAACCGGCTCTGCATGCAAGTCCGCCGGCGACGGACTGGCGGAACTATCGACCGCCGAAGGGGATAAGCGGATTGTCGAGGAGCGCCGCGCGATCGGGTCGGTCTGGGGCGGCGACGCCGAGAAAGGCCTCGAAAAGCTCGCGCACCACGCGCTCCGGCAGGTCTCGCGTGATGAACACCAGGCGCGTTCTGTGATCGTCATCCGGCCAGCAGTCGAGGCGCGCGGTTGGATGAAAAACGTGCTGTACACCATGCACCACAACCGGCGTGTCTGGCATTTCTGCGAGCTTTACTATGCCCTTCAGGCGCAAGAGCTTCGCGCCATGCGTCGCACGCAGCAGTTCCAGGAACATCTCGAGTGTACCGGCGGGGATCGCGTCTTCGGCCGTCAGGACGAAAGAGCGGATGTGCTCATCGTGACGGTTGACGTCGTGATGGTGATGATGGTCGCTGTGGGAATGAGCTTCGGCAGCAAGCCACTTCCTGACGTCTGGAATTTTCTTATCCGGATCGTAAAGCCCGCTGCCGAGAAGGCCATCAGGCATGGCCTCGCCCTTGGCTGCATCGAGGATCGGTGCCGCGGGATTGAGTGCCCGCAGGCGAGCCGCAATCCGCTCGCATTGCACGGGGTCAACGAGATCGCTTTTTGTCAGCACAATTCGGTCGGCGACGGCAGCCTGTTTAACCGCTTCGACGTGCGCATCGAGGGTGGCCTCGCCATTGATGGCATCGACCACCGTCACAAAGCCGTCGAGGCGGTAGCGCAGCAGAAGATAGGGGTGGGACATCACCGTGTGCAGTACGGGCGCGGGGTCGGCCAGACCTGTCGTTTCCAGCAGAACGCGACAAAAACTGCAGCGACGGTTGTCGAGATCGCGCAACAATGTCTCCAGCGCGTCGACAAGATCTCCGCGCATCGTGCAGCAAAGACAACCCGACTGCAGCAGCACCATATTGTCGCTGACATACTCGACGAGCAAATGGTCGAGGCCTACCTCGCCAAACTCATTGATGATGACGGCACTGTCCGAAAGAGCCGGATCTTTCAGAAGCCGATTGAGAAGTGTGGTCTTTCCAGCGCCGAGAAAGCCCGTCAGTACAGTCAGTGGAATAGGTGTCGGCGGAGTTTTTCGTTCGGTCGACGGTGCGCCTTCGCTCATTGCGTCGTCGCGCTGACCTTTGGCTTGGCCGGCTTTGCCGGCTTCGCACTCTTGGTTGCTGGTGCCTTCGCGGCTGGCTTGGCCGACTTATCGGCGTCGGTCTTTCCCGCAACTTTCTTTTTCTTTTTCGGTGTAGCGCTGGCTGTCTGCTCGACCGTATCGGGCCGGTCAGCCGGGCCAGTGAAAACGACAACGGGCGGGGTGGTTTCGACTGGCGGCCCGAGCACAAATTTGGCCGGCTTTGCGTTGGACAGCATGAAGGCCGGGCCATTCGTCGATTCATTGCCGGAGGCGGTGGTCGCCTGCTCTTCCGGCTCTTCTTCGTTTTCCTCTGACGGCGGCTTGCGACGATGGCCGCCGCACATTTCTTCGCGAAGATTGGGCGGTTGCGCATCGATCGGGGCTAGCGCGTCCACGGTGCCAAGCGAAGGTGTGAGCCAGGACAGGCCGCCGCTGTTGAATCCGCGTTCGAGCAATTGCGCGGCCTTTTGCGCGCGCACCGCACCCGACCACGAGCCGAGCACAACGGCGATCAGCCTGCGGCCATTCCGCGTTGCGGACGCAACGACATTGTATCCGGAGGCGCAGATGAATCCGGTCTTCATGCCGTCGGCGCCGGGATAACGATAGATCAGCGAGTTGTAGTTGCGCATCACGCGATTGCCGTAGCGAATAGACGAGATGTGCCAGTAGCTGTCGTACTCGGGAAACTCCCGGATGAGCGCGCGGGCCAGGATTGCAAGGTCGCGCGCCGAGGTGACGTGGTTTTCCGCCGGCAGCCCGTTCGGATTGACGAAGTTGCTTTGCGTCATTCCGAGGCGCCGCGCGTTGGCATTCATCAGATCGGCAAAGCCCTCGAGCGAACCGCCAACACCTTCCGCGATCGTCACCGCAATATCATTGGCGGATTTGACCATCAACATCTTCAGCGCATTGTCGACGGTCACTGTCGTTCCGACCTTGAAACCCATCTTGGTCGGCTGCTGAGCGGCCGCGTTGCGCGACACGGTGAGCAAAGTATTGAGTGAAATCCGACCTTCCTTGACGGTCCGCAGAGTTGTGTACGCGGTCATCAACTTGGTGACCGAGGCCGGATACCAGGGATAGGTGGCGTTTTCGGCGTGCAACACCTTGCCCGTCGAGGCTTCGATCAGAAGCTGCGCTTCCGCTTGAGCGTGGCCGTTGCAGGCAAGTGACAACAGGCCAACTGTGAGGCCAAGGGTCACGACATTAGAGCAGCGGCGTGTATAACCGATCATCGTTCGCGCTTCAGGGTCCCGAGGCCTTAGAAACGGTAAAGTTCCATATATGGCCGCTCTAGGCTATCTAAGCTTTGGATGGTAGGCAAAGCCGGTGATCCATCATCGAATATTATGGTGACTCGCAACCCATTGCTGGGGAAAACGACCAAAGTTCGGCAAAAGGAGGCATAGATGACCGCCTGTATTGTCGGTTGGGCCCATACTCTCTTTGGTAAACTTACTAATGAGACCGTTGAGAGCCTGATCGTGCGGGTGGCTGTTGATGCCCTCGCCGATGCCGGAATTGGTCCGAAGGACGTGGACGAAATCGTTCTCGGCCACTTCAACGCGGGTTTTTCGGCGCAGGATTTTACCGCCGCTCTGGTACTGCAGGCCTCGCCCGACCTTCGCTTCAAGCGAGCGACCAGGGTTGAGAACGCCTGTGCCACCGGGTCAGCCGCCGTCCATCAGGGCATACGGACGATTGAGGCGCGCGCCGCTCGCGTTGTCCTGGTTGTCGGGGTTGAGCAGATGACGACAACGCCGGGACCGGAAATTGGGCGCAACCTGTTGAAGGCCTCATATGTTCGTGAGGAGGCCGATATCGACGGGGGTTTTGCGGGAATTTTCGGCAAGATCGCCGGGCTTTATTTTCAGAAATGGGGCGATCAGTCAGACGCGCTGGCCATGATCGCGGCCAAGAATCACAAGAACGGCGTGGGTAATCCCTATGCGCAGATGCGCAAGGACCTGGGTTTCGATTTCTGCCGGACCGAGAGCGAAAAAAATCCATTCGTGGCCGGTCCGCTCAAGCGCACCGACTGTTCGCTGGTCTCCGATGGTGCCGCCGCCGTGGTGCTCGCAGATGTCGAGACTGCGCTTGGACTGAAAAAGGCCGTCGCCTTTCGCGCTGCAGAGCACGTGCAGGATTTCCTGCCGATGTCAAAAAGAGACATTTTGAAGTTCGATGGCTGTGCGCAGGCCTGGAACAAAGCCCTCGCGAAATCGGGGCTCGCGCTCGGTGACTTGTCGTTTGTCGAAACGCACGACTGCTTCACCATAGCGGAACTTATTGAATACGAAGCCATGGGGCTGTCGGCCGAAGGGCAGGGCGCCAAAGCTGTTCTTGAGGGCTGGACTCAGAAGGACGGAAAATTGCCGGTGAACCCCTCGGGTGGATTGAAGGCGAAGGGCCATCCTATTGGAGCAACCGGGGTGTCCATGCACGCGCTCGGCGCGATGCAGCTCACGGGGGATGCCGGAGATCTCCAGGTGAAGAACGCGCGTCTCGGCGGCATCTTCAACATGGGCGGGACGTCGGTCGCGAACTACGTGAGCATTCTCGAGCGCATCAAGTAGTCGCGCGGGCCGGCGAGACTAATTGTACTTGCGGACTGCTGCGGGCGGCAGGAACGAGGGATCGAAAATATCCTGGAGTTTCGGTTTAGCGGCCTTGAATTTGTAGGCCAGCGTCATCTGCTCGATGGCGCGGTTGAAACGCTGCTCATCAATCTCGCCATATCCGTTTTCTTTCACTTCCGGCGTGATGATGTTTTCCCGGATTGCCATCGTGAGACGTTCAAGCTCGACGTTTTTCCTCGCGTCTGCATTGCGTTTGAGCACTGAGCCGATGGCCATCGCGGGCTGCTTGACGGTTTCCTTCAGGCCTTTCATGAAGGCAACCAGGAATCCCTTCACGGCTTCCGGGTGTTCGTCGGCAAACTTGGTGTTGACGATAATGGCGTTGCCATAAAGTTCGACACCGTAGTCTGCCATCAGCAGCACGGCGATATCGTCGACCGGAACGCCTTTGTCCTTCAGATCGATGAAAGAGAAATACGATAGACCCGTGATGGCATCCACCTGGCCAGCGGCTAGCATCGGCTCGCGAACGGGAAAGCTGACAATCTCGATTTTTACTTTTGACACATCGATATTGTTGACGCGAACGAAGATCGGCCATTGCGCGTAGGCGCCGTCGGCTTCGGGCGCGCCAAGAATTTTGCCTTCGAGATCTTTCGGCTGACTGACCCCGCGGCTCTTTCGGCCGATCACGGCAAAGGGCGGGCGATTGTAGAGCATGAATATCGCCTTGATCGGCGCGTCCCGCTTGGTGTCGCGGAACTTGATCAAAGCATTGATGTCGGCAAGTCCCATCTCGTAGTCGCCCGAAGCAACACGCTCGATGGTCTCGAGGGAACCGCTCGCCGGGTCGACGGCGATGTTAAGGCCTTCTGCTTTGTAGTAGCCCTTATCGAAGGGCACCAGAAACGGCGCCGCACGCCCATCGATTTCGTAATCCAGCGAGAGTCTGACGCTTGTTTCCGCCGCCGTAACATCCGTCGTCAGCAGGGCGGGAAGCAACGCGAACCAGGCCCACCAGCGCTTGCGGTGAGCTATCATCACCTAATCCCTCTCAGACAGCCTGCGCACAGCGCTTTGGCCATGGTGCAGGAAACGACACGACGCTTCAAAGAGCAATATATTGGTCATACATTTTGCGGCGTTATGACTAACGCCCGCCTGTCACGAAACTTGAACGCCCCATTTGGAACGCGAGAAAGGGGCATTTGCGGTAGACTTGTGACGGGGTCGGAGTTTCTGACGATGCTGCCGGCGACGGCCAACAGCCTTGCGCGCGACATTCCGCCGCTGCGGGCACCATACGCTCCTGCGGACGAAGGCATCGCAAAGGTTCTCCTGGCAAATGCCGAACGTTCCAGCGAGGCGGAGGCGCGTATGGATGCGCGCACCAGGCGCCTCGTCGCCGCTATCCGCGCACGCGCCGGAGGATTGGGCGGCATAGAAGATTTTCTGCACGCCTACTCACTTTCGACCAAAGAAGGTTTGGCGTTGATGGTATTGGCGGAGGCACTGCTGCGTGTGCCTGACGCCGCGACGGCCGATCGGCTCATCGAAGACAAGCTCAAAGCCGGCGATTGGGCACATCACGAAGCGCGATCAACGTCGCTTCTGGTTTCAGCGTCAGCCTGGACGCTGGGTGTCACAGCCCGCGTCATTCATCCCGGCGAGACGCCGGAAGGCATTGTCGAGACGCTGGTCAAGCGGCTTGGATTGCCGGCCGTACGCGCGGCCACGCGGCAAGCCATGCGGCTGCTCGGATCGCATTTTGTGCTCGGACAAACGATTGAAGAAGCGTTGTCGCGTGCCGGTTCGCATCGCGAGTTCCTGTATTCGTTCGATATGTTGGGCGAAGGCGCCCGCACAGGCGCGGACGCCCAAAGATACTTCGAATCCTATGCCGACGCGATCGATGAGATCGGCAAGACGGCGGGAAACGAGGCGCTACCGAAGCGCCCCGGCATTTCCGTAAAGCTGTCCGCCCTGCACCCGCGTTACGAAGCCTTGTCACACGACCGCGTACTCGCGGGGCTGACGCCCAAAGTACTCGAGCTGGCACAGCTTGCGAAACGGCATGAGCTCAATTTCACGGTGGATGCTGAGGAAGCGGACAGGCTTGAACTGTCGCTCGATGTAATCGCAGCGGTATTGCGCGACTCGTCACTAGCAGGGTGGGATGGTTTTGGACTGGCGATCCAGGCCTATCAGAAGCGCGCTGGTGCAGTTATCGACTGGGTTGTCGAGGCGGCTACCGCGCTTGATCGGCGCCTCATGGTTCGTCTCGTCAAAGGCGCTTACTGGGACACTGAGGTCAAGCGAGCACAGGAGCGGGGGCTCGCCGATTACCCGGTCTACACGCGCAAGGCGATGACGGATCTCTGCTATCTCGATTGCGTGCGCAAATTGTTGGTGGCGCGGCCGCGCGTCTATTCGCAGTTCGCAACACACAATGCACTCACTGTGGCCTGCATCATCGAAGACGCAGGAGGGACTACCGGGTACGAATTTCAGCGGCTGCACGGCATGGGCGAGGCCCTCTACGAAGCCTTGCTCCACGAACTTCCGGATCTGACATGTCGCGTCTACGCGCCCGTCGGGGGCTATTCCGATTTGCTCGCATATCTTGTGCGCCGCCTTCTGGAAAACGGTGCGAACTCTTCATTTGTATCGGTAGCAGCCGATCCAGCGGTTCCGGTCGAGTCCATTCTGCGTCGGCCACAAAGCTGGATCACCGACGCGTCAAGCGCACGAAATTCGCACATTCCTCTGCCCCGCGATCTGTTTGGCGCCACTCGGCGCAACTCGATGGGCGTCGAATTCGGGGATCGTGCGTCCCTTGAAGCCCTGCTGGCGGAAGTTCGCTCGGCACCACAAGATACGCGGGCAGGCGCGCTTATTGGTGGCGTTGCCGTTGCCGGCCGCGAGCGGCCAGTCAATTCGCCGATCGACGGCAGAATTATCGGAACTGTGCAGGAAGGTGATCAGGCCATCGTCTCGGCGGCACTTTCCACAGCTCAGGCCGCCTTTCCCAAATGGAGTGCTTCGTCGATCGAGAGTCGGGCGAATGTGCTCGAGCGCGCTGGCGATCTGATTGAAAAGAATCGCGGCGGGCTGATCACGCTTCTGCAAAAAGAGGGCGGCAAGACAATCGACGATTGTGTTTCAGAGGTGCGCGAAGCAGTCGACTACTGCCGTTTCTATGCCAGTGAGGCACGTCGCACGCTCACAACGCGATCGTTGCCGGGTCCGACGGGCGAGAGCAACGAGCTGCGCATGCGCGGCCGTGGCGTTTTCGTCTGCATCAGCCCGTGGAATTTCCCGTTGGCGATTTTCACCGGGCAGGTTGCGGGTGCGCTCGTGGCCGGGAACTGCGTGATCGCCAAGCCGGCGGAGCAGACACCCCTTATCGCCTTCGAAGCTGTAAAGCTCTTGCACGCCGCCGGCGTGCCAGGTGACGTGCTCGGTCTTTTGCCAGGCGATGGCAAAGTCGGCGCAATGCTTACTGCCGACCCCCGGGTCGCTGGCGTTGCGTTCACGGGATCGACCGAAGTCGCACGCATCATCAACCGCGCTCTCGCGTCCAAAGATGGCCCAATCCCGCCGCTGATTGCTGAAACCGGCGGCGTCAATGCCATGATCGTCGATGGTACAGCACTGCCCGAGCAAGTGACCGATGACGTCATGACGTCGGCGTTTCGCTCAGCAGGCCAGCGGTGTTCGGCTCTGCGACTACTGTGCGTGCAGGAAGACGTCGCTGACCGTGTGATTGAAATGGTCGCGGGCGCCGCGCAGGAACTCAAGCTTGGTGATCCCTGCGACGTTTCAACTCACATCGGTCCGGTAATCGACGGCGAGGCAAAAGAAAAACTCGATCGCTGGGTGACGGCTATGGAATCGCGTGGCGCATTACTATTCCGGCTCGATGCTCTTTTCCCCGAAGGGGGAACGTATGTAGCGCCTGCCATCGTCGAACTCGGCAGCGCGCGGGAACTAAAGGAAGAAGTATTCGGCCCGGTGCTGCATGTTGTGCGGTGGCGTGCAGATGAGCTCGATCAGCTGCTTGATGACATTGCAGCAAATGGTACTGCGCTCACCCTTGGTATCCATTCGCGTATTGACGAAATGGTCGCGCGCGTTGCGCAGCGACTGCCAAACGGCAATGTCTACGTTAATCGGAACATGATCGGCGCCGTCGTCGGATCTCAGCCGTTCGGCGGCAGCGGCCTGTCAGGGACAGGTCCGAAGGCAGGCGGCCCTCATTATCTGGGCCGCTTCGCCGCAGAGCAGGTCGTGACAGTGAATACAGCGGCGTCAGGCGGGAACGCGACGCTCCTCTCGGAAGATGATCGCTGAGACGGCCGTTTCGGGCACCACCCAGCCGGCATTTCGGCTGAAAACGCCGCTTTTTGGACCTATTTCCTCTATTAAACGGGCGATAACCCTGACTGCAGTCCCGTACCGCGCAATAACGGCGGCTGTCACCTGCGTTAACTGGTTTGGCGCGGAGATCAAGTATTCTGGGACTTGTGACTGATTCGGTCGCCCGGCTTTACGACGCTGTAATTGCTGTTCGCGGCTCCGATCCGGAAAAATCGCGAACCGCCCGGCTTTTCCGCGCGGGTCGCGCGAAGATGGCCAAGAAGCTCGCTGAGGAAGCGGTCGAGGTCGTCATCGACGCGATGCACGGTCAGCCCGAGGCGGTTGTCAAGGAAAGTGCCGATCTCCTTTACAATCTCGTGGTCCTGTGGGTTCACGCCGGGGTACATCCCGACGAGGTCTGGGCCGAGATGCGCCGCCGGGAGTTGATGTTTGGCATCGCCGAGAAGGTGCCAAAGGGTTTGGTTGGCGGTTCGGCGCGACGTAAGGTAGTTGCGCTGGAGACAAGGCGCATCCACAAGCGCCGCTGATCCGTCACAATTCTCCTCACGAGTACGTCGATGACCGTAGAGGCCACCGAGCCGCGCTCACTACTGCGCCGTCTTTATGACTGGTGTCTCGTAGCCGCCCACAAGCCACACGCATTGTGGACGATGGGCGCGGTATCGTTTGCCGAAAGCTCGTTTTTCCCAGTGCCGCCCGACGTGATGTTGATTCCAATGGCGCTGGCACGCCCCGAGCGGGCCTACGTCATGGCGGCCTTGTGCACGGTGACGTCCGTCCTGGGCGGGCTGCTCGGCTACAGCATTGGTGCGCTGCTTTACGACTCGGTGGGCACCTGGCTCATCAATCTCTATGGATACGGCGACAGGGTTGAGGCCTTTCGCGAAGCCTATGCTCAATGGGGCGCCTTGATCATTCTTCTCAAGGGGCTCACGCCGATCCCGTACAAGGTCGTGACGATTACATCGGGATTCGCCGGCTATAATCTTGGGCTGTTTCTGCTTTTTTCAATTATTACGCGCGGCGCCCGCTTTTTCGTGCTGGCCTTTCTGCTGCACCGCTATGGCGACCGGGCGCGTCATATTATTGAGAAGCGATTGGGTCTATGGGTATTTCTCGGTGCCGCGGTGATTATCGTTGGCATCGCGGCTGCGCTATACTTGATCTGAGGAAGGGCGTGCTGCAAATTTCCCGCTATGGGCACGAAACGGGCTTTGACCTGTCGCCAAAATCGTTGCGCGGTTTCGTTCGTAACCGGTTTCATGTTTGTTGCCGGCCTGGTTCTGATTTCGACCTTGGCAAACGCGCAGGACCAGACAGAAGTCCCCAATCAAAAACTGCAACAGAGCGAAGGCTTTTTCGGGTCTGTCAGCCGATGGCTTGAGGAGCAGACTGCAAATGTGAGCGCGTCGTTCAAGGACGCGCGCAAGAGAGTCGAAGGTTTCAGCAACGCCGCCGGCGATGCCGCGAAAACGACGGTTGAAGGCGCCAAGGATGCGGCGGATGCCGTCGTGCGCATACCGACGGCACGTGCCATCAGCGGCCATGAGAAATGTCAGCTGGCACCGAATGGTGCCCCCGACTGTGTCGCTGCGGCCAACACGATATGCAAGGCGAAAGGTTTCGGTTCCGGCAAGAGTCTCGACATGACGACTGCAGAGATTTGTCCGGTGAAGGTCTATTTGTCCGGGCGATCGAGCGGGCCCGAGTGCACGACGGATACATTCGTTTCCCGGGCATTGTGCCAATAGGTCCCGGCCGCGCTTGTGTCGCCGTCGGGCTTATGTTTCCGTTTCGGCATGAACCTTCATAGCAAACTGCTGGAGCGTGATGCCGCTGGGCGGCCCGTGACCGTCGGCCTGATAGGCGCCGGCAAGTTCGGCACAATGTTCATGGCGCAGGCGCGACTCACGCAAGGGATGCACCTTGTCGGTGTTGCCGACCTCGATGTTGGTCGCGCACGCTCTCAGCTGAAAACCGCTGGTTGGCCGGACGAGAAGTATGCCGCCAGCTCGCTTGCCGATGCTCACAAGAAGCGAAGCACGCTCGTCACGGACAACGCTGCCGCGCTGATTTCCGACCCGAACATCGAAGTCATTGTCGAAGCGACCGGTGTGCCTGGCGCGGGCATTCAGCACGCGATCAGCGCAATCAGTAACGGCAAACATATCGTCATGGTGAATGTCGAAGCCGACGCAGTTGCAGGGCCTTTGCTCGCGCGCCGGGCGAAGGAAGCGGGGGTCGTGTATTCCCTGGCTTGGGGAGATCAGCCCGCGCTAATTTGCGAACACGTCGACTGGGCGCGCGCCGCGGGGTTCAGAGTTGTTTGCGCAGGCAAGGGCACGCGCTACGAGCCGCACTACCACAAATCAAATCCCGATAATGTCTGGGACATCCTCGATAAATATCTGAAGATCTCTGATCGCAAGTCGATCAACCCGAAAATGTTCAACTCCTTTGTCGATGGAACCAAGTCGGGCATCGAAATGACGGCAGTGTGCAACGCGACGGGTTTGCTGGCGCAGTCGAATGGTCTCGGCTTTCCGCCAGCCACTCGCTTCGAACTTGCCGAAGTCTGCAAGCCGAAAAGTGATGGCGGCACGCTCGAAAAAGCTGGTGTCACCGAGGTGACGTCCTCCGTCTTTCGGGATGGGTGCGATGTTCCGCACCACCTCGCCCTTGGCACCTATGTTGTCTTAGAGGGCGATACCGACTACGCGCGGCGGTGTTTCAAGGAATATGCAATGTTGCCGGACAAGTCCGGCAAATACGCAGCGCTCTACCGACCGATTCATATGATCGGGCTCGAGCTCGGCATTTCAGTTGCGAGTGCGGCGCTCCGCAACGAGCCAACCGGCGCACCAACGGGCTTTCGTTCCGACGTCGTCGCCACTGCCAAGCGCGATCTGAAAGCTGGTGAGATGCTGGATGGCGAGGGAGGCTTCTGTGTCTGGGGCAGGCAGACTCCAGCCGATCTTTCACTCAGGCATGAATTGCTTCCGCTCGGGCTCGCCCACAATGTCAAGCTGAAGCAGGACATTGCGGAGGGACAGCCCCTTCGATGGTCCGATGTAAACTACGATCCGAACGATTCCGTCGTGAAGGTGCGGCGTGAGATGGAATCGGCATTCGGCCGGCGGAATGTCGGTGCGGAACCGGTGTTATGATTCCACGGCAATAAATAAGAACGATATCAGGGAGACAACATGTCGAAGTATCTGTTCGCCGCAGTGGCCGCACTCCTTCTCGCGACTTCTCCACAACAGGCGCGTTCTGACAGCAACAAGCTTACTGTCATCGTATTTCCGGGAGTGCAGAACCTGCCGATGTTCGCAGCGCAGGCGAAGGGTTTCTACGCCAAGCGTGGCCTCGATGTCGAAATCAAGTTCACCCCGAATTCCGACGAGTTACGGAATGGACTGGCGGAAGGCCGCTATCAGATCGCCCATTCGGCCGTCGATAACGCGTTTGCCCTGAAGGACAAGGCCAACGTCGATATCGCCGTGGTGCTGGGAGGGGACAACAGCCTCAATCGTCTTTTTGTCCAGCCCGAGATCCAGTCGCTTGCCGACATCAAAGGCAAGACCGTTGCCGTCGACGCCGTCAACACGGCTTACGCATTCCAGCTTTACGAGATGCTACGCCAGAAGGGGCTCAACAAAGGCGACTACGAGGTCAAGCCGGTCGGCGGAACGGGGTCTCGCCTGGAAGCGATGACGAAAGATAAGACGATGGTCGCAGCCATGCTGAATCTTCCCTTTTCGATCCGTGCTGAAAAGGCGGGCCTGAAGGACATGGGCACCGCTGCCGCTGCCCTTGGCGCATATCAGGGAACGAGCGCATTTGTCTTGCGGTCGTGGGGCGCGGCGAACTCCGACACGCTGGTGAAGTACCTTGAAGCCTATATCGAGGGCCTGCGTTGGAGCTTCGACCCAAAAAACAAAACCGAGGCGGTCAACCTGCTCGTCGAGCGTCTCAAACTACCGGAAGATATCGCGGCGCAATCCTACGACAGTGCGAAAAATGATTTCAATCGTGACGGCGCGATCGACATGGACGGACTAAACAACGTGCTGAAGCTGCGCGCGCAGTTCGAGGGTGGAACGCCAGCGTCACCGGAAAAATATCTCGACCTGTCCTACTACCAAAAAGCCCGCGATGGTCTGTAGAAAGGCGGACGTCGCGCTAGCTGAGTGCGATTTCGCCGTCCATTTTGTGAGTGAGACCGACCTTGCCGATGGTGAGCACCATCTGGGCGTTGACCGTCTCGTTGCCCTTGAGCCGGCCGTCTGCAACCGCCGCGCGGATTGCCTTTTCTATTTCCTGCTGCGATGTGACGCCGACGACCTTGAGAAATTTGCGCAACGACATATTCAGGGCTTCTTCGTTCATTGAGGTTACTCCTTGAGCGGTAACTGTCGGGGCCATGTTATGGCGTTATCCGCGCGCGGACAAAGTGTCGAATTGCGAAAGGCAACGCCCTTGATTTAGTTTGGCTGTTCAGCGACTTGACGCTATAGCTAGGCGCCCGGCCGGTGTGGCGGAATTGGCAGACGCGCACGACTCAAAATCGTGTTCCCAAAAGGAGTGTCGGTTCGACCCCGACCACCGGCACCATTAACCCATTTGCAGGCACGCGTATCATGGACAATCTTGTGGCCCTGCTTCGTCGTGACCCGCCTGCCTCTGCCTCGGCAATTGTGGTGATCGTCGGTGCGCTGACGATCTGCGGCTTTCTTTTCTTCCAGCACGTGCTTGGGTATCCGCCGTGTCCGCTTTGCCTTGATCAACGCAACGCTTTTTACGTCGGCGTTCCGCTTGCGGCGTTGCTCTGGCTTGGCGCGAACTACGGCGCGTCCAGCAAGGTAATGATCGCCGGCTTTGCGGTAATCGCCGCGGTCATGCTCTGGAACGCCGGACTGTCTGCCTATCATGCTGGCGTCGAGTGGAAGTTCTGGCCGGGCCCCGCAGATTGTTCAGGACCGATCAACAGTCTCGGTTCGGCCACTGATATGCTCAAGCGACTTCAGAACATCAGAATCGTCCGGTGCGACGAGGCCGCCTGGCGCTTCCTAGGCATTTCGCTTGCCGGCTACGATGTTCTGGTATCGCTTTTTCTTGCGGCAACCGCGGCTTGGGGGTTCAAGGAGTCGCTGACGCAGAAAAGGCGTTCCCGCTAAAAAATCGTAAAAGGTTGGTCATCATGGAAGTTCTGATTATCGGCGCGGGCATCGGCGGGTTGACGCTGGGGCTGATGCTCCATCGCGCCGGAATCGCATGCCGGATCTTCGAAGCGGCGCCTGAACTCAACGCGGTCGGGGTGGGCATCAATATCCTACCTCACGCGTCACGCGAGTTGTGTGCGCTCGGTCTCGAAGAGGCGCTCGCGAAGGTGGCCGTGACCACTCGCGAGTATTGCTTCTACAACCGGTTCGGCCAATTCATTTACAGCGAGCCGGCCGGCCGTTTCGCCGGCTACGACGTGCCGCAGTTCTCCATTCATCGCGGCGACCTGCAGATGGTCTTGCTAGATGCGTTCGTGAAGTGGGCCGGGGCGGACAAGGTGATCACTGGCTGGCGATGCACTCGCGTCGAGCATGAGGGACCCGAAGCGATTGCGCATTTCGAGGACGTTTCGGGTAAGCCACTGCCGTCGCAGCGCGGCAGCATCGTCGTGAGCGCAGAAGGCATTCATTCGGTGCTGCGCAAGCAACTCTATCCGAACGAGGGCCCGCCGAAATACTCCGGCATCAACATGTGGCGCGGAGTTACGCGCTGGAAGCCGTTTCTTTCAGGCGCCAGCATGATCCGCATCGGCTGGCACCATCCGGCGAAGCTTTTGATCTATCCCATCCGAAACAATGTTGATGCGGATGGGAAGCAGCTTGTGAACTGGGTGTGTGACATCGAGACACCGCAATACCAGGCGCGCGATTGGAACCGGCGCGGAAAGTTGAAAGACTTTCTCCCGGCAATGGCGGACTGGCATTTTGATTGGCTTGACGTACCGAAATTCATCAGCAGCGCCGACGCGATTCTCGAATATCCTATGGTCGATCAGGACCCGTTGCCGCGATGGAGTTTCGGACGCCTAACGCTTCTGGGCGATGCCGCGCATCCGATGTATCCGCGTGGGGCAAATGGCGCCGCACAGGCTATCTTGGATTGCCGTGCGCTGGCCGACGCACTTCTCGCCAACGCCGATGTGGTCGCTGCTGCGCTCAAGGTCTATGAGGCCAAGCGTTTACCTGCGACGAGCGAAGTCGTGCTCGCAAACCGGAAGGCGCCTCCCGACGCGATTTTGCACGAAGTCTATCGCCGCACTGGCGACAAGCCGTTCAAGAATATCGACGACGTGATCAGCCGCGAAGAACTGATGGCTTTGTCGGAAGGCTACAAACGCATTGCCGGTTACGACAAGGAACGACTTAAGGCCGGGACGTAAGCCGACAAAAAACTGACGACCACGAATTGCGAGGCGCGCGTACGTCCGGCGTCGCCCACTGCATATTCGTGGCCGCTCGATGATGGAGCCGTTTGGCTCTACATCACCGCTAAAACGCATATATGTGGTGTTTGTTCCAAATCAAGGTCGGTACCTGGCCCAGTTTACGGCTTTGCCAACGCCTTGCGCTTCCACGCTTCCCAGGCCCGGCCTAGACCATAACCTTCCCGATCTTCGATCTTCTTTGCTTCCTGGGGATCGAGATAGGTCACCGGGCCGCCGAGTGCTGCCGCCTGCATTTGCACGGTGGCATTGAGGGGAAGAAAGATGCTGCGCCCCACGACTCGCTGAATCGAGGGGCCCACAATCACCGCGCCATGGCCGCGCATCAGGGCCGCCGGGTGATTTCCGAGCGCGTCGGCAAGCGCGCGGGCAAGCGCCTGATCGCGGATCAGCATGTCGGTCATGCCGGCCCGTTCGCGGATTTCAAATACGGGAACGCCAGCCGCCACGAACGCAGACCGGTGATAGACCGGTTTCAACGGGACTTTGCTGATTCCGAACGGGATCAATGCCGGCGCATGCGTGTGCACGATGGCCATGACATCCGGTCGTAGCTTGTAGATTTCGCCGTGAATGAATCTCTCTGTGTAAAGAGATCGACCTTTTGCATCGACAGGATTGCTGTCGAGGTCGAATTCCATGATGTCGCTTGCAGTGATCAGTTCGGGCGCGAGCGAGCGCGACAACAAGTAGCGGTTCGGGTCGCGCGGATGACGCACGCTCACATGGCCCCAGCCATCGAGCACGCCCTGATCAGCGAGAATGCGGTTCGCTGCGACCAGATCCTCGATCAATTGCGGATCGACAGGTCCAGCGGACGCAAGACCAGACTGAGCGGCGACCCAGCCGCTGCCGCAAAGGGCAGCCACGATCGGTACTGCGAGCAAAATTGCTCGCTTGCTGCGGGAGCGGTGCAGCTTGCTCGTCATGGATAGCTCCAATGTGAGGGTGGCGCCTTACGGCTCCAGCTCGGTGTCCCAATACAGATAGTCGAGCCAGCTTTCGTGGAGGTAGTTCGGCGGGAAGAGCCGACCATTCCTGTGCAGGTGGTGCACCGTCGGTTGGAAGGGCATCTGTGCAGGCCACATCTTGGCTTCCTTGGGCGTGAGATTGCCCTTGCGCAGATTGCAGGGAGAGCAGGCGGCCACCACGTTGACCCAGGTCGTGTGTCCACCGCGCGAGCGCGGCAACAAATGATCGAACGTGAGGTCGTCACGGTCGCCGCAATACTGGCAAGCGAATCGGTCGCGCAGGAATACGTTAAAGCGGGTGAAGGCGGGGTGGGTCGAAGGCTTTACGAAGGTCTTGAGCGAGACCACGCTCGGCAACTTCATTTCGAAAGAAGGGCTGTGCACCGCGCGGTCGTAATTGGCAACGATATTCACGCGTTCGAGGAAAACCGCCTTTATCGCGTCCTGCCAGGACCACAGCGAGAGCGGGTAATAGCTCAGCGGCCGGAAGTCCGCGTTGAGCACCAGGGCCGGAAAACCGCCGGGCGAAACGTGCACGTTCAAGCGACGCTCCTCACCTCCTCGAACGCTGCCGCCACGCAGCTGACGCGCTAGTAATAGGGCAGCGTGACAGGATTGTGAAGTCGGGACGGGGAGTTACCCGCAAGGGCCCTATTTGAGCCGGGCAAGGCGCCTGGCGAGGAATTCGCCACCCTGGCGGAGGCCTTCCTGATCAATTCCGTGACCGATTCCCGCCGATACATGCCATTCCACTGGGACCTCAAGCGCAGCCAGACCCTGTGCCGCATGGAACAGCGCCTGCACCGGAATGAGCTGGTCCTCATCGCCATGCACCAACAGCACAGGCGGACGACTTCGAATTTCAGCGGCGAAAGCAGCGGGGTCGCCTTTCTCCGGGGTCACGAGCATTCCGGAATAGCCGACGATCGCTGCAGGCGCGACCGGTCGGCGTAAGCCGACATGAAGTGACATCATGGTCCCCTGGCTGAACCCGACCAGGGCGAGTGCAGAAGGAGGCAGATTGTGCCTTTTCAATTCGGCGTCGAGAAAGGTGTTCAGGACAGGCGCTGTTGCGTTGACGCCGACCCAACGTTCGTCCGGATCACGAAATGTGAGCGGAAACCACTCGCGACCAACCGGCGCCTGCCCACAACGGCGTGGTGCATGCGGTGATACAAATGCCGCGGAGGGCAACAGACCCTGCCAGGCACGTCCAATCTCAATCAGATCGTTTCCATCAGCACCATAGCCGTGCAGGAAGACCACGAGTTGACGCGCAGGTCCTGTGCGCGGAGCGAGCCGCGGGCCGTCGAGTTCAGCCATTTTTCTTTTTCCTTTTTCTAGGATTTTTGCCGGCCGTTTTTTTCGACCCGCCATTCGGCTGAACCGGAACCACGTCACGCTTCTTTACCACATGATAGTGGGCCCATAGGAGATGCGCTGCCACGCCTCGCCATGGACGCCAGGCCTCGGCCATTTTCGCCAGAGCCATTGCGTCCGGGCGCTTGCGCAAACCAAGGGCAATGCGAGCAGACTCCTGGACCGCGAGATCGCCGGCAGGAAACGCATCCGCATGGCCGAGACAGAACAGCAAATAAATATCGGCAGTCCACGGGCCTACCCCGTGAAGTGAGGTCAGGGCTGCGTGCGCTTCATCGGCACCCATATTGCCGACAGCCGTAAGATCAATACGTCCTTTCGCGACGGCCTTTCCTATTTCCCGGATTGATTTGATCTTCGGCGCCGAAAGGCCGAGGCGCTTGAGCTTTTCGGTACGCGCTCGTCGGACGACATCGTGATGAAAAGGATCAAATGCTGCGAACAGCCGGGCGCGAATGGCGGCCGCACTTGCGGTCGAGAGCTGTTGCCCGCATACGATCGCACAGAGCCCGGAGAATCCGGGCTCGCGTTGGCGCAGAGCGAAAGTCCCCGCCTTGTCGGCGACAGGCTTAAGGCGCGGATCCGCGAGGATCAGCTGCGCGAGTCCCAACTGCAAATCGGTTTCGGTGCGAAGGAAGTAGGTCATGGTTTCCTTGGTATTATGTGGCTCGCTAGCATGGAAGTAGGCTGACGCCGAAATTCGAGCGACCACATAGCACCAATGCCACCCGTTTTCCGCTTTGCGCCCTCGCCGAACGGCTATCTGCACCTCGGTCACGCATTCTCGGCAGTACTCAATGCCGACATGGCGAAAGCGAAGGGTGGGCGACTGATTCTGCGCATCGAGGATATCGACCAAGCTCGTTGCCGGTCCGAATTCGAAGCGGCGATCTATGAAGATCTCGCGTGGATCGGAGTCGAGTGGGAAAAGCCGGTCAGGCGTCAGTCCGAACACTGGGAGGACTATCGTGCTGCGCTGACGCGACTGGAGGCGATGGGTTTTGTCTATCCGAGTTTTGAGAGTCGCGCCGAGATCGCGCGACAGGTTGCGGATCGCGATGTGCAGACGTCCTGGCCCCGCGATCCGGACGGGGCGCCTCTCTACCCTGGTAACGCGAAGATCATTCCGCCCGACGAACGAAAGCGCCGCATAGAGTCCGGAGAGCCTTACGCTTTGCGATTGGATATGCAGGCCGCACTCAATCAGGTCGGCACGCTGAACTGGCAGGAAACCGGCGAAGGACCCGGCGGAGAAGCCGGGACGATCGTCACCAATCCGGCTATCTGGGGTGACGTCATTCTGGCGCGCAAGCAGACGCCGACGAGCTATCATTTGGCGGTCGTTGTCGACGATGCTGCGCAAGGCGTGACCGACGTGGTGCGCGGCTGCGATCTGTTTCACGCCACGGCCGTCCATCGGCTTCTGCAAGCGCTCCTTGGGTTGCCTGAACCCCGATACCACCATCACCGGCTTGTCCTCGATGCTGATGGCAGCAAGCTATCGAAATCAACGCAGGCTACCGGCCTGCGTGAGCTTCGCGCCAGAGGCGCGAAGCCGGCTGACATCCGTCGACTGGCCGGCCTCGATTGAGTCTCGCATCCGTGCCATTGTCGGACCGGGTAAGGGAGTCAATGTCCAAACGGAAGGCGAAAGCCAGATCTGCCAAGCGAACGCGTGCGCCATCATCTCGTGCGGGCAAAGGCGTGCAGGCGAGTGCGGTCGAAGCTGCACTCGCCGGGATCGCGCACGACATTCGCACGCCCCTGACCGGCATCGTGGCTTTGGCCGAGTTGCTGGCCTCGTCTGATTTGGGTGCGCGCGAACGCGAATGGGCTGACGCGATAAAGAGTGGTGCCGATCATCTCGCTGCCCTCTCGACCTTGATTGTTGATGCGGCCAAAGCAAATCTCCGCGGACTCGTGGTTCGCAACGAGCCGTTCTCGCCGCGCGTGCTGGCAGAAGTCGTTGGCGCTACACTTGCGGCGCGCGCCACCAATAAGGCGCTTGCCGCCGACGTAAGGATCGCAGCCGATCTTCCCGCCATGGTTATTGGAGATGTCTTGCGTCTGCGCGCGGCGCTGGAAAATCTCGCCGACAACGCGGTGAAATTTACCGATGCCGGGACTGTCCTGTTCATGGCCGATGCCGAAACGGCAGCGCGCAGGCGCATGCGGCTCGTGTTCACGTTCACCGACAGTGGAATTGGAATGAGCGCAGGCGAGTTGAAAAAGTTGTTTCGTCCATTCGCGCAAGGGAGCGCGGAAATTGCCAAACGTTATGGCGGAGCCGGACTTGGTATTTCCTTCGTCAGGCGCCTTGCGAAGGCGATGGGAGGCGATCTCGAAGTCACGAGCAGAAAAGGACACGGGTCGACGTTTCGACTGACTGTGCTCGTAGATCATGCTGATTTGAATCCCTCCTCAGAACGGACGCAGGTGCCGGCGGTAGCCGCGCGGCCGCTGTCTATTCTTTGCGCCGAGGACAATCCCTATGGGCGGGTCGTGATGAACACGATCCTTCGCGAGCTCGGTCATCGAGTCGATTTTGTAGAGACGGGCGAAGCGGCGATTGATGCGGTGACTCGCGGTGCTTATGACGCCGTACTGATGGACGTAACGCTTTCGGGATTGGGCGGGCTCGAAGCCACGCGCCGAATCCGTGCGCTGCCGGGCAAAGTCGGGCAGACCCCGGTGGTCGCGATTTCCGGGCATGACGGGGTTGGCGATGCGCAGGCCGCGCGCACCGCTGGCGTGAACCATTATTTCGTGAAACCGGTCAGTCCAGCCAAGTTGGCGCAGGTGCTCGCAAGGCTCGGCTGAAATCAGGCGTTCGTGACGCCCTTGGCCCGTTCAACGATCCGCACAACGTCGGACATGATTCGGTTTAGTTCGAAATCCTTCGGCGTGTAAACCGCTGCAACACCAGCCTTTTCTAGTTCGGCCGCGTCTTCAGGCGGGATAATGCCGCCGACAATCACCGGCACGTCGAGACCGGCGCGCTTCATGCGGTCAACGACATCTTCGACGAGCGGCAAGTGGCTACCCGAAAGGACCGATAGGCCGATGACATGGGCCTTTTCCTTGCGCGCCGCGTCAACGATCTCCTCAGGCGTCAAGCGGATGCCCTCGTACACCACTTGCATTCCGGCATCGCGAGCACGCACGGCGATCTGCTCGGCCCCATTGGAGTGGCCATCGAGGCCCGGTTTTCCGACGAGGAAAGTGAGGCGACGGCCCAGCTTGCGAGAGACGCGATCTACATCCGCCCGAACGTCGTCGAGGCCGGTGACGTCATTGCGCATCGCGCGGCCGACGCCGGTCGGCGCGCGATATTCGCCAAAGGCCTCGCGAAGGGCCCAGCCCCATTCACCGGTGGTAACGCCCGCTTTGGCGCAGGTGATCGAAGCCGGCATGACATTGCCGTTACCGCGCGCGGCTCGCTTTAACTCGTTCAAGGCCTCGGCGACCGCCGCGGCGTCGCGTGCTGCGCACCATGCCTTGAGCCGATCGATCTGGCTGCGCTCCGCGTCGTCCGACACGGTGAGAATAGAATCGGCGGTACCCGCCAGCGGCGAGGTTTCGCTCTCGAGATACTTGTTGACGCCCACAACGACCTGTTCGCCACGCTCGATCGCTTCGAGGCGCGCCGTGTTCGATTCGACCAATTGTTGTTTCAGGTAGCCGGTGTCGACTGCAGCTACCGCGCCACCCATCGCTTCGATGCGCGCCAGTTCTTCGCGAGTCTGACGTTTTAGATCGTCAACCTTTCGCGCAATCTCTCCCGATCCGTCGAAAATGTCGCCGTAGTCGAGGAGATCGGTTTCGTAAGCAAGGATCTGCTGCATGCGCAGTGACCATTGCTGATCCCATGGTCGCGGAAGTCCGAGGGCCTCGTTCCAGGCCGGCAATTGTACGGCACGTGCCCGCGCATTCTTGGACAAGGTGACTGCCAGCATCTCGATGAGAATGCGTGCGATATTATTCTCAGGCTGCGGCTCAGTCAGACCCAGCGAGTTTACCTGCACGCCATAGCGAAACAGTCGCTGCTTTGCATCGGTGATTCCGTAACGCTCGCGGGTGATCTCGTCCCACAACTCAGTGAATGCCCGCATCTTGCACAGTTCGGTAATGAAACGCAGCCCGGCATTCACGAAGAACGAGATACGCCCGACGACGTCACCGAACTTTTCCGGCGATACTTCGCCTGACTTTTTAACGGTGTCGAGTACTGCGATTGCGGTCGCGAGGGCGAAGGCAAGCTCCTGCACTGGCGTCGCGCCCGCTTCCTGTAGATGGTAGGAGCATACGTTGATCGGATTCCATTTCGGCATCTGATTGGTCGTGAACAAGATCACGTCCTTGGTGAGTCGCATAGACGGCGCCGGCGGGAACACGTAGGTGCCGCGCGAAAGATATTCCTTGATGATGTCGTTCTGCGTCGTGCCGGTGAGTTTTTCGCGCGCGACGCCCTGCTCGTCGGCGAGCGCGACATAGAGCGCGA
>JBPYDR010000050.1:0-58264 GCA_051986235.1 Pseudolabrys sp.
GGTGATATGACACAAACGTGTGAACCACCTGCGGGAAGCTGAAATGAAAAAATCACCGTACGAGGAGTTCCATTTTCAGTTTTCTGTCATCATTCGTGAGCGCACTGTCGGGCGGTCTCGATCCGCCGACAAAACAAGCGCTGCCCGGTGACGAACAAGGTTACCAACCTCAAACAAATCCGCCGTGTGTGACCTGCGTCACATAGACTGGATAATTTTGTTGTTACACTCGCCTTTAACGTCGGGAGGCGATTCGTGAACCTTCTCATCCTCGTCGTCGATGATGAACCGGATGTCGAGACGCTGTTTCGGCAGCAATTCCGGCGCGATCTACGCGAGGGTCGTTTCAGGATGGAATTTGCCCAATCCGGCGACATGGCGCTTCGGCACATCGCCGATGCGACGGGCGTGTCGCTCATCCTGATCCTGTCTGACATCAACATGCCGGGCATGACGGGTCTAGAACTCTTGCCTAAAGCCAAGGCCGCCCGACCCGATGTACCGGTCATTATGATCACCGCTTATGGCGACGCCGAGACCAAGCGCAAGGCGCTGGAGGGTGGGGCCGAAGCGCTTCTCACCAAGCCCATTGATTTCGGGGCACTTCGTAGCGAAATCGATACGCGCGTTGCACGCGTCGCCTGATTTAGCGCGGCAGACCTATTAGCTGGAATGTCCGCCCTTGGCCCAAAGCCGAAATCGGCTCTCGGCATGCGCCACGAGCAGATCGTATTGCCGTTACGCCGCTTGCTTGGATTTCGCTAGCAGGCGTGCGAGGGCCTTTTTCCCTTCTTTGGCCGCCGCCGCCATGCTTTCAAAAAAGACAAGGGAGGTTTCCAGTGGTCCGCACCGACAGGCCCGATAAATCTCCCACTTCCATACCCTAGGTGGCTTGCCTCGCAACTTCACGACGACCGAATAGTCCGCTGGCTCAAATTCTTCATAATGCATGCGGTGTAAACGGTATGGGTCGTCTTAAGTTTCAAAGGGAAGATCGTTTCCGCGGCGCAGGATGTCTGCTCTTGACCCAAAGCGGACATCCCGCGCGGGTTCAAGGATTGGGAACGTTGGACGTGTTTCTGCGCCTGTTACGATCGATCGGCGCGGCCTGTGTCCGCCTTGGATTGAGGGCGTCCGATGCGCCGTTGCTCTGTTAGTTGGCCTCTGCCGGTAGGCGTTTCGCTGGGTCGACCGAGGATGTGTTGATGACATTTTCCTGTCGCCGTGACATCCCCTCGAATTGCGCATTCTCCTCGATTGCCAGGGACAGATGGTAGATATCGCCCTCAACCACAGCGGTGCTATTTAGTTTGACGCGGTTGGCATGGATTGTGCCCTTGACGCGGCCGCCGATCGTTAATTCCTCCGCGACAATATCGCCCTCTACCTCAGCGCCGTCGCCTATCTGGACAGTCGAGGCGTGTACTTCTCCCTCCACGTGACCAAAAATTCCCAGCTTCCCTTGGCCCACAATCTTGCCGATGATCGAAAGTCCGGAACTTATGGAGGAATTCGCTTCTAGCGCAGCCGGCACCGCCGAGCGTGCAATGGTAGAGTGTTCGGCCTCCTGCGCTGGTGACGACTCACGATTGTTGGTGTCCGCCGTATTGCCTTTGGAATTTCCGAACATGTTGGCACTCGCTGCTGGAAGTCAAATGCTTAGGTGACCTGGTAGATGCTGGCAACGACGGCCAAGATGGCTGAGCAGTTCGCGGCCGGTCAATTTGCTTGCCTCATCGAGAAGTCGAGTCTGATCTGCTGATCAACCTTTGCGCGTTTTCGCGCGGCACCACAAGGCAAACGGTATGCAATGGTTAATCACGCCGTTCGGTGGGTCACCGCGCACGGCGTTGATGATCGGTTAGCCGCGCGCCAAAATTTTCCGCGCTTCTCGCGCATCGAATATTTGAATGAAGTCCGCTATTGGTCCTTAGCGGACCCGGCTGGCCGACTAAGTATTAGATTTCAATTTCCCGAAAATCATTAGGCTGAATAAAAATGTCCAGGACAAGAGGTACCCAGTTTTGGAAGGTGATCCCAAAGGCGGTGTGTTCTGCCGTCAGATATTACAGGTACGCATCCACGCGGATTGCCCTGTAACGCGAGACCAACTGCGTTTAGCCATCTGTTCAAACAAGAGGGCATCGCGGATGTGCTCTGCGACCAACTCCAAGGCATCCACCTCCCACGAAGGAGCGACATTAAAAAGGTCACTCTTGTGGTGCGTGGCTTTAAAGGGAAATTGTCCGGGAATGTTCGCTTTCAGGGATAAAGCGGACATCACTGCAAATGCCTGCTTTTGACCGATAGCAGACGTGGGCTGTTGCACTACAATGTCAGCCGTTTTTGGGGGTAAAGCGGACATGGCGGTTTGCGGGTGGGCGCGGAATCACCCTTTTTGTGATGCACGGCACAGCAGGGGCGGACAATCGAAACTAGTGTGAGGGTAATTCGAGAGAGCGTTAGCTCTCTTCCGCAAAGCCAGAGGAGACCTCACATGCGCACTCTGTTCG
This sequence comes from Pseudolabrys sp., assembly GCA_051986235.1. Lineage (GTDB taxonomy): Bacteria > Pseudomonadota > Alphaproteobacteria > Rhizobiales > Xanthobacteraceae > Pseudolabrys. The sequence goes on from JBPYDR010000050.1 coordinate 2,514, forward strand.
GCATCGGACTCGCGATATTCGCAGTCGCTCTTGTAATCACCACTTGGTCAGTTGAACCGACCGTTGGCAAAACTCCTACCATTTCCGTGAACCCACTTGGCCTGATGACAACCACGACTAACCTGCCGCAAGCGCATTACCAAGATTTTAGCACCATCTACTGACAGAGCAGGTTACGCATGGGCGACTTGCCCTGGTCGGGTTTCTCCGACCAGGGCATCTTCTTGCGCTCTTGGGGCGGGGTTTCTGATGGCAGCGATTGCGCGAAATATTGAGCTATACCAATTAGCCTACAGGCTTGCGTGGCCGTACGTTTCTGAGTTTCAGAAGAATGCGGACCAGGATATCGCTTTGCGCCTACATGACGCTATCCGTCGCCAACTGAAAAAGGGGTCGACTGAACCCGTTTTCATTGCCTCCGAGGCGCTGAAGGATCTCGATAAACCGGATGGCCAAACTGAGGATAACGAAACCTCACCAACTCGCTCCGCTGGTCGGAACAGCCGGCTTCGTCGCGCATTGAGATTCGCTACCGGCCGATGAATTGTCACGGGTTCCAGACGGTAGCCAAGGCGCAAAACGCTCTTGATCTGACCCTACGCGCGACCTGTCAGGTACGTTGCCAGGTTTGAAGGAGTGCAATAGCCTTTGCGCCATTGGGCCGATGACGGGGTGTGCCATGAACTCGGATGACAAAAACAGGGAGGCTGAACCAGCTCGCGAAGCGGAACAGGCCGCTCGCCAGCAAGCTCGCGAATCCGAAGAGGCCGAACTGTCGTCCCTATTGCTAAGGCTTCGTCACAAATCCGCGGCAGACGTGTCGTCGGCGATCAAAACCGCGGACACTGACACGAAGTCAGCAATGGCTTATCTTGCAGAAGTTCATCTTGAACAACAGAAAAAAACGAACAGGATGCTCGACAATATTCAGCGGGGTCGCATTCCGCTCGCCGACAGTTAATCTGCCGGATTTGCGCGAGGAGATTGGCCAGTGCTGGCGTCAAGGCCAAATCTACGACCTCTGCATGGTTCGTTACGTTGACTCATGCCAAGATAGTTCCCGCCGCAATTCCATCTGCTGTAGTGACCTGAAGCGCATATTTTCCTCGCGGTTCGGACACCGGTCGCTAGGCCACGCCTCGGACTCAGTGCTGTTCGGGAAAGGCGACCACGGACGTGGAGCCAATCGTCACGTCATAATTGCGAGCGTCGCTCTCATCTCGTTCGAACGCCGAGCCAAGCATGACCTCGATTAACCCCGAGGCGATGATAAGCGGCAGATAAAAGAAAATCGGTGGCATGTAGCCACTGTGCCGCAAGTCGCGCGTCTGGGCGCGGTAGCATCGCACGCATCCACAATAACATCATTGCCATGCCTGGCCCGCGCGGTGAGCTCAGCGGGGTCAGAGGCTATGACCCAGTCTCCATACCTTTCGCGCTACCGAAGCCCCCCTTTTTTTGATGGCAGCGCAGCTTAACCTACTACGGCCAAGTGCGGACATCCCTAAGTTGCACCGCACATGTTCGCTTTCGAGGGTAAAGCGGACACGTCTTTTTTTGCGCTGCAAATGTCCGCTTCTAACCCAAAGCGGACAAACCTATGTTGAAGGTCGGGCCGCTTTGTGAGGTCCTGGTTGTAGTTCTTTGACGCGCGGAACGGCTTTGAAAAGACGGGCCCAAAGAGAGTGAAAACGACCAAGCAGAAAGGCCAAGAAAATGGCACCAAGATAAATCTTCACCAGATAGGCGTTCCAACTCGCCAGTACAGTTTTGTGAAGCAAAGCTTCGGGGCCTGTCGGAACTCGTGGCCCAATAGCCAAGACTTCCGTTGCCATTCGGAGGAATCCGGCAGCGGCAAACAATGGAATTAGAATGACCAGCGCGGCAAGAAAGCGCTTAATTCTTTGCATAACGCGGAACCTCCGCAGCGTAAGCCAGAGCCCGAGACACCCGTGAAGCCAACCGGGAGCCAAAAGCGCGAGTTGCATACCCTGCCTGCCGGCCGCGAGTAGATTCGCAATGATCAGCGAGTAGGACGGCGTTATCCCAAAGAGCGCGTCGCCGAGCCGTGTTGTCACGGCGTGGTTGATGAGCAGCAGCGGAAAACTAAAGCCAGAGGCTAGGCGGATGACCTCGACCCACGGCAGCCTCCAAGAAAGACGACTGTACAAGGCCCAAAGTGCCAGCAAAAAATGTACCGCCACTGCCCCATACAGAAGAAGTGTCATTATCGGGGTCCGCCAGAAAACCATTTCGAAGCGCAGGCCGCTTTCTGCGAGGGCGAGCGAAAAAATTCCGAGCGCATGGTTGAGAAGGTGGATCGCGATGTAGAAAAACATGACCATGCCTGAGAGCAGGCGCAGTCGCCGAAGCGTTAAAAAGCGAAACACATCCATCATAAACATGTCTCTGGATTCGAGCCGAGCGCTTTAGGAAGCAGTCGCGCGGATTTCAAAATTGCGGAGGTCGCCTTCTTTGTTCAGAAATGCAGTCACGCAAGAGTAGACTGCCGAGGGACTTGCGATATTCCTGATAGTTGGGGGTCAACACTTCACTTCTGGATAACGAGATTGCGAAGACGATTTGGGAATAAAAACGAGCATTACCGTAAGCGTCAGGCGCGCTCGCATTAACGCGGCTGTTCATAATTGGCCCTTAGCGGACTTTTCATCCGCATGCCCGCGTTCTGGGGTAAAGCACACTCGTTTGAGAAAAAGCGGACATCAGAAAATGTCCGTTAAGGATCCAAAGCAGCCATTTGGCTGGCCGCTCAATGGCCCCGATGTGCTACTTTTGATCCAGCGCTTTGTCCTGGGCCTCTGGGGGAGGCAATGAAGGGGAAGGCCCATGAAGGCGGTTTTCATTGAGAGGCACGGCGGGCCAGAGGTCCTCAAGTACGGGGAACTACCAGATCCAGTTCCCAACGCAGTAGAAATTGTCGCCGATGTTCACGCGGCGAGCGTCAATGCCGCCGACTGGAAGGTCCGCACCGGGGGGTCTCTGTACGTCCAGGCGCAGTTTCCCCATGTGTTGGGCCGCGACTTTTCAGGCGTGGTCAGCGCGGTTGGTGAACGTGTCGCCGGGTTCCGCCCCGGGGATGCGGTGTTTGCCGTGTGCGATGTCGGTCAAGAGGGTGCATATGCCGAGAAGATCGTCGTCGCCAGGAAACCTGCGAGTCTTGGCCACGTCGAGGCTGCCGCTCTGGCCGTTCCGGGTCTCACCGCGCTGATTGCCATCGAGCATACCCCAGGACCGGCGAGACCATCCTCATTCAAGGCGGCGCCGGGGGTGTGGGCAGCATAGCCATCCAGCTGGCCAAGATCGGTGCGCATGTGATCAGCACAACAAGCGCCGCCAACCAAACCTATGTGCGTGGCCTCGGTGCCGATAAGGTCATCGACTACAACGCACAAGACTTCACAAAGGCTGCGTCGGAGTGCGATGCCGCGTTTGACACGGTTGGCGGTGATGTGGCGCAACGCTCGTTCGCAGTGCTGAAGCCGGGCGGACGCGCTGCCTTCGTCGCTTCTGGTTCGCAGGCTCCGAAGCCGCCGCGAAGTGATGTACAGTCGCTGCGGCCCAACGTTATCCGCGATAGGTCGCATCTTGAGCGCCTAGTTGCGCTGTTCGAGGCGGGTGTCATACGCGTCCCTGAGGTGACGCGCTTTCCGCTCTCTGAAGCGGCTGCGGCGCACCGCATGAGCCAGGCTCGTCATTTTCGTGGAAAGCTGGTGTTCGTCGTGAGGTAGGCCCAGTGACTCTGTCGCAGCCCCTCTCAGCCCAACGAACACGGATGCAGATTGTACCATGCATGGACCGATCATCGGTCAGAGGGGCTTCGCATTGTCGAGCGCAAGTGCGTTTATCATCGAAGCAGCTCGCATGTCCGCTGATGGCCCATAGCGGACCTAGCCTGGTGCACTGCATATATCCGCTTTCGGGGATAAAACGGACAGATGAGCTGATTCGTCTTCATAGGAGCACGGTTGGCGAGTTAAAGTTAGTTTGATGGCTTGTTTTAATAGAATGGAGCATTGCCATGGTCTCGTATCGGCCAAAGCCGCCGCGAAATCGCGTGGCAATTTCCACGAGGGATTTGGCACGACGAATGCGCAAACGTCTCAACAAGACAACAGAAGGAATTGAGGCAGCGGTAGCTAAAGTTAGGAACAACAGGGTGACTGCCATTAAGGAGTCAGAAGCGAAACGGACCTGATGGAAGAGGGCTCTGCATGGCTTTATCCATAATGCATTCACGGGGCGGCTAATAGGTTCGTGAAGCTCGGCGGTTCGATGAAATGGCGAAGCGCAAGAAACGGGTCGCGATCAAAAACAGAAAGCTCGGCACTTCGATGACCTGCCGAGTGCAAAAGCCAGTTTTGAAAGATCTCGACGCCTACCGAAAGCCACTAAAGCTTTCGCGCCCCGCCGCCTTGGTAAAGCTCGCAACCGACCACCTGGCCGGACTGAAGGAACCAGCCGAAAAGATGTGGGAAGGCGCAGTCGAACGAATGTTCCCTGCGACCAATGGTGACAAAGGTGACGATCCCAGATGATCGCACTGCCTCTCCATTAGCGGTCCGCCCTCCAGGACGGATTTGTAGCGTTCGTTCTTACACTCCGAATCGGCGAATGACGTGTGTGCCGGCGTCACCCGTGAAGTCCGCGGCCGGCCAGTGAACGCACCCACCGCCTGAATGTTTGCTTCGGGGGTAAAGCGGACATGACCTTTTGCACTGCAAATGTCTGCTTAAGGCAAGTGTGCGAACAATTTGCTGAATGTCAGAGACCAAGGCGAATAGCGGCGAGGCTCAAAGCGACTGAAATCATGAAAACAAAAGCGAACAATGTACCCCACATAGCCTCAGCCCCCCGCTAGACGCTGTTATGAGATTTTTGTTTTATGACTTTTTTTGGGGCTAAACATTCGCGCGGGTCACAATCGCGTGGAAATTTTTAAACGAGTGGTTGGTTGTTACCAGTGAACGATTGTTCGCAATTGTACCTCAGCGACATCGCGATCACGCCGTTCAATCTCTGTTTTAGGGGGTAAACCGGACCTCTATGCAAAAACGTATTAATTCCGCTAATGACTCAAAGCGGACATGCGCACCGCCCCCATAGCTCAATAGGAAAAAACAGGGCCAACGACGCTCGCTCCGCTTATCGGCACTCCTCTACGTCCCCCATTTTTAGCCAGTCTGCAAGGCTGCCGGCGCAATAGCTTTGTTGCGCTAGCACGATCCAGAACATGCTCGCGAGGAGCACGCCCGCCACAAACGCTACGGCCTTGCCACCCATGGTTAGTTGTCCTTCCCGGTCATGGCCAACCAGCCAAGCCTTGTCTCAACGCCTTCCCGAGCAAAGCAAGGCGGGGCGGTAAATCGATGCGCTCATAACCTCATGTCAGCTTTCTGATGTAAAGTGGGCATCCCCACGACTTGGCATTTTGCCCGCTTCTGACCCAAAGCGGACATTGCCTTTGTGTCGCGGAATGTCTGCTTTTCAAGGGACAAAGCAGACACTGGCACGCGACCATAAAGTTGGCGTGAAGTGGTCCCTCACGGAGTGCCACATGAGCTTGAAGACGATTCTTGCCGCAAAAGGCAGCGAAGTCGTGAGCATCGATTTTGCTGTGGATCTTGCCGCCGCAGCCCAGCTGCTCACCAAGCATCGCATCGGAGCGGTGGTGGTCCTTGGAACCGACGGCCGGCTCGCGGGCATTTTGTCGGAGCGCGATATCGTACGCATGATGGCGGAAAGCGGTAGTGCGGTTCATCACATGCCTGTTGCGCAGGCGATGACGCGAAATGTCTCCACTTGTGAGGTCACTGATTCGATCAACAGCGTTATTGACCGGATGACGAAGGGTAAATTTCGTCACATGCCTGTGCTTGAGAACGACCGCCTCGCCGGCATGGTATCGATCGGCGACGTTTTAAAGTGGCACATAGACACGATACGTGACCACATCCATCAATTAGAAGAGTCTATTTCCGAGTTCGACATGATCAGGCTCTAGTCTGAAGCGCGATGTCCGCGTTTGGCCCAAGCGGAGGTGTTTGCGTCGCACATGTCTGCTTTCGGGGGTAAAGCGGACATGGCCTGTTGCGTTGCGAATGTCTGCTTATGACCCAAAGCGGACATGGCTGGCTACTTAACGGCGATTTTATGCGTTGACGCCGATGTAAATCGGTACGATCCCGTGTCCTTAGCCTCGGGGCGACGATGAGGCGGCGAGAGTTCATCAAAGGAATCGTCGGTTCAACGTTAGCGGCCTGGCCGTTCGCGGCCCGCGCGCAGCAGCCGGGGAACGTTCGGAGCGTCGGATTTTCGGGCCAGAGCACGCGTTCGGCCGAAAGCGAGTTCGTCGCCGCTTTTACGCAGCGATTGCGTGAACTCGGCTGGATAGATGGTCGCACCATCACGATCGAGTATCGCTGGTCGGAAGGACGCGCCGAGCGCTTCGTCCAGATCGCGGCCGAGTTCGTCCGACTCAAGGTCGACGTCATTGTTACCTCGGGAACGCCACAAGTCCTCGCGGCAAAGCAGGCGACATCGGTCATTCCTATTGTGTTTACGAGGACGGGGGACCCCGTGGCCAACGGCCTTGTCGCCAGTCTGGCGCGACCGGGCGGCAACGTGACCGGCCTGTCCAGTCAAGTGGACGATCTTGCTGGCAAGCGGCTCGAACTGTTGCGCGAGGTTGTTCCAGGTCTCCGCCGAGTGGCAATCTTGGCTAATGTCGGTAATCCCTTCTCCGTAATAGAGTTAGGTGAGGGTCAGGCGGCGGCCCGCACGCTCGGTCTCGAATTCGATGTACTCGAAATTCGGCGAGCAGAAGATATCGTGCCCGCCTTCGAGGCGATCAAGGGCCGTGCAGAAGCACTTTATGTTTGTCCCGACGGACTCGTGGACACCTATAAGATTAGAATCAACACCTTGGCGCTCGGCGCCCGACTGCCAACGATGTATACGTTTCGGGAGTACGTCGAAGCAGGGGGTCTGATGTCCTATGGAGCAAACCTCCCGGACCTGTATCGGCGATCCGCCGACTATGTCGACAAGATTCTGCGTGGTGCCAAGCCGGGCGATCTCCCGGTCGAGCAGCCGACCAAGTTCGATTTCATTATAAATCTCACGACCGCCAAGGCGCTCGGCGTTGAGCTACCGCCGACGTTGCTCGCGCACGCCAACGAAGTGATCGAATAAAAGATAAACTCGGTTGCGCTGCGTGAGTCCGCTATTGGCCTATGGCGGACATAGACACGTGCACTGCACACCTCTGCTTTTGACCCAAAGCGGACATCAGCGTTTTATTTTGCCGCGATGCGAAAGCACAGGTCTTGCTCAATAGTGTGGTAGTGTTCGGTCCCTCGGCCTGAGGGCAAAGCCCATGAAGCGAAGGGAGTTCATCGCCCTTGTTGGTAGCGCAGCAGCAGCGTGGCCGCTCGCTGCACGCGCGCAAAAGCCCGAGAGCTTGCGCCGGATCGCCGTGCTTGGTGTTCTCTCCAAGGATGATCCCGAAGTAGCCGCCCGCGTTGGCGCGTTTCGGCAGGCCCTCGCGGTCTTGGGATGGACCGACGGCTCCAATGTGCGGATCGACGACCGTTGGGCTGGAGGCGACGCCGATCGCGTTCGCACATACGCGGCAGAACTGGTCGCACTTGCGCCAGATGTCATTGTAGCGGAAGGCAGCCCGATTGGGCCGTTGCTCCAACTGACCCATACCATCCCGATTGTGTTCACGAATGTTGTCGACCCGGTCGGCAGCGGGTACGTGGCAAGTATGTCGAGGCCGGAAGGCAATGCTACCGGCTTCACCCAGTTCGAATATCGTATCAGCGGCAAATGGCTTGAGCTGCTCAGAGAGGTCACGCCGAGTATGTCGCGAGTGGCGGTCATCCGCGATCCCAAGCTAGGTTTTGGGATCGGTCAGTTCGCTGTGATCCAGGCTATGGCGCCTGAAGCCGTAGAACTGTTCCCCATCAACGCCGTCAGCCCGGCGGAGATTGAGCGCGCGGTGATCGCGTTTGCGCGAGCTCCGAATGGTGGGTTAATCGTGACATCCGGCGGAACTGCATTCCGTCGCGAACTGATCATCTCGCTCGCAGCGCGCAATCGATTACCCGCGGTCTATCCTTTTCGCTATTATGCAATAGGGGGTGGATTGATTTCTTACGGACCTAACTCGGTCGATCCGTCTCGACGCGCAGCCGGCTACGTCGATCGCATTCTCAAGGGCGAGAAGCCAGCGGACCTTCCGGTGCAATCGCCGACCAAGTACGAATTGGTGATCAATCTCAAGACTGCGAAGGCACTGGGCCTCACCATTTCTCCGCAGCTACTCGCCCGCGCCGACGAGGTGATCGAATAGCGTCGATGTCCGTTATTGGCCCAAAGCGGACGCACGTTGTTGCAGTGCACGAGTCGGCTATTGACCCAAAGCGGACATGGCTTCGCGGGGTGGCGGCTCTCTTCCGCGAACTTGCCGCACAAAAGCCCCCACCAAGTGTGAAATAGCTCACGCATCCCTCAAGCGAAAATCATTAAAATTAATTTCTTTGGGCCACGGCCAAGGGGACGGCCCATGGCAAGCGGGAACGCGCACTTGCTCGCGTCCTTGACGTTATCGACGATGACGCGGGCTCAATACGTTGAGCGAAGCAAGGAGCGCGCTCGCTCGCTTCTCGGGGTCGGCCGGATACGCGAGGCGGTCGCCTCGATGATGATAGACATGCGCAAACACCCGGACTGCGAAGTGCCTGACGAAATCCACGCAATCGGCATCTTTGCCGCGGGGGCTGGCGATGGCGCCGTGGCGCGCGCCTACATTGAGGGTTTTAACTGAAAGCGTTCGGCAGGCCCACCATGTCTGCTTCTGGCCCTTAGCGAACATCCAATTTGACACGTTCAATGTCCGCTTTTGGGGTAAAGCGGACATGCCGTTTTGCACTGCATGCTTTGACCCAAAGCGGACATGGGCAGCCGCTTCCAATCTCGTTGCTTGAGCCTGTAATGTTGCTAGGCGGAGGCGTCGGAGGCCGGCAATGAAGCGGCGCGAGTTCATCAAAGTAGTGTTCGGTTCAACGCTTTGGCCGCATGCCGCAGGCGCGCAACCTTCCAACAACAAACCGGTCATCGGGTTTCTTAGTGCGCGATCGGCCAAAGAGAGCGCTCACTTGGTCGATGCCTTTCGCAAGGGTTTGGCCGAGCACGGCTTAGTCGAAGGACAAAACGTCTCGATCGAATACCGTTGGGCGGATAGCCACTATGAACGTCTCGCAGGACAAGCCTCCGATCTTTTAACCCGACAGCCCGCAGTTTTGATATCGGTGGGCGGGGATATGACCGCGAAGGTGGCGTCTACAGCCACCAAGTCAACTCCAATTGTTGCGGTGTTTATCGGCGACCCTGTCGTAGGAGGTTATGTCGCAAGTCTAAGCCGACCCGGCGGCAATATTACGGGCGTCAGCAATTTGAATGCGGTGATTGAGGCAAAGCGCATTGGACTATTGCGTGACGTAAAACCGGGAATAACCACCATAGGCGCACTCTTGAACCCCGACAGCGTAACTGCTGCAACTCAGCGAAAGGACATAGAGGAAGCGGCGCGGACGATTGGCCTCAGGGCTGAGTTTCTCGAAGCCAAGAACATCCCCGAGCTTGACGCAGCTTTCAAGTCCATTGTTGCGAACCGTATCCCAGCGCTCTTAGTGCCCGCCGACGCCTTTTTTGCAGCTGCCCGAGACAGGCTTGCCGAATTGGCAGCGCAAAATCGTGTTCCGGCAATTTATTCGCTGAGGGAGTCTGTCGTTTCTGGCGGTCTCATGAGTTATGGAAACGATTTGCCCGACACCTACCGGCTTATCGGCACCTATGCCGCTCGCATTGTTAATGGGGAAAAGCCCGCCGACCTGCCGGTGCTTCAGCCGACAAAATTCGAATTTGTACTCAATCGCAAAGCGGCAATGGCGCTGGATCTTGCGATCCCGGCTGGCGTGCTGTCCATCGTCGATGAGGTCATCGAGTAACTCACTGATGTCCGCTGTTGGCCCATAGCGGACATAAGCTAGTGCGCTGCACATGTCCGCTTTTGGGGGTAAAGCGGACGTGACCGCTTGCGGCGCACATGTCTGCTTTTGACCCAAAGCGGACATTCACTGGCTCGCCCTCTTTAAGTGGGCAAGTTGAGCCGATACCCTTACCTGAGTCTCGTGGCAGGCGGTGAGACGGCGCAAATTCATCAGTTTAATGGCTAGCGCAGCTTCCTGTCCGTGGCAGATGAAAAGGGGCAGTCATGGCTGTGAAGCGTATTGGTTTGCTTACCGGTGGTGGTGATGTCCCTGGGCTTAATGCCGTTATCAAGAGTGCCGCGTATCGCAGCAGCGAGAACAACATCGAAATCTTTGGCCTCCGTCGCGGCTGGGAAGCGCTTACGCATCTCAACGTTGATGACCCGGCCAGCCGGGCGCATTACGTCATTCAGCTTACTCGGGAGAACACGCGCACAATCGACAGGCACGGCGGTACCGTGCTCCACACGAGTCGCACCAACCCTGCCAAAATGCGAAATCTACCCACCCATCTGGCCGGTAGGAACTTTCCGGCCTCACTGAGCAAAGATGGCGTCGCGACCACGACTTGGGACCTCTCCACACAAGTGGTTACCAATCTCTCGGCTCTCGGCATCGAACACCTGATCGCGATCGGCGGGGATGACACGCTGAGCTATGCTGCCAAACTCCACCAACTTGGCGTCAAGATCATTGCCATCCCGAAGACCATGGACAATGACGTGCGCAACACCGAGTACTGCATCGGTTTCTCGACTGCGATCACGCGCGCTAGTGATGCCATTCAGCGGCAGCGAACCACTGTCGGCTCACATGAGCGGATCGGCGTCTTTCGTATTTTCGGGCGTGATGCAGGATTTACGGCGCTCTACAGCGCGTACGCCACCTCGATCCGCTGCGTTATCCCCGAGCACAAGGTGAACCTTGAAAGACTTATCCAGCTACTCCTTGACGACAAGCACACCAATCCGAGCAACTACGCCCTGGTTGTGCTCAGCGAGGGCGCCACGTGGGACGGCTATGCGGTGCAGGAGCGCGGCGAGCCGGACGCATACGGACACCGCGGGAAGGCGAATGTGGCCGAGGTGCTCGCCGACGAGATCAGGAAGCGAACTGGCGAGGAGACAATCACCTCCGACCTTACCTATGATCTGCGGTCGGGCGATCCAGACTTTATCGACAAGCTGGTGGCGCTGACGTTTGGCAACATGGCTTACGATGCAATTCTCAATGGCGAAAGCGGTCTGATGTCTGCGCTGGTGGATGGCCGTTTTGACCTGGTGCCGATTCCCGACCCCAAGCTTGGCCCGCGCAGAGTGGATGTCGCTAGCATGTACAACACGGAACGCTACCGACCTATTTACTCACACAAGCGCGGTTTGCCAATCTTTCTAAATCGCGCATCATAGACAGTTCAGTGATCTGATCGGAGCCGAGTGACTTCCGCGAGCGGCCCTAGCGGACGTATCGCTCACGTCCCGCAATGTCCGATTTTGAAGCGAAGCAGACATTTCATTTCAAGCCCAGGATGTCTGCTTTTGACCCAAAGCGGCCATCAAACCTCGTCATGTGCTGTCATTTCTTGCAGGCCACTATTTAGTAGTCTCTTTAGGTTAGTGCTTGGAAACCGAAAAAGGGGCGACCTATGCCTTCACTGATTCCTGATTTCGAGACCTTGGAGAGGAGGCTTGCGCGTTTGCCCGTGGTGACGCATCGAGCCCGCGAAGTTGTACTAACCGCCGGTTCAAAGACGGGCGAGCTGCTTTTCCTCAGGAGTGGCGCTGTGGAGGTCGTCAAGGATGGGATGCAGATCGCCAGCGTGTCGGCACCCGGCTCGGTGTTCGGCGAGCTGGCCGTCCTCCTGGACCAGCCCCATACGGCAGAAGTGAGGGCTCTGGAGCAATCTGAGTTCTATGTCGCCAACGCGCAGGCAACGCTCGCTGTCAACCCGACCGTTTCACTCTACGTCTCAGCGATCCTTGCGCGACGTCTCGACGCCGCCAACCGATTGCTTCTCGAGGTTAAGCACCAGCTGAAAGCTGGCGAGCCTCCTAGCGTGATCGGCAAGGCGGTCGAGAAGGTAGAGGAACTGTTAAGCTACAGCGGTCGAGAATCCGATTGAATGGTGATCTGCGCCAATCCGGCGACGCCAGTCCGAGATGGCGCGAAGCCTGGTGCCTGCGGCGGCATCAACCCACATGGCAAGTCCTAGCGCGAGAAGTCTGTAGAAAAACGAACGCAAAATCTTGCACTCGGTTCCGCCCGTCACATAGGTGAGTGTCTGCCCAAAGCGGTGAGTGTCTGCCCAAAGCGGGCATCCAGATACCATTGGCATACCGCAAAAAGTGGCGTTCTCTTATCCCCAGGCAAAGAATTTCGGCTGCCGGCGGTATAGCCTCACCCTATGGGTGCGCGATATCTGATCATCGTTGCAACGCTCATGCTTTGTGCAGGCGCATTAATTGTGGCCGTTGATTTCACGTCGTTTGTGGCAACGGGACCGCACTCGGTAAGCGCCTTTCAAGTTAGATAAGGACGTTGCATGCCATCGCGTGACGTGCTCATCTGCCTGCGTGTAGACGAAGCGGTCATCCCGCCCGCGCCTTCATTCAATTGCCAGTGTGAGCTGTGCGGCGCGCGCATTTGGGTCCCGCATAACAGTCCGCTCGAACCCGCGCGCATGTGTAGGGCTTGCGGCACCGCTCAGGATACTCAAGTCAGTCAGCCCCATTCGCACTGACTGCTGAATCGGAATGATTTTACCCGGCGGAAAATCCAGAGACCGGACTTCACCCGACTAGCGGGCCGCGACAGTTACGCCGCTTCGAGGAAATTGGCCAGCGCCTTTTTTCCCTCTTTGGCTGCCTGTGCCATGCTTCAAAAAGCACCGCCGAGCGCCCTAGCGGGTCCGATTTACCGGCACGATAAATTTCCTATCGCCATGGCCTTGATCGACGGTCCGCCTACGGCCCGGACAGGATGAAACCAAAACCTGCGTTGTGATGTCCGCTATTGGCCCAAAGCAGACATGGGCTAATGCACGGCACATGTCTGCTTTCGGGGATTTGCAGCGCGAATGTCTGCTTGTGACCCAAAGCGGACATAATGCTCACGAGCCCCTTACTGCTTTTTCCGAACCTGCTATCCTGCAATTATAGATGGCGTCGTACGGCTTTATTGTAGTTACGTGCGCCGGAGAGGACGCCGGCGATATGCCCGAGTATCTGCGGTACTCCTGTGAGTCTACAAGCACACGACCAACGCCAGCCGGCTACCGCCGATGATCTGACTCAGCGGTGGGTTAGAAGCATCGGGATTGCTGCAGCAGTTGGCTTGGCCTATTTCGCTGCGGCGAAATTTAGCGTCCGTCTGATTCTAGAGCCTGCGGGCGTGGCCGTGTTCTGGCCCGCGGCGGGTATTTCCTCTGGTCTCCTGATTGCGCTCGGACCACACGCGCGATGGCCGGTGTTGGCCGGGGTGGTCGTCGCGACTGTCGCGACTCACCTCATCATCAATGATCCCCTATGGGCGGGCGTCGCCTTGGGCGTATGTAATGGAGCTGAAGCCCTGATTACTGCCGGATTGATCCAGCACTACTTCGGTGCAGGTTTCAATCTTGTTCGAGTGCGGTACGTTGTTGGCTTGCTTGGGGCAGCAGTCGCCGCGACGACTGTGTCAGGTATCGGGGGAGCGGTTACCTACCGGTTGATGCGCGGGCCCTCGGCACCGACGCTCGACAGTTGGCAGCACTGGTTCGCATCCGACTTTATCGGCATCATCGCTGTCGCACCACTCGTGGTTGGGCTCGCTGCGGTTGTGCGGCGGCCATCGCCGCGGAGCGAAGTCATCGAAGGCACATTGGGACTCTTGGCTATTGCGTTGGTGACTGGGATTATCATTTCGCTGCCGCGAGGGCTCTGGGAGACAATGTTTCCGATCACTTGGCTTTTTCCAGTTTTGGCGTGGCTTGCCGCCCGCGACCGACCGGCGTTCTCCGCAGCCGGCGCGTTCTTGGTTTCGATTACGATCGTCTTGACGACAATCTTGGACGTAGGTCATTTCGGAGACGCCAGTCGCCCAATCGAGGACCGCGTCCTGGGAGCCCAAGCAGGGATCCTGATTTTGGCACTAAGCGCATACGTACTTGCCGCGATATTTGCCGAGCGGAGGGAGAGTGCGGCACACCTCGCCCACACAAACGCGATGCTGGAGCGCGAGCGCGATAATAAACTATTGAATGCGCAGGCGCTTACAGCTGCGATTGTTCATGAAGTGAGGCAGCCCCTGGCTGCCATCGCAGTAAACGGAAGTGCGGCCCTGCGATTTCTCAGCAAGACGCCACCTGAACTTGCAGAAGTACGGGCAGCCTTGAACGATATGATTAGCGACACTCATCGTTCCAGTGAAGTGTTAGAGGGTATTCGCGCGTTGTTCGGGAAAGGCAATCAGAAACGAGAGCAGGTCGGGATGAATGAGCTTATCCTCGGCGTCCTGCAATCATCGGGGAAAGAGTTGCAGGATCATGGCGTTGAGACTCGCCTTGAGCTGGCGTCCGAACTGCCGCTCGTCGAGGCCCATAGGAGGCAATTGGAAGAGGTCATCTTTAACCTGGTCCACAACGCGATCGAAGCAATGGACGCCGCGACAGGCCGCGATCGGGTGTTGCAGGTGAGGACTGCGCTCAACGGTCCTAATGCGATTACCGTGGCAGTGCGAGACACGGGACCCGGAATTGATCCAGAACGACTCGACAGCATATTTGGCGCATTTTTTACGACAAAGTCACATGGCATGGGCTTGGGGCTAGCCATATGCCGTACGATTATTGAACATCATCGCGGCCAACTGACTGCGTCATCGGATGGCAAAAATTGGTCTCTGTTCGAATTCGTTTTGCCGATCGCGTTCGCGCCGAAAGAAGCCACTAGTTGAAGGGCGGTCTGAGGCGAGCCGCGCCTCGATCCTCCAGTTCTGCAAGTTACGTCAGCGGCGAGTGCGCACTGTCGAAAGCCGTCGCGGCCAGAGTGTCCGCTATTGGCCCAGTTGATGTGTCCGCTCAAACATTCAAGTTGGGTCAAGACCCAACAAAAGTCTGCACATCAGTGGTGTTGACCAAGGAATAACGAAGCGGTCGCTTACCGCATCGGCCAACGATGAAGCTTGATGACAGCGCCCGCTTAGTTGACTACCGGCAACAAAAGAACGGCGGCCACATAGCGGGCCGCCGTGAGTGAGGGTCATGTTCGGAACAAAAATATTGTTAGCCAAGCATCGTACCGTTCGCAAAGTTCCGACTTCTCGGGTGTGAAAAGCGTGTGCAATTAGTAAATTCCTATTTGGTGTAGCGGTCGTGCAACTTGCAGAACAATCGAGGGGCGTACAGCGGGAGTGGCGATGACACGAGCTGGGGAATGAGCCGATGGTGAAATAAGCCCAATCCGAGGTTGCCTCAGCTCACTCGCGCCATCGCCGCATCCATTATAACGTGACCGCGCGATTTAATCGCGACACATGCTCTTGGACCCATAAAATTCCAATAAAAAGCAATGTCCAACGAATCGTGACAGAAGCCACAGCCACCCGCATCCTATATCAAAGGCGCACTGTCGGCCGGAGCAAGGCGTATGCATTCCCAATCAATTGACGAGTTTCGCCATTCGCATGTCTTCCTCGGCGAGACCCACGAACGTAATGAGCGAAAGACTTGGGCAGTCATCGCCATTTGCGCCGTGATGATGTCCGCCGAGATCGTTGGCGGGTGGTGGTTTGGGTCAGTCGCGCTGATTGCTGACGGCCTGCATATGTCAACCCACGCTGGCGCCCTTCTTATTGCGGCATTGGCCTACACCTACTCGCGTCACTACGTGAACGATGCTCGACTAACGTTCGGCACCGGAAAGTTCGGTGACCTCGCAGCGTTTACGAGCGCGATAGCCTTAGCGATGATTGCGCTGCTCATTGGCTACGAAAGCGTGGATCGCCTGATCAATCCGGTGTCAATTGCTTTCAATCAGGCCATACCAATTGCAGTAGTCGGACTTGGCGTAAACTTGCTCAGCGCGTACCTTCTACGTGACGATCATGCCCACCATCATGGCCACGCTCATCGACATGATCATCCACACGTTCATCAATTTTCTCATGTGCACCGTGATCACAACTTGCGTGCGGCGTTCGTTCACGTACTGGCGGACGCTGCAGTTTCGGTGCTGGTCATCATTGGCCTTCTTGCAGGGCGACAATTCGGCTGGGTCTGGATGGACCCGATAATGGGTCTTGTTGCGACAATAGTAATTTTAAGTTGGTCGTGGACCCTTATCCGGTCCGCAGGTTCAATCCTTCTCGACGTGTGTCCTGATCCACCGTTGGCGAAAAAAATCGCCCTGCGACTTGAACAAGGAAGCGACAAAGTATCCGATCTGCACTTGTGGCGCGTGGGACCTGGACACCTTGCAGCCGTCATTTCAATCGTCAGTCATGACCCCCGACCGCCCGAACAGTATAAACGGCGGTTGTCGGGTCTTCCGGGCTTGTCGCACGTGACAATTGAAGTAGTGCACTGCCCCGGCGAAATCCATTGATGTCCGCTATTGGCCCCCCTTAACGGACATGGCATCGCTGTGCGCTGCAACTGAGGCAACCGCAGCGGGGCTTACGTGACCCCTTCGGCCGACCGTAGGGATGCCTGATTGACCTTTTTGAATTTCGTTTGCTGAGGCGGCTTGCCATAGCCAACGGAACGATCGTCCAACCCCTGCTGCAATGTCCCCCGGTCGCCAGAAGCCAATTCGTTAGCCAAAGGTCGGTCTTATTTTTTCTTCGGAGTCGACGTTCTCGTCTCTGTTTCGCCTATCACTAAGGTGTCCGGTTCGATATTCCAGCCGGTAATCTTCAGTCTTGGATGCGATCCAATCGAGTGTTTGCTAGGGAAGCGCGCCTCGACACTCCGTTCCTCTCCCGGTAACAGCGAGACGTAGTTATCTTCCCAGAGTACCGGCAGTATCTCTTCACTCGGCTTCCCTGCTTCCACCGCAAGTCGTACCCGGAACGCCAGCGCCGCCGATGTGTTCTTCAGGTGGACTTGGACAGACTTGCCATCCTTCGCCGGACGAAGATGAGCTGTCGCCTTGAGATGCATCCTCGGCAAATTCAAGAGGCTGGTCATGTCTTGGTAAGAAGTAACCGGCGTGTGAACGAGACTAGTCTTCTCCCAATCGAACTCCGGCTTCTTGGTTGAGAGCCAGTAGAAGTTTGAGCTCACAATCTCCCCGGTTGCATCCTTCAAGGTCAGTTGAACGAAATTGACGGTTGGCTTGGCGACGGGTGGGACTTCCGGAATCTGCAACACTTTCTGTACGCCGTCAGCATCCACATCGACTGTCTTTTCCTGCGAAAAAAATTCCTTCAGGTTGAAATCAACAACACGCACCGAAGCCTTCATGCCGTTGACTGGCTCGTACGTGCTGTTGATGATTGCGACGCTGCGATCATCGTACGAATACATAATATGAACGGGCTCGTTTGCTTTCTTCGTTCCAAAATAGCCACCGGCAGGTTCAAGGTTGTGGTCGTACAAGTGCCAAATCAACGAGGGCCAGGCGTTATTTAGCATCCACTGGATCACGCCAGTAGATGTGTACTTGTTCCGCGAATACGCTTCGAACATCGCGCGCTCGCCGTCGTACGCCATTGCCTGCGACTTTCTGTCGTAATCATCCAAGTCCGTCGGTGGGCCATACTCTGCGTTCAACGCTGCGTTATAGATATAGAGGGTCTTGAATCTGCTGCCGCCGGCATGGAAATTCCATACCTCGTCAATCGGCCAAAGATGATCGGGAGGGATAAACTTTTTGAGCGAATTCGGGGTCGGCACGGCCGGTCCCGGACTTGTCTCCGTGTTGAACCCGTAAGCCCCACCATGCCTCGTATCGATCAGCCAATAGCTTGGCGGCACGTAATCATAGGGCCCAGTCATCTTCATGCCCGAGGGGCCGCTGAATGTGGCGGGCGTCTGCGACGCGGAAGAGCCGATCGGATTCGGCCATGACGTTTCTGCCAAAACTTGAAGATAGGCCTGCTCCACCTCGGGCGGCGGCGGTTTGTCGCTTCCGTTCAGCCACATCAGCAGGCTTGGATGGGCACGAAGGCGCAAGCTCTGGCTTCGTAGCGACTCTTTCGCAACCGCCAACTGGTCTCCCTTCCACTCGTCCCAAGTTTCCCAGAGATCGCAACAGCACCAGCCCGCCATGATGAGAATTCCTTTTTCATCGGCGAGTTTGAAGAATTCGTCACTCTCGATCTTTCCCTCGAGCCGAATTGTGTTCAGGTTCATATCCTGAACATATTGTAACTCCGCCCGAAGCCTCTCCGAGTTCTGGCGCAGCATCATGTCGGGGGCCCATCCGGCTCCACGGATTAAGATTGGCTTGCCATTCACACGGAATAATCGCGCTCCCTTATCTGTCATCTCAGAGGTAATTTCGCGAATTCCAACCCACGTATCTTGCGAATCAGAGATTGCATTCGCAATTGAAAATGAGCTGTGCAGGTTATACAGGTTCGATGAACCCATCTGCGCCGGCCACCATAGCTTCGCATTCTTTACCGCAAGCTGTGTGAAATCTTGCGGAACCAGCTTCACCGATTTCGTTTCTCCGGCCGCCAGTGACTCCGCGTGCTCGACCTGCAGCGCCAGTCCTGCGATCTCGGCTTTGAACTTGCCCTCTACCGGCTTGTCGGAAGCGTTGTGCAGCTCCGCCACGATTGTCAGCTCCGCGGTCGCTCCATCCTTATCGGCAAGATGCGTGACTACCGCCGGGTAACGGATCTCGACCGGACCACTCGTCGTTAGATACACGTTCTGCCACAAGCCCATGTTCTTGTCGGGCGGCATCGGATTCCAATCAGCCCAGTTAACCCCGAGATCGTTCAGCGTCTGCGCGAAGACTTCGACGGCAAGGACGTTCCTCCCCGTCTTGGCGAGGTCGGGCGTAATATCAAATTCAAACGTCCGATACGCTCCCGCAACATCTTTCGCGTCAGCGATCTTCCTGCCGTTTAGCCACACATTCGCGCGGTTGTTGATTCCGTCAAAATGGAGCGCCACGTGCCGATGATTGAGCGGCGTCGGAAACTCTGTCCGGTACCACCACGACGCAGCATATGGACTGTCATCTGGAATTGGCTTGTCCGCGAACGTCTCGCCAATCTCATACGCGGCAATCCCAGGAATCTTTCGTAGATTCATCCCGTAGTACGGCTTCGGGAATTCTCCAGCGGCGACTTGCACTGCAAGTACGGTCATTGGCACCGATGTTCTGTACCAACCTTTCGCCTGGAACTTCGGCGTAGAGATAGCATCGCCAGCCGCCCAGACTTTGCGCGATGTTTGCACCGTCCAACCGTTGGGCAGATCGATCCGGTTCATTGGAGCAGGTGACTCCGCTACTGCATTGGCCAGCAGGAACGAGAACAGCGGGAGTAATAGGCTGATTCGTGTTATCTGCACGAAGATCGTCACTTTATAATGCATCCGTCATTGACCTAAAGTCGTCCGGGTAATAGCAGCGACACGTGCGGATCCTCATTTTCCATGGCTACCTACTGCGCGGCACCGGTAGCAATATTTACAATGTCAACCTGGCACGGGCATTGGCGGGATTAGGCCATGAAGTGCACTTGTTCTGCCAGGACCGGATGGCAGTGCCGCCGAAGGGCGTGACAATCCACGTGCCCGACATTGGGCGCCTGCTTCCGGTCTACGTAGCTGATCACTATGAGGGCTTTGATGCGTTACCGTTCCCAGAAATCAATGACATTCAGCTCAGCCACTACCTCGACGCCAACATCGCGGCGATCCGGTCTGTCCCTGCGCCAGACATCGCGCTCGCCAACCATCTGGTGATGGGCCCCGCGATTCTCGCGCGTGGTCTTGGAGGGCGGGCGCCCTATGCCGTCAAGATCCATGGCAGCGCGCTGGAATACACCGTTCGCCCGCACCGCGAGCGCTTTCTGCCCTACGCGCTTGAGGGGATTCGCGGCGCATCGGGCGTACTTGTGGGTTCGCGTCATACGGCCGAAAGCCTATGGGAGGTGCTCGGCGATGAGCAGCCCTTGCTGCCTGGAAAGACGCGGCTCGGGCCGCCCGGAGTGGACGTGAAATCCTTCCGGCCTTGCCGGGAAGAGGAGGCCGTCATCGGTTTGCGGCAACTCGCGGACAAGCTCGCGACTGGTATGACGACAGACTGGGGAGGTGAGGTTGGCGCTGCGGAGACGCTCGCCAAAATCAATCCGTACCAGGATCGCATCGTGAGCTATGCGGGCAAGTTGATTGTCTCGAAAGGCGTCGACTTGCTTTTGGCTGCCTGGCCGCTTGTGGTGGCGCGCGTACCAAACGCCCGGTTAATTATCGTCGGATTTGGCACGTATCGACAGGCATTGGGCCGATTTGTCGAGGCGCTCGGCCGCAGGGATTTAGACACCTTGCACGACATCGCAGCCAGGGGACGCGAGCTTGAGGGAGGCCCCTCTGGAGAACTGAGATATCTGCGCGCGTTTCTTGATAAAGTGAGTGACGAGTGGCTGCGGGTCGCGCCAACTGCGGCTGCGCTCATTCACTTCACAGGGCGGATTGAGCACCACGACCTGCCCGCCCTCCTATCGGTCTGCGAAGCGCAGGTGATGCCGAGCACCTTTCCTGAGGCATTCGGTATGGTGGCAGTCGAAGCGGCCGCATGCGGAGCGTTACCGCTGTCTGCCCGGCATTCGGGGATGGCCGAGGTCACAGCCACGCTGGCGCCAGCACTGCCCGAGGCTTTACGGCCGTTGCTCTCCTTCGAAATCGGGCCTGGAGCGGTCGAGGAAATCGGCAGCAAGTTGATCGCGTGGCTCAATCTCGACACCGCCAAGCGAGAGCATGCTAGGTTAGCGCTAGCAGCCGAGACGGCGCACCGATACAGCTGGGAAAATGTAGCAAGAGGAGTGATTGCGGCGGCCCAAGGCAGGCTCGCCGAGTTACCCTCTCCAACCCGCCCTGTCCTTTAGATGCTCTATACTTTGCGCGGTTCGCTAAACGAAAGTGGACCCTGAGGACCAACCAACGGTTCGTCTCATTACAATTTTTTCAGGCCGGCTTTGGCCAAAATAACAAGACCTCAGCAGGCCGATGTTTTTATAATTTCCTCATAATTGTCGTCGTTATCATCGGGTACGTAACCACTGCCGCCGCACGTTGGGCATTGCTGTTCATCGTCCGTACCTTTTTCAATGACACCGTCACCGTTGCAGTCTGGACAAGTTTTCATTTGCCGCCTTCATGTGGTCATGGTGCAGTTCATACTGCAGAGCGCTTCGCTGATTTTCTGATTTTACTCGCACCGAGATCATGCGACAGGGGAGATGGTCGCGGCCGCACTGCGGCGCAGCTAAGGCGCAAGGATATTCCGCCTTGACCGCTGTCCGTGGGTTGCATCAAGGATTTTTCCACCGAAACTATCACCCCTAGTAGCACGCATATCCCTTTCGAGTGCCTCAAAAAATCGCTCCTGGCGATCTGGCTGACCTGATTAGTGCCACCTGTTATCGTCGCGATGTGCGCCGCTGCGTATCGATATTCTGGAACGCTCTTATCGAAAAGGAACGGATTTGTGGATGATTCTGAAATATTCAAAACGACAAACTTGGATTTTCTGGGTCCTAAGAAGACAGGCAAAGTCCGCGATATCTATGATCGAAGTGACACACTCATTTTGATAGCGGCAGACAGGCATTCATCGTTTGATCGCATCATCGGTGTGATCCGCACATGCGCCGACAGACCTAGTGGAGGAATTGTCGCGTCGTTATATCCGAATGTAAGAGCAAATTACTGGAGAGAAATTCGTTCGCGGCGAAATACCAATTCAACGGCGTATTGAACGTAATGTCAGAGCTTATGGTATCTAAATTGGGTCCTCCACACCCCGAACAGAGCATCGTCGCGTTGAAATTCATGCTCGGCTGCCGGGCAGGTCACTGAGAGTCCTTGGATGGCGCCGACCTATCTGACCCACGCGGCGGCCGGTACGCGACCGCATGGCTTAACGCGCGATTAGCGAGTGCTCTCGCCCTTTAACAACGCAGCCGATTTGGCCACCGACAAATTCTATGAAGAGACACCCTTTACCAACAGAATTGTAAGCTGTAAACAGTTATCAGAAATGATATTGGGCTTCCGCCAGGGGAGTTTCTTGCGAAGATGTCAGTCCTTAAGCCGATTGCAATTACGTCACTTGCTGAGGAGGTTTTCGGAAAGCTCGTGCAAGCCATTACCTCGGGAGAATTCGAGCCGGGACAGAAGCTCTCCGAGGCGCAATTGGCGCGACAGCTCGGTATCAGCCGAGGTCCTTTGCGCGAGGCGCTCGGTCGTCTTGAAGGGCGATTGGTGACGCGCACGCCACGGCTCGGCGTACGCGTAATGGAATTCGACCGTGAGAATCTGGAGCAATTATTCCTTGTGCGCGAAGCGCTGGAGGGCATGGCGGCGCGGCTTGCCGCAGAGCGCATGGTTGCTGAAGAACGCAAGCAATTAAGGGAACTTCTTGATCATCACGCGAGCCAGCCAGAATTGGCCGCCGGCTCGGCTTATTACCAGCGCTCGCGCGATGATGATTTCCATTTTACCATAGTGAGCGGCGCGCGCTGTGAGCGACTCCAACAGATGCTGCTCGACGAAGTCTATTACCAGTTACGCATTCATCGCTTACGTTCCAGCGCCAGGCCAGGCCGTGCCCAGCAAGCGTTGAGCGAGCACCGGGAGATCCTTGAAGCGCTCTACTCGCGAAATCCAGATGCGGCCGAAGGCACCATGCGTCATCACATTCGCAACGCACGGACCAGTGCACTTGCGGCGCTTACGACCCAAGACGAAGAGGTACCTCGCGGCGGCGCCCGGGGGGAACCTTCTGCTTACTGATGACTGTTGACAGTTTACCAGAGGCATTATACTAACGGGAAATGTGTCCAGACTGGATTGACCATGCACGTACCGCTTCGACTTGAGCGCCCAACGACGCGCCTAAAGGCTCTGCTCGCAGGCAAGAGTGCGGCCGTTCTCCCGGGTACGCCGAATGCCCTGTTCGCGCGGGTCATCGAGGATCTCGGCTTCGAAGCCGTCTATGTGACCGGCGCCGGCGTGGCCAACATGTCGCTCGGTGTACCCGATATCGGCCTCGTGACCCTGACAGAATTGACGGATCAGGTCGCGGCGATCTGCGATGTAGTTACACTGCCGGTCCTCGCTGATGCGGATACCGGGTTTGGCAATCCGGTAAATATGGTGCGCACTGTGCGAGCCCTCGAGCGTGCTGGGGCTGCGGGGGTCCAGATTGAGGATCAGGTATTTCCGAAGCGCTGTGGTCACTTCAGTGGTAAGGAGGTGATCCCGCTTAATGAGATGGTGCAGAAGATCAAGGCTGCAGTCGACACTCGGCAAGATGGGGATTTCCAGATTGTGGCGCGCACGGATGCGCGCGCGGCGGAGGGTTTCGAAGCCGCGCTCGAGCGTGCCCATGCGTTCATCGAGATGGGCGCGGATGCGACCTTCGTCGAAGCACCTATTAGCACCACGGAGCTTGCGAAGATCGCGCAATCGCTACGAGTGCCGCAATTCGCAAACATGGTATTCGGCGGGCTGACGCCGGCGGTGCCGCAGAGCGAGCTTGCGCGTATGGGCTTTGGCGCGGTGCTCTATGCCAACGCCGCATTGCAGGCTGCCCTCAAATCGGTGCGCGATGTTCTCGCCTCGCTTAAGCAGAACGGTTCGCTCGATGAGGTTCGGGAGAATCTCGCCTCGTTTGAGGAGCGTCAGCGCGCAGTCGCCAAGGATCGCTACGACGAACTTGAAGTGCGCTACCGCGACTAGAAACCAAGGATGGTCACCATGAATCCGTGGGACAAAATCATCCCGCAGCACGAACAGGAAGCTTATCGCGCCGCCGGCTTCGGTCGCCGTACCGGTCTTGGCAAACGTCCGGCGCTGGTGATTATTGATGTGCAGTACCGCACCGTCGGCACGCAGCCACGCCCGTTCATGGAAGCCATCAAGGAATTTCCAACTGCCTGCGGACAGGTCGGCTGGGATGCCGTGCATCACATTGTGCGTATCTTGAAATTTTTTCGATCGCAGGGCTGGCCGGTTCTTTATCCTTACGTTTCGCCAAAAGAAACCTTCGACAAGGGCCGTCTTGCCGACAAGGTACCGGCGCTAATGACCGTCGCGACGCGCGGCTACGATTTCGTCGTGGAAATCGCGCCCGAAACGAACGACGTGCTACTGCCGAAGAAACACCCAAGCGCGTTCTTCGGGACGCCGCTCGTAAGCTATTTGATCGAGCGCGGTGTTGACACGCTGGTCGTGACAGGCTGCACCACAAGTGGCTGCGTGCGCGGCACCGTAGTCGATGGTTTCGCTTACAATTTCCGTATCCTTGTGCCGTACGAGTGCGTCTACGACCGCAGCCAGATATCGCACGCGGTCAATCTGTTTGATATGTCGGAGAAATACGCGGACGTGATGAGCACCGATGCGGCGCTTGCGGCGCTACAATCGATCAATCGCGCCGCGGCGTGACGCCATCCACCAGTAAGGGGAGTCGAGGAAATGAGTAAGTCCATCCGTGGAGTTCGATGTTTAGCGAGCGGTGCCCTGTGCATTGCCGCGGGGCTCGTGCTCGCGAGTTCTGCCCTCGCGCAGGATACGTTCCGTTTCGGCCTAGCGATGCCGCTGACCGGTTCGCAGGCGCTCTACGGACAAGATCAGGTTAAGGCGGCAGAATGGGCAGTGGCTGAGATCAACAAGAGTGGTGGCGTTAATGGCAAGAAGCTTGAAATGATCGTGCTTGATACGCAAGCCGATCCCCAGCTCGGCATCCAGGCGGCGAATCGCCTGGTCAGTGTCGAAAAGGTGCCGGCTTTCGTGACCGCATGGAGCGCCGTCGTGAAGGCGGTTGCGCCGGTCGCCAACGACAACCGCGTGGTCGAGCTCAGCGTCGGCGCGAATTCGCCCGATATCTCCAAGCTCGGCGATTATGTCTACACGACGTTCCCGCTCGCCGACGTCGACATCGCAGCCGTCGCAAAATATGCCGCAACCAACATGGGCAAAAAGAAGGCCGCGATCGTCTACATTAACAATGAGACCGGCTTGGTCGCAGCTGAAGTTTACAAGAAAGTCTTTACTGCTGCCGGCGGCCAAATCGTCGCGAATGAGACATATGACCCGAAGGCGACGGACTTCACCGGACCGCTGCTCAAAGTTCGCGCTGCCAATCCGGACATCATCCACTTGCAGGGCCTTGTGTCAGATACCCCGCAAGTGATTGCACAGATGCGGCAGCTCGGCTTGACACAGCCGATCACCTCTTATTCGGCTGCCTTCAATCCGAAACTGATCCAGCAGCTTGGCGCGGCTGCCGAGGGTGTAATAGCGACCTCGCTCGCCCCAGGCGCGGAGGATTCCGATAAGGTGAAGACCTATGTAGCGCGTTGGCAAAAGGACGTTGGTCGCGAACCGAATGGTTTGCCGTACACGCAATACCTCTACGACGCGCCTTACATGGTCGCGGCGGTGTTCAAGTCGCTCGACGATAAAAAGCTCCCCATCACCGGCGAGAATTTCCGCAAGGAATTGCTGGCGATGCACGCCTTCGACCTTCCACTTACCGGCAAGACCGCGCTTGGCGAAGATCACACCATCGTCAAACCGGTCTACCTGATGGAGGTTAAGGGCGGGAAGTGGATCAGCAAGGCTATCGTCGGGGAATAAATTTCGCCCGGGCGCGGAATGTAAACGAGATTGCGTCACGCGATGTTGGACGCCACAATCATCCTGCAGATTCTTTGGACGTCTTTGGCGACATCCAGCTATTACATACTGTTCGCCGTGGCCTTTGCGCTGGTGTTGAAGGTGACGCGTCTCTTCAACTTCGCCCAGGCTGCGATCATGACGGTCGCGTTCTACTCCGCGTTCGTCGCGGTGCAGTGGCTACAATGGCCAGCCTGGGCGGCATTCACCGGGATGATGGCAACGACGCTTGCCGCCTCGTATGTCCTGGAGCGGATCGGCTTCGAAGCGCTGCGCAAGCGCGGGGTGTCGGTGATGTTCGTGTTCGTTTTCACTTTTATGGTGTCCGAGTTCGTCGCCTACCTGGCGATGTTGATCTTTGGCACCTGGCCGCAGACGATATTTCCCGCGATTTTCTGGCCTGTCACGCTTGTGGGTAACATTGCCATTAGCGCTTGGGACTTGCCGGCGATTGGCGCTACGGCTGCTTCACTCGGTGCGCTGCTCGCCTTTATACGCTTCACGCGCATTGGCCAGTTCATGGTTGGTGTTGCCGACAATCCCGATCTCGCCGAACTTTACGGTATCAACAAACGACAGATTTTCCTTGTGACGATGCTGATCTCGGGTGCGTTCGTCGGACTCGGCATGTTTCTCTATGGCACGCGCGCACAGGTGTTGCCGCAGACCGGCTTGTCATTGATGGTCTTCGCCGTGGCCGCAACTATCATAGGCGGCATCGGCAATATCGCGGGCGCTGCTATTGCAGCCGTCATCCTTGGCGCGATTCAGAATGCAAGCATTCTCGTGATCTCGTCCGAATGGCAGGGGTTCCTGCTATACATCTTCCTTTTCCTGGCGATTGTGTTCTTCCCTAACGGGCTGCGCCTGCCACATCGGCGCAGCCGATTCGCCACGGCGACGCGAGCGAGGGCGACAGAGCACGGCACATCGGCCGCCGAAAGCAAGGCTTGAGTCGATGGAATATCTATACGGCATTATCATCATTGTAGGCCTGTATATTGTCCTGGCTACGAGCTTCAATCTAATCATCGGCTACGGCGGTCTGGTCTCGATCGCGCATCCGGTCTTCTTCGCGCTCGGCGCTTACGCGTCGGCATTGCTGTCACGCGATGTCGGTGTTCCAGTTCTGCTCGCGATGATTGCCGGCATGTTGGTCGCCGTTGTGGCGTCGATCGCGATGGCGCTGCCGTCACTGCGCGTTTCTGGCGATTATCTGCTGATAGCGAGCATCGGCTTTCAGCTCGGCGTTCTCGAGGTGATCAAGAACCTGCGCGTCACTGGCGGTCCAGGTGGCTTTACCAACATCCCGCCATTTCTGATCCGCGACTTCGGCCGTGAAAGTTATGTAGCGCTGGTACTCGCAGTAACGGTCGCGGTCATCCTGCTGGTGCGATGGATCGCCCGGAGTGACTATGGGCGCGCCATGAGCGCGATGCGCGATGATGAACTTGCTTTCGCGTCCGTGGGTCGTGACGCCATGTGGATGAAGATCGCGATTTTCGGCCTCGGTTCGGGACTCGCTGGGCTCGCGGGAGCACTGTATGCGCATTATTTCCGCTTTATCGCGCCGGAGCAGTTCGAGATTCTTCAGTCCGCTGCGATCCTTACCATGGTGGTGGTCGGCGGTCTGCGGACGACGTGGGGGCCTGTCGTCGGCGCGTTGCTGCTGCAAGCGCTGCCCCAGGCGCTGACCTTTATAAACTTGCCGCCGAGTGTACTCGGCCCCATCCAAGGTCTGTTGTTCACCGGCCTCGTGTTGGTCTTCATGTTTTTCCGGCCGCAAGGGTTGGTGGCCGCCGAGGATGTTTGGTACGGCGCATCGCGCCGCGTGGGCAAGGCGGGGGAGACTGGCTGATGGCCAATGTCCTCGAGGTCCGCGGACTCAACAAGAGCTTCGATGGCATTGTCGTCGCGCGTGATATCGATTTGAAGCTGGAAAGCGGCCGCATCGTCGGGCTGATCGGGCCGAATGGCGCGGGCAAGACATCACTGTTCAATTTGATATCAGGCGTCGTGAAACCAGATTCCGGTACCGTCTTGCTTGAAGACGCGCCTCTGGACGAACTCAAATTCCATCAGCGCGTGCGCCGCGGATTGAGCCGCACGTGGCAACACATCCGGCTGTTCCCCTCCTTGCCTGTGCTCGACAATCTGCTGGTCGGTACCAACGACTATCCCGGTGAACGGCTTGTCAACGTCCTGTTTCGCCGTGAGCGGTTGAGAGTGCACGATAAGGCAGCGCACCAGAAGGCGACCGATATCCTTGCCAGGATGGGGCTCGCCCGCGTTTCGGCTGCGCTGGTGTCGGATCTGCCTTATGGCCAGCAAAAGCTGGTTGGGGTAGCGCGCACTCTGATGGGCGAGGCGAAGTGCCTCCTACTCGATGAGCCGATGGCAGGCGTCGAGGGGCAGTCCTATGCCGCCATGCGGCGCGTGGTCCGTGAGGTCGCAGATCTCGGAGTCGCCGTCTGCATCGTCGAGCACAACGTCGCGTTCATCCGCGATCTTTGTGACGAAGGCGTCTTCATGTTCTCTGGCGCCATCATGGCACGCGGCTCGGTCGCCGATCTCACCCGCGATCCGCAGCTCACCGAACTGTATTTCGGGCACTAGTGAGGACCCATGCTTCGAGTTCACAATCTGACAGCGGGTTACGGTCCTTTGACAGTTCTCAACGACGTTTCCCTTTCATTGGCAACCGGCGGGCGCCTTGGTGTCTTCGGGCATAACGGTGCCGGCAAAACGACGCTCTTGCGCTGCATCGTCGGTGCCTTGCATCCGCGTCAGGGCAAGGTCGACGTCGAAGGCATCGACACAAGTACGGCGACCGTTGCCGCAAACGTGCGCCGCGGCATCGCCTTCGTGCCGCAAGGCCACAACGTGTTTCCGAATCTCACAGTTGAGCAGAATCTACACATTGCCGGACTATTGTTCGACCCGTCGTTCGTTACCCAGGTCTACGAGCTCTTTCCGGTATTGGCCGAACGCCGCCAGCAGCGCGCGGGCTCCATGAGCGGCGGTGAGCAGCAGATGCTGGCCCTTGGCATGGCGTTGATGACGAAGCCAAAGTGGCTCCTGCTCGATGAGCCCTCAACCGGGCTCGCGCCCGTTATCGTGCGCAACGTGATGCGCCGCCTTGCTGATATTAACGAACGCATGGGCGTCGGGCTGATCGTGGTGGAACAGAACGTGCCTGCGACGTTGAAGATTGTCGAGCAGACCATCATTCTGCGCTCCGGTCAGATTGTATTTCAAGGCTCAGCCGCGGAACTCGGCGGCAATGTGGACTTGTGGAAATGGTTTTAACCGCAGCGACAGATGCCTCAGCACGCGCTCTTGCGGGCGAAGGGATGCGCGAACTCGCAGGCTGGGCCGCTGGTGCGAAGGCAGACGTTATTCCGGAATCCGTTCTGGGTCGGGCCGCGCTGGTGGTTGCCGACGATCTGGCGGCAACGGTTGCCGCCGAGTCCGAGCCGGAGGTGCAAGCTGCACAAGCGCAACTGACCGAGCGTGCGGCCGCGAAAGAAGCGACCGTGTTTAACCGTACGGCAGCGCGCGTAGATCGTTATACGGCGGCTGTCGCCAATGGCGCGGCTGCCACATGGTGCGAGCTCGATGAGGGCTACCGCTTGGCACCAGCTCACGCCGGTGCCTACATCCTGCCGGCTCTCCTGGCGGAAGCCGAAGCAACAGGGACCAATACGGGAGCGGTGCTGCGCGCGTTGACACTCGGGTACGAGATCGTCGGCCGTTGCGCACAAGCGTTTCCGTTCGCTTCCATGACAGCACATCCGCACGCGGCTTTTGGTACGCTCGGTGCCGCGGCTGGCATCGCGCTTCTGCGTGGGTACGGTGCCGATACATTGCTAGCCTCGGTCTCCGCGGGCGCCACGATGGTATTCGCCGGGCCCTATCGCCACGCCATCGATGGCGCGTTGGTGCGCAATCTCTGGACTGGTGTGTCGGCATGGGCCGGTATGTGTGCCGCCGACCTGGCGCCGCTTGGTTTCGGTGGCATCGCCGAGAGCCCGTACGACGTGTTCGTCGGTTGTTTCGGCACGACGGTCAAGCCCGCGGCCCTGACGGCAGAGCTCGGCGAGCGCTGGGCTATTGGGAGCGGTTATCATAAGCTGTTCGCCTGCTGCCAGTACGCGCACTCGGCCGTTGAGGCGAGTCTAATTCTCGGCGAAAAACTCGCCGCTGCTGGTCGTAGTTCGCGCGATATCACTGAGATCGTTGTCGAAACGCACCCCCGTGGCTTGACGTTGACCGAGGCTGTCCCACCGACCGTACTGTCAGCCAAGTTTTCGATACCGCACGCAATGGCAGCAGTGGCGGCACGCGGTACGGCTGGGCAAGGTGCATTTAGCCGCGACACGCTCGACGACCCGGAGATCGCGCGCTTGCGTCGCATGGTACGGCTTAAGCCCTATGAGCCCATCGCGCCGTGGCCGAAGGACCGACCCGGCCGTGTCACATGGCGCCTCTCTAATGGGGAAGTGTGGACGGAAGCGGTCGAGAATGCTCGCGGCGGCGCGGACCAGCCGTTCTCAACCGACGATCTCATCGACAAGATCGATGCTCTGACCCGCACGGTGTTTCCGCCGATGCCGGACACGCTGCGCCGGTTAATCACGCACCCGAACATGATGGCGGCGTTGCCTTGGCGAGACGTCGTTGCCGAAATGACTGGAGGGTGAGCAAGGATATGCAGGCGGATGTCGACGTTTTGGTGGTGGGGGCGGGGGCGTGCGGTCTTGCGGCGGCTATTGCCGCCCATGACGCAGGCGCCAGCGTTGCTATTGTCGAGAAACTCGATCGTCCTGGCGGCAACTCCTCGTTATCGACCGGCTCAGTGCCGGCAGCAGGCACGCGCTTCCAACGCGATGCGGGCATCGAGGATTCGCCTGAGCGATTTATCGCAGACCTCGCGCGGACCGGTGGGCCGACTGACTGTCCGCAACTCCTGAAACGTCTCGCGGAGACCTCCGCGACGACGGTCGAGTGGCTGGTCGATTTTGTCGGCGCTCGCATGGCGCTCGTGACAGCCTAC
Organism: Pseudolabrys sp.; assembly: GCA_051986235.1. GTDB lineage: Bacteria > Pseudomonadota > Alphaproteobacteria > Rhizobiales > Xanthobacteraceae > Pseudolabrys. The sequence continues at coordinate 33,487 of JBPYDR010000050.1, forward strand.
AAACATGTCGGCCATTCCGTCCCCCGCTTGCATGCGCCCGTATCGCGTCGCGGTCAGGACTTGGTAGACGATCTACTGGCCGCGGTGGAAAAGCGCGGCATTCCGCTCGCGGTCGGCAACGGCGCGAGAGCTCTCGTGTCGGATGCAAATGGCAGCGTGCTCGGCGCTGACATCGAGACCACCAATGGAGAACGCCAGCGGATCGTCGCCCGCAAGGTCGTCCTCGCCGTTAATGGTTTTGCTGGCAACCGCGACCTCGTTGCGCGCTTCTGTCCCGAAATCAGCGGCGCGCCGTATTTCGGCGCTCGCGGGAGCACCGGCGAAGCTGTTCTGTGGGGCGAACAACTCGGTGCCGCGCTCGGCAACACTAGTGCCTACCAGGGCTATGCTGCGGTGTCCGATCCGCACGGGAGCCTCCTGTCGTGGACAACGATCGAAAAGGGCGGCATCATCGTCAACGGAGCGGGTCAGCGCTTCGGCGACGAGAGTGCCGGTTACTCGGGCTATACGCCGAACGTGATGGCTCAAAGCGGCCCTTGCTTCGCGATCTTCGATCAGAAAATTTTCGATGTCGCTGCGCTTGAAGAAGAATTTGTCGAGCTTGCGAACTACGGCGGCATCAAGAAGGTGAGCGCCGTAGCGGAGTTTGCGAGAATATATTCGCTTGATTCTGCAGCCCTCACGACGACGATCGAGAATTTCAACAAGGCCGCGCGCGGAGAACAACCTGACGTGTTCGGCCGCCGCGATTTCGCGCTCGCGCCGTTGAGCGGCACCCTCTACATTTGTCGCGTTGTCCCAGGCCTGTTCCATACTCAGGGCGGCCTGATGGTCGACGATGACGGCCGCGTGCTGCGACCGAATGGACGACCGATCGCGAACTTGTTTGCCGGCGGCGGCGCCGCGGCCGGACTGTCCGGCCGTTCTGGCGCAGCCGGCTATGCGTCGGGCAATGGCCTTCTCAGTGCCATCGGTCTCGGCCGTCTTGCTGGGTTAGCTGCCGCGCATGAAATCAGAAGCGAGGTTGCCGCATGACACTTTCGCAGCAACTCGTTGCGAGATTGCGGCCGCTGTGGTCGGAGGCAATTCCACCTGACGTGCGCGACGCCGCAAAGCTGCATCTGCTTGATGCGATCGGCGTCGGCCTCGCAGCGGCTGCGACAAGTGCCGGCGAACCCTATCTCATAGCCGCTTCGGCCTTCAGCGGCACCGGTGGACCCGCGAGCGTTTTCGGCTCCTCCTTCGGATTTTCACCGCCGGTAGCTGCGCTCGCCAATGGCGGCATGATTCACGGACTCGAGTACGACGATACGCACACCGGTTCGATTGTGCACGGCAGTTCAGTGCTGGCTGCAAGCGCGCTTGCGACCGCGGAAGGGACCGCTGCAAACGGAGATGATTTGCTAACCGCCTACATCAAGGGCTGGGAGGTGATGATCCGCGTCGGCCTCGCGGCACCGGGAAAATTCCAGGCGCAGGGATTTCAAGTTACCTCAGTCGCCGGAACAATCGGCGGTGCGCTGGTTGCCGCGGGGCTGTTGCGTTTGGACGACGCCCGCACTGTCGACGCGATCGGTATCGCGTTGAGCCAAGCTTCAGGTGTATTTGAATTTCTCACCAACGGCAGCACCGTAAAGTCTCTGCATTCCGGCTGGGCCGCGCATGCGGGCGTCGTCGCCGCAACCTTGGCGGGCGCAGGGCTCACCGGGCCTGTCACGACCTTCGAAGGCCAATTTGGCCTATTCCGTCAATTTGCGAGAGACGCCGATGCCGCCGATCGCTTCGCTGCCGAGATCGCAACGTTAGGCGACGTATGGCATCTACGGGACGCAGCATTCAAATTCTATCCCTGCTGCCACTACATCCATCCGTTTATTGAAGCGCTCGAACTCGCCTTGGAGAAGGCACCAGGAGTGGCGGTCGAAAGGGTGCTGTGCGAAGTTCCGCCCGGCGCAGCATTACTGATCTCCGAGCCGTGGGAGCGCAAGCTTAGGCCGCAAAGCGGGCATGAGGCGCGCTACAGCTTGCCGATTGCGCTTGCGGCCCGATTGGTCGAGGGCGCTGTAACGCCGGCAACCTTCGCAAATGCGCCGAGCGCAAATATCGCAGCAAAGGCCGAATGCATTAGCGCGGGGCCGATGGATGGTGCGCAGTTCCCGCGGCGTTTCGAGGCGCGGCTGCACGTACAGTTCGCCAATGGTGCAAACGCACAGGTATATATCGATGACGTGGCCGGTGGTGCCCGCCGTCCACCGTCGCGCGAAGCCGTGCTGACGAAATTCCGGGCCAACGCAGCGTTTATCGGTGGCGGCGATTCGCAGTCACTCGAGGAGGCTGTGCTCTCGATCGAGCAGCGACCGATCGCCGAGGTCACGCGATCACTACGCACTCTTCAAATCCGCGGCGGCTCGCGCGGTGTTGCGGCTTGAGAGGGTAACACGTGCAATTCGACCTTGTAATGCGTGGCGGAACGGTTGTATTGCCTGAGAGCGACAACGTTGCCGCAGACGTCGCGATCAACGACGGAAAGATCGCGGCTATTCTGTTGCCGGGAGCGGCCGTCGATGCCGCCGAAACGCTCGATGTCACCGGCAGGATTTTGCTGCCCGGTGTAATCGACGTGCACCTCCATCTCGGGCACGGTAAGGACATCGCGCAGCCGCGCGTGCCGCAGGACGCTGAAACCGAAACAGCTGCCGCGGCAATAGGGGGCGTCACCACCTTTATTCCCTACCTGATGGCGACGGACCCGTTCGAGACACTGTTCGACAAGGTAAAGGAAGTCACCGAAGCGGGTGCGTGCATCGACTTCGGTTATCATTTTATTATCTCGACGGAAGCGCAACTCGCTGGTGTTCGGCGCTATGTCCAAGAATTCGGCGTCCCATCATTCAAGATTTTCATGAACAATCGCGGCGGGGAGGGCGCGCGCCTCGGCCTGCCGGATATTGATGATGGCTTCCTACTGCGATTGTGTGAGGCAGCCGCCGGAAACGGCGGAGTCGTTTGCCCACATCCGGAGAATATTGAGGCCGCTTGGGTCCTACGCAACCGAGTGATGGCTGAGGACCCCGATGGGCTCGGCGGCTTGCGTGCGTGGAACGCCACGCGTCCTCCCTTCGTTGAAGCGGATGCCGTGCAGCGAGCCGGGCTGTTCGCGCGGCAGACAAAAGCGCGGCTCTATATCGTTCATACATCGTCGCGGGAAGCACTGGAAGCGGGCTTACGAGCCCGCGACGCTGGTACCAAAATAATCATCGAAACTTGTCCGCATTACCTCACTCACGATGTCGATTGGGAAGGGGGCGGAATCGGCAAGATCAATCCACCGCTACGCGAGCATGCCGATCGCGAAGCGCTTTGGGCTGGTATTCGATCGGGCGACATCAATACGGTCGCGACCGATCATGTGCATCGCGACATATCGTCGAAAGGCGGTGGAATCTGGAAGGCGTCTCCCGGCTGCCCGGGACTTGAAACACTACTTCCGGTGATGCTCACCGAGGGCCACCATAAGCGGGGGATGTCGCTCGGACATATTGCCACCTTACTATCGACGGCGCCGGCCGAAGCAATGGGATTGCATCACCGCAAGGGTCGGATCGCTGTCGGCCTCGACGCCGATCTCGCGATCGTCGATCTCAATTGCGAACATCTCTATCGCCGCGAAGATGTTCGCTCAAGCGCCGGTTATTCCATTTACGAAGGCCACCGACTTAAGGGGAAGATCGTGCACACGCTGGTGCGTGGCGAATTCGTGGTGCGAAACGGCGTATTGGTCGACGGTGCCGTGGGAACGGGCAGATACATTAGCCGCTCGCTTTGACTAATCTTTTGCCGGTGCGAATGCTCGCACTATAGCGTGTTCCAATTCGCTGTTCTCGCATGCAAATACCCTGTTCTTTCGTAAAAATTCCCTGTTCTGTTATTTCCCTGTCAGCAGGGACTTCGCGAAATGGAGACGGGTTCGACTTGGACGCCTGCGCCACCATCCATTCAATGCAGGTTTGTCATTCCGTGCGACTCCAGCGCCTCGATGACGCCGTCGAAAATCAAAGCGACGCCGATTGCCGAGACGAAGAAGCCGACAATGCGCGTGATGGCATCGATCCCCATCGGGCCCAGTGTCTTCGAAAGCCTGCTCGCGTAGTTCAGGCAAAGATACGTCACGAGCATGGTGGCAATGATGGCAGCGACAACGGCGACGAATGAAATGATTTCGGCCCGGGATTGCCTGATCGTCGAGGTCATCCCCAGGATTGTCGCGATTGCTCCCGGACCGCACATCAGCGGCATTGCGAGCGGCACAAATGAGATATTCGCATCCTTAGCAGCACCTGTGACCATCCCTCCTGAGGAAGACGGCGAAAAAAGTTCAAATCCGATCTTCACAAGAATGATGCCGCCGACAATGCGCACCATAGCCAGCGGGACTCCGAACAGGCGCAGGATCAATGTTCCGAATATCAGGAAGAAGAGGCTCAGCAACAGCGCATAGAAGCACGACTTCCACGCGACCTCGCGATGTGTCGCCGCATCTTTCCCCTCCAGCAGTTTGAGATAGACCGGCAGCACCTCGAACGGGTTTATGATTGCAAGCAGTGTTGTGAATGTGCCGATAAACAGTGAGAGTTCGCGACTAATCACCCTGATGCTCCAAGTTTCTTGTCCCGTGCGTCCAATCAATCTCTGGTCACCTTCACGGTGTCCAGAGTTTGCGATCCCCGATCCACCAGAATAATGCTCCTACGCCGATCAGGGCGACCAGCGCGAGCAACACGATCAGTGCAGCCTCCTCGATCCACGCGATGGCCGGTACGAAAAGCCCCATGACGAGGCCAAGAACGCAAACCTGCCACGCGGGAATATGCACGCCGGCAACAAACGTCCCAAGCGCCAGCAGGAGAAGAATGGCCAGGCCGGTTGCATCTGCGTTCAGCATGTTTTGCACGCTGGGCAACAACACGAGATTCATGGCGACAAAAAAAGCAAGCCAATGCAGCGCCTGGCTGCCGATGAGACGGACCTTTGCCTTTCTATCGGGTGCGTAGCGCCAACCACCCCAGATGCATGCCGCTGCGGTTACAATGACAAGAAATTCCCAATAAACGATCGTCGGCCGTCGCGTGACGCTCGTGTAGGCGACGCCAAGAAGTGTGAGAACCAGCACAACGACATATGGCAATTCCTTCAGCCAGACACTAGTAGGCGGCAGCCACCGCTTCGCAGGTGTCTCGGACGCCACCGCTTCATCGTTCGGGAGTTCGCTCATCATTATCACCCCAGAATCCATGCATGGCAGTCATTGCCGTGCCGTTCCGCTCGCTTCCCGCATGCGTTGGATGAAAAAGGCCACGGCGAGGATCAGGCCGACCGCGATAAGGAAACTCACGACCACTATCTTGTGATGCGCGAGCGTGACGATGAAGGCCAGGTGCTCGCTGAAATAGGCGGGGAGGAACACCCAGACCGTGACCCAAAGCGCAGCGCCAACGGTATCGAACAAGACGAAACGCCACCACGACATCCCCAGCATTCCTGCCACGATGCCGTTGAGCTGACGCAGAATGCTGAAGAAGCGCGCGAACAACACCGTCGCGGAGCCATAGCGAACATACCTGTTTTCGATCTTGCTAAAGCGTTCATTGGTAAGACCGACTTTTGCGCCGTAGCGCAGGACGGTCTTTCGTCCGAGTGTTCGGCCGATCAGAAAGCCCATATTGTCGCCTGTGACTGAGCCGACCCACGCAAAAAAGAGCAGGGCCGGCAGGGACATCTCTCCGCGACTGGCCAAAACTGACGCGAATATCAACAACGACTCGCCGGGGACTGGCGCGCCGATCGCCTCGATCGCCAGAATTAGCATCACCGCGAATGCGCCGTAGTGGCGAACGAAGTCTTCCAGGCCTGCAACGAGTTGGCTGATATCCTCCACCGCTCTGCCTCATCACGCGCTGGTTTTAACAGGCTACACGCCGACTGTGACCTGCGGATTTGTGGCGCGAAATTACCCTTAAGGGCAACGTCGTCGACCGCTAATCGGTGATCGCCTGATACACCATCGTGCGCATGAGATAGCGGTAGTGCAGCCGCTGCAGCGGTGCCTGCATCATCAGAATGGCGACCAGTTCCTGCTGCGGATCGATCCAGAAATACGTGCCGGTGACGCCGCTCCACGAAAAATCGCCGACCGAGCCCGGCAGCGGATTGCGCCCGCTGTGTGTGCGCACCGCAAAGCCGAGGCCGAAGCCGAGGCCAAGTTCGGGCGTTGGCGCAAGCGCGCCGAACAGGACTGGAGTTGATGGGCTTCGGCGCGTTTCCGGCGTCAGGTGGTCTGACGTCATCAGCGCAATGGTCGCCGGCGCAAGCAATCGCGTGCCCCCGAGTTCACCACCGTTAAGCAGCATCTGGCAGAAACGCACATAATCGCCGGCCGTCGACAATAATCCGCTGCCGCCCGAAATCCACTTCGGACGCACGGATGTGTCGCGCATCGGCGGGCGCTTTCCCGAAGCACTGTCGATTTGCGGTTGGGCCGCGCGCGAACCATCGATCGGCCCAAAACTGGTGTTGACGAGGCCGAGCGGTTTGCAAATGCGTTCCCCGATGAAGCGATCGAGGCTCATGCCGCTTGCGATTTCGACCACGCGCCCGAGCATGTCGGTCGACACGCCATATTGCCAGGTTGAGCCGGGCTGGTAGGCGAGGGGAACCTTGGCGAGTTTTTCCGCCATCTCGGCATTTGTCTGCCGCTCGTCGACGACACCCGCGGCTTCGTAGGCCTCCTTGAGATGTGGGCCGGTGAGGTGGGCGTAAGTCAGGCCGGAGGTGTGCCGCAGCAGGTCCTGCACGGTCATTTCGCGGCGCAGCGGCTCCAGCGTCAGCGACTTTGCGTTGACGTCGTCGGAATTGGCCGCGACCTTGAGATCGGCGAAGGCCGGGATATAGCGGGAAACCGGATCAGCGATGAGGAGCTTGCCTTCCTCGGCCAGCATCATCGCCGCAACCGAGGCGACCGGTTTTGTCATTGAGGCGATGCGGAAGATCGTGTCGGGTGTCATCACCGCGCCGTCCTCGCGATCGCGATAGCCGAGCACCTCGAAGTTTGCGACTTGCCCGCGCCGCGCGATAAGCAGCACGGTACCAGGCGCGAGGCCCTTGTCGATGTCGGCCTGCAAGGTGTCGCGGATGCGTTGCAGGCGCTGCGACGATAATCCGACGTCTTCGGGTTTGTTCGCCCGCGGCAATGCCATTTGCCTGTCTTCCTATTTCCAGAATTGACGGGAGGCGATGGCCGCGCCGTCGGCCATGGCCTTGAATTTGGCGAAGACAACATCCGGATCGACCGCTGCCTGTCCGACCCAGGTTCCGTAGCCGCAATCGCTGCCGGCAATCACATTTTCACATCCAACAAGTTTGGCATAACGCCCGATGCGTTGCGCAATGAGATCAGGATGCTCGATGAAATTCGACTTCGATTCGATGACGCCGGGAATTAGCACCTTGCCGTCGGGCAGCTTCACGGTTTCGAACAATGTCCACTCGTGTGCGTGCCGCGGGTTGGCGGCCTCCAGGGAGATCGCAATCGGCTTCGCCTTGAAGACGATGTCGATGATGTCGGCGAGCGGGACATCGCGATGATGCGGACCTTCGTAATTGCCCCAGCACAGATGCATGCGCAACTGCTCGACGGGAATATTGCCGACCGCATGATTGAGTGCTTCGATATGCAACTGCGCGCGCTTGCGGAAGTCGGGCACACTCAGATTCGCGTATTGGATGTGCCGGCCCATGGCGAGGTCAGGACAATCGATCTGCAGCACGAAGCCGGCCTTGGTGACGGTCTCGTATTCGTGCCGCATGGCGTCGGCGATGGCATAGATATAAGTCTCGAAGTCTTTGTAGTGGTCGTTGCGGAAAAACAGCGACACGACACCGGGCGAAGCCGCGCTCATGAACCCGCTCGCGGCTTTGACCTCCTTTAAAGCGGCCTTGAGATTGTCTGCATCGACTTGCGGGGCTTTCCGGTCGCGAACGCAGATTGGGCCATTGCAGGCCGGCGTCTTACGGCGGGAACGGCCCGGATCGCCGAAAACGCGCTTTTCCAGCCGCGGGAAATCGGACAGGTCCTGATAGACAAAGGTGTTGCCGGTGCCGCCGAACCCTTCAAGGCGGTCCTTGATGTAGGTGGCGTAACTCGGCTTCGACATTTCTCCATCGTTGATCAGATCGATGCCCGCATCGGCCTGTTTCCTGACGACCTCGGCCACCGCCGCCTTCACGCGGGCCGCCAGGGCGTCCGAGTCGACCGGCACGCCTTCCTCCTTGGCGTACATCATACGGATCAGGTCATCTGGCCGGGGCAGGCTGCCGGTATGGGTGGTCAGGAAGCGGTCACGACTGCGCTGCATGGCTTGAACTCCTGGACTGGACTGTAGAGCAGAGCGATGGCCGCAACCATCGTCCGACTCGCGTTGACAGGACCGGGTGGGCTGCGTATGTACCCGGCAAAACAGCAGCCTGAGATCGACATGAAAGTCCGTAATTCCCTGAAATCCCTGCGCGGCCGGCACCGCAATAATCGTCTGGTGCGCCGGAAGGGCCGGGTCTACATCATCAACAAGACCAATCGCCGCTTTAAGGCCCGTCAGGGCTGATTTCGGCGCCGCTGGCGCCTGTTCCATCGCGCATATTGGTTTGCCATAGCAGACGGAGGCACTACACTCCGCCTATGTTTAGACGCGCGCGATTCCTTGCAGCTTTCCTCACCGCGGCCGTGGTCGCGAGCATGACCGCGATTTGGGCTCTACCAGCCGCCGCACAATCCGGTAAGCGGAGCGAACAGGCAGGCAAGCCGCAGGTGTCGCGCATCGATCGCACCCGCAGTCTCGATTTCCTGTTCGGCGCGCTCAAGCTCGCGCCCGACGACACCACGGCGAAGGCGATCGAAGAGCGCATCTGGACGGTCTGGACGGCCTCTCGCAGCGACACCGCAAATCTTCTAATGATGCGCGTGAAGACCGCGATCGAGGCAAAGGATCTCGATCTTGCCGTCAGGTTGCTCGACGGGATCGTCAAGATCAAACCGGACTACATCGAAGGCTGGAACAGGCGCGCCACGATTTTCTACATGAAGAAGGATTATGGCCGCGCGATTGCCGATATCCGTCAGGTGCTCAAGCGCGAGCCGCGCCATTTCGGCGCCCTGGCGGGACTGGGGCTGATCCTGCAGGACATTGGCGACGACAAGCAGGCGCTTGAGGTTTATCGCCGCGCACTCGAAGTTTATCCACGGATGGAGCGCATCCCTGACATTGTGAAGACGCTGCAGGAAAAAGTCGAAGGGAGGGATATTTAGGCTTGTGCTGTCTCGAAGGCCGATGGCCTTCCTGACTGTTCGGCGAGATCTTTATGGATGCCTCAGCCGTCAGAAGGTTTGTTTCAGGACATCCTCTGATCTATTGCTACCGAAAGTGAGCGGCGCGCAGCGCTAGCCGTTCGCCGCGTCTGCTCCGATATAGGCGATGCGCAACATATTGGTCGCGCCGGGCGTTCCGAGTGGAACACCCGCAACGACGATCACGCGCTGGCCGGGTTTCGCGAACCTTTCCTTCACAGCGATGTGACAGGCGCGCTCGACCATGTCGTCCTGGTCATGCGCGTCCTCGGTGACGACGCAATGGACGCCCCAGACAACGGCAAGCCGCCGCCCGGTCGAGATATTGGGCGACAGCGCGACGATCGGGGAGCGTGGCCGCTCGCGGGCCACCCGCAGGCCAGTCGAGCCAGAAGATGTCCAGCAGATAATGGCCGCAAGATCGAGGGTGTCGGCAATCTGGCGCGCCGCGTCGGCGATGGCGTCGGCGCCCGTTGCCTCCGGCGCTGCCCGCTGCGCGGCGATGATGTTGCGATAGAGCGCGTCGCCTTCGACTTCCTCAGCGATGCGATTCATCGTCGCCACCGCCTGCACGGGGAAATTTCCGGCCGCCGATTCCGCCGAGAGCATCACCGCATCGGCGCCTTCGAAAATCGCGGTCGCAACGTCAGAAACCTCGGCGCGCGTCGGTACCGGAGCGTTGATCATCGATTCGAGCATCTGCGTCGCCACGACCACCGGCTTTCCGGCGACACGGCCGGCGCGCGTCATCTGCTTCTGAACACCGGGCACTTTTTCGAGCGGCATTTCCACGCCGAGATCGCCGCGCGCCACCATTAGCGCATCGGCGAGATCGATAATTTCGGCGAGTCGGTGTACGGCCTGCGGCTTTTCGATCTTGGCCATCACCGCGGCGCGGCCGCGCGTGATCTTTTTTGCCTCGGCGATGTCTTCCGGTCTCTGGATGAATGACAGCGCGACCCAATCGATGCCGACCTGGAGAGCGGCTTCGAGATCGGAACGGTCTTTGTCGGCAAGCGCGGAGAAGGGGATCGTTGTGTCGGGAAGGCTGACGCCCTTGCGGTCGGACAGCTTTCCGCCGACGACCACGTGCGTGGCGATGCGTTTTGGCCCCGCCTCCGCGACGGTGAGGCGGACCTTGCCGTCGTCGATCAGCAGCGTGTGACCGGGCTTGATGGTCACGAAAATTTCCGGATGCGGAAGGTATACGCGCGTCGCATCGCCGGGCGCAGGATCGCTGTCGAGCACGAAGCTGCCGCCGGGTTTGACCGTGACAGCGCCGCCCGTGAAGGTGCCGAGGCGGAGCTTCGGTCCCTGCAGGTCGATCAGGATGCCGATGGGGCGGCCGGTGTCGCGTTCGACCGCACGGATCATGCCGACCAGTTCGCGCATGCGTTCCTGGCTGGTGTGGCTCATGTTGATGCGGAAAACGTCGGCGCCGGCTTCGAACAGGCGGGCGATCATTTCGGCGCTCGATGAGGCCGGTCCGAGAGTGGCAACGATCTTGGCTCGACGCAGACGTCTCATGGTTGGCCGCCTCCAGGAGATGTCGCCGATGGTGGCGGCGGAGCCAATGAGGGTGGTGGTAGTGGCGACGCAGGCGACGGCGGCGAGGTAGGCGACGTCGTCGGCGGTCTCGACACCCCTACCGGCCCCCGCGGCGCAAGAGGACGCTCAGGTGATTGTTCGGCAGCATCTGTCAATTGCACTGTCCAGGACCGTTGCTCTCCTGTGTCGACCTCGAAAAAGCCGGTGCGATCATAGCCACGCGCCAGGCAGTTGTCGGTACCGCGAATCGTGAATTCCTTTTCACGCGAGCACATGTAGGCCTTGCCGGACCATTCACCGCCACGATCATAGTCGACCGCGTAGATGTAGTAGTAACGCGCGACCAATGCGCCCCGCAGCAACGTCTCGCAAGAGCGTGATGAAACGTTCCACCATCCTTCGGTGGTCCAGCCTTCGTTGTCCTTGTAGCCAATCGCGACGCCCACGCGGCTGCCAGTATTGTTGCATAGCCGAAAATCAGCTTTCGCTGGAAAGATTGATGCGGCCAGCGACAGTGCGGTTACAACCGCTGTGCGGGCAATGGAAAAGGAAGGGTGACACCTGACGTCAATGAGCTGTGGTGCGGTCACTTTTGTCGCGGTTTCCGAATAATGCGGGGGTTCTGGCGTGATCCGCTACTGTCTGTCAACGATGATGGCACGGAAGTCATTAACGTTGGTGTAGGTCGGCCCCGGTACCAACAAGTCCCCAAGCGCCTCAAAGAATACACTTGAGTTGTTCTCTGCGAGAAAGGCGGCGGGATCGAGGCCTTTCGTTTTCGCGCGCTCAATTGATTCGCCATCGATCAATGCGCCGGCGGGGTCGAAGGGAGAGCCGGCGCCACCGTCGGTTCCGTCGGTGTCGGCGGCGATAGCGGCGACCGCCGGCATGCCGTCAAGCGCCATCGCCAGCGCCAGCGCATATTCCTGATTAGGCCCGCCGCGACCCTTGCCGCGGATCGTGACGGTTAACTCGCCGCCCGACAGGACCACGGCGCGCCGGCCGCTCGCGCGCAAGTCGCGGACGATGCGCGCATGCTCGGCGGCGATCTCACGCGCCTCACCCTCGACGCGGTCGCCGATGAAAACACACTCGTAGCCGGCGGCCAGAATGGCAACCTCGGCTGCGCGCATCGCAACGGCCGGTCGCGCCGCCAGCATAGCTTTGCTGTCGGCAAAAACCGGATCGCCCGCCTTCGGCGATTCATTGCGCTGATCTTCCAACGCGCGCGTGACCGCCTCGGGAATCTCAAGTCTGTATTTCGCAACGATCGCGCGCGCGTCGCTCAGCGTGGTCGGATCGGGCACGGTCGGTCCCGAGCCGATCGCCGACGGATCATCACCCGGCACGTCGGAGATCGCGATCGTCACGAGCTTCGCCGGATGCGCATGCGCGGCGAGCCGCCCGCCCTTGATGCGCGATAGATGTTTGCGCACGACATTGATTTCGTTGATCGTCGCGCCCGAGCGCAGCAACGCGCGCGTGACCGCCTGCTTGTCCTGAAATGAAATGCCCTGCACCGGCGCAACCAAATTTGCCGATGCGCCGCCCGACATCAGCACCAGCACGAGATCATTCTTGCCGGCGTCATCGGCAAGCTTGAGCGCGCGATCGGCGCCTTCGAGTCCCGCCGCATCGGGGATCGGATGCCCGGCCTCGATCATGCGAACGCGCCGCAGGGGCCTTCCATAGCCATGACGCGCAACTGCAACGCCACTCAGCCGCTCAGCGGCAATGTGCAACTTGTCGAGGTAATGCGCCTCCGCGACTTCCGTCATCGACCCTGCTGCCTTGCCGGCCGCGATCAGGATCAGCCGGCTCGACGGTGGCGGCGGCAAGAGCGCAGGCAGACACGACGCGGGATGCGCCGCCGCTACTGCAATGCGGTAGAGGTCTGCGAGAAAAGTGCGCAGGGGCTGATTCATGTTCCCATCATAGCTGCCCAACCTCTGGAAAATCTGCTTATAATTATCGACTGACTGGTTCAGCGCAGCGCCTGCCTGAATTACGTTGAACCTTATTGCTGCCGCCGCAGGAGTGCGGACGAAGGAAAGCGGCTCCGCCGCCATCTGCCGATGACCGCAGACCGGGTGAAGAAAACCCTGGTCTGAGCGCTGAAAATCAAACCCGCCGCGTTCCGCACGGAACGCGGCGGGTTTTCTGTTGCCGGGCGGCCCTTCAAAGCTGCGCCCGGCATGTTTATGTTTCTGGCTGCGGAGGACGTCAGATGGACCAAAAGACCCAAACCGAACTTGAGGCTGCTGTTTACCGCCGCCTGGTCGAGCACCTTCGCTCGCGCACCGACGTGCAGAATATCGACATGATGAATCTGGCCGGCTTCTGCCGCAATTGCCTCTCGAACTGGATGAAGGAAGAGGCCGACGCGCAAGGCGTCAGCATGAGCAAGGACGAGAGTCGCGAGGCCGTCTACGGGATGCCCTATGACGAGTGGCGCAAGAAATACCAGAAAGAAGCCTCGTCGGAACAGAAAGCGGCGTTCGAAAAGTCCAGATCAGGACACTAGTACCCACCGTCGGCATGTGAACAGCGTGGATGACGCCGTCCTCGCCTTGACCTGAGCGCGTGCAGCTCAGAAAGCTTCTCGACACGCGGTGGCGATCGCCCCCGTTGCGTAGTCAAGGAGATGTCGATGCCTGCCACCGCTTCGGCTGAAAATGAAAAACCGGCCACCCGCTTCGCCAAGGACCAGCTGAAAGCGTTCGTCGAACGCATCGAGCGGCTCGAGGAAGAAAAAAAGGCCACGTCAGACGATATAAGGGACGTCTACGCCGAGGCCAAAGGAACCGGGTTCGACACAAAGGCACTCCGCTCGATCGTGCGACTGCGCAAGCTGGATACGGACGAGCGCCGTGAGCAGCAGGAAGTGCTCGACACCTATTTGCACGCTCTGGGGATGGCTAGGTAGAGATCAGCGGAACGCTGTCGTGTGCATCGCGAACGCGGCGGTCGATTGCGTCGTAAATGTTGTCGTCGCCAGGAAGACGATGGCCGGACCAGAGAAGCGATTGGCCATCAGACCGAGGTTCGGGTCGCTCGAGAACGACATCGTGAGCGAGTGCGAAGGCTTGTAGAGCATTTCCTGCAGCGGCCGCATGTCGACCGCGCCAATCCGCGTAGCGCTCATGTGCGTCGTTACGCTCGGTGTGAGCATGGCCGCCCGCAGCCAGGGACTGTTGAGCGCCGGATCGGCGCTCGCTGCCGTAAGTGCAGGCTTCTCCACGATCGTCGTATTGCCCTGCGACGCCACAACAACGGCTTCTGCCGGCTGCTGCATCACGCGAGCGCCCATTGGACGCGGCTGCGCCGGCTTCGATGGTCCGGGCTCCCCGGCATAGGCGAGCGCGGTCGTCCCGATGCTCGCCGGATCCACGCTCGCGGTTTGATACTTCGTCGAAGTCGTCACGGCAGTCGGCAGATCCGGGCTGTTCTGTATCGCGCCGCGCCAGTAGCCGCGGTTGTCGAACAGATTGGCACCAAGCGACGCCGTCACGAAGGAATAGCTCGCCGGTTTGACTGCGACCGCACCGACCGATGAGGGCTTGGTTTCGGCGGATGCAACGAGGTGCGTTGCTGGCCGCGCGGTCGGCAGTGGCACGATGGTTTCCACGGCTACCGCCTTGGGTTTCGGCGGGGTCACACTGGCAACGGCCACGGGTGCGCGTGTGTCTTTCGTTGCGGTGTCGGGAGCGGGACCGGAGTCTTCGTTCGACTCGTCGGCATCTTTGCCGCGGCCAAACAGGCGGGCAAAGAAGTTGCGGGTTCGCGAGCCGGACACGACACCGGCCTCACGCGCAGCCTCCAGTGAGGTTTCGGACGGTCTGCCGCCGCGCCGCTCGACGTCGGCGAGTGCGAGCGAATAGCCGCGCAATGGCTGGCCATCGGAAGGAATGTGGACGGTGCGGCCATCCGGAAAGACCTTGGCCAGCTGATCGTGCGTCATCCTCGGCCAGTGCCGGATGGTGCCGGTGTCCATGTGGACGAAAGGCGAGCCGGAGGTCGGGTAAAAACCCACGCCGCCGCGCTGCAGGCGAAGACCGACTTCGCGAATTTTCTCGAGCGGCACGCCAGGAATGAAGAAATCCATCGCCTGGCCATTGATGTGCTGGCTGAATTGCGCGACGCCGCTCGAACGGCGGCGCAGCATCGAATTGGTTTCCGGCGAGCGGTAGCCGCAGACCACGTCGATCGGCTGGGTCGCCCCGACCTCACGATAGGCCTCCCACAACAGATCGAAAAGATGCGGATCCATGCGGGTCGACTTTTCCTTGCGCCAGTCGCGCATGAACCAGTCGAGCTTCTTGAGCGCGGCGTCGTCGTAACGGCCATTGCGCTTGAAGGTGACGGTGATGTCTTCGCCGGTGTGGAGGTGGTGGAAGGAAAGCGTTCGGGTATCGCCTTCGGCACTCGCGTTCTGCAGCGCGTCGTTGGCACCGAACATGAATAGCCCGGCGAGACCTAGGCGCGCGCCAACGCGCGCCAGAGTTACGACGACAGAACGTGCGCTCGCTGAGTCAGGAGCCACAGAATCGTTCCGTGAAGAAAGAGTCCGTCCCACGTCGCCGCCACGTCCCCTCGGGCTGCCATGCCGGCAACCCCGTGAGTGTTATCGGGATCGGTTAATGAGAGTTTAGCGTCCGTTCCCCGTCCGTCCGATCGTTAACCTACCCGGGGAATTGGGCCGAAAACTAGGCATTCGTGAAATTCGCTGGGGAATTTTTGCATTGCAGCACCGGTACGGGAGTGCACCTAAATCGCGGATTCGACCGCGTTTCATGCGCCTTCGAGCCCCAGGCCCTCCAGCTTGCGATAGAGGGTAGACCGGCCGATCCGCAGCTTGCGGGCCACTTCGGACATCTGACCCCGATAATGCGAGATGGCGAAGCGGATCGAGTCCCGCTCGATGTCCTCAAGCGGCCGGACATCGCCCCCGGAATCGGTGAGCGGCAGCGAATGCGCAGGAATGGCGATCTGGGCGGGGACAAGGTCAGCCGGGACATCGGGCCACGAGGCGACGATGGCCGGTGAAGGCTCGATCAGCTGCGGGACCGCAGCCTCCTCGGACGAAACCTGCGCCGCAATCTGCGGAAATTCGCCGGGGCCGATCTCCTCGCCTTCGGCCAGCACGACCGCGCGGAAGATCGCGTTCTCAAGCTGCCGGACATTGCCCGGCCAATTGGCGGCGGCGAGCAGGGAGAGCGCTTCGCGGCCGATGCCGCGGACGCGTTTGCCTTCTTCGGCGGAAAAGCGCGTGAGGAAATGGCGGGCAAGCTCAGGGACGTCCTCGCGACGGGTGCGCAGCGGGGGCACCGACAGCGGGAAGGCGTGCAGGTGATAAAAGAGGTCCTCGCGGAACCGGCCGGCCGTCACGTCGGCGATGAGATTACGGTTGGTGGCGGAAATGATGCGCACGTCGACCTTGAGAACCTTGCGTCCGCCGACCGGTTCGACCGCGCCTTGCTGTAGCGCGCGCAGCAATTTCACCTGCGCGGGGGCGGGCAGTTCGCCGACCTCGTCGAGAAACAACGTGCCGCCATCGGCCTCGACGAATTTGCCCGAATGGCGTCCGGTTGCGCCGGTGAAGGCGCCTTTCTCGTGGCCGAACAGGATCGATTCGACCAGCGTTTCCGGCATGGCAGCGCAATTCACCGCAATAAAAGGCTTGGCTCGCCGCGCGCCGCTGCCGTGGATCGCGCGCGCGATCAGTTCCTTGCCGACACCGGATTCGCCTTCGATCAGAACCGTAATCGCCGAGGCGGCCGCCTTTTCCGCCGCATTGAGGACAGGCTGCATCGCCGCCGAACGCGTGATCACGTCGGCGATCGTCAGCGTGCCTTCGAGCCTGCGCTTGAGCCGCTGCAATTCGCCTGCGAGCGCCCGTGCCGACAGCGCGTTGCGCAGCGAGACCTCCAGTCGTTCCGGGCTTGCCGGCTTGACCACGAAATCGGTCGCACCCGCGCGCATGGCGGACACAACGTTGTCGATCCCGCCATGGGCGGTCTGCACGATCACCGGAATGGTAAGGCCGGCCTCGCGCATGAAGGCGAGCACGCCGAGCCCGTCGAGATCGGGCATCACCAGGTCGAGGACCATGGAGTCGATTCGCATGTCGGGGCGAGTGAGAAGCTTGACCGCCGCATCGCCGCCTTCCGCGACGATCGTCTGGTAACCGAAGCGCTGGACTATGGTTTCCAGCAGGCGACGCTGGACCGGATCGTCGTCGACGATGAGCACGACCTGCGACATAAACCCTCGCACAACTGTACCGAATTTGTGCACTGTCGCCGGTCTCGATTAATGGGCTATTAAGTCGGCCCGCCGCAGCCGGGCCCGTTGAAACCCGGCCTCCAGCTTGCGATATGCAGGTTTGCCATTGGGTTGCCATTTCGTTGCCATGAGCGGTGCCTAGATGGCGTTCCTCCAGTCGTTCATTTAGCAATTGCCCCATGTCAAAGACCGTGTCGCGGCGAAAGCCGGAAAAACCCTCGAAACTCGGAAAACTGCCCGAATGGGACCTGACCGACCTCTACCCCGGTCTGGACAGTCCACAGATCAAATCCGATCTCGAGCAGGGTGATCGCGACTGCGAAGCCTTCGAGCAGCGGTTCAAGGGGCGATTGGCCGCGCTCGCGGCAGGCGAGACCGCCGGACGTGCGCTGGCCGAAGCAGTCAAACAATATGAGGCGATCGATGACCGGCTCGGCCGGCTCATCTCCTATGCTTCGCTTGTCTACGCCGGCAATACGACCGATCCGGTTCGCGCCAAGTTATACGGTGACGTGCAGGAACGCATCACGGCCGCCTCGCTGCACATGCTTTTCTTCACACTCGAACTCAACCGCATCCCTGACAAACAACTCGAAGCGGCGATGCATGACCCCGCGCTCGGCCACTATCGGCCGTGGATCGAGGACGTGCGCAAGGAAAAACCTTATCAACTCGAAGACCGGGTCGAGGAGCTCTTCCACGAAAAGTCGGTGACCGGGTATTCCGCCTGGAACCGTTCGTTCGACGAAACGATCGCGGGCCTGCGTTTCAAAGTCGGTGGCAAACCGCTGGCGATCGAGTCGACGCTCAATCTGCTGCAGGACGCCGACGGAAAGAAACGCAGGGCAGCCGCCGAAGCGCTGGCCAAGACATTCAAGGAGAATTTGCGTCCCTTCGCGCTGATCACCAATACGCTGGCGAAGGACAAGGAAATTTCCGATCGCTGGCGCGGCTTCAAGGACGTTGCGGACTCGCGGCACCTCGCGAACCGTGTCGAGAGCGAAGTGGTGGAGGCGTTGGTCTCCGCGGTGCGCGCGGCCTATCCGAAACTCTCGCATCGCTACTACGCATTGAAGGCGCGATGGTTTGGCAAGAAGCGATTGCCGCATTGGGACCGCAATGCGCCGCTGCCGAAGGTCGCGCAGCGCACGATTCCCTGGACCGACGCGCGCGCCACGGTGCTTACGGCGTATGGCGCATTCTCGCCGCGCATGGCGGAGGTCGCCGACCGGTTTTTTGACAAGAACTGGATCGATGCGCCGGTGCGTACAGGAAAGCAGCCGGGCGCCTTCTCGCATCCGACCGTGCCGTCAGCACATCCTTACGTCTTGCTCAACTATATGGGCAGACCGCGCGACGTGATGACGCTTGCACACGAACTTGGGCACGGCGTGCATCAGGTGCTGGCCGCGCCCAATGGTGCCTTGATGGCGCCGACACCGTTGACGCTCGCGGAAACCGCGTCGGTCTTCGGCGAGATGCTCACCTTCAGAAAGCTTCTCGCGGACACCACCGACAAGAAGCAGCGCAAGGCGATGCTCGCCGCGAAGGTCGAGGACATGATCAACACGGTGGTGCGGCAGATCGCGTTCTACACTTTTGAACGCAAGGTGCACGGCGAGCGCCGCAGCGGCGAACTGACCGCCGACAAGATTTGCGAACTATGGATGTCGATACAAAGCGAAAGCCTCGGCCCCGCCATCGAACTCAAGCCCGGCTACGAAACCTTCTGGGCCTACATTCCGCATTTCGTGCATTCGCCGTTCTACGTCTACGCCTATGCCTTCGGTGATTGCCTCGTCAATTCGCTGTACGCCGTCTACGAAAAATCGGTGGGCGGATTTGCCGAACGCTACCTCGCGATGCTTTCGGCGGGTGGAACCAAGCATCATTCCGAACTGCTGGCGCCGTTCGGGCTCGACGCGCGCGACCCGAAGTTCTGGGATGGCGGCCTGAACGTCATCGCCAATCTGATCGACGAACTTGAGAAGATGGAAGGACGGTAGTGACGGCGAGGCGCATCCCCGGAATCCAAGCGTAACGTCTGGATTCCGGATCCGGCCTGGGGCCGTCCCGGAATGACGAGCGGGACGTGAGATCGGGCAAACCGTCAGCGCGGGTCTTCAGGCGCGAAGACGGCGCTTCGCGCCTTTCGCCTGGCCATGACAGCGGGGACGTTTGCATGTCATCTGCATCGGTCATCACCGGGCTGTCCCGGTGATCCCGTTTGTCAGGCATTGCCTCACTAAGCGAGATGGCCGGGACAAGCCCAGCCATGACGCCGATATGCGGTAATTCAACTCGACGCGCCGACTCGTCGCACTCGGCGATCCATTGATAACCCCTATTTGATTGCCAATATTGGTGGCACACGGGGTATCCGAGGTTCATGTCCGACCGCGAAAAGAACCGATTTTCCGCTCGTGCCCGCCGCTACGCGAAGGTCGGCACGCAGCTTGGCGGGACCGCCGCGCGTTTTGCCGGCGCGCGCTTCTTCGGGGTGCCGCTCGATCGCGCCGCCAATGCGCTGGAGCTGGCTGCCGCGCTGGGTGGTTTGAAAGGCCCGATCATGAAGGTGGCGCAGCTGCTCGCCACCATTCCGGATGCATTACCGCCGGAATATGCCAACGAGCTGACCAAGCTCCAGAGCCAGGCCCCGCCCATGGGATGGGCGTTCGTCAAACGCCGGATGAGCGCCGAGCTGGGACCTGACTGGCAAAAGAAATTTTCCGAGTTCGAGCATCACCCGGCTGCTGCCGCCTCGCTCGGTCAGGTGCACCGTGCCCGCACGCTCGGCGACGATGAGGTCGCCTGCAAACTGCAATATCCCGATATGCAGTCGGCGGTCGAAGCCGACCTCAATCAATTGCAGTTGCTGTTTGCAATCCGCAAACGGTTCGATCCGGTGATCGACACCAGCGAGATCGCGGTTGAAATCGGCGCGCGTCTGCGGGAAGAGCTCGACTATGGCCGGGAGGCCAAACACGTCGCGCTGTATCGACTTATGCTCAAGGATGAAGAGTTGATCCACGTACCGAAAGTCTGGCCCGATCTGTCAACGGGTCGCCTGCTCACACTGGATTGGCGATCCGGACGCAAGCTGCTCGAGCACAAGGCCGATACGCTCGCTGTGCGCAATCGCCTTGCAGAGGCGATGTTCACCGCCTGGTGGTTTCCCTTCAGCCGTTTTGGCGTCATCCACGGCGATCCGCATCTTGGCAATTACTCGGTCTTTGATGATGGGAAAGGAAAACCGGCAGGCATTAATCTTCTGGATTACGGCTGCATCCGTATTTTCCCGCCTAGCTTCGTTGGCGGCGTGGTTGACCTTTATCGCGGATTGCTGCTCGGCGATGACGACCTCGTGGTGCACGCATACGAGACCTGGGGCTTCAAGCGGCTCAACCGCGAGCTGATCGATGCGCTCAATATCTGGGCCCGGTTCATCTACGGCCCACTGCTCGACAACCGGGTGCGGACCATCGCCGATGGGGTGAAGCCATCCGAATACGGCCGCAAGGAAGCGTTCCGTGTCCATCAGGCCCTCAAGGCCAGGGGGCCGGTGACCGTTCCGCGCGAATTCGTCTTCATGGACCGCGCGGCCATCGGGCTCGGCGCCGTGTTCCTGCACTTAGCGGCGGAACTCAATTTCTACCGGTTATTCAACGAGGCTATTGAGTCCTTCGCGATCAAGGACGTCGCATCGCGGCAGGCCGCCGCGCTGACCAAGGCCGGCCTCTGAGTTTCGACCCGAAGAGTTTCACCGTCATGCCCGCTTTATGCCGGGCGTCCACGTCTTATTGGTAGCAAGCAAGACGTGGATGGCCGGGACAAGCGCGGGCATGACGATTCCACTGAGAGCTAACTCTCTGGCGTTGCCCTTCGGCGGCAATTGCGCTAACCCCGGAGCGCCTGCCTTTTTTGAGCGATCCGGAGAACCGTCCCATGGCCGACCACGGCACCGCCGAATACGCCACCGCCACCGGCAACGACTATGCCGCGCACGAAGAAAGCTATGAGAGCTTTGTCCACTTCGCGCTTGTCGGCATCCTCTATGTGGTGACGGTTATGTTCGGTCTGGCAACCGGCGGTGTCATGGGTCACTGGCTGCTCGCGGCGACGATCTTCGTGATCGGTCTGCTCGGTGCCATTCCCGGCCTGCTGAGTCGGGCGACGACGCCCAGCTATGTCGCCTTCGTCATCTGTTTTCTCATCTTTGCCTTCACCGGACTGTCGCCGCACTAACGAAGTTCACGGCCCGGCGGGGAGGCGAGAATGCGAGTTGCTGTACCGCGTGAAACCGATGCCGGTGAGCCCCGGGTCGCGGCTACTCCGGAGACCGTCAAAAAGTTGAAATCGTTCGGCGCCGATGTCGCGGTTGCGCGCGGGGCTGGCATTGCTTCAGGCATTCCCGACAGCGAATTCGAAGCGGCGGGTGCGCAGATCGCAGATGTCGTCACAAAAGATGCCGACATCGTCCTCAAGGTACGCCGACCGGCGCCGGCAGAACTCGCCGAATACAAAAAGGGCGCGCTCGTCGTCGCCATCATGGATCCTTACGGCAACGACGCTGCTCTCAAGCAGATGGCTGATGCCGGGATTTCCGCTCTGGCCATGGAACTGATGCCGCGCATTACCCGCGCGCAGTCGATGGACGTTCTGTCGAGCCAGGCAAACCTCGCCGGCTATCGCGCGGTGATCGACGCCGCCGAAGAATACGGCCGCGCGTTGCCAATGATGATGACCGCCGCCGGCACCGTTCCGGCTGCTAAAGTGTTCGTCATGGGTGTCGGCGTCGCTGGCCTGCAGGCCATCGCCACCGCGCGCCGCCTCGGCGCGATCGTGACTGCGACCGACGTGCGCCCGGCTACAAAGGAACAGGTCGAAAGCCTCGGCGCCAAGTTCCTTGCCGTTGAAGACGAGGAGTTCAAGAACGCACAGACAGCCGGCGGCTACGCCAAGGAAATGTCCAAGGAATATCAGGCCAAGCAGGCGGCACTGGTGGCCGAGCACGTCAAGAAGCAGGACATCGTCATCACGACGGCGCTGATCCCGGGCCGACCGGCACCGCGCCTCATCTCTAAGGCGATGGTCGCCTCGATGCGCCCCGGCTCAGTCATCGTCGATCTCGCGGTCGAGCGCGGCGGCAATGTCGAAGGCGCACAGGCCAACAGTGTGATTCAGGCTGGCGGCGTAAAGATCGTCGGCCACCTTAATGTGCCGGGACGGCTGGCGGCTTCGGCGTCCGCGCTTTATGCCAAGAATCTGCTGACCTTCGTCGAAACGCTGATCGACAAGAAAGAAAAGAAGCTTGCGGTCAACTGGGACGATGAACTGGTGAAGTCGACGCTGCTGACCCGCGATGGCGCGGTCGTGAACCCGAATTTCAAGTCGAAGGCATCCTGACGGAGAACGCCGATGGAGAACGTGGCAACCGCTGTCGACCCCTTCGTGTTCCGACTCTCGATCTTCGTGCTCGCCGTGTTCGTGGGTTACTTCGTAGTGTGGTCGGTGACGCCGGCGCTGCATACGCCGCTAATGTCTGTGACCAACGCCATTTCCTCGGTGATCATTGTCGGCGCGCTCCTTGCGGTCGGGGTCGCGCTGACCGCCAACGACAACGGTCCGCTGTGGGCACGCGGGTTCGGTTTCGTCGCACTCGTTTTCGCATCCGTGAACATCTTCGGCGGCTTCCTGGTCACTCAGCGCATGCTTGCGATGTACCAGAAGAAAAAGAAGTGACGACGACATGAGCCCGAACCTCGTCGCGCTGCTCTACCTGGTCGCCGGTGTCCTGTTCATTCTGGCGCTGCGCGGCCTGTCGAGCCCGGATTCGAGCCGGCGCGGCAACCTGTTCGGCATGATCGGCATGGCCATCGCCGTGCTGACGACGCTGGGCTCGCATCCGCCGGCCAGTCCGCTCGCCTGGGGCCTCGTGATAGGCGGCATCGCCATCGGCGGGAGCATCGGCGCCGTGATCGCTCGCCGCGTACCGATGACGTCGATGCCTGAACTGGTCGCCGCCTTTCACTCATTGGTCGGCATGGCGGCAGTTCTGGTAGCGGCCGGAGCGTTTTACGCGCCCGCAGCGTTCGATATCGGCACGCACGGCCATATCCACGGCTCAAGCCTGATCGAAATGTCGCTGGGCGTTGCGATCGGTGCCGTTACGTTCACCGGTTCGGTGATCGCCTTCCTGAAATTGTCGGGGCGCATGGGCGGCAAGCCGGTCATGTTGCCGGCGCGCCATATCATCAATATCGCGCTTACCGCAGCACTGATTTTCTTCGTCTACGGGTTCTTCGTATCGCAGAGCCAGATGGATTTCTGGCTGATCACCGCCATTTCGCTTCTGCTCGGCGTGCTCATCATCATTCCGATCGGCGGCGCCGACATGCCGGTCGTGATCTCGATGCTCAATTCCTATTCGGGATGGGCGGCCGCTGGCATTGGCTTCACGCTCGGCAATTCGGCTTTGATCATCACCGGAGCGCTGGTCGGTTCTTCAGGCGCCATCCTCTCGTACATCATGTGCAAGGGAATGAACCGGTCTTTCATTTCGGTCATTCTCGGCGGCTTCGGCGGTGAGACGGCCGGTCCGGGCGGTGGCGCCGAGCAGCGGCCCGTCAAACTCGGCTCGGCCGAAGACGCCGCTTACATTCTCAAGAATTCGTCGAAGGTTATCATCGTACCTGGCTACGGCATGGCAGTGGCACAGGCACAGCACGCGCTGCGCGAGATGGCCGACAAGCTCAAGAAGGATGGCGTCGAGGTGAAGTACGCCATTCACCCGGTCGCGGGCCGTATGCCCGGGCACATGAACGTGTTGCTGGCCGAAGCGAATGTGCCCTACGACGAAGTGTTCGAGCTTGAGGACATCAATTCCGAATTCGCGCAAGCCGATGTCGCCTTCGTCATCGGCGCGAACGATGTCACCAATCCCGCGGCGGAAGAAGACAAGACATCGCCGATCTATGGTATGCCGGTGCTGCAAGTGTGGAAGGCCGGCACCGTGATGTTCATCAAGCGCTCGCTGGCATCCGGCTATGCTGGAATCGACAATCCCTTGTTCTATCGCGACAACACGATGATGCTGCTCGGCGACGCGAAGAAAATGACCGAGAGTATCGTCAAAGCGATGTGATCCGCGCGTAGCGCGGAGCAACTTTTTCCAACTGATTCAAATTTAAAAATTCACGCGATCCTCCCGTTAACCGCGGAGGGAATCGTTCGGAGGATTGTGCAATTTTGCGTATGGCGCGCGTTACCGATGGATGGCATTTGCGCCCGCGCAATTTGCGATTGTGATTTTGTCAGGCCGGGACCATGACGGGCAACAACAACGGCCGGAGGGTTGCGCGCGCATGTGTCGCCGAGAACAGAACCTACGTGCGGATATTTCTCGCCGACATGCCGATGATGCCGCGCAAAATTCGAGCGCACGGTGCTCGCCCGAAATTACGCGGCCGTCGCCTAGCTGGTCGCTACTTCGCCCACGGAAACAGAACCGTCGGAAAGTCGGCCGCGTAACGCCGCTCTTTCCGCTCT
>JBPYDR010000051.1:0-2100 GCA_051986235.1 Pseudolabrys sp.
CTATATGTGCCGCGCCTGCCTCGAATCAGAACCGAAGTATTTGCTATGCTCATTTGCCCCCGAGATTCGGCGCGAAATAAGCGCAGGGGGTGCTATGACTCGATCACAATATAGCCGACGGCCGCGCCTAGCTTCGGCCGTCCTCGTGCTGGCGATTTCAGCGGCGATTTTGTCGAATCCGAAAAGTGCTTTCGCCGACGAAGACGGCGTGAGTTTCTGGATTCCTGGCTTTTTCGGCAGCTTGGCTGCCGCTCCGCAGCAGCCGGGGTGGTCATGGACGTCAATGCTCTACAACACTAACGTTTCGGCGAGCGGCAATGCCGCCGTGGCCCGCGAAGTCACGATCGGAGAATTCCCCAAATTCCCGATTAGCATCACCGGCAGTGCCAACGTCCACGCGGACGCGACCGTCGGGTTTGTCGCTCCGAGCTACACGTTCGCGACCCCGTTCTTAGGTGGTCAAGCGACTGCCTTCCTCCTTGTCGGCTATGGCAACAACGATACATCATTGAACGCGACGGGGACTGCTACTGCGCTTTTACCCACAGGACCGATATCCATCACAAGATCCATTTCGCTCCAGCAGGACACCACGGGCTTTACCGATCTCATTCCGATGTTCACTGATCGCTGGAACGCCGGCGTCAACAACTACATGGTCTATCTGACCGGCGACATTCCGGTCGGCTTGTACAGCTCCAGCAATCTGGCGAACATGGGTATCGGCCACGGCGCCCTCGACGGCGGCGTCGGCTACACCTATTTCGATCCGAAGACCGGCCATGAATTCTCGGCCGTGTTGGGATTTACAGGGAATTTTGAGAACCAATCGACGGGATACACGAACGGCATCGATTCCCATCTCGATTGGGGCGCCTCACAATTTTTGACCAAGCAATTGCAAGTCGGTCTGGTCGGATATTTCTACGAGCAACTCACTGGCGACGACGGTTGTGCCCCGGTGTTATGCCCGTTTAAATCTCGCGTGATCGGTGTCGGTCCGCAGATCGGATATATTTTTCCGGTTGCGGGCATGCAGGGATACGTAAACCTCAAGGGCTATGGCGAGTTCGACAACGACAACAGGCCGGACGGCTGGAACGTCTGGCTCACATTCGTGCTGTCGCCGGCGCCGCCGTCATCTACGTCGTCAGCGCCGCCGATGTTGACCAAAACGCCTCGTAGTTGAAGCGATCCATTGTTTGCGGGAAGCGCCAATGTCCGCCCTGGTTAGGAACAGACATCATGGTGCTGTGGGGGGCGCGATGAAAAGCTCAGTTCTCGGAAGTGTCGCGCTTCTTGCAATTAGCGCGAGCATTCCTGCGTTCGCCGCTGACATGGCGGTCAAAGCACCGCCATCACCCGCTCCCTCAGCGCCGTACAATTGGTCGGAGTAAGCGACATGGACAACCGGATGGTTGTCGAGCGCGTTGATATTGCTCTTTGGGCCGTAAGGATGACGCCAATTCGCGTCCTTCAGATACCTCCACCACTCGCTGAAGTTTTTCAGATCGACCGGACGGTGCGGCGGCGTGAACACGAGCGAGCCGGCATAGAGCATGTGCGGCAATGCACCGGGATAGCTCTTCGGATCGGGGAGAATTTCCGCGAAAGTCTTATGGCCGGTAGCGCGGACGAACGGCTTGAACTGCCGGTTCGTTACCGGCGTTCGGTCGATCCAGAAGCCGCTGACCGTTACGAGATGGACCGGAGCCTCTTCGGGATAATGCCGATCCGATCCCATGCGGAAGGTGCCGCCCGGAACCCAAAGCATGTTGGGAGGCGCTGATTTCTCCACTCGGCGTTCTGCAAACGCAATGCCACTCATGTCCAAACGCCGCTCACACTGGGCAACGGTAACTGCCGCACATCGTCACACATTGATTTGAATCAATGCGAATTTCTGGCGGTTACAACGAGGCACCCGGGACCAATCACGGGACCGATCGTCGGTGCTCCACTTAATGCGATCTGCCGGCGCCGCCCTCCAGCCAGTCATCGTCGGCGCCGATGGTGACGAAAACAGCGCTTCGCAATTGAAGCGGCGGCTGACAATGGGCTACCAAGACCGCGCGTAGTCCATCCCGCTGACTTGAAAGG
>JBPYDR010000052.1:0-2732 GCA_051986235.1 Pseudolabrys sp.
GGCGGTTGCCGTTCTCCGCGCGCACGAAGCGGAGCGCCTGGTCGCGGTCGATAAAAAGTCCGCCGCGGATACCGCGAGGATCTTGAACGACCCAGTTTCCATGGCTGTCGCGCCCAACTCGAAACCACGACGCATGGCTCGGTGCTCGCAGGTTAGGCGCTTGCAAGCTTGACGGAGGTTCTGCTTCTTCTCGTTGTTGCATCGACATCCCCAGCAGTTGAAATCTCAATTTTCCTTCACGCGTTTTTGTCACTTCACAGCGGCGACAGGTCGTCATCGATCTTGGAGGCCAGCCGGTAGTGACTGTGAAACAGTTCGTGCTCGATTGCCGCACGGTGACGCCGTTTTCCGGCGACGGCGCGAGACAGCTGCGCCAAAAGTTTCCGCCATTCGGCAAGCGCCATCTCGACGAAACAGACAAGCGTCGGCACGCGCCGTCTCGCAACGCCAATCGCCGCAGTGAGAATTGCGACGACTTGGCTGTCTTCGTTATTGCGATCGAATTCAAACGGTGCATTCAAGAACATCAGTGCGCAGCCCGCCGGAGCGCTCTTGGTGCGCGCAAAGCGGACGGCGGAAGCCTTGAAGAAAGAGACGCCGCCCGATCCTCCATCGGCGTCGCGCACCACCCAAAAACCATCGCGGTTTTGGCCGATATAGAACAACGGAATCGTTTCGTTCAAAAAGGCGAGCTCCGACCGCGAGGGGAATTTGACGACGGAACCCGACGGCGGCCCGTCCCCTTTATCAGCACCGGCACGCACGGCGGTAAATTCTTCAGAGAGCTTGCTCATGAAAGACTTTGCTGCGAACAGGGTGGATGCGAAGGCGGGCGAGATTGACATTGCGGGGCAGTTCTCGCTGCGCCATCAGCTGCCGGCAGCGCCTGATATCCGCGTCAGCGCGGCGGAGCGCCTGCTCGGACACAGCATGCCTGGCCGCATGGGCGGCAAGGGCATCGACGCCTTGCGCCAAACTTCGTGCGAAACCGTGCCAGACGCCGGACCGTTTCACTCCAAGCGTCGCGGGCTTCCGGGTAAGATCAAAGGGAATGACGCTCATGGTGTCTCTCCATGTGTCTGTTTTGACAAAGCCGAATCTGCTCCTCGACGCATATGAATTCGAGACGAAGCCCGAGCCTTTCTCATAAAGGCGGCATAGGAGCGTGAACTGGAGCTAAATCGCTGCGCGCGTGTGACTCGCGCTCACTTGAAACGATCAGCTGAAATTATCGCAACAGACCGCCCCTTCAGCCGGCGGCACAATGGACGGGATCGTTGTCGCGGCCTGCGACAATGTTGCCGTTACGCGCCGCGCTTCCAGAAACGCCAGCAGGATAGCGAGCGGGAGGGATGCGTGCGTCGCGTCCACGCCATCGTCCAAACCGGCCGGCAAATATGGTTGCCGCGACAGCGAGCACATCCATTCGTCGCCGTCATGGACCAGCCGACGGACCTGCCAAGCCGGCAGCTCGTGTTGGACCAGGGCCAATGCCGCTTCCGTCCAGGCCTCCATCTCCAGCAATGGTCCGATCGGCGCGGTCAAGCCGGCCCTATCGAGCGCCGGTATCCTGGTGCAAAGACCGGCGATGATCTTGGAAAAAAGGCTGGCGGATGGTTTCGTCGCGAAGTGAATGTCGTCTTCGAAACGATCGAGCAAAGCCGCATGATCGAGGACAATCGCCATTGAGCGCCTCGGGTTTCCCACCCTCAGGTTTCGCTGAAAATGGCGATAAAGCCCGTAAAAATGCCAGATGGGTTTGGACGGAAAGATATTAAAAGGGCATAAGCGAATACATAAGTTCCCGGTTTAGGGAAAGGTGCCTGCGGACGTGGTGAGGCAGACATGAACAGCGCCGGTAACTTGGATCCGAGCACCCTACTCGACCGCATCATTGCCGCGGCGTCGCAAAATCTGCGGATCGAGAAAATACTGATTCAGCTCGGCCTCGACCCGACCAACGTCACCTTCGATACCGTAATGAATCGGTTGATCGACGTCGGGCTTGCCCACATCAATCTGGCAAACATGCTGGCATTGACGGGCGCGGTATTCTTTGTCGCGACGCTGATGGTACGAACCATCGTGCCACTGCGCGTGATCGGCATCATTAGCAACGTTTTCTTTATTGCCTATGGTGCGCTGGCCGGTTCGGCCTCGACCTTCTTCCTTTATCTGCTCTCATTGCCGATCAACGCGGTCCGGCTGCGGCAGATGCTCAGCCTGGTCAAGAAGGCGCGGGTTTCCGCCCAGGGTGATTTATCGATGGATTGGCTTCGCCCGTTCATGAGCCCGCGCAAGTACCGAAAGGGCGACGTGTTGTTTCACAAAGGCGATACCGCCAAGGAAATGTTCCTCACCGTCACCGGCAAATTTTTGGTGACCGAAATCAACGTTGAACTGCCGCCAAACCGCATGATGGGCGAGCTCGGCTTCGTCGATCCCGAAAATCGCCGCACAGGGACCGTCGAGTGCATCGAAGATGGCGACGTTCTAAGTATCACCTATGAAAAATTGCTTGAGCTTTATTTCCAGAATCCGGAATTCGGCTATTACCTTCTGCGCCTGACCACCGAGCGCCTGATGCAGAACATTTCCCGGCTGGAGGGAATTGTCGAGGCAAATAAGAGGGATATCTCCCGTCTCGAAAGGCTTGTCGCAAGCCGCAAAGCGGCATCGCAGTAAAGCGCCGCTGCGGCCGGCGGGCGCCGGCACTTATGGGATTCCTATAA
>JBPYDR010000053.1:0-4566 GCA_051986235.1 Pseudolabrys sp.
CCGCATTGACCTGGTCGCGCCACAGTTCGTAGCCGCGCTGCTGACCGAGCGAATCGACGTTGAGCGGGCCGGTTTGCGACGCGGTAAAGCCGATGGTGATCGTGTCTTCGGCCAAGGCTGGCGTGACAAAGGCCGGCGCCGCAGGCACGGCAAAAGCCGCGGCGGCCAAAAGGGCAAGCGGAAACAGCCGTTTCATTGAATTCCTCCCAATACGTTCCCCAGGCGGTAGCACGCGCTACCGGCGTGGCCCACATTTTGCGGGGCCGTTCTTCCAACGCGCAAGCCTAGCAAAAAAGTCTGGCCCAGGGCGGCTACAAAGGCCATCCGCGACAAAGTGCGCGAGCTCGGATGGCTCCCGGATATCGATAGGCGATGATCGTTTAGCGCCCCGGCATCCTGCCCGACGCCGGCGACCCGGACCCGGGTGGGTACGGACTGGGTGAACAAGACCCGCCTTTGCCAACCCGGTCGGCTAAACACTTTTCGAGTGTGGCGTACCGGCACTGTGGCGGCGTGTCGGGTTTATTGATGCACCACGGATAGTTTTGCTGCGCCTGCGCGCGGGTATCGATGCAGACGACCGCCGCGACAATTCCGAGGATCGGAACCGAAAATCTCACGGTCATTTTGCATATATTCTCTACGATCACGTCTCGGATTTCTCGACAATGGGTTCATTCTACGCCGGACAGGGCGCGCGCTACGCCGGACAGGGCGCGCGGCAAGCGAATGCATGGGTCGCCGGCGGCGGATGTTTGCCTATTGGCTGCGGAGGTCAAATGTCCGCGAACGGGTCTTGACCGGGTCTTGCCGCTCGGCGTGCAACGCGAGCATGCTTGCACGGCCCGACTTTACACCCCGAGCATACCGGAGCGGCGCGATGGACGACACGACCGCGTTTGTCGGAACAGCAAGATCTCAACCGCTTTAGAAGCGAACTGGAAAAGGGCGTCGGCAATGGACCGGTTCGCAACCTGTTGCTGAATCTTTTCTTGGAACAAGAAAAGCGGTTCGGGATGGGTCGGGAGCAGCTAGAGAGAGGGATCGGCACATCGCCCGGCTCCGGGCGATAATCGCCGGCCAGGTCGCTTTGGTTGACCGCCTCAGAGCAAAAGGCCTCTCCACCGATCAGGCCGCAATGGTGCTCGACACGCTCAACGACATGATGCTGGTGCACCAATCGTGCCGGCACAGTATTATCGATGTGATTGCGCACTGAGCGAGCGCGCCACCACGCGCGTCGAAGCGCCACGTAACTGTTCTACGCTCATGGCGTCCTCGAGGCATTCCGCGGCCTTCATGGTCAATTTGTGGGCTTCGGCAGTGCGGCCGCCCTCTTGTGCTTCAAGGGCGCGGGCCAAGAAGCGCGCAGCTTGGCTTCGTAATTTGTTCGTGGGCATGACCGTCGTCTCCTTTCAAATTTCGGATGGCTTATCGCAGGAACAAGTCGTTTGCCGCTGTCGAGCCGGGCGGCACTTTTTCATTCTGCCCCATTCGCCACAGCCTTGCCGGGCGATCGACCGTCATTGCACGTCTGGCGCGCTAATGCGCGCAGTCTCATGAGCGCGCTTTGGCGCAATTCAAAGCCCGGCCGGTCCGCGGAAGCGGCTTTATAAACGCACCGCGCCTCCGCCATCGTCGGTTATCCGACAATACAGTGGCAAATCCACGCAAAAAACTAATTGCACCAAAACGCCATCTGGTGCCTGAGCTTGATCCCCTATCGCCAGCTCGCGCCCGGGCGTTGTGCGGAGCGGAACGATTTTTTTTCACCACCGTTAGTGCAAAAATGCGTCTTTTGCGTTGCGGGGACCTGACGCGTGACAGAGTTGGTCGAACGATATCGGCAAAATGCCGAGAAATGCCTTCAACTTGTTCAAAAATTCAATGATCTCGACGCAAAGCGCTCGCTGCTCGTGATGGCAAATGCGTGGCTCATGCTGGCTGCACAACGGGAAAAGACTATCGGTGGCGCCCAGCGAGGCGAGCCAACGTCCCCAGTCAACGAGCCGCCGCCGCCTCATGAGCCGCCAACGCCGCCGCCGATCGATGAGCCGCAGCCGCCACCGATCAAGGAACCGACGCCGCTTAAAGAGCCGCCACCACAGCGCATGGATGCCGCCAATCCGGACGATTCAATGCAGTCCTAGTGTTCCCCGACACCAGCAGACACGCGATAAGGCAGCGTCGCAGCATCGAAAAAGCACTAGCGCACGCCTTCGGATATAGTCACGACAAATTCAGTGCCAGGGTTTCTGCGCACGACTTGCAGGTCACCCTGCAATTGCTTTGTGAAAGCGTTGACCAGGCGCATCCCCAACCGGCGGCCGGATTTAAGATCGAAATCCGCGGGAAGACCGACGCCCTCATCCCGCACGCTGAGAACAATCGACGGAGCATTACGCGATAGAGTGACCCAAATCCTGCATTGCGCGCCTGGATAGGCATGCTTCATCGCGTTGCTGACGAGCTCATTGACCAGAAGCGCTACGGCGACCGCGCGATCGGTCGGCTTGATAATTCCTTCTACGGTGCTGACGTTGATTTCACAGTCGGGTATCGAGGCATTCAGGTCTTTGCAGACGTCAGCCAAATAGACTCCGAGGTCCAGGCTTTCGATGCGGTTGCTGCTATAAAGGCGCTGATGCGCCCGTGCGATGGCTGAGATTCGACTGCCGGCCTCACGCAGCTCGCGCCGGAGATCGGGATTTTCGGCGTCCGAGGACTGCAAATGCAACATCGAAGCCACGATTTGCAGGCTGTTGTTGACGCGGTGGTTCGACTCTTTGAGCAGTAGCTGTTGACGGTCGAGCGCGGTCCGTAAGTTCGCTTCCATGCGCTGACGTTCGATGGCCATGCCGAGAATGTTGGCAACACCCTGAAGGAACACGATGTCGCTCTGGGCAAACTCGCCCTCCGACCGGCTGTCGACCTCGAGCACGCCAAATGGGCTGCCATCTCCCTCGAGGATGACATTCATGGCGCGCCGGATTCCGTATTTGAGTAACAGTTCGGGTGTTCGGAAACGCTCTTCGATATCGAGATGATTGGAGATAACGGCTTTGCCCGTTTGCAGAGCGTAACCCGCCGGCGACTCGGTATCGGCGCCGATGGTGGCGACCCCGACGACGTCGGGCTCCCAGCCGACGCCGGCGCACACGAGGAACCTATTTTCCTCAGGCATGTATTTTAGGACTTTCGCAAACTCAGCTTTTAAGCCGTTTGCCACGACCGCGGCGGCCTCATGCAGCAATTGCGGAAAGGGCGTCCCCTTCAGAGCCAGCACGCCATATTCAGCCAGAAGCTCTTGCTGCCGCACGCGCAATCGTAATGCTTCGACCGAAAGTTCCGGTTCCGCGGTTCCCGCAGGCGGCTCTTCCGCGGTGAACGCACGTGTACCGGCGTGGTACGAGACAATAGAAACCATCTACAACCGCTTCTTGCGTTTCACTGGTCTCGATTTGACCCTGTAGCCCATTTAGGAAAGATCGCAAACGGCCAATCCGACCCTGCACGCGAATGCCGGCGCTGCGACCCGACGCAGGCCGGCCTGAATGTATGCGTCATTTGCTGAAATGAAAATCAGGTATTCCAATTTGTCGGACAACGAACGTTGGGTTCCATCATTTGCCTTTAATGCGTTATCCGTCGCCCAAACACTTACCCGGCCTATTACGTAGCCTCATCGCGCCGACACGCGGCGGCAAGTGCGCGCAATGCGGTGCGGACTTGCGTCGTGTCCGAAATGTGCGGTCCTGCGCCTCTGCGGCTATCAATTCGAGGATACGGTCTATCTGTCAGGCGCGAGCCTGCAACCGGGAAAATAGCCCTCAGGGGCAGAACAAGCCCATCGGCGTCATCGGGCCGGCGGCGGTACGTGCTTTGCCGCCACCGGCGGCGATCGACTGCCGCAGCGGATTTCGCAGGCCATTCATTCGGCGTTCATTTACGCGGCGCTAATCCGGCTTTAGTGGCTGGGGACCTCGGATCCGCGAGGGCGCCATGAAAACCGCCATGAAGACCCCGTTGCTCATTCTTCTGAGCGCAATTGTGCTCGTGGTCGTCAGCACGCTCGCAATGATGAACAACGCCTGTAAGAGCGCCTATCATGAGTGGTGTTCGCCGATGTCGAGCATACGGCATCATCCTCGATCATGATTGCTTGTATTGCCGAAAGCCACGATCACCATATGTGCCAGTTGAGCTGTCCTAGCTGAAACGTGTTAGTTGAAACGCTGCCGGTGCCATGTTTGCAATTCACTATCGATGCCCCGACTGCAAGCAGCAAATAACGTTCGTCGCGCAGCAGGTCGCGGATGACGACGATTATTATGAGTCGGCGCTCTGTCCGAATTGTCGCGAGCTGCATTCGATCAACCGCGTCACCGGTCAAGTTCTCGCTGAAGACGAGTTGGGCGATCCTTGGTGAGCGCCGGCCGCCCTCGGGCTATTACGTATGTCACTATTGGGCAAGGCCGCCCTCGCGATGTGGTGGAACGTCCGCCCCGAGCAGCGCTCGGAGTTCAGCGATTGGCATGCGCATGAACATTTTCCGGAACGGATGAG
>JBPYDR010000054.1:0-2508 GCA_051986235.1 Pseudolabrys sp.
CCGCGCGAAGTGTAGCTACCATAGTAGAGAAAAAGGATTTGATTCATGAGCAAGATTCAAGCGAGTTCTTCTGACGCGATACTGCGCAATCTTGAAGGTCTCCTTCCGGACTTGGAGACGCTCTATAAAGATGTCCATTCACATCCAGAACTCTCGATGCAGGAGATGCGTACCGCAGGACTAGCAGCCGATCGTCTTCGCGCGGCCGGCTATGAAGTCACGACAGGCGTCGGAAAGACTGGGGTCGTAGGTTTACTGCGTACCGGGGATGGGCCGACGGTCATGCTGCGCGCCGACATGGATGCGCTACCCATCGAGGAGGCGACTGGCCTTCCCTATGCAAGCAAGGTCAAGGCGCAAGACCGCGAGGGTAAAACGGTGCCGGTCGGACACTTGTGTGGCCACGACATGCACGTGGCCTGGCTCATCGGCGCAACCACGCTCTTGGCGCAAGCACGAACGGAATGGCGAGGGACACTGATGGCGGTCTTCCAGCCGGGCGAAGAGACAGCGGAAGGAGCTCAGGCTATGATCAATGATGGCTTGTTCGATCGTTTCCCGAAGCCTGCCGTTGTGCTCGGCCAGCATGTCATGGTTGGACCGGCCGGAACAATGGCGGGGCGCACTGGTGCGATCACATCTGCAGCCGACAGCCTGCAGATTCGCCTGTTTGGACGTGGAGCGCATGGTTCGATGCCGCAGGCCAGCATCGACCCCGTCGTGATGGCTGCGGCGACAGTGATGCGGCTGCAAACTGTGGTTTCTCGCGAAGTGGCCGCCGCAGAGGCTGCTGTAGTCACTGTGGGCTCGCTACAAGCCGGCACCAAGGAAAACGTAATACCCGACGAGGCGATTATTAAGCTGAACGTACGCACATTCGATGCCGGCGTGCGCAAACGTGTGCTCGCTGCCATCGAACGGATTGTCAACGCCGAGGCCGCCGCCTCCGGCGCCCCTCGAGCTCCTGAAATAACGCCCCTGGACCGGTATCCTTTGAATGTGAACGACGCGGACGCGAGCGCACGAGTCGTCGATGCCTTCCGCCGATATTTTCCTGCTGACCGTGTTCGGCAAACCGGACCGGCGCCAGCAAGCGAAGATTTCGGGTCCTTCGGGACTGAATGGCATGTCCCTTCCGTCTTCTGGTTTGTGGGCGGCACAGATCCCGACACTTACGCGAAAGCGAGGGAAGCAGGCCGTATCAACGACCTTCCGGTTAATCACAGTCCGAAGTTCGCGCCTGTTCTTCACCCCACCCTCATGACGGGCGTGGAAACATTGATCGTCGCCGCACAGGCATGGTTGGCGGCGGCGTAGGCGACATCACGTTTTCATCGATGTTTGGGACGTGTAGATTACGGCTTTGCCTCATTTTGGACCGGCGCTTGCAATGAGCACGCTCTTGTTGGTGCTCGACCTAATCGGCACCTTTGTCTTTGCGCTAAGCGGAGCGGCGGCGGGGGTCAATCGCCGACTCGATGTCTTCGGAGTGCTGGTTTTGTCGTTTGTGGTGGGCAACGTGGGTGGAATCACCCGCGACCTATTCATCGGCGCAGTGCCGCCCGCCGCAATCAGCGACTGGCGATATTTGGCGATCTCGATTCTCGCCGGCATGATTACCTTCTGGTGGCCTGCCATCATTAAGCGGCTGTGGAGCCCCGTGCTCGTGTTCGACGGTGCAGGGCTTGCCCTCTTCGCTGTATCCGGCACGCAGAAGGCGCTCGCGTACGGCCTTAACCCGGTTATGGCGGCGCTTCTGGGCATGCTGAGCGGAATCGGCGGCGGCATGGCGCGCGACGTCTTGCTCGCCGAAATTCCCGCAGTCTTGCGTACCGACCTTTATGCTGTCGCCGCACTCGCCGGCGCTGCCGTTGTCGCGATCGGCAACGTGCTGCATTTCCCCTCAGTCGCCGTGACGATTGCGGGCGCGATCCTCTGTTTCGCGCTTCGCCTGATGGCTATTCGCTGGGGATGGCGCCTTCCCACCGCGCATCAGCCAGATCAATCGACGCGGCAGTAAGAGAGCCAAACGAGCGGAAAGACGGCGGCGCAACGCACTAACACAGTTTGCGTCATCGAGTTTGTCGCTATCAGCCCCGGTGGCGCAGTCTTTGCGACGGCCCTTGTGCCTACCCGCGACAAGCTTTCGCTTCCTGCGCAAGCCGAGCACACCCATTGCGCTCGCAATGTTGGTTGCTGTTTTTCTATGGCCAACCTGCATGATGGGTGCTGTGACGGCAATGCAGGCACATCGCTGATGTCCGTCGAGGGTCAAAAGGCGACATCGAAGAGTCGCTGGTCTATGCCCGCTTCACCTTTCAAAGCGGACATCGCTCGACACATCTGGGATGTCAGCTAAGTGTCATTAGGCGACATATGCAAAACGGCCCATCAATTTAGGAGCGTTTGGTCAAGTTCTCGGGTCGCTCACGGACTATAACTTGGCCTCCGCCGATGAAGATGATCTCAGTGTCCTGCGGAGTATCGCGCCAAGTCATCACGGTTACA
>JBPYDR010000055.1:0-170000 GCA_051986235.1 Pseudolabrys sp.
GAGGAAATCTCAGCCAAGGTCATTGACTTCCTCGATCGCAACGATCCGCGCCGCACCAACAAGCCGTTTTTCGTCTGGTACAACCCGGCGCGTATGCACATCACCACCGTGCTGCCGGACAAGTATCTGGCGATGGTGGGTGAGCCCGGCGGCAAGGACTGGGGCGTCAACGAAGCGGGCATGAAGCAGATGGACGACAACATCGGCCTCGTGCTCAAGAAGATCGATGACATGGGTCAGACCAACAACACCATCGTCGTCTTCACCACCGATAACGGTGCCGAGACCATCACCTTCCCGGACGGCGGCACAACCCCGTTCAAGGGCGGCAAGCTGACCACTTGGGAAGGCGGCATGCGCGCCCCGATGGTGATCCGTTGGCCGGGCGTGATCAAACCGGGCACGGTCAAGAACGACATCTTCGCCTCACTCGACTGGCTGCCGACGTTCGTTAACATCGCCGGTGGCCCGAAGGGCGACGGACTGAAGAAGCAGATCGAGGCCGGCCAATACCCCGGCATCGTGAAAACGACACTCGACGGCGTCGACCAGCGCGACTATCTGGAAGGCAAGTCACAAAAGTCGGCACGCGATACGTTCTTCTACTATTCCGGCAAGGACCCCTCTGCGGTCCGCTACAAGAACTGGAAGATGTACTTCGCGATGGTGTCCGATGCACCGGCGGGTTTCACAGTAGGCGTGATTCCCTATCACTGGACCCAGGTGGTCAACATCAAGCGTGATCCGTTCGAGATTTCTATCGGATCGCAATACAAGACGCTCATGGGTGTAGGCGGAGCGATCTCTTCGCCTTCCACCGCTTATCAATATGACTGGAACATGCTGCCCATCGGCCAGGCACTGTGGCTGAAGGAACTCGAGACCTACATCAAATACCCGCCACTGCAAGATCCGGCGAGCTACAACCTCGACCAGGTCATGCAGGAGGTCAAAAAGATGGATACGGCCAGTCACGCCGGTGAATGAAATCGAGCTATCACGCGGGCACTCAGCAATGGGCGCCCGCTTGAAATCGTTATCAACCTGAAGACGGCCAAGTCTTTGGGACTCTCCATTCCATTGTCGGTGCTCGGTCGCGCCGACGAGGTGATCGAGTGACAGCAACCGATGTCGGTGTCGGCCCCCTGACGGAATATCGATCGGTCCCCAAACTGGCCGTCGTTGGCGCGCCAAGTAATGTCCGCTTCAGGGAGTGAAAACGTACTAAATTCAATGGGATCGCCGGGGACGGGTGCGTCATTAAAGATCATGGTTTGCGTTAGATCAAAGTGGCCCGCCAAATAATTTTATAAAAAGGATCGCGACGGTTCCTTCTGATGTCTCCCCCTGTCTAATAGGAATCCGGCTGTGGTTTTTTGCGCACGACAGAACGAGTTCGAGACAAAAACCCTGATTTCTTTCCGGGCGCCCGCAGGTATTGAACTACTTCGGGAGGTTCTGCCAATTCGGTAGTCGCCCAATCTTTTTCACTTTCAGTTCGAGCACTGAACTATTTATCGGTGCTAGAGCGAGTCAGCTTCGTTCGAGGAGGTTTGCATGTGGCCGGCAATCCAGCAATGGTTGAAAAATTGGTACATCCTGATCATTGCGCTCTGCCTCATGATTCTCCCAGTGCTACTCTTTACGCCCGAACAAAACACGCGAACTCAAGCCGCCTCTCAGAGCACTGAAAGCAATAGGGCAGAGATACCGGCAAATGTAGTTGCGGCGAAAAACTCGCCGCAACCGGGGACGGTTCAAGCTCAGAAATCACCTCAGTCCTCCTCGAACCAACCCACTCCTCCACCGCCACAAAAAGCCGCGCAGGACGCCCCCGCCCCCGCGGCGCCATCTCCGCCCTCCGCGGCAGTCAACAGTCAACCCGCACCGCATGCTGCCCCACCGGCCCAAACAACTGGTCAAACCCAGATCATCTCCGAGACAACGAGTGGTGACCCCACCGCAGGCCGCCAGGTCTTCCGGAAGTGCCAGGCCTGCCATTCCATGGAACCGGGGAAAAATATGCTCGGCCCCTCGTTGGCGGGCTTGCTTGGCCGCAAGGCTGGTTCGGAATCCGGATACAATTATTCTTCGGCGATGAAGCAAGCGAACATTACATGGGATCCGAAAACGCTCGATGCTTATCTTGCCGATCCACAAAAATCGGTGCCGGGAAACAAGATGCCGTTTCCGGGGCTCAAAACGGATCATGATCGTGCGGACATAATTGCGTTTCTGGCGGCATCTACCGGAGCGCAGGCTGCAACGCCGGCTCCACAAACTGGAGTTGCGCAATCGGCGCAATCGCCGCCACCACCAACAACTCAACAACCACCACGTGCACCTGGCCCCTCCGTCACTTATGTTCCCGACGCGCGCTACACACTGCGCTCCGGTATTGCGGAAGGCCGCATGGTCTACATTGGGGTCGGCGGGTCGATTGACGGAAAGGTCAATCCTGTTCTAACGGCGGCGCAGGGTCAGGTCGTCCAACTTACCCTGATCAATGGCGAAGGCGCCGAGCACGATATTGTCTTTCCTGATCAAAACACGCGTTCACCCCGAGTAACGGGTAAAGGAGCAAGCACAACAATTGCCTTCCGCGCCGATCGGTCTGGCGACTTCACTTACTTCTGTAGCGTGCCGGGACACCGCCAAGCGGGAATGGAGGGGCAATTCCTCGTCACTCCAACTCCGCCAGCGCAAACCCTAGTCGAAGCTGATATTTCACGTGAGCCGACGGACCTGCCTGGCCCAATAGCGAAACGCGAACCACAAACCGTCCGCGTCGATTTGCTCAGTGTGGAAGTTGAAGGTCGGTTGGCTGAGGGCACTACCTTCGGCTATTGGACGTTCAACGGCAAGGTTCCGGGACCATTCATTCGTGTGCGGGTCGGCGACACTGTCGACATTCACCTGAAGAACTCAGCCGACAGCGCGATGATCCATTCGGTAGACTTCCACGCCGCCACTGGTCCGGGCGGCGGCGCGGCCTCCCTTCAGGTCGATCCTGGTCAGGAAAGGTCAATGACCTGGAAAGCGCTTACGCCAGGTCTGTACGTCTATCACTGCGCCACTCCGATGGTGGCCGAGCACATCGCGAATGGCATGTACGGTCTTATTCTTGTCGAACCTGAAGAAGGTTTGCCGCATGCCGACCACGAATTTTATGTCATGCAAGGCGAGATTTATACCGACTCGCCATTTGGTCAGCACGGAAGTCAGGAATTCAGCGTTGAAAAGCTCCTGAGTGAGCGTCCCGAATATTTCGTGTTCAATGGCTCGGTGGGCGCTCTGTCGCGCCTTCATCCGCTCCACGCTAAAGTCGGCGAAACCGTTCGTATCTTCTTCGGTGTCGGCGGCCCGAACTTCACATCTTCATTCCATGTCATCGGAGAGATCTTCGACAAGGTGTATATGCTCGGTGGCTTGTTATCGCCGCCACTGCAAGGCATTCAGACAGTCACGGTCGCACCCGGAGGCGCGTTAGTCGTCGAATTCAAAGTTGATGTGCCGGGAAATTACACACTCGTCGACCACGCATTGGCCCGTGCCGAACGGGGTCTGCTTGGGATCCTATCAGTCGAAGGCCCTCCCAATCCTGACATATATAATGGTCAGGTGATGCCGGGGATGGGCCATTAGTGGTCCATCCCAAAGCGTACATTGCTGAGCCCTTCCAATATCCCAATTCAAGTCGGTACCATGCTCCCAACGGAACGCATCCGCCCGTTTCGTGCTGTTGTTCCCAATCAAGATTTTCGATGACAAGTCGAAGTAGCGGACACCCGCATTTTATACCTTGGTGTAGTTGAGCAATACGCACGGCTAATCTGTTCGCGTACACGGCGTCAAGAATTCGTCCTGTGCTGTCAAAATCAAGCCGCCCCCAAGGGAAAATCAAGACTTACTCAAGGACTGCCCGAAGGTCTGCGCCTATTAACGTTGTCGTAAATCGACAACGGATGACACCTTACGGAGACAGCAATGAACGAAAACGTCCCCTTCATTTGGCGACAGCACTATCGAAACGAAGCGGCATCGCCTGAGAAAGTGCTGGAGAACGCGCACGAAAAGGCGCGCCAATACTTACAGCGAGCCGCGAAAATCCATGAGTCAAATCAGAGAAAACATTGATGCGGTTAGCCTGAACGATCGCATTACCTCTCTCTGAAGCAGTACGAAAGGAAACACGATGTACATTCAAATCGTCTCGCTAGTCGCTCAAGCGATCAAAACCTTATTTGAGCGTAGCGGGGAGCACACCATCATTGCGCACTATGCGGGTTTCAGATGGTGCGATTCGACCGAACGAGAGATGAACGATCAGCTTATGGGAGGACGAAGCTGGTTTGGCAATCGGTTTGAGGCACGCCATGACTGAAGCCGTTCAGAATGCACGGTACTGTGCTGGCGCGTCTCACCGGCTGCAACAAAGCCCGTCTCCACTTCTTTGTCCGATCACAGGCTGTACCTGCGAGGGCGATCTCGCGCATCTATGCGAAGACTACGGCTGCGCCCGCAAAGGGGGCTTGTCGCCTCATTCGGATGAGAACTTGTAAAGTCGCGGTCAGTAATCGCGAGACCACACAGCGATTCGATCAACTGGATCAGACCAGATTCGCAGATTACGAATCCTTCAGAGCGCTGATCCGGGTTGATTTCAGGAACACAGTAGCGGACGTTCGATCGATGCCGTCCAATATCCGCGGGCAAAGAGCCAGCGAATGCTGAAGCCATGAGGTCGCTTTGGCGCATGGCCTTCAAACGCGCATAGCGCACTGCTGCTGGACGGGCTACGCTGGTTCGAGCGGTTGCGATTTGTAGCTCGCATTCTGAACCGGGATGCGTATCCAACTATTTAAATAATAGAATTAAATTCTTTGCGAAATTGACGAAGCCGACAAACTGGCCAACTCGATCTTCTGCCACGCCCTCGCTCAAGCCTGGGGTAATTCTACCGTTATGCGGTTCGGACCTTTTGTGTCGACGATGGCGACCCGAAGTTGCGGAAACTTCCGTTTAAGCTCTAACGCTGCCGTCAGTGCCGCTTCTTGAGTTGGATGTTCAGACTTCAGCCTTCCATCGACTTCGAGTTTGTAACTGATGTTCGGCAGCTCATGTTCGGGTTGATCCTTCTTTTCGGCGGCGGTCACATGAGTCTGTTCCGTCGCAGTCAAAGGTTCATCACCCTTGACCTTGTCAGGAACCTTTAAAGATCGGCTCACTTGCATCGTGGCCACCTTAATTTTGGTTTTCTTCTTTTGCTTTTTCTGCGTCTTTGCTTTCGTTCTTGTTAGTGGCTTTATTTTTGTTTTCGCTTTCGCTTTACGACGCTTTGCTTTCGAAATTTTTGGCATTCCCGAATCACCTTTACATAGTTTTAAATCATTGCCGTTTGCGAGGATGTCCGAAACAGGGCGTTCGTTAATTTCAACAGGTACCCACTGATATCTACAGATTTGATCGTAGATATGCCACCTGCACTCACTACGTCCGGTTTTGGGTGCAAAGCGGATGCGGCAGCGCGCTAATTAAAAGCGGATGCGGCAGCGCGCTGATTAAATGTCTGCTTTCGACGCTAAGTCGACCGGTCTTGGTCTCTCGATCAGCCACGACATCATTGTCAAACAGCGCAGCGGCTCAATCAGGTCGATTCACACCCGCGCGAATTCACCGAAATCAGGGTTATCCTGCGGCGCGTTACTGTGTTCGTCTGAGATCAGCCCGACGTCTGCTATTGGCCCTAAGCGGACAGGGTTCTTGCACCGCACATCTCTGCTTGTGACCCAAAACGGATTCCCGCAAGGAACAACTCTTAATACGCGAATTTGATCTTTGCCGGTCGCGGCCCTCAGCATCCCAAGTGGCCGGCATTGCACTTATGGTAGCGGACCTCTGTCGATCCCACGCGGCGGAGGTCCTTTGCGTTCAGTTCATCATCGCGAACTTGTGTCAGGTAGCCGACACAGGAACGAATTTGAGTTGTCTGGATTTCCTTGCCGGCTGCCACTCACCCGCGCTCACCTTCCTCGGCAGCCTCTGGTGGAACAGGGCTGCCACGGTTTGCCTGGTTCTTTCTTCGACCGCGGCGGCCCTGTTTTAACTCTTCGGCGGAACGGGCTGGGTTACACTTCGAGCCTAACGAAATTTTAGGCATCCGAGACGCGAATTTATTTCGTTTGCCGGTGCCGGCCCAGAGTCTTTTGGTCAGACCTCGCCAGTGGCCGACCTCGTGTTGCTCCCTGAACGCTGTTGATCGACCCAAGCGGATACGGCGGCTCTTCCAACATTGCTCTTTGAGTCGCTAGGATGCCCCGCGAGATAGGGGGCAAGTATGCCGCAGTTTAGTATTGGCTTTGTCATCTTCCCTGATTTGACGCAGCTGGATTTCACCGGTCCTTTACAGGTGCTGTCACGGCTTCCTCAATCAGCGACCCACATCGTCGCGAAATCGGCAGCGCCCGTCCCGAGCGATTGCGGGCTTGGACTCGTGCCGACGCACACCTTTGCG
Organism: Pseudolabrys sp.; assembly: GCA_051986235.1. GTDB lineage: Bacteria > Pseudomonadota > Alphaproteobacteria > Rhizobiales > Xanthobacteraceae > Pseudolabrys. The sequence continues at coordinate 6,515 of JBPYDR010000055.1, forward strand.
AACTGTCCGCCTCTCGACCTGATCTGCATACCGGGTGGAAGCGAAGGTGTGGCAGGCATAATAAACGATCGTGAGACCATTGAATTTGTCCGTCACAAAGCAAGTGCTGCGAAGTACATCACGTCAGTTTGCACGGGCGCATTCGTTTTAGGTATGGCCGGTTTTTTGAAGGGCCGCCGTGCTACGACGCACTGGGCTTATACTGATCTCTTGCCACTCGTCGGAGCTACCTACGAAAAGGCCAGAGTGGTGAAAGATGGAAACGTGATTACCGGGGGTGGAGTTACTGCAGGCATTGATTTTGCGCTTAGCGTCATTGCCGAAATCGCAGGCGAGACGACGGCGCGAAAAATTCAGCTCGGGATAGAATATGACCCGTCGCCACCGTTCGATTCGGGGCATCCTGATAAAGAGCCGGCTCTCAAAACTGAGCTTATGTCTGCTCGCTACAACGAGTTCAACGCAATGTACCGTACGCGCATCGCGCGAGGCGTTCCGGTTTGATCGCGATGCCTGCTGTCGTCCAAAAGCGGACATACTTCAAAAGACCAATCCAAGCGGTCTGGCGTCGCTTCGTATCACGTATTAGATGTGATGGATGGGAAGACAAACAGCCGTCGTAATCTACGTGCTCGCGATGGTGGCCGTCGTGATCGGCGTGGACGTCCTGTTCTTCAGGAACCGGTTCTGGGAGCGGCTGATGGTGAACGTCGGAATTGTCCTGGTGTTCGCAGCGTTCTATCTGAGGTTCCTGAAGCGTCCATGAACGAACCGCAACGGAATCGGTGAGCTGCAAACACGCGCTACCGAGCGCTATTGGCCCAAGTACAGCATCGCATTGAACAGGCGATCAAGTATGAAGGGGCGAAAGCTTTGGCCGCGGGACTGGGCAAGATTGCGTGTCCAGCCTTCATCGTGAGCGGAACGAGATGATCGCGGAAGCCAGCGAACACTGGCCTATAACGGACTCCAAAACAAATGAAGTATTGCTTTGCCAGGGAATCGGGTTCGGAGTGCGCAGACTTACCGCCGCCCGCTGCCGAACCTGTATTCCACCTCTATCTCGATTGGCCCGCCGGTATCACCTAGGTCGCGGCGCACCTTTTCGCGCACGACATGGCGGGTCTCCTCAGGAAGGGAGACGTAAGCCTGACCGGGCGAGCCCGCCCCGCGCTCGAACGGCTCGAAATAGGCGTCAAATGACGGAAGTACGAAGCGGTGCCTCTCGGTAGCGATCTCTACGTTGCGAAAATCTGCCGCCTCGAACAACGACTTCAATTTTGCCTCGTCGCCGAGAGAAAAGACGCGAGCGGAAGCGTCCATCAGGGACGGCACATGTCGCGCGATGGCAAGGTTGATACGGGTATTGTACGAGCGCTGTGGCACGGTATTCACCGAAACGGCGGCGTAACGACCCGCACGAAGTACGCGATAAAATTCGGCAATGCCGCGTGACGGGTCAGGAAAAAACATCAGGCCCAGACTGCACGTCACCGCGTCGAAGCTGTCACTGGAAAATGACAGTGCCTGTCCATCCTCAACTGCAAGTGATGCGTTAGGCGCATTGCTCAATCGGCTGCGTGCTTTCTCGACCATCGCCGGTGAGAGGTCGGCAGCAGTAACATGCCCGGTCGCGCCGACGACGCGCAGGGCCGCTTCAGCGGCCAGCCCTGTGCCAGTGGCAACGTCGAGAACGCGCATACCTGGCGCGATGTGAGCTGCGCGCAGCAGGAGGGGTACGAAATGAGTCGTGACGCGCGCGAAAGCGCGATCGTACCCTGCTGCGGCTTCATCCTTGTAAGTCAGTTCCTCCGCCATCGGCCCCCCTTCCGCCTGAGAATAGATTGGAAAAGGATAGAAGGTCGCGCGTGTCTCGTCACCAGACAGACACGTCCGCTATTGGCGTTTGGCGGACATTCGTTTTGTACTGCATATGTCCGTTTTGGGATAAAGCGGACATCCAAATTTACGCGCATTTTTGGGCGCTAATGATCCACTGCAAATAAACAGAATCTACGAACGGGCGGTTGCGTTGAACCAGAAACAACAAGCACACCTCTACGAGATATGCCGATGCGGTTCGGTAAAATTGGAGGCAGTTGGGCGGCCGATTCTGACCGCCTCCTGCTTTTGCGCGAGTTGCCAAGAAGCCGGTAGCCGCTTCGAGCAGTTGCCGTCCGCGCCACCCGTGCTCAATCCGGACGGCGGAACGGACTACGTCCTGTATCGAAAGGATCGAGTGCATTGTGTGACGGGGCAAGAGTATCTTGAAGAGCACCGGCTCAAGCCTGATTCCCCAACGCGGCGGGTCATTGCCACATGTTGCAATTCGGGAATGTTCCTCGACTTTACCAAGGGACATTGGCTGTCGATGTACCGGAACCGCTTTCCGGCAGGCGCTCCGCCTCTTGAAATGCGGGTCATGACAGGAGACCGTAGAGACGGCGTCAAGCTTGCCTATGACATGCCGAATTATAATGGTCTCTCGGGCAAGTTCATGTTGAGGCTCATCGCCGCTTGGATCGCGATGGGTCTTCGCCGGCCAGAAATCGCCTTGGGAAAGACAGTGCGCAAGCCGCAACAACCGGTTGCCGTGAAAGCGGGCCTTCGCGATCTGTAGCGCGCACGACATGCGGCGTGCAGCTCGCGGGCGGACTGAAGGTGGAGATCGAGTGCATCGCCCTGGCCTGAGGGGTAAGACGCGTCCTGATTCCCATTCAGCCTGATCTTGCGCTGCACACGTCCGCTTTTGACCCAAAGCGGGCATCTGACGCCTCATTCCCAGCACTGGGTTAACGCGGTACGATGCCTGGTCGCGCACGCCAAGAGCGCAAGAGCTGGGGCGGACAATGAGCAACGATGATGACAAGCGGCCCGCTTTCGCCCGCATGCGAAACTCGGAAGTAAGCAGAAATTTTCATCGGCTTGGACTGCTCGTTGCGGGACTGATCCTCGCGGCAGGCCTTCTGCTGATGTTGAAAGATGCCTTTGGCCTAAGGTGGGGAGATTTGATTGCAGCTGACATTCCAATTCTCGCGGGCGGGATCACCATCGGCCTCACTGGCATCGCGTTGGCTTCACTCGCCGGGTACGGCGTCGTCCGTGCCATAGGTTGGACGATTGACCGGTCGATTTAAGGTCGCCAGATACCGGACGCACACAGAATGCGAGTTTTTGTGACGGCAGTCACAGCGCACAAAGCATTTTCTCTTATTGTAAAAGTCAGGTCGCCAGACTTTCCGCCCTGATGGGAGTCGAACATGAGTTTCAACTATTTAACCAACTCCAGTGGCTTCACACGAATAGCGGCCTATGTGGGCCAGATGGTCGACCATGCTGTAGACGCGCAGATCGAGAAGATCTCGCAAAACCTGCACCCGGCTCCGGCCACCCAATGCCTCAATCGGCCAATGGACCTGAGCGAGCTTATGTCGCGGACAATTGCGCCCTGACGCCGCCGCTTTCGGCGCAATCGCGACGATGAAGTTCGATAGTTTAGACGGATGACACGCCGAATCACTTAACCAGGTGTCCCAGATTCGGCGGACCATAAAAGGGACCGTTGCGGCGCTCAAACCAACGGTCCCCTTCTTTTCTCGAAATTTTTGTGACAACGGTCACTTCGCGTGTCCCGCGATCGTGCTTCCATCCAAGGGTAATATTTTGCCATTGATGGGGCTTGTCGATGGAGCGGCGGACAGTCGACGCGCCGGGCCGGCGCTGTTCGGTCCAGGTCTATCAAGTCGCAAAACAGGTTTGGGTCGCCGACGGTGAGGCTCTTGGCGATCAATTGAGGGTCAGAGGAAACACTGCAGGAAAAGCCTTGACCGCCTGGCACAAAGCAGCGGCAAAAAGGGGCGCGAATGATGGCGTGTCGGCCTCCTGACGAAAATCGGCCCCCAACCTAGCTGTTCTTAGCGCGCCGAGTGTTCTTCTGCCATTAGCGGACACGTGCCTGCGCGCCGAATGTCTGCCGCTTCTAATTCAAAGCGGACACCAATTGAGTCGGAAGATGAAAAGCCCCGCCGGAGCGGGGCTCTCAAATCACTGCGCTTGCTTCGGGGCTTGGCCAGTGGTTGCTGGCTTGGCTGCTTTGGGAGCGCTGGCCTTGGCATGCTGAGCTATGCAGTTGTTGACGAAGTTATGCCGCTTTATGAAGTGGATGGCGGAATACTTCTTGGCTGCTTGCGCTTTGCATGAAGCCTGAACGTCTGCAGATACCCTTTGCTTGTTGCCAGCTGCTTCAGCTGATACCGCGAATGACACAACGAGTGCTGTTGCCAGCGTCGATATAAGTAGCTTCTTCATGTCATCATCTCCTGTGCCCCAAACCCCACAGAAACGCCAACTCACTCGCTTTCGTTCCGAATATTTTCCTGTCGGTTTGTTCAGAAATAATCCCGACCCGATCATCAGTGATGATGCTAAGGCACTCGCCGCATTAAAAAGGGAACTGTTCGCCCGACAAATGATTGTTGTTTCAGTCGGGTTGGAGGTGCGCAATGGGCACCGTCACATTCCTCGCGCCTGCGAATCCACACTGGGTCTGGCTCGAACTCAACATGATGTGCGTCCTGCGCCGTTTGCTGGGCAATGACAGCCCGTTTGGCTGGTGCGATTTCATAACCTCGACAGAGCCGCGCGGACCTTGCGCGGAATTCTGCGATCATTTCGGGCCGGTCGTCCGTCTGATGCGCGTCGATCGTCGTTACGAGGTCACATGTTTACGGACCGGCGCATTAAAATGCACACCTAACCTGGGAAGCGCTGCAGCGCTCATCAGGGCGCGGTGGAGTGCCGGGGTCCATACCCATCCGCAAGACTCAATACGCGACCACGCCAGTTGAGATTTTTGCCAGCATAGCGCTATCGACCTTCGGTTGGAGGCCATCGCGGTCCACAAGCGCCGGGCAAACTAATGTGCCTTCAAGAGTCGCAATCACCAGAGAGCGGCGGCAAGGGCTCGAACACATCATGTTTGCGGTTGACGACATCGAGGCTATTTCCCCATGTTTTCCGCGCTCGCCCAGGCCGAGCTCGAGCGTCTTGCTTGAACCTCCGCGGACATCCGGCTCAGCCCCGGTGAATTCGCCGCCCATGAGGGCGGAGAACGTGCACTCTTTGATCAAGACATATGACCGCTGCACCGCTAATGACCAAAGCGGACAAACTTGGCCGATGGTCCAATTCTAATGCGGGCTTGCTGGCTGCTAGCCTCCGGGCCAGTCCGACAACAATTCCAAAGGCCCTGCTATGTAAACTTTTAAACGGGAGGCTGTGATGGTGCGTCTCGTCAAAACAACTCTGACAGTAGGATTTTTGATCGCTACATCAGTTGGTACGAGCTACGGCAGCGGTTGGGAGGTCAATAACATCTGGTGGGATGTCATACCCAACTTCCGTGGCAGCGGACAGACCGTATGCCTTGCTGAACACTTCAACACCGAAAGGTTCGCGGCGGTAACTTTTAATGTGTATCCGGCCCACGGCCGTCCTGGTCGTCGTGGGACCGCAACACAGCGGGATATGGAGCCTAATCGTCAGTATCGGATCTTTGGTTGGCGCGACGGTACGAAACCTGAGCCCAAATGTGTTTTGACGAGTTGGCAGACCAAAGCAAAACGTGTGACGGCTCCGCCCCCTGTACCTTCCTGGCGTTTGTTTCGGTGATCGAGGTGTGCGCCGCAGCTGCTCGCTCGCGCCGACGATCGTTCGCTACCACAACGCGGAAATTGCCGACAGCATTCCTGACCTATTAATGCCCGGCAGAAGTTGGACCTCGGTCCAACTTCTATTTCGACGCCGACAGGCTAGACAGTCAAAGGTGCAACTTTGGCTTACGAAAATCATTCAATAGTGGGATGGGAGAAAGGCAGATGAGCCATGAACCTCGTGTCAGTCATTATGAGGTTTCTGACGCCCGACATGACCGGACGAATTGCGAACACGCTCCTTCCGGATCACACCGCTAAACGATCGATGCTGATTGTGTGTTCTGCCATTTGCGTGGGACTTGCATTTCCGACGTCGTCTATCGCTCAAAGAAAGGCGTTACCGAACTGCGAAAAGGAATGGAGCGCCAACAAAGAGTTTAATCAGGCGGCGGGGATTACGAAAAGGGATTGGATAGCGAAATGCCGAGTCGATAAGTGGGCAAACAAACCGGCAAACGCGCGTCGGGCGGAATATGCCCGCGAACGAGCCTGCGCAGCGGACTGGAAGGCTGCCAAAGCAGCAGGCAGCGTGACCGCGGGAATGACGTGGCCGACCTATTGGAGCGAGTGTGACCAGCGCAAAAAATCTATGGGAATGTGAAGCGAAACAGACCTGAGCAATCTTGCACTGTACATGTCCGCTTCTGACCCGAAAGTGGACATTCGATTGGCGTTCACCTTCTCAATCGAAGCGCTGTCCGTGCTTTGCCATGCAGGTTCCATACACTGAAAATTGGTTCGGTAGCTGCGTGATCGGACTAAATTTGTCCGCCTCGATAAAATTAGTAAGGAAGGCATCAAATCGGACCGCTGGGGTCCGAACCCGAGGGGACGCGCAATATTCGAGGCGAATGGTCGTTACTCATTCATGATTTTTCGGACCGACACTCCAAAGTTCGCTTCTAACAACATGTATCAAGTCACTGCGGAGGAAGCCAAAGCAGCGATACAAGGAATGACTGCCAACTATGGGACGTGGTCGATTGACGAAGCAACGAAGACCCTAACCACGAACATCGAGGGATCCTCATCTCCAAATTTGAATGGGGGCACCCAGAAGCGGATCATCAGCTCACTTTCAGCGGACGAATTGAAATACACCAACCCCGCCTCGCAGATAGGGTCGGTTGACGATGTGGTGTGGAGGCGAGCGAAGTAGGGCATCTTTGCCTGCGGTGACGTCGATAAAGACCCTGCTCGGCATCCACGGAGTGGGGTCTTGTCAACACTGCTCGCGCGCGCCGACGAGGTGATCGAGTAGTTGCCGTTGGATGCCCGCTATTGGCCCTTAGCGGACATTTATGACCCAGCGCACACTCCCATAGCACCCTGTAATGCGCGTTTATGGCCATGTGCGACAAAAGGCATCCATCACACCGATCCAGCCACGATCTATAACCTTGAGTTGAGTTGGTCGATTCTAGGCCCGTTCAACTGGGGGCGCCACATGGCCGATGACCGCACGGACTTGGATCCATCTACTTGGGATCCGGCATTCGATGCCGTGGTGGCGGCTCCGAAGCACCACAAAGTCATTTTCGAAAACGAGCGGCTTCGCGTCCTCGAAGTAACTTTGGAGCCAAACGACGAAGAGCCGATCCATCATCATCGATGGCCGTCGGTTTTCGTGTTCGACCAAATGCAGGGGGCGGTGCACGATTGTGCTCCTGATGGCACCAAACTGCCTCCGAACCGGGACGTCATGCAGGCGATCCAAAATTGGAATGGCCAAGGTTGTTTGGTCGTGAACATGGCACCCCAACCGCTCGGACGGGTTTTCAATGCTTCGGGAAAGACGATCCACGGCATCAGAGTTGAGATGAAAGCAAACCTCTGAGCGCGGACATTTGGAAACTCGGTTTTGCTTTATATTCTGGAGCTAATCGTCGTCGAAATGTCGTGCGTCTGCATTTGCTGGTGAGCATCGATGAGAAAATGATCGAAGTTTTCAATTCGCGAAATTAAGCCGAGCCGCGGATATTCCATTTCAGTAACAGCATAGAGAGTGATCGTCAGGGTTCCCGCGAAAATCAACATGTGAACCCAGCTGCGCGCCTTGGCTGCTGCCATGCCAAAGCCAGCAAGTAGCGAACCGAGTAGACCAAGGCCGAAGAGCAACACATACATAATCTCGGGAGGATGTTTTTCGGTAGCGCCAACTCGCACTTGCGCGACTTCAAATAAACTGGAGAGCGCCGGAAGGGCCTGCCCACACGCGGGCCGAAAGTTAGCCTCTGGGCAGGCGGCGACCGTCGTGTCCCAAATTTTGGCTTGGAGGTCGAGGATCTTGTCCTGCTGCTCGGGGGAAAACAGTTCGGCTCGTTGCCAGAGTGAGAAATCGTGTGGCATGCGATATAGATCGATTCGGGCTTGAACATAGGCTCTTAGTTTGGCCTGCAGGTCGCGGGCAACGTCGTGTTCAAACAGGCCGAGACGATCATGGGCCGTGCGGGCGGCGTTTGCCTCCTGAATGACCAATTGTCGGCGTTCGTCGAAGCGCTGCAGAGCGCCAGAAATCGTGAACGCCAAGAGTAGCCCTATCAAGGCAAAAACGGCGCCTTCGACGGTGGCTAACCCCACCATGTTGCCGGACTCTTTCTTAAGGTATCGCAGCCCGAGGCCTCGTCCGAAATTCAACAAGATCAACGAGCTTATGAAGAAGGTGGCAGCGATCGCCAAAGAAAAAAGAACGAAAGTCATTGTAGATTCCACCTAACAAATCGGAAGGAACAATGTCCGACCTCTGGCCTTTCCCAGGCATTCGTCTAGGCAATCGATGAATGCGTGAGCAGTTCCAAAAAAGACCAGGAGGCAGAACGCCGGTTGAGGCACGGGGATGTCGGCTCTGGGCCTGCTAGCGGCCATTTGTTTTGGCGCCGCAGCTTTTCCAATCGCGAGGGTCTAAAATGCGTTGAACCTCGCGGATGGCCGAAAGCGTTTCGAGATCATCGTCGCGCGGGATGCTGGCTTCGGGCTTTACAGATGCGGGACTTTTTACTTGCGATCGTATTTCTCGCCGGCACAGTTTCGCTTCTCGGCGGATGCCTGTATCATGACAAGCTACTTAGCGTCGAAGGCGCGGCCATCGGGTTTGGTGCTGTGCTCTGCGTTCTGGCCTCAATCGCGAAGGATCGAATTGATCGCGACATGACTTTATGATGTCCGTCTCTGGCCCTTAGCAGACACCCTTCCCCGGTTATTTGACCGATAGTTTCAGGTCTCGGACCGGGTCAGATTGCTCCCTATCTAAATACGGGAGCCAGAAATGATCGACCGAGCAAACAGTCTCGCGCATCTATCAAGCGCATTAGTTGAACGCAGCGCCGCCGCAAACTCAGCAGTCGCCGCCCTACGGCTGAGCGAGGCTCGGCACATCACAGCCATGCTGTGGCAACCGGATGTCGTTATTACGTCCGAGCAATCTTTGCCGGAGCGCAACGAGTTCGAACTGATGGCAAGTGGGTCGACCGTAAAAGCCAAAACGGCCGGACGCGACCCGGGGACCAATATCGCTGTTCTCAAGCTCGAGCGACAACTCACGGCTGGTAACCTGGTTTCGGCCGATGGGCAGGTCGGCGCTTTTGCAATCGCGTTTGGAGCTGACACCGGCGGCCATGCAACCGTCCGGCTGGGTGTCGTCAACTCTGTTGGGCCAGAATGGTACAGTAGTCATGGTGGACGTATCGAACGGAAAGTCGTGCTCGATATCGACCTCGCGCGAAGCGAGGAAGGCGGTCCGGTTTTCGATGCCGCGGGTAGCTTTCTCGGGATGTCAACGTTTGGGCCGCGCCGTCAGGTCCTTGTTATTCCTGCGGTGACCCTCGAGCGGGTTGTTCCGATCCTGCTCAAAAACGGGCGCGTCTCTCGTGGGTGGCTCGGGGTCGCTCTGCGCCCAGTCGCCGTGCCCGAAACACTTGGGACGGCGGCCGGCCAGTCGAGCGCCTTGATGGTGATGTCGCTCACTGAGGGCGGGCCTGCTCATGACGCCGGTATCGTAGCCGGGGACATAATCCTTAGCGTCGATAATGCCTCAACGCGTCGGATGCGCAACATCACCGCGCGGCTTGGCGCCGACAGCATCGGACGCAAAGTCGATCTTAAACTTATCCGGGCTGGGGCGATTACGTCACGACAGGTGACAATCACCGAGAGACCAAACCCATGACTGCGGCCCTCGACGTTTCCACGGACATGCGACTTCGAGTGGCACTGTTGGCGTCAAATCCGTTACGCCGTCAGGCTCTAACCAAAGTGCTTCTCGACGCAGGATATATCCTGGTCGACACCGAGGATTCAGCCGACCTTGTTCTGGCTGACGGCTATCATGACCCAGTTGAGAAGCGACCAGCAGTGATACTGGGTGACGGCGACTGGCGAGCATCTGGCTCGCTGCCGCGTGATGCCAGCGCGCAGCAGATAGATGCTGCATTGCGCGCGGTCGCCGTCGGATTGATTGTGCGCTCGCCCTTGGCAAAGGGGACAGGATTTGTCCCTCTGGACGAAAGCGATATTCAGGAACTGCTGACACCGCGCGAACTCGATGTCCTTGGTGCAATTATGGACGGGCTCACCAACAAATTGATCGCACGGCAGTTGGATATTTCGCTGCACACCGTGAAGTTTCATGTGGAATCAGTTTTTAGAAAACTTGGCGTTCGAACAAGAGCTGAGGCTGTGGCAAAGGCCCTGGATTCGAACCACTTCAAAGTATTCAAGCTCTAAACGTCCTGACCTCTTTCGCTGCACAAGTCCGTTCATGACCCAAAGCGGACATGCCGAGCGCTCGATCCTTCCGAATGCTAGTTTCATTGTGTACCTGCTTGACGCTGGGAGGGCAATGAATCGGCGCGACATCCTCAAGATAGTTGGCTTCGCTGGGCTCGACAGTCCCACCGACCCTGTTCGCACGTGCGGATGACGTGATCGAATAAGCCAATGTCCCAAGGCGGACATCGCTTTTGTATCGCACACGCCCGATTTCGGGAAAATGCGGCCATCACTTTGACACCTCGGATGTCTACTTTGATACATTGCGGACTTTATGATTAAGGCACGTGATGAGACATCTTTTTGCATTATTTCTAGTCACTGCGATCGCAGTGCTGGGACAAGAGCCGTACAGGAATTCAGCTAGCGCACAACAGAGTCAGCCCCCGGGTGCAGAGGCAGAGTTGATAGTCCTTGTTTCACACTTGATCGCACTGGGAATCGATTGCTCATTTAAAATAGACACGAGCCAATTGCAGAAATTGGTTGGTCTGAAAGGATTCAAAATTGAAGACTTCCGGCCGAACGGAAAGTTTTCCGAACGTATGGAGGCGCAAATTGTTAGCGCTCGCGAGCTCATAAAAAACAAAGGTTGTAGAGTCGCGCGCGACATCATCCTGAATGATTTTCCAGGTATCGGGGGATAGATTGAAAGTAATGTCCGCTATTTGGCCTAAAGCGGACATCGGCTAATGCACTGCGCATGTCCGGGTAAAGCGGAGTGGGGCCGCGCTGCCACGTGCGCGGCCCCTGGGCCCTCCCGAGATTCGGGAGGCAACGGTCGGCGCCGCCCTAAGGGAGCCAATCGAAGTGTGCGCGGTTGCGATTAAGATTTCGTAATAGAGGCGTCAGCAAAAATCCCCAGCATGCCCGGTTTTGGCCAAGTCGCTCGGGGTAACGATACCGCCGGGTCTGCTTTTGGCCGCCGACGAGGTGATCGAGTAACGGCAATCTCCGCCATTGGCCCATGCGGACATTGGCAATTGCACTGCACATGTCCGCTTCTAACCCAAAGCGGACATTATGGTTTTGACCTCTGCGAACTATTGCGATGCGGGTCGACGTAACCTAATGGCGAGTCAGATTTTGCATAACGCGTGCGAACTCTCCCGCGATATGGCAATCAGATCCAGGGCAATGTTGCCGCCGGAGCCGGATTGACCCAAAATCCATGGAGCTTGCGATGCACCAATCGAATGGTGGTCCGTCGAAAGAAACGCTTGGCAAAAGAGTGACTGATGAATTGATCGAGTTCGCCGTCATCGCAACGTACTTGTTCATTTGCTTTACCGCGATTCTTTATCTGAAAGCCACCATTCTAAAAGCACAAGGTATTCCATTCACACCGTTTGGCCTTGCTGCGGTGAAGGCGCTTATCTGCGCCAAGTTCGCATCGGTAGGGCATGCTCTTCATGTCGGCGAGCGCTTTAAGAACTTGCCGCTAATCTGGCCAACGCTGTACAGGTCTCTCGCCTTTCTTGTTTTATTACTTATCCTGAATGCCCTCGAAGAAGTCGTCGTGGGCCTTATGCACGGCCGGGCGGCGAGAGACTCTCTGGCCGAAATGGGAGGTGGCAGTCTCGATCAGCTTTTCGCCAACAGCATCGTCGGGTTGTTAATATTAGTGCCCTTCTTTGCCTTTCGCGTGCTCGGTGAAGCGGTTGGCGAGCGAAATCTCATTCGCGTGTTCTTCAAGCCTCTTGCAAAAAATTGAAGTGTAACGACTGACGTGAGTATGTTCGCTTCTGGCCCTAAGCGGACATTCTGCCCTGCCTAATGTCTGCTTTCGGGATGAAAGCTCACATGGCCTCTTCACGCACATGTCCGCTGATGCCCAAAGCGGACATCGAGACTTACTTTGTCATCTTCTGCAAATAGGCGATGAGGTCGTCGCGGTCGCTTGGGTTGGCCATGCCCGCATAGGGCATGCGGTTTGCTGGTACCATCGCCTGCGGATCTGCAATGAACTTGTCGAGCGCTTCCGGCGTCCACACAATGCCGCTGCGCTTCATCGCGGGCGAATACCGAAAGTCTTCGAGGGTGCCAGCCTTCCGCGTGAAAACGTCATGCAGACTCGGCCCAACATTGTTCGCGCCGGCCTCCAGCTTGTGGCAGGCGGCGCAATCCTGAAACCGCGCTTCGCCGCGCGCCACATCGCCGCCGGCGTAGGCGCTGCAACTCAGCAAAAGCATAAGAACCGATGTCCCGCCGATCTGCCCGTTCATGCGGGCACCAGTGGCTGGGGATTTTTCAGGTAGCGGTTCTTGATCGCGTCCGCCGTCCAATAGGCCAGCGCGCCCACCGGCCCAGTCGGATTATAGGAGGCGTTGTGCGGGAACACATTGGCGCCAACCACGAACAGATTGTGGCAATCCCAGCTCTGCAAATATTTATTGACTGCGCTTTCCCGCGGATTGGTGCCCATGATAGTGCCGCCGGTATTGTGCGTGCTTTGGTAAGGAACCACCGTCCAGGGGTTAGTGCGCGCGCTCGCCGGGTTGAGCTTGGTCGGACTCATGGATTTGGCAATGTCGTTAATCACTTGCGCTGCGTGTATTCCCACTTTGTGTTCGTTCGCCTTGTAGTCGAACGTCATGCGCATCAGCGGCTGGCCAAACGCATTTCGATAGGTCGGATCGAGGTCATAGCAATTGTAACGATTCGCCATCACACTACCGGCCGCGCTGATCGTCATCGCGGTCTGGTACCACTTTGCTGTCGCTCTCTTCCATTCACTTCCCCACTGCGGCGTGCCGCTCGGCACCGGGCGGTATCCGATCGGTAGCGCGGTATTGAATCCGCCGGACACATTGTAGGCACCGACAAAATTGTGCGACCCGCGATCGAAGGCCCAGTTGACGTTGAAGTCGTCAAACGTGGCGTTGGACCCGCCGGCGCTCATGAACGGGTTGAAGAATTTGCCTTCGAAAAATAGCGTCGCTCCGGTGCCGGTCTGGTAGCAATAGTTCTTGCCGATGATGCCTTTCTGCGCGACCGGATCGTACGGTTCGCCGATCTCAGACAACAGCATCAAATGCACGTTGTTGATGGCATATGCGCACAGCAGAACCATCGTGGCCGGCTGTTCGAATTCCTCGCCATTGAGCAAATTCGTATAGGCGACGCCGGTGACGCGCTTGCCGTCGCTGTCCTTGAGCACTTTAGTGACCCACGAATGGGTGCGCAGCTCGAAATTCGGATTGCGCATGGCAATCGGGATCACAGTAATATGCGGGCTGCCCTTGGCGTTGGCTTCGCAGCCGAAGCGCTGGCAATAGCCGCAATACTGGCAGGCGCCGAATTTTGCCCCGTCTGGATTGGTGTAAGGCTGCGTCGCGTTCGCAGACGGACGCGGGAACGGGTGATAGCCAGCGTTGCGCGCGGCTTCGCTGAACATCGCGCTCGCAAGAATCGGCGTCAGCGGTGGCAATGCGTATTCGCGCTCACGCGGCGCCTCGAACGGATTCCCGCCGGGTTGGATCCGCCCCTTGATGTTGCCGGCCTTGCCGGCGACCGCCGCAACGTATTCGAACTTGTCGTAATAGGGCTCGAGCTCGGCGTAAGTGATGCCCCAATCCTGGATGGTCATATCCTCGGGGATGAATCTCTTACCGTAGCGCTCCTCGTAGTTGGAGCGGATTTTGAATTCCATATCGGTCCAGCGCCAGGTGTGGCCGCTCCAGTGCACCCCGGAGCCCCCGACAACCTCGCCCGGTAGGAACGATCCGAGGCGGCGCATCGGTAACGCCTCCTGGCCCGGATTGTTGCGTATCGTGATGGTATCGCGTGCCGTGTTCTGCATCAGGTCGTGGCGCACGACATAACGTAATTCGTCGCGGATATTTGGCAGTGAATAATCATTGCCCGTTGACCGGGGCGCACCACGCTCGAGCGCAACCACCTTCAGGCCGGCTTCGGTCAGCTCTTTGGCAAGAATACCGCCGGTCCAGCCCAGTCCGACGATAACAGCGTCGACTTCCTTGAGCTTTGTAACCATGGCGTCCCTCAACTCATGTCGGAGATGCTGACAGGTTTGGTCGGGAATGGCTTGCCGCGGTATTTCTCGATATGGTCGCGATGCACCGCGATCACGCCGGGGAAGCCGATGATGGCCCACCCCGCCTTGTTGCGGTTCCCGCCGTAGATCGGATCAGAAAAGATGCCCTCAATCACGGTTTGGTAAAGCGTCGTCCAGAACACGCGCACCGGTAGGCCATCGTCGAACTTGATTTTTGCAGTGGAGAGGCCGACCAGCACCTCCTCGCGCTGCGCGGCGTCCAGCAGATCGAATGTCTTTCCGTAGGTCTTGCGGCAATGCGCGTTGGTGGCCTCGATCCCAGCGCGATAAAGCTGCGCGGGCGTCATCGGTAATTGGTAGCCCTGGCTCGGCGCGCCGAGTTTCCAGGGCCCCTGCAAGTAAAGCCGTTCTCCCTTGCCCCAGGCGCCGGCAAGCGCACGATCGATGTAAATATTTATGCCGAGATCAGTGCCCTTCGGGCTGACCTCGTCGGCTGGCACCATGTGGTCTGCGAGCGCTTCGACAAAAGCTGCTTCCTCGAGATTGAAGAATGCATATCCGGCCGCATCTGAGGTTACGGAGGCGGCTACGGGCTGTTGCGCGTGGGTATTCGGAGCCTGAGCGATCGCACCTGTCGCACTTGCCGCGGCGGCGCCACCGACGACAGCACCTCTCAAAATGTCGCGCCGATCGAACTTTTGCTTTGTCATAGGCTCCTCTCCCTACCCCGAGGGTGCCGATATGCGGCCCCGAGGACACGCCATTCGATGGCAAGAATGCTTATTTTGGATTAGTCCCGCAAGGTGAAGTTCGTCCAACAGGGAGATCATTAGTTGCGCTGTTGTGTTTGTTTTAAATCTCTAGCGGACATGTCACACACAGCTGAAAAAGTGTCGGCTTTCTGGGGTCGAGCTGACATTCTTGTTTGCATCGCACATGTCCTGCAAATAGGGATATCCGCTTTGGGCCAAAAGCGGACATCACAGCACATGTCCGCTTTGGCGATGAAAGCTGACGCCACCCGATGGTGGACGGCTTGCAAGCTCATCGCCTTCGCCGACTGTTTGAAGGTGGATCATGTCGATCAGTTCGGCTCTGCGTTTCTCGAGGGCTGCTATTGCAGACGTGGCCTGATTGGACGTGCTCAGGTTTGACCCGAAAACGACCACCCCACCAATGACGGCTGCCATTGCGCCGATAACAGCCACGGCATTAAGCCAGATCGCACCGAGCAAATACGCTGACAAAAAGATTATTCCGGCGGCAATGGCCACTTTCGAAAGCAGCATGGCTTTTCGGCACCCGTCCAAGGTGATGGCATAGTCTTCGATGTCAGTTTCGATGCGCGAGATTTGATCGCGCAGCTCGTCATTGGGCATTTGCCTGCTCACCTAACAATTGTAATACACATATGTGTAGTGGTCCCAACGGGCCCCCATGCCGCAAATTCCAAACTACCGGCACACGCGAGACGCGCGAAGCCTTCGCTACTGCGCCCTTGAGTGTCTTGCGACGTTTTCGGCTCTGTGCCGTGACTTGTGGCCGGTTGCGCGCCTGCTTCGTTTGGGTTTTGCGTGTTAGGTATCTATGCCGGAATTGATCCTATTGGCCGGTTCCCGCCGTGCCGCGCTATTGCAAAGGCGATCCAACGACCTCCCTAATGGTGCGCCCCCTCCCCGCGGAGTAAAACTCCCGGACACGGGGCGCGCCAATGGCTCATTCCCACAAACACCTCACGGACAAAGCTCTGGATTTCTGGCTCGCGCGCGGCGCGATCCTGACGATCGTCATTCTGCAGATCGTCATCGTCAATGACCTCTCGGTAGGGCCGCGATGGCTCGCGCCCGTTCTGGAGCTCGCCCTTCTCATTCCGCTGTCGATAGCAACGGTGTGGACGCAGCGGCGCGCGCGCAAAGCATCAACAGACGCGCAGTGGAATCTTGTCGGCCGCCAGCGATTGATGATGCGCCGGCTGGCGATTTCTCTGACCGCTCTCGTGACGCTGGTGAATTTCGGCGCGCTGGCGCGCCTGGTCGAGGCTATCCTCGCGGGCAATGCAGGAAGCGGCCGAACGCTGTTGCTCGATGCGCTCAATATCTGGGCGACCAACGTCATCATCTTCGCCCTGTGGTACTGGGCGCTCGATCGCGGCAGTCCCGCCACAAAGGGAACAAGGCTCGATGCTGGCAACGACTTTCTCTTCACCCAGCAGCAACCGGCCGGCGAAACCTGTCTTCATCCCGGCTGGACACCGGGCTTCATCGACTACCTGTTTCTCGCTTTCACCAATGCGACGGCGTTTTCACCCGCAGACACGTTTCCACTGACCGTGCGGGCCAAGCTTCTGATGATGGCAGAAGCCGCTATTTCGTTTGCCACAATTGCGCTCGTGGCATCGCGGGCCGTCGGAATCCTCAACTAAGTACTCAAAGAGCGTGACCCGCGGCGTCCAAAATATGTCACGCCTATGTCTTGAATCCATTCTCTCATGGCTCGCGTAGGCCATCGTTGCGGTTCCTAGCCTTGGCCCAGCGCCCTCAACGGTCTTGGCCGGCTTCGGTCGGCCTAAGACTGTTGTCGGTCCATCCCGAACAATTCGCGATTACACCTGATCGTCGCGCGCGACCGAGGCCGCGCGCACATCACGACAGCAATGCTAATGTCAGAAAGCCAGACCCGAGGAGACAGTCATATGGAGCATCTGACCATCAGCGCCAATGGCGCTCAATTCCACGTCGCCAAGACCGGGACTGGAGACCCTCTCCTCCTGCTACACGGATGGCCGGAGTTCTGGCTCACGTGGGAACCACTGATGGACCGCTTGCGGGATCGATTCACGCTAATAGCTCCGGACCTCAGGGGATTTGGCAAAACCGACAAGCCGGTTGAACCGTTCGGTCCTCCCGACCATGCGAAAGACATGATCGCTCTGCTCGACGCGTTTGGCATCAAGCGTGCCGGTGTCGTGGGCCATGACGTGGGAGGCGCCGTGATGCAGCCTCTCGCACGGTCGGCACCGGATCGGCTCGTTGGACTGGTTTTCTTTGACTTCGTCTATCCCGGCATCGGCCCGCGCATGGCGGAGCCGGATCGTCTCAAGGAGATCTGGTACCAGTCATTCAATCAAACCGAGATGGCACCAACGCTCGTCGGCGCGACACGTCGCACCTGCGAAACCTATATCGGACACTTCCTACGACATTGGGCCTACCGAAAGGACGCTTTTGACCGCGTGCTCGATGCCTTTACCGACAACTTCATGCAGCCGGGAAACCTCGCTGGCGGCTTTGCCCACTATCGCGCCGCAAATGCTGGCCGCATCGCGATGATGAAGGGTGAAGTGCAAAATTTGCCTAAGATAAATGTGCCGACCTGCGTCCGCTGGGCCGAGCATGATCCGTTGTTCCCTTATGCGTGGACCGACAGGCTGGGCGAAACTTTCGCCAATCTGGATCTCGCGATGTTTTCAGGCGTCGGTCACTTTCCTCATCGGGAGGCCCCGGACCGCGCTGCGAAAGAAATCGCAGCTTTTTTCGGCTCCTTGCAATGACGACGCTGCCTCACCCTTCCTTCCGGCGTGCTCTCGATTGCCGATGCCGTCATCGAGTAGAGCGCGGTTGCGCGAGACGGTTGGCAAATGCTGGCGGTTTGCGCACAATGCGTGGCACGAGCTTCAATAAAAAACTGTCAGGGAGGCAAGGATATGCGCACACACTTGCGGTTTATCCGCGCAGCCGCCATCGCAACGCTCGCCAGCGCGGCACTGCCCGCGCTTGCAACGGCTGACGATTATCCGTCCCGCACTGTTTCGCTGGTGGTGGCCTTTCCCGCGGGCGGCGGGGTGGACACCGTCGGCCGCGTTGTCGCGCAGAAACTTACCGAAGCGCTCAGTCAGCAGGTCATCGTCGTCAATCGCCCGGGTGCCGGATCCGTGATCGGTACACGCGATGTCGCCCGTGCGCAGGCCGACGGCTACACTTTGCTGCTGCTGGTGACCGGGGCAGGCCTGCCGGAAAATCCAGGCTACGACATGGGCAAGGATTTCGCGCCCATCGGACTGATCGCTTCGGTGCCGATCGTCATCATGTCCAACCCGTCCGTGCCCGCGAAAACGATCTCCGACGTGATCGCGCTCGCCAAGAAAGACGGCGACAAAGTCACTGTTGGCACGCCGCCCGCCCCTACCCTGAACTATTTCGGTGCCGAGCAATTCAAGGCTATGACCGATACCAAGATCACCATCGTGACCTACAAGGGAACCGGTCCGCTTACCAACGATCTCGTCGGCGGGCATGTCATGCTCGCCTTCAATACGCTGCCGCCTGCCATCGGCAACATCCAGGCCGGTGCGTTGCGTGCAATTGCCGTCGGGTCGCCGCAGCGCATGGCAGCCATCCCGGACGTCCCGACGATTGCCGAATCCGGCCTGCCGGGACTGGAGATCGTGCAGTACTACGGACTGGTCGCACCGGCGGGCACGCCGCAATCGATCATCGATCGGCTCAATAAGGAGCTACGCAAGATCGTAACGTCGGACGACATGAAGAAACGGCTGCTTGATGCCGGCGGCGATCCGCTCGCGAGCACGCCGGACGAATACGCGCAAAACATTCAGCGCGAAGAAGGCAAGTGGCAGGCCGTCATCAAGAAACTTGGCCTGGTGATCAACAACTGATTGCGCCGGCAATTACTTCGCCTTGAGGATCTTCCTGCAGGCGGCGGGCAGATCTGACAGCGTCAGCGGTGGCTTCGGTTTGGACGGCGGCGGATGCAGTGTCGATTCCTTGAACCAGAAATCGAGATCGCGACCGCAGCCATCGTCTGCGAGTGTCGGCGTCGGTGGCTTGCAATCCGGGCTGTCGTCCGGACACATGGTCTGCACGTGAAAGTGCTCGGCGTGGCCATACCAGGGACGCACCTTATAAAGCCAGGTCCGATCAGCCCAGGTTTCGCGGCATAGCGCCTTCTTGATCGCAGCGTTGACTAGGACGCGGACAACAACCGGATCCTGCGCAGCGGCGCGGATCAGCGCGGCATGTGTGTGTGTCCATACTCGCGGATCGACGTCGAGCATATCGGGCGCGACCATATCTGTGCCTGGGGTAAACTCGCGCTCCTTGCGACTTTGCACATGGTCTGGCATCGGCGTGAACCAGATATCGACGTCGAGGCCGTTTTGATGGCTGCTGTGGTCGGCGAGCATCGGTCCGCCACGCGGCTGCGCTATGTCGCCGATCAAGAGACCGTTCCAGCCGATCTTTATTGCTTTTTTGGCGAACCGCTCGACGAAGCGGACGGCTTGCGGATTGCCCCAGTAGCGGTTGCGCGACGGCCGCATGACCTGCCAGCCTGGTCCGTCGATCGGCACCGGCACGGCGCCGGCGAGGCAACCCTTGGAATGGATGCCGATCGAGCGCGAGGGCCCGGGAACCGGCGTTGATTTGCGAGCGAACAGTTCCTTGGCGGGCGTCGACGACGCGTCCGGATTTTCCAACGGCGGCAGAGGCTCGGGCTTGAGCGAGCCCGGCAGCATCGGATCAAGCTGATGCTGCTGCTGCGCGACGGCAGAACCCGCGACGGCGAGGATGAATGCGGCGAGCAGGCAACAATTTATGCGGCTTTTGCGTCGGTGCACTAAATGTTTCCCAAGAGCAGTTGCCGCGCCTGCGCGACGGTCGCACGCGCATAATCGGCAAGCTGTTCCTCTGACGCGCTGCTGATCGGGTGATCGATCCTGGCGAACTTGTAGTCCGGCATGCCGAGAACCTTGCACATCAGTTCCGCCGCGCTCACGAAGCGCGACGTCATCACTGCCAGCGCCGGAACACCCTGACGTTCAACTGCGATTGAGTCGTGCAGACTGCACGATGAGCAGCTCCCTCAATCCCCGACACCGGTGACGGCCGCATGCCATTGCCTTGCCTCGTCGATGATGTGGGCATCAGCCGGAGCGCTGTAGTTCGATTTGGTCCGCCATATTACGTCGGCAACACCCAGATCCTCGCGCAGCATGCGCTCGAGCTGCGAGAAATAACCCTTCGTGCCTTCCTTGCCGTTCGAGATGAAGCCCACCGTCTTGCCTTTGAGCGACGACGGCCTCTCGGCAGGCTGCACACCGGCCGCCTTCAACTCGTGTGTGGGATCGAGAACGCGAACGATCATGTGCTTTCCCCTTCAAGGAACGCGGAGGGCCGACTTTCATCTAGCTCTTCGGCGGCTCACAATCAACGCAGGCGCCGATTGCGGCTGTAACCGCCTTTGTCTTGCTGCCCATCCAAGGTGGTATAACCGCGCCAAATCCGCCAGCCGGACCGCCGGCCGCAACCACAAGTAGATGGTCCGGCGACTCAAGCGCGGTGTGAATTTTGTCGGGCCTGTCCCGGACAATCGCGCCTTTGCCGACGTCAGCCCATTCACCGCGGCGAACGCGCGCGCGCTCATAGATGAACTCGGCAACGTTACGCTTGGTCCAGCCGGCCGCCTGAATGATGTCGCGCAACTGTTTTGGAATCACGATGGCATAATTGCCGCCATAAATCGAATAGTGACGCTGGTTGGCGCGCATCTCGGCGGCGAAGGTTTCGAGAATCTCTTTGGGATCGGTGGTCCACTCGTTCATGATCTGTCGCGGCGCGAGAGCGGCCATCACGGTTACGGCCGAGAGGCCCTGCGGAATTCCCCGCATGACCGACAGAGGCTGCCAATCGGTCCCCTCCTCATCTTCCGCGAGGCAATACGAAAACTTGCCCGGGTGGCCGAGCGTGGTGCGGTCAATCCCTCCAGGGCGGACATCCATCAGATTGATCAAGGCAAGACGGATGGCCCGCCCGATCGCAGATGTCGCGCGGTCGCTGTTGCCCAGCGCGTTGAACGTCGCATTGGCTCCGATTTCAAGACGGATCGGCCCGTTGATGATCACCAGGATGGCACAGCCGCCGGTGCTGGACGTCACGCCATGCAGGAGAAACTCGTTCCTCATCATCGCCTGCCACGCGGTCGCAACGATCGGGAAATGCATCGGCAGGCAGCCGGCCATCACCGCATTGATTGCGAGCTTTTCGGCGGTGATCGGTTGCGCGCGAACTGGTTCGATGCCGATCAGCTGCTCTGGCGGCATTAGGGCCCACTCGAGACAGGCTTCGACCGCGGCCTCCGTCGGCGGCACCACCGGGAGGCCGTCGGTCCAGCCGCTGCTGTGAAACAGCTCCTGTGCCGCGGCGAAATCCTCGACGTCGTAAGTCTTCGAACTCAGAACCGGCCGGTTTGACCCAAGCATTTGCGGAGCGATCGTCAGGTTGTTTGACGGAAGGTTACAGTGGCAAGAGCCCGGTTCCAATGGCCCTCATGACTCACCGGCAGGCTGAATCGTCCAGCTGCCGAGCTTTGGCTTTATCGTCGTTGTCTCTGCCGCCGTTGAGTTTTTGCCGCGCCAATCCACGATTGCAAAATGCCGCGGCAAAATTGGGTTTGAGCCGAATGGCCTCGTTGTAGTCGGCGATGGCCCGGTACAGGTTGCCCTTGCGCGCATAGGCGTTTCCGCGGCTGTTAAAGGCGGAAGCGTCATCAGGATGAAGGCGTATCGCCAGGTCGAAGCTCGCGATGGCATTGCCAAAACTGCCCGCCGAGTACGCCGCATTACCCTCTCTGATCGCGGCCAGGTAAGCCTTGTCGTTTGTTTCCGTGTCCGTCGTTGCCTTTGCCTGCTGCTGCTCCTGCGGTTTTTCCGTTCCGGCGCGCTCGACACAGGTCTTCAGGCTGGAATAGTCGGCGATGCGCTTGTCGGCGACGCACGACGTCCTTTTGCCCTTGTCATAGGACTCCCAACGCTCGGCCAGCTGGTCGTGGGCCTGGTGTTCATCCTGGCCAATGGACCGACACCAGCTCTTCAATGCGTCCGTCCATTGTTTTCCCGTCTCGGCCTGCGTCAGGCATTTGGCCGTCTCTGCGTCCACGTCGTAAACCGGCAACGTCTGCGCGCGAACGGGAGCCGTGCCGGCAATAAGGGCCGCAGCAATGCAGGCCACTGTCACAAATATGATGTGCATCGACCGGACTAAATCACGAATTGGGCCTTTGATGTAGGTCAATTGGACAAGGATTTGTTCGCGCATCATTTCTTGTCTAAACGCCCTGCGCGGGAGATTAAAATGTATGCGCTCATCATAGTATTCGCGATTCTGTCGCCGGCTACCGGCGCGGTCACACCGGTCGGCGTTACGTCTCAAAGGGTGGGAGAGTTCAAAACTCTGGACCAATGTAAGGTAGCTGCGAATGAACCCCTGACCGGAGGCACCATCTCCGATCTGACCCTTTCGAGGGGCGTGTATTGGTATTGTGTCAATGCCGGCACAAAAGGCTCGGCGCGCGCTCGCGGCGGGTGATTGAGCGGCTATTTCCACTGACTTTTCAGCTTCGACATGACATCGACGGCTTTGTCGACGGGGCTGTTCAGGCAACGCTCAATAAATTCGGTCGTCTGTTTATGCAGAACGTCGAGATTGAAGCTCGGTGTTCCCGACTTTCCCAAAAGAAATCCGTGCAGGAAGGCTATGGCGATATCGCGATCGGCACCCGCTTCTCGCATGATGTCTTTGCACGTGTACTGTTCGATGGTTCGTGTTTGTGAGTCCTGAGCTACCGCCGTGCTCAATTGGAAGGCGCCTGCAAGTGTCGTGGCGGCCAAAGCCAGTTTGACCAGGTAGCGGTTCGTGTTCATGGATTTATTCTCATCAGTTACAGCTGACTCGACGCAGCAGGCCAATGCAGCTTGTGCCGCCACCAAATGTAATGGTGCCCAACTTGGCGGGTTGATCATAGGACCCGGACGAAAGCGCGCTCCCGAGCCCGACCGGCACGGATCGCCCAACGGATGGCGATGCGGATTTGTTGCTTGTGGGCACCGAGGCGCAATAAGTGCCGTCAATCGCCGGATTGCACCCCTGCGAGTGCACACCGGTAGCGGTCGCGAACATCAGGACCGCGACGAAACCAATTCTGGACATGCGGTTTGGCTGTCTACGTTGAAGGTGCCCTACTTTAACGCAGGGTCCGATCGCGATGCAAAATATCCGATTGTCCGCTTACGGACCGAGGCGGAACAACTACCAACGGTCGCCCAGACCCCGTCCAAAAAACAGGCTGACGCCGCTGACCGCCATCGAAAGAACGATGAGAACTATGCCAAGGCCAAGTGCCAACGGCAGATCGCCTTTGCTCGTCTCGAGAGCAATCGCGGTTGTCATGGTCCGGGTATAACCCTGGATGTTCCCCCCGACGATGATGATTGCACCGACTTCCGCGATTGCGCGGCCGAATGCGGCGAGAAATGCCGTCAGCATTCCTTCACGACCGATATTCATCAGCGACCAGATGCTTCTGAAGCGATTGGCGCCATCGTTCAAAAGAAGATCACCATAAGTCGCCCACAGGCTTGCTGTGGTGCGATGGACGAGCGCCATCACAATAGGCAACGCAAGCAGGCACTGAGCAATCATCATCGCGGACGGAGTAAACAGAATACCGAATGATCCCAGCGGCCCCGACCGCGACAAGAGCAGATAAACAACAAGACCCACGACGACCGGAGGGAGGCCGAGGAGCGCGTTGACAATGACGATCAACGCGCTTCGACCGGAAAAGCGATAGACCGCGAGCGCCGTCCCCATCGGAGCGCCGATGAAAAAAGCGCACACACTCGCAGTGAGGCTGACCTCGATCGACAGCAGCACGATATCCCGTAACTGCGGATCGAGCCTGCCAATCAAATCAAAAGCGGTCGCAAAGGCGGTGACAAAATCGTTCACCGAATACCACTAACATGCTTCAAGCATTCGGATCATCAGCGTTGGGATAAAACAACTGCTCGCCATTGATCTTGTAATTGGCGATGGCTTTCTGCCCCTCCGGAGACAAAAGCCAATCAATGAACTCCTGGCCCAGCTCTTTCTTCACTGCCGGATGCTTTTCCGGATTGACCAGAATGACCCCGTATTGATTGAATAGTCGCTTGTCGCCCTCGACGAGAATTTGCAGGTCGTCTTTATTCTTGAAAGACAGCCAAGTCCCGCGATCCGATAACACATACGCATTGCTCGCGCTTGCCATGTTGAGCGCGGCGCCCATGCCCTGACCGATCGATTTGTACCAAGGGCCTTTCTGTTGATCGATGTCGATACCGGCATCTTTATTCCACAACGCCAGCTCGGCAATGTGCGTTCCGGAGCGGTCACCGCGGGAAACGAAGGGCGCTTGTTTTTCCTTGATCGTCTTCAGCGCTGCGGCGACGTCCCTGCCCTTGATGCCCGCAGGATCGTTCTTCGGACCGATGAGAACGAAGTCGTTGTACATCACAGGATTGCGTTTGACGCCTTGACCTTCGGCCAGAAATTTTTCTTCCGCCGATTTGGCGTGGACAAAAACAACATCGGCGTCGCCGCGTCGGCCCGTGTCGAGCGCCTGTCCGGTGCCTTGCGCGATGACTTTGACTGCAATCCCGGTCTTCTGCTGAAAGATCGGAAGCAGATACTCGAACAGGCCGCTATCTTGAGTTGACGTTGTCGAGGCAACGACAATTGATTTTTCCTGCGCAATCGCCTGTGCAGTTAAATAGGCGGCCCCGATCGCCGCGATGCAGGCCAATACCGTTTTTCGTCGTGAAAACATATGGATCCTCCGAATGGGATTTAGATACAACACTCGCGCCCGTCGATGAAGGTATATTTTGACGCGTCTGTTACGCGGCCCAAAGCAGACCAGCCGGCAAAATCGGCGGCCGCCCTTCCCGGACACAGACACGGATTGCTACTTGTCGTGTTCGCGGGCTTGAGCGGACGGCTCAAGACAAATAGATCTCGGATGGCTACAATTTGCTTAAATCCCGAAGGATCAGCGATGCGAATTCATATTTCGGTGACAGCCGCGATTGTGGCGAGTACAGCCCTTCTCTCCGCATGCACGACAAACACGCGGCAAGAAGACGCGCGCCGCGAATACGAACGCTCGGTTGCGGACTATGAAAACTGCGTCGCGGCCAATCAGATGAGCACCTGCGAAAAAGAACGCCGCATCATGAGAGCCAATAAGAGAACGCTGTCTGCCGCGGACCAGGGCGCGCGCAGATGAAATCGGTCCGTTTTGGCGTTGGTGGGTGTGCTCATCACCTTGGCGTGAACACTTAGAATAAAGTCCGGTGATCGCTGATCTAGTTGGAAGAGCACCAACAAAAGGATCCGCGTCATGACTGATATCGTAATGAAGGCGAAAGAAGAGGCATTTTCCTTCCACGTTTCCGATGAAACGTTGGAAGCTGCTGCAGGCGCGGCAAAGATAGGCGCGAGCTTTACCCTTGGCGCCTGCACCGGCCTTTCTGAGTGCCCTGCTCGACCGGCTTAAATCCATCCGATGCCGTTTTGAGAGACCGCCACCAGGCGGTCTCTCTTTTGGCCAAGGCCAGCTTTGCCTTTGTTGCGCCTCGTATTCCTGGCGGCCGAAGCGGAGTTTTCCCCGTCGTCCACCGTCGTTGAGGTACGTCCAGTTTGTCTCGCCGGCCAGAGCGCGCTTAACTGATGAAAGACGGTAGGAGATCGCCGTGCTTCACTACCGAGCATACCTCCTGGATGCGCAGCATCGCATTGCACAGCCCGCCAATGAAATTGAGGCTGCGACCGACGCGGACGCAATCAGGATTGCCAACGAATATCTCGATGACCGCGACCTGGTGCTTTGGCAAGGACCACGTCTCGTCACCACGCTCAAGTCGAAGGCACGGACGGCGCCGATCAGATAATCGAATGAAAAATCGAAGTCCGCTGTTCTTGATTTCCCGGATGTGAGCAAAGTGACCGGGCCCAGGATACCGGTGAGGATATGGATGATGCTCGCCCTGGTGGTCCTGTCTGCTTTGCTCCTGTCATATTTCCTCGTGTTCGGAATCTACGACATCACTGGAACGCGACACTGACGGATCGGCCCCGAATTTAAAAAGGGCACCGGACATAAGCTCAACATCACGAGCGATCTGAGCTCGGAGTTTATCGGAAGGATCAATGCCGGAGAGTCTTTTGATGTGGTTGCCGCACAAAGCGGTCGAGAAACTCGGCGCCGACACCCCTATGCGACGCCCGACGCAGCCGGAAGAGATTGCTCCCGCCTTTATTTTTCTCGCAGCGTAGCGAAAAATTTCGAGCGGACCGGTAATCGCGTAAGCAGATCGCCTCGCCAATTATCTCTGTCTTAATTCGTCTCATGTATCGGAATGGTCAGCAGACAAAAATATTGCGACTCAATGAAAACGTTTTTCAGGATCCTCGCCTGCGTGTCCATTGCATCACCGGCACACGCGGGGTTCTTCGAGCGGCTCCACAACAATATCGATGAAGGAGTTCGCGAACTTTGCGTGCGAAAGCCTGATCTCTGCAGAAAACTCGAGGCGCGCCAAAAACGGAAGGCGGAGGCTGCGCCGCAGAATTCGGTCCAGGTGGAGCAGATCGATCAACGTGATCGCGACAAGTAGTCCCGCTGCGTGCGAAACGAAGCGTTCAGCTCGCAGCGGTGTTATTTTACCGGCTGCGCGGCGGCGTGATTTGGCAGGTCAGCCGCTAATTTGATAATGAAGTGTGTGTCCTGTCGTAATTTCGTGCTGTGGCAACAGCGCGTCATGCAGCGACAAGTTTAAAATCGGCGGGGCATCTGGAAGGCGTGAAGACTCGGAGGGGTAATGTTCTGCACGATTACGATTGGACTATTGCTATCCAACGTAAGCGTCGCATCGCTGCCTTGCAGCGACTTCGAAGAAGTCGCCATCATCGAGGAACAAAATCAAATCGCGACAGTCGAGGAGCCGAAAGTTCAAGTCGCCAGTATCGATCATGGCTATGTCCCGCTCCCGCCGTCGCAACTCAAAAGATCAGAAATTAAAATCGCGACCACGACCATCGATCTCGAGGCGTCAAACACTAAAAACATGTCGCTGCTGGTCGTTCATACCCCCGACAATGTTCTCAAAACCTCGGTGGCATCAGAACACGCCGGCAAGTTCGTCTGCCTGCTGAAGAAACTGGTGGCGTCGGGCTATCCGATCAAAGACATCGGCGGTTACAGCTATCGAAAGATTTTCGGCACGAATTATTTGAGCTTGCACGCATACGGCAAAGCCCTCGATGTGAACCAGGTGCGGTACAATGAAGTTACCGTGCAGCAGCCAAAGCGTACGATTGCGATGGCGCACGAATGTGGGCTGGACTCCGGCGCTGAGTGGGGCACACCGGACACCGGTCATTTTGAGGTACCGACTGACGGTTATGGCACCCGTATTGCCCGGGCCGAAGCGGCCCGGCCTGGGATATTCTCCCATGCATCGGGCAAAATTCAGGAATTCTGGAACTGGAGCGTCCACTGAGGGTTGGTCTATTACCCCTCGGTCCAATCGTCCAAAGCCTGGATTCCTCATAAATTCTCAGGCGTAAAAGTCCTTGAAGGGAGGATGCGATGTGTAAGCGCTTACCATCTGCCCTGCATTTCTGCGGCCTACTGATCGTCGCCGTTTTGGCAGTGATGTTCGCCAGCCCGGCGAGCGCGCAGGTCAGCTCCGGTTCGGAGAGCCGTTCGGAGAGCCAAAGCGCGGACTCCACCATCCACGTCACCATCGACAAATCCAGACAGAAGATGACGGTCGCCCTGGACGGGGTCACAAAATATGAGTGGCCGGTCTCGACCGGAAAAGCGGGATATTCAACGCCGTCAGGGACCTATACGGCCACCTCCATGAACGAAATCTGGTACAGCAAGGAATGGGACAGCGCGCCCATGCCTCATTCCGTTTTCTTCAGGAAGGATGGTTATGCGATCCACGGCAGCCTTGAGGTGAAGAATCTCGGCCGGCCTGCCTCGCATGGCTGCGTGCGTATCTCGCCCGAGAATGCCGCAACGTTTTTTGCGCTGGTGAAGAAGGTTGGCTTGAAGAATACCGAGGTTGTCCTGACCGGCGTCACCCCGGGCGGCGAGTACAAGGTCGCGAGGGATCCGGAAGCCCGTTACAGGGACGACAACAACTACTATGGTCAGACACAGTGGGGCGGCGGTGGCTATGCCCAGCCCCAGTGGGGCGGCGGCTATTACGGACGCCAGAATGGCAATCCCTACTACACTGAATCGCAAGGGTACTACCGGACTGACTCTCAAGGGTACTACCGACGGCCACCGCGCGGATTTTAGAACCCAGCCGCGTGTTACGAAGAGTTAGTGGGCACATTGTTTGCACGATCAGGGCGCGCTCGGTTTGAGCGCGCCCTTCATTCTGCGTGACGCCGCGCGATATGCCGACCGATCGCGAAAATAACGCGTATGGGTTGTGGTAACCCGGGACACGCGGACAACAACGCACGACCACGTTTCACGCTGTGTGTGATTTATAAGTGACAGCCAAAGACGGACGAATGGTCTTCAATGGCCATTGAAAATTTGCGGTATTACGTTCGGGTGTCATGAAGAACACATTCGCTGCCTTCGCGGTCACGCTTGGCCTTTGTGGCAGCGCGGTCGCCGCCGACATGCCAACGAAGGCGCCGCCGATCACGCCCCCGCCTGCAATTGACGGTTGGACGTATAGCCTCACGCCCTACGCTTGGGCCATATCACTCAATGGTCCGGTGACAGTTAAAGGCCGCACGAGTGATGTCAACGCGAACTTTTTTCAGATTCTGGATCATACGCAGTTTCCCAAGGGCCTGCTTGAGTTGGCCGCCTTGGGCGAGGCGCGCAATGGCCGCTTCGCTCTGCTCGCCGACCTTCTCTACTTAAAGGCCGACATTGGTGCGAGCGTCACGCGCACGCGCGGTACAGATGCGCTTGGCGGCGCATTGGGCATTTCAGCGGGACTGGGCCTCGAGATGTTCATTGGCCAGGTGGCGGCGGCCTATGAGTTCGCGCACTGGAACGGGATGACCTCACCCGGCTCAACCACCGCGCTCGACATTTACGCCGGCGGACGGGCCTGGTGGCAGCACGCGGATGTCCAGATCGACGCAACCGGCACGCTGAACATCTTCGATCTCACGTTCAGTAGGGCCGGTGTTCTCTCGGCTGAAAAAAGTGTGAGCTGGTTCGATCCCCTGGTCGGGTTGAGACTGCGCCACCAGTTCGCCCCTGGCATGAATTTTGTCTTGAGCGGCGATGTCGGCGGGTTCGATGTCGGCAGCAAATTTTCGTGGCAGGTCCTCGGCGCTCTGGACTACGAATTTTGCCGGTCAAAGAATATCGTCTGGAGCGGCATGCTCGGCTACAAGGCGCTCTCAGTCGACTACTCGCGGGGCAGCGGACTCACGCTCTACAATTTTGACATGACGATACACGGGCCCATTTTCGGCGTTACCGCGCGCTTCTAGTCCACGTCAGATCGCGTCATGCGTAATCTGTCAGCAATGCCACTCCGGGTCGTGTTGGCGGCAAATCGCGGCGGTTGCGCTGGCGCTGTCGGCTTCCGCTGCGGTCCGCCCGTTTCCTCCAGGGTTTCACACTCAAGACATCAAGACGGACGGCGCGACCATTCACGTCAGGGTCGGTAGAAAGGGGCCCGCGGTCGTGATGTTGCACGGCTTCGGCGATACCGGCGACATGTGGACGCCGCTGGCGGCAGCGCTCGCCTCCGCTTGGCCACACAATAATCGAAACGGGAGCCACGGGCGCGTGGCTATTCGATCACATCATCCGCGCGCAATAGGATATTGGGCGGAATGGCAAGCCCGAGCGCCGCCGCCGATTTTGCATTGACGATCAATTCGAATGCGGTCGCCTGTTGAACCGGCAAATTGCCAACCTTCTCGCCCTTCAACAACCTGTCGAGATATTCGGCCGCGCGTTCGAACAGGATAGAAATATTGGCGCCGTAGGTGAACAGACCCCCAACGCCTGCATAGTCGTTGAACGGATAGATGGCTGGAATGCGATTTTCAGCCATGAAGTCCGCGATCTCCCTTCGCTTGCTCAACATCAAAGTGTCAGATGCAAGCAACACGGCGTCCGGGCGTGTTTCCTTTACTTTTATGAGCGCGTTCTCGATGTCTGCAGCGCCATGGATTTCGACGACTTCGATTTTCACGCCGAGCTTCTCGGCAGACTTGCGCGCGGTCTTCAGATTGAACTGGTTCAGTGGATTGGCGGGATTTGCAAGTATTGTGACCCGCGACAAATGCGGGACAGCCTCCTTGAGCAATTCGAGACGTTTGCTTTCCAGTTCGACGTTGAGCGCTATGAATCCCGTGAGGTTTGCATCGGGTCGGGCAAGATTCGAAATAAGCCCGATATTCACAACATCGCCCGCCGCGCCGATCAGAATCGGAATCGTCGTGGTGGCGCGCTTGGCAGCGAATGCGGCGGGGCTGCCCCAGGCGACCAGGACGTCCACCGGCATCGACACGAGCTCAGCCGCAAATGCAGGAAAACGATCATCGCGGCCTTCCGCGTATCGATACTCGATGATGATATTTTTGCCCTCAACCCAGCCCAACGCGTGTAACTTTTCGCGAAACCGCTGCACGGGCGGGAGTGGCTGATGGGCTAAAAAGCCGACCCGTTTGGGAGCCTGATTTTGCTGCGCGAAGACAAGTCCCGGCCATGCCGAGGCGGCGCCGGCGAGCGCGCCCAGAAATTCCCGTCGCTTCATGCGAGCCCTCCACACAAGGAGAGGCTATCGCAGAATTCGTATGCCCGACAACCTCGCGACGCCGCCTCTGCCAAGGCCACGTCGAACAGCGTCGCCAACGCTAATGCGATTTGGCTTTTTGTTGTCGCCCGCCTTCAAGAAAGTCTTTGATCGCGCCGCGTGCGCGCGCCAGCCGTGACGTCACGGTGCCAATCGGCACGCCCTGCACCTCCGCGACCTCACGATATGTGAGGCCCTCCAAAACGACCAGCAGCAACGCATGACGCTGGTCGTCCGCCAATGCCGACAGAGCGCGTTCGATGTCGCGGGCGCTGGCCTCTGGCACCGCCGCATCGGGAGCATCATTGTCCTCAAGTGGCGAGATCGCAGGCCGCCGCGCCAGTGAACGTAGCCGGTTGCGATTGAGATTGATCAGGATCGTGTACAGCCAGCCGTTCACGACATCACCATGAAACAGATGTTTCGATCGCAGAGCCCGCAGCAGCGTGTCCTGCACCAGGTCGTCGGCGATTTCTGCATCTCGAGTCAGAGCCCGAGCATAACGGCGCAGCTTCGGAATCGTCGTCTCAACATTCTTCTCGAACACAGCCAAGCGAAACTCCCTTCTATCGATCAACCTCCGACGGGAAATTTCGCACGTTCCTGGGATTACTCAATTAACGAACAAATTAGTTTCTGACAAATTATTTAGTTTCACGGAACGACGTCATGTTTTTTCATTTCTTGCCTGACGCAGTTTTTCTCCGGTGTTTCTCCCTGCGGAGAAGAAATCACGTTTGCTGGAAATATCAGGCGAACCTGTAAGCCAGGGCACCTATCGAGGAACTCGATGCTTGCGTTATGAAGACGCGCAACAGCGGCGACAAGGCTAAGCCCGAGGCCGTTTCCTGCTTTGTGTCGGCTCCTCTCCAGCCGGTAAAAACGCTTGAACACGTTTTGCTGTTCGGCGGCGGGAATTCCCGGTCCATCGTCGATAACGGAAACAACAGCGGCGCCATCACTATTTTTCGTAACCGCGACCGTTACATTACCTGCTGGGCGACCATGTTTGATTGCATTGTCGACCAGGTTGGCTATGGCGTCGAAGATGAGGTCTCGATCGCCCGTGACACAAACCTGTCGACCGCCAACGAAGTCTAGATGTGTACCATGCTCCTCGGCGGCCGCATCGTAGAGCTCAACCGTTTCGCGTGTTATCTCGGCAACGTTGACCGCTCGAAACGCGACCTTTTGAGCTTTCGCCTCAATCTGCGCTATTCGCGTGAGCGAGGAGAAAATACGCAGCACACCATCAAGATTGGCAATGGTGTCCGCAATCAATTCCTGGTCGGCTTCATTGTCGCGCTCGCGATGAAAGGCTTTTTCCAGGCGTCCGCGGATGCGCGTCAGCGGCGTCCTTAAATCGTGCGCTACATTATCGGTGACTTGCTTTACCTCCTCCATCAACGCTTCGATGCGATCGAGCATTGAATTGAGATTTGCCGCGACCTGATCCCATTCGTCGTTCATACCGCGAAGCGGAATGCGAGTGTCGAGCCCGCGCTGCATAATGGCTCGCGTTGTTGCATTGATAGCTTCGATCCTTCCTACCGTCCTGCGTGTCACAAGAACGCCGGCCATGCTGGCAAGAATACAGATCAGGGCGATGCCCACTATGAAGCCCGTTTTGATATTTCCTGTGTACGCTTCGAGATCGTTGGCATTCTTGCCCACGAGCAAGTGATCGCCGTTCGGAAATGTCATCAACACGGTTCGCAGCGCCGTTCGCTGTGTCGGCTCGGCTTTCCACGCTGGCGCACGAAAAGCTGTGCCCGTCAGGTCGGAAGGCCACGCTTTCATGTTACCAGCTACAAAACGGTAAGATGGGTCGGCCAGCAAATAGGCATTGTCCCGAAAGGCTTCGTCGCCGGTCCTTTGCCGAATAGTCGCGATCAAGCCGGCCCGACCCCCGCTGTCATAGGCACTTTGCAAAACCAGCTGTTCCGCTACGAGAGCGCTATCCAGGCGCCCTCGTACGTACGAAATGGTTGACAAATAGACGTAGCCGAAAAGCGCCAGAACAATTGCTCCGAACAAGCCAATGGCAATCAGAGCCAACTTGAACGTCGATGATCGTAAGGTTTCAGCCAGGCGCACGGACGCAGTACCCAACACCGCGAACTGTATGAATGAGCGGGTAAGACTGTGTGTCATCCACTTTGCGACGGACACGTCCAACATAGACATCGATGATGTTGGTTGTGGGGTCGAAATGGAGATCCCACACGTGCTGCAACAGCATTGTCCTGGAAACCACTCGGCCTGCATTGCGAACGAGATACTCAAGTAGCTGGAATTCGCGAGGAAGCAGGTTGATATCGCGGCCTCGACGGCTGGCCATCCGCGATACGAGGTCCAACTCGAGATCGCCGACACGCAGCACCGTTTCCTTGATGACGGTATCACTCCGCCGCGCTAGCGCCTCAACGCGTGCGACCAATTCCACAAACGAGAAAGGCTTTGTAAGGTAGTCGTCGCCGCCCGCACGCAGCCCGCGCACGCGATCGTCAATTTCACCGAGAGCGCTGATAATCAGAACCGGCGTGGCGATACCTCGCTCTCGCAAGCTTCGCATGACCTCGATGCCGTCGATGTCTGGCAACATCCGATCTATCGTTATCACGGTATAAGCGGAGGAAAGCCCGAGGCTCAGCGCATCGCTGCCGTTGACGGCGACGTTAACCTCGTACCCACTCGTCGTCAGCGACTCTGCGAGTTGGCCCGCCGTCTCCGGGTCGTCTTCAACGACGAGAATGTGCCGGTGCCCCGCTGCCATGAGCTCAACTCTCCGAAAGAATGACCAAGGGCATCCACAAATTAGCACAGTTTGCGCACATCGACGCGGACTCCGTGCATCACAAATCTCCGCTTCTCTATTCCGACGTGAAGCCGCGAAGCGCCCAGCCCGCCACGACTCCAAAGAGCAGAAGGGCAATCGGAGGCCCTGCCAACAAGACCGGAATGGCCAGTAAATTACCTGAGCTCTGAAGTCCGTCCTTTATCCCGTTGATGATCAAATACACAATCCACCCCATCATCCACGCGGCAGAAAAGAGCAACCAAACGCGGAATAGTCCGCGCCGCCAATTCACCTGCGCAATGTCACGGAGTCGTTGTTGGCGGCCTTGTTTGGGGATTCCAAAGTGCGGCATCGCAGACAACTCCTGACGTCATTTACTTCTCCAACACGTTGACGCACACGCCGGCTATAGGGTCTGCCGATCGCGCGAACAACCAGATCGGCATAGTTCGCCAATTCATTGCGACACCGTCTTAGGCTACCACAAGGCGCGCGGCCGATGTCTGACTTGTGTGTCACAAATTAACTCGCGGCTTATCTGAACCAACGCTCTTTGCAAATATTCTGTAATCGCCCGCTGTCTCAAAAACTCAATGAAACCTTTGG
Organism: Pseudolabrys sp.; assembly: GCA_051986235.1. Lineage (GTDB taxonomy): Bacteria > Pseudomonadota > Alphaproteobacteria > Rhizobiales > Xanthobacteraceae > Pseudolabrys. Next base: position 41,116 of record JBPYDR010000055.1, read on the forward strand.
AACTTGAAAAAGGCGCGAAGCGGAACAAGGGCAGAATTTACAAAATAATTATGCCTGCAAAGCGCTGTTGGGGTGTTTTTCATGAGTGAGATCGTTCGCACGCGCAGAGCCCTTCGCAGTCTCCGGCAGCGTCGAAACAATTCGACGTGACGAATTGGCGCACTGCCTCCATTGGCCTCACGCTTTTGAACACGAGCGAAAGGACTCCCGATACTACGAGATCGTTGAAGACACGATCCTGCAAGGATTCGAGTATCGTTATTTTGCGATCAAGGACACGCATGGCGAGGTTCGCGCGATCCAACCGTTCTTTATTCTCGACCAGGATATGCTTGTCGGCGCATCCACCAAGGTCGGCAATCTGATCAATGCAATTCGCAACATATGGCCGCGCTTCATGCGAGTGCGGGTGCTCATGGTCGGTTGCGCGGCCGGCGAAGGACACCTCGACAATGTCGAGGCAATGCCGTTCGATCATCAATCACAGCTCCTGGCGTCGGCGATCGTCACGGAAGCAATCAAGCTGAGAGCGCCACTCATCGTGCTCAAGGAGTTTCCGGCCAAGTATCGCGATGCATTGCAATGTTTCCTGCTGTGTGGATTTGCGCGAGTTCCGAGCCTCCCGATGACCAAGCTGAACATCAACTATGCGAGTTTCGCTGAGTACATGAATAAGGCGCTCAACAGCGCCACGCGAACCAAGCTACGAAGAAAGTTCAGAGCCGCAGCTCAGGCAGCGCCCATCGAAATGACCGTCGTGAACGACATCACGCCCGCTGTTGACGAGATGTATCCGCTTTATTTACAGGTCTACGAACGCTCGAAAATGCATTTCGAGAAATTATCCAAAAAGTATTTCTGCAGGCTCGGGCGGGCGATGCCCGACAAAGTGCGTTTCTTTGTCTGGCGACAAAATGCAAGGATTATAGCGTTTACCCTTTGCATGATCGAAGAGGACGCAATCTATGCAGAATATATAGGGCTCGATTATTCGGTCGCGCTGGACCTGCATCTTTATCACTACGCCGTTCGAGACATGATTACCTGGTCCATCGCGCACGGCTATAAGTGGTTTCGCAGTAGCGCCCTCAACTATGATCCGAAACTACATCTACGACATCAGCTTGATCCGATAGACCTGTATGTCAGACATACATCAAGACTGAAGAACCCGTTATTGAAATTGATTCTGCCGTTGATTGAGCCGACTCGATACGACAAGACCCTCAAAAAATTTCCGAACTACGAAGACCTTTGGTGCAATTGAACGCGCCATTGTAGAGATCGATGATCGTAACGGAATAAAAAATTACCTATTTGTCACGAACTAACGCAGTACTAATTTTAAAATGCGCCTTGTCGGGGAACCTTAGCGAAGTTGCGGCGATTACGTTTGCCAATGTGCACAGCAAACCAATGCTTGATAGGGCTACTCAAACTCTGGTTTTTGTCGTCGGGCTCCCGTTTGAAGCGCGTCTCGCGGCGGGGATTTACGGACGAGTGATTTGCGGCAGTAAGGGCCATAATCTTGCCGAGTCGGTGATTCACGCAATCACGAGCGAGTGCCGAGGTCTTATAAGTCTGGGTGTCGCGGGGGGACTTCTGCCCAACCTGGCTGCCGGGACTTGCGTCGTCGGTTCAGAAGTACTGTGGGGTAAAACTCGACTGGGGACGGATGCAAGCTGGTCGCAGAGCCTACTGCAGGCCGTACCCAATTCAATCTATGGAAAAATTGTAGGCGTGCCCAGGCCAATTGCGTATGCCGATGCGAAGCATGTCTTGCATATAAGAACGGGGGCGCTAGCTGTCGATATGGAATCCCACATTGTCGGAAGCGTCGCCGCGGCAAATGGGCTTCGCTTTGTGGCAATCCGCGTTATTGCCGATCCCGCCGAGCGATCGCTCCCCGACGTTGCAATAACTGCCATGCGTCCAAATGGGACAGTTAATGTTGCGAAAATGGTGCTTTCACTACTGAAGCAACCCCGTGACCTGTTTTCCCTGACACAAACCGCACGAGACGCGTTTGCCGCCCGCGTTGCGTTAGGCCACATCTGCACTGTGTTCGGACCCTCTATCGGGCAGTGCTAAAGGCAGCATGATGCATCAGGACGGCCTCATGCTGACAGCGACGACGGCGGGATCGCCGAGGTGCGCGAAAGTCAGGCCGAGCGCTCGGTGGTGCTTATGTCGATGTTCGATTTGAGCGTCTGATGCACCGGACATTTGTCCGCGATCTCCATCAAACGCTTACGCTGCTCGGCGTCGAGTGGGCCTTCCAAGGTAATGGAGCGATAGATGTGATCGACCTTGGTGACCTTTTTGTCGCAGTCCTCGCAATCTTTCGCGTGAATCTTTTTCTCGTGATTGAGCCGCACCGAGACGTTCTCCAGAGGAATTTTTTTAAAGTCGGCGTAAAGCCGGATCGTCATCGAGGTACAGGCACCAAGCCCGGCCAGCAGGAAATCATATGGCCCCGGACCAGAATCCAGCCCACCGAGCTTGACCGGTTCGTCAGCCAGCAAGTGATGCGGCCCCGTCAATATCTCCTGCTGAAATTTGCCTCCGTGCGTCTCTCGCACTAACACGAGGCCGGCTTCGACCTCTGCTTCGGTCATGATCTCGGGTTTGTCGAGATACCGCTCGACCCAGGCGGCTATCACTTTGGCCACATAAACGGCGTCACTCGCTTTGCTTAACAGGTGATCGGCGCCGGAAAGTGAGACGAAGCTTTTCGGGTGCTTGGCGGCGCCGAAAATCCGCGATGCGTTCTCGATTCCGACCGTGTCGTCTGTCGGCGAGTGGAAAACGAGCAAGGCCCGATGCAATGTGGAAAGACATTCGCCTAGCTTTTGCTCCGCTACGTCATCCAGGAATTCGCGTGTGATGCGGAACGGCCGCCCGGCCAGCGTCACCACTCCCTCGCCGTCGGCGCGAATCTTGTCGACGTGCTCCTTGAACAAGCCCATGACGTGCGACGGGTCGTAGGGCGCGGCGATCGTTACCACCGCGCGGGCATCGGGAATTCTGCGTGAGGCGGCCAGCACCGCGGCACCACCTAGACTATGGCCGATCAGGATCGCGGGCACGCCATACGCTTTGCGCAAATGATTGGCCGCAGCGACCAGATCGTCAACGTTCGAAGAAAAATGCGTATTGGCGAATTCGCCTCCGCTGCCGCCGAGTCCGGTGAAATCGAAACGCAGCACGCCGATGCCGTCCATCGCCAGCCGCTCCGCAATGCGCCTGGCGGCTGGTATTTCCTTGCCACAGGTAAAGCAATGAGCGAACAACGCAAAGGCCACCGGCTTGCCAAGCGGCAGATCGAGTACCGCCGCCAATCGCTCGCCCTTCGCACTGGGAAAATCAAACCGTTCACTGCGCATGACTAGTGTTTCCGGGTCAGCTGGCACGGATGTTCGTGCCCTTGGTCAAAGATAGGGTATCCAACGGAAGGTTCGGAAGGGGAATGTCCGCTATGGGCCAGAGGCAGACATGTACAGCGCGCAAGCTCAGTCTGCTGTGGGCCAATACGGACATGCGCCTACAACACCTGAAAAACATCTAGCGTTCGTGCGTTCGCGCCAAGCGAGCCGCGGGCGATCGAGCAGATGCGGTTCATCCAGCCGTACTTTTCTGAACTCGTCTCGAAATAGGGCGTAGCGCGGAAATAATAGGCTTTTGGCTCGACGATCTCGCCGCGATAAAGGCGTTCCATGACTTCCTTCGGACCATGGCGAAGTCCTTTCCATGCCGTGGAGATTTGATGCTTGTCGTCGGTCTCAAGGATTAACCGCACGTCGACCTCCAGCACCTCGTCGCGGCGGATCAGCGACCAACCGCCGCCACCGGGCAACACCCGGCCCTTAAGCTTCGGTCCTTCGAAGCTGCCACCGTTAAAATGAAAGATGCGTCGGCCGCCATAGGGCGTATCGCCGAGACTAGACACTTGAATTTCGAGTGCGATCGTAAATAGAAACTCGGTGTTGATCTCCAGCATGGCGCCCCTCTTTCCAATTGGCATCCGCCATCAGCGGGAAAATACAGTAATCAACTTTACCCATGAAAGCGGACACTGTGCAGTGCCACAGTTCACGCTCCGCCAAGGACCAAAAGCGGGCATCCGTGCGAAGTGGATCGCGCACGTGATGCGCAAAAACAATATACTTTGATCCGTAGGTAATCCGGTCAAACCAATCAGATCAGTAAAGCAGCAATGACAAAAAATCCTTTGGGCAAGCTTCCGACCAGCGCATTCGGAATGATCGAACTGCCTCCAATACCGGTGGAAATCCTTGACGGTTTTCGTACCCTTCCTGACCTCACCGGAATGGCGTCAGACGCGATGGACGAGCTGGGAATTGTCGGCGCCGTACCCGCCGCGATGCTTCGCCCGACTGATCCGAAGGCGTGCATCGTTGGCCGCGCACTGACTGTGCACAATGTTCTTGCAAAAATACCTGTACGTGACGCGGTTATGAATGGCGTGTCCTTGCTTGGTGAGATCGAGGCGCACAATCTTGCGGAACCGGGAGACGTGCTCGTTCTGCAAGGCGTCGACCAGGTTTCCAATATGGGCAGCATATCGGCGAGTATTGGACGGCGACAAGGCGAGCTCGGCGCCATTGTCGATGGCGCGGTGCGCGACATCGAGCACTCCCGCGAAATCGGTTATCCAATCTGGTCACGCAGCGTGAGCCCGATCACCGGCAAGTGGCGCATCGAGACCGTCGCGATCAATCGACCAGTGTCCATTTGTGGCGTGGCGGTCAGTCCCGGTGACCTTGTCCTGGCAGATGAAGTCGGTGTTTGTTTCATCCCGAACAAGCACGCGGACGAGGTATTGGAGCGCGCGCAACGCGTCGCCGCGAACGAAAAAATGCGGCAAGCCAGAATTTCCTCGGGAGTACCGGTATCTGCGTTACTGCCCAAAGCGCGATAACGCACTCATTCTTTCGCTATTGGACTTATTCGCCCGTTATGCCAAGTTTCTTGATCATGTCTGGCCAGTAGGCAAATTCCTTAGTTAGTCGCGCCTCAAAGGCTTTGCTGCCGAGTGTGCCGTGCATCCCGTTCGCGAGGAAGCGTTCCTTGATCGATGGCATTTCGACGACGGAAAAGAGTGCTCTTTCGAGTTTTTCGCGCGTTTCCGGCAACGCACCGGCAGGCAAGAAGACACCGTACCAGTTTTCCATTACGACGCTCGGCTGGCCTAACTCTGCCGTTGTTGGCAAATCCGGCAGCAGGGGTGAACGCTCGGTCGCGAATAGCGCGAGGGCCTTCACTGATCCGGCCTTCACCAGAGGCAGTAGCACCGGCAAATCAGCATTGAGCGCGTCGACATGACCGCCAAGCAAATCGTTGATTGCTGGCGCTGCACCACGATAGGGGACGTGCGCGATCTTGATCCCTGCTGCAAAGTTGAACATTTCTACAGCGATGTTCATTGTAGTCCCCGGCCCTGCTGAACCGTAAACCAACTTATCCCGCTTCGCCCTGGCGATTAGATCATTCAGCGTCAAGACATCGAGCTTTGGGCTCGTCACAAGAAGAGATGGCACTGAACCAACAAGCATTACCGGCGCAAAGGCCTTGATTGGGTCGTATGTTGTCGGCGGCTTGAGGAGAGGACTAAGAACCTGCGATCCCAGGCTCGCCAGCAAGATTGTACTGCCGTCAGGCGCCGCCCGCGCCACCATCTCGGAGCCTAGCGCGCCGCCTGCGCCGCCGCGATTTTCGACAATCACATTGTCCCCGAGTACCGATCCCAATTCCGCAGCAAGGACACGCGCTAGTTGATCGACCGGACCGCCGGCAGCGAATGGAACAACGATCTTTACAGTATCCGCAATACCCGGCGTCGCATTTGTCGACAACGCAAGTAACAACAATCCTGCGAGCAATACCCCAAGCCGATACATCGGACGAACTCCAAAATCAAATCTGCAAACTCAAGGCGTGCGGCATTTCTAACATGAAATGCGGCCCTACCCGCAAAATCGATCACGCGCTCGAGTTTACGCTCAAGCCGGTCAAAAGCGGGCATGGGAAGTGTGATGAGCGCGTCCGCTTTACCTCGAATGCGGGCATATACGGTGCAACTAGCGATGTCCGCTTTGGGCCAATAGCGAACATGCCATGTATGTTCAACGATAAACAGCCGCTACGGCAACGTATCCACTCCACACAGCCAAAAGGCACAAAACAAAAGAGAGCACACAATTCGCGCCAGCCCAGAACAACTCTCCCTCGCGCCACAGCGCGAATGTCTGAAGGCTAAAAGAAGAGAAGGTCGTGAACCCACCGCACAAACCCACCATGACAAAGATCCGTAGCTCTGGCCGGATGAAAAACGGACCTTCGGTCGTACTTAGTGCAGCAAATGCGCCAATGACCAATGATCCCGAAACATTGACGATGAGAGTGCCCCACGGAAACCATTCCCCGATGTGACGCGCAGCAAAGCCCGAGCACCAAAAACGGGCCATGCTTCCGAGTGCGCCACCAACGGCAACCAAAAAATAATTCATCATGAACTTGCTCGCTATTGAAAGATCTTGCGCGTTCTAAAGACCGGCGCGTTGCTTCAGACCCGCTTTGCCGTATTGGAGGACCTGAACCTTTTCCAGTGTGATCAGGCCGCTGGCCATCATGCTGTCGAGCAGTGGCAAAAACTCATTGATCTTCGCCTCCGTATCCACGATCTCGACCACGATAGGAAGGTCGAACGATAGCCGCAAAATTTTCGCTGTGTGTAACCGGCTGGAATGCCCGAACCCCATTGGACCTCTTAGTACTGTTGCACCAGCGAGATGCTGCTCGCGGGCTTTTTGCACAATGGCTTCGTAAAGAGGCTGATGCTCGAAACGATCATCTTCGCCGAAGAAGATGCGCAAAAGCACTGCGTCTTTGGGTATGTCCATGGCGGACCTCCTAAATTTTGCGCGGGGCCCGAGCGCCCGTTACAGGGGCGACTTCGGCCTCAGCGTTGCGGTTCACCGAGTTGGTGAGCAGATGACGAGGCAGATAGAAGGCATTGGCGATCAAAGTCGGCACGACGGCGCTGCCAATGACTGCTGCAACCAATCCCGAATACTGCGCCTGATCGATGATACCGTGGGACAGTCCAAACAGCGATGAAATGGTGCCGAACGTCAGCCCTGTCGACATCAGAAGCGTGGTGTACATGCCGTCTTTATGCGGCGAGCCGAAAGCCCGAGTCACCGGATAAACACCTGCAATTTTCGTTAAGAGCTTGACGGTGAGCATCAGAAGGAACGCCGCTGGTGCAGCAATCAAATCCGGCACCGACACGAATGAGCCTGCGCGAATAAAGTAGAATGGAGTGAGAAACCCGAAGCAAAGCGTGCGCAATCTTCTGATCAGAATGTGATCCTTGCCCACACTGCCAGCGAGGATCATTCCGATGAGGTAAGCCGGGAGAACCGGCTCGCTGTCCGCCCAGGCAGCAAGGCCACCCAACCCAAACAGCAGAAGCAAAAGATACTTGGTTTCGAGTTCGGACGGTCGTCCTCCATAAAGTCGGAAAAATCGCGCGGTGACCCACGGGAGAAAAATCAGGATGGCAACGCATGCAGCTACGAAGATCAAAGTCTTGATCGTGAACGGTGCGAAGATGAGACCTAACATAAGCACCGTGCCGAGATCGGTAACAAAACACGCCGCGAGCACCACCTTCCCGTAGTCGGTGGCGTTGAAGCCAAATTCGAGCATCACGGCGTAAACGACCGCGACCGATGTCGTGGACATGGCCACCCCTCCGAGCCAACTGGCCATGGGGTCCCAACCAAGCAAGTATCGAGCTGCGGCAGCGCAACCCAAGAAAGGCACGAGGAAGCTGATTACACCGATTGCGCCCGCCTCTTTCCACCGTTCACGGAAGACGACCGGGTCTAGTTCTGCGCCAGCAAGAAACGTGAGCACGATTGCACCGGTCCCTGACAGGAACTTCACCCAGGTTTGATCCGTGCCCAGCATTGTGGCACCGAGGGCCGCGCCGATTACGAGTTGGGCGATAGTGCCGACGACAATTTCCGAGAGCGCGGTGGCGATGCGAAGCCAAATCGACAGCAACGTCGCCACCAGCGCGAGTCCGAGCCATAGTGCAGCCAGTGTCCAGATTTCAGTCATGGCTTACCGGCGCTTTCAGCATCACGGTCTCAAGGCGGGCCAGAGCCAATCCGGCAGCCTGCCAAATGGCGTTGGTGACAATGATTGCACCAAGCATGACGAACATCAGGGTCCGACTCGATTCGGACATGTCACCAATTTCGGCGAGTGCATAGGCGCCACCGAAGAGGACGAGGGCCAAAACAAGCAAAAAAAATGCGAACCGATGCGACCACGAGATGTGCTCGCGAGTGTTCGCCACACGTACTGGTTCACTGAGCATGATGGCCACCCTACGAGTTTGTTTCGATTTTCATTTCAGACGTCGTCTGCTTCTTGAAAAAGATGGCATTCCACCACGGCGACACCTGCACCGAGGAAAAGCGTCAACCAAACGGGTTCAGGACCAATTTCGAACCAATAGGCCACCACGCCGACGGTGCATGTCGTGACCACGAGCCAGATCGCGATTATCAAGGAAACGGGAAGCCCAGCCATAGTCTGCCCTTTCTCGGGCGAAGCTGGGACAAAAAATGCCCCTACCGACGCCCTGCGTCTGGTAGGAGCCATCAGCCTTTCGGCGGTTGTCGGGGGACCCCATCCCCATCAACGTTAAGTGAATAATAAATAGGCCGGGCAATGCGTCAAGCGCGGCTTGGACCTCAGTTCCTTGTCCCTGAGGGTTTCCACTACCTGTCGTCGCTCCTATATCGACTGCACGAGGTTGCATAACTCGCGCAGAGCGTTTTGCAACAACCGGCTGGGTTGGAAAACAGTGCGCATGCGTAGGGAAAACCAAAATGATGAAAGCAATCGATGGGACCAAGGTCCCGCATCACGGGCTCTTCTACATGGAAAACGCAGGCGGACTTCCGGTTGAGCAAGGGTCTCGAGCGTCAATTGCAGAGGAACGTCAGCCAAGCTGCTTCGCTTTGGAAGATGAAAAAGGTGAAGATTGGAAGGGCACAGGCGCCACCAGATCGCAAATTATTGACGTGCGGCCCAGCCTGTGAATGCCGCTCGGCGCTAGACGAGACGTAGTTCGCTTTGGGTCAAAAGTAGACATGTGCAGTGCACTCACCTGTGTCCGCTTCGGGCCAAAAGCGGACATAGCGACCCCTCTATTTGGTCAACTTATCGGGTGCTTCACAGTCAGGCATCGCGACTTATCGGCACTCCTGGCAAGCTCAGTTTCGACGCTTCCTTGAACCCGGTGGGAAGCGATCGATACGACGAATGTGCAGCCATCTGTGAAACGTAAGCGCAAAGCCGATTACCGGAATGAGCGCGACGACGACTGGAATCACAAAGAACGCAATTCGATTGAGCAGTGAGGTAAGCCAGAAGGACGTATAGCGTTGCCACAAGGTCGGGCCCGAGCGGTAAAATGCCTCTGCCGTTCCTGACAGGGGCAAATCATTGGGTTGTTCGGCCGGAAATTCACCAAGGCGATTAAAAGTACCTGCTGGCCAGTGGACTTCGCGCATGGCTTCGAGCAGCAAATACTGCAAGGCAGGATGAAGATCCTTTCGCACGAGCAATCTGTTTTCGGAGGCAATTAGGTGAACGTCCGAATTCGGGATGTCGCGGCTTAGGTCAATGAGACCTTGCCATAACACGACATGCTTCAGCCCGGGGACCGTTTTGGCGATGGCTTCCGCTTGCGCCACGCTCATTAAGCGGATGCTGGGGGTACCAAGCACGCGCTGCAAAAGCGTGCCGTCCGATTGAGGAACGATCGCCACATCGATTTCGCCTGCGATCAATGCATCGATTGCATCGGTGGGCTCCAAATCATAGAGATGGACGGAAGCATCCAACGCATCAGTAGCTTTTAAAACCTGCAAGATGAGTGATCGTAGCGCGGTCCCGGGCATGCCGATGGAAAGGCGCTTGCCTCGGAGTTGCGCAAATTGCGTAATGGGCTCCGCGTTTCTGTAAAGAATGAATATCGCTGCATCGAATATTCCACCGAGTGAATAGAGCATTTCCGCATCGGCCTGGTTCGTGAAGCCGAAGGTAGTGATGGCTGCCTGGACTCCAGAGGCTGGATCACGCAGCAGATTGAGATTCTCTACCGCGCCAACAGAGTTGCGAATCTCCAGCTCAACACCCTGACGCGCAAGTATGCGTGCGTATTGTCTCGCAAAGTCGTCGTACCCGGATCCTGCCATCCCGGCCGCAATTGCGAAGTGACGGGGTGGCAGCGGATCGACCAGCCGATAGGTGAGGTATAAGGCGGCAATGACAAACGCTGCCGACCCAATCACAATAAATAAAGGGAACTTAGACCACATCTCCGTCCTCGGATGAGCTTGTACGCGAGCAGAGGTGCAATGCAGAGGCGGCGCTCGAATGCTCTCGCTCTTGGGCAATAAGATATAGGATGCTTCCTGCGCCTTAATCAGCCCTGGCAATCTTAAGTCCGCTTTGGGCCAAAACAGACATGTGCGGTGCAACTAGAGATGCCGCTAAGGGCCATTAGTGGACATGTGCAAGTGCGGTCGCCCATGACGTACACGATCGAGAGACCTTGCGGATATTCCGCTAAACCTTCGTTGTAGCAATTAGATCATCCACCTTTGGTTGCTTATCGATGTCCCGGATTAGCTCGAGCAATTGATCCACCTGAGCGGCTTGTAGGTGACGTTGCGCCATTTGGCGAAATTTTTGCTCTACCTCGAAATCAGTCATCGGGTTCTTAAAGTGTCCGCGATGATACTCAACTCGATATGTTTTGCGCGCGCCATCCGTGAGAAGGACTTCGAGGAGGCATAGGTTACTTAAGTCAGGTTGTTCGGCCTCCTCGGTTGGCTGCACCTTAATGCGACTTACGAGATCGAGCAGCTTCGTGTCGTGCAAATAGCGATCCTGGTAATATTCTGGTTCTATTTTGCCATACATCAGGACAAGCCCGGCCGCGTACGGAATGCTATGGTCCGCCGTCTCCGAGGTCTCTGGGTGCCACTTGTCAGGGCCGTCCGCCATAATCTTGATGGCCGACCGCGAGAGACTGATATTGATTTCTTTAATATTCTCTGGGGCCGTTGCGAACGCGCGAGCTTCGATTGCTGCCTGCGCCACGGTCTGGGCGAATTGGCCTAGGGGAAAGCGCTTCTTAAAAGTGCGGCGAATTCCGAGCGGCTCACCTAATTGTACCGGCTCAACCGGCTTGCGACCCATAACTTTAAAATAGCCGTAGCTGCCTTCGAAGATTGTGGTCGGCCCCGTCATGCCCCGCGCGACAAGTTCTGTCGCGAATATTGCCTTTCGGCACGCATCAGCCGCTGCATATGCTTTCCAATTCGACAGTGAGTCCGAGCGGCCCTGACGAGTGGCCGTATTCCCGCCAACAGTTATGCCAATCGCATAAAGCATCTGTTCACGGCTGAGGCCCATTAACGAGCCCGCGCCAACTACGGCCCCCATACCCGTGATCGTCGTGTGATCGATACCGCTGCCGAGGTAGTCAAAAACGTCCCCAATCTTGCAGAACACTTCATAAGACAGGACAATTCCGAGGATCAGGTCGCGGCCACTACGTCCATTGATTTCCGCTGCGGACAGAAGCGCCGCGATCATGTCACTGGGATGACCCGCCCCGCCGGTGCGACTTACGTAAGCGTCATTGAAGTCGAGATAGCGAAACATAACGCCATTTGCGAACGTAGCGAGATCAGGGCTGCTCTTGCTCCCGCTCAACAGCACGGTCGCAGGCCGTCGCGCGGTTACCTGTTCGGCAAGTTCGATGGCGATCTTGCTGGGGCGCGCCGAATACGCACCAAACGCACAACCTATCGTGTCGAGTAGAGCCAGCTTGGCCAGGTGGACGACGTCTTCGGATAACGCTTCGAATCGGAGGCCAACCGCAAATTGGGTTAAGACCTCACTTAGATTGACAGGCCTGTTGCCGCTCTGCGCCAACGCCGAGAAAGACGTCAGACTGCTCGAAATACCTAAGCTAGTTGCTATTTGGACAAAGTTACGCCGTGTCACACGCGGCATGAACCGTTGCACTTCGAACGTCTTGTTCATTGAGCCCTGCCCATTTAACTCCAAGAGCAACACACTGAGAAATGTTCTGACAAGGGATTTTGGGCCCCCACCCACGTCTGAAACTCCACGTCGTCCGCATTCGCAGCTAGCAGCACGCCGATGCGCCGCACACGCTCGGGCTGTTGTGCGCGAACTGCAAATGGCAAAGCAACGGCCAAGCCGGCAGGTACTTCGATGAACGAGCGCCGCCTCATACCGCCCCCTAAGGCTCGGTAGCTCATCTACCGACTTAAGCTAGCACACGGGAGGGTGGCGGTGTCCGCTTTGGGTCAAAAGCGGATATGTGCGATGCAAACAGGCATCCCGCTTTGCCACCGAAAGCAGACACTGCCGCGGGTATTTGACGTCCGCAAAGGACAATAGGGATATTGCAAAGTGTCAATTGCGTCGCCGTGCCGCCGGACGATACCCTTGGACAGGAGTCGCATGCATCGGGGACACGATGTTTCGATTGCTGTCGTATCTGACGCTTGCCTGCTCGCTCGGTGCGACAGTCGCCGAGGCGCAGCACTATCCCGATCATCCGGTTAAAGTCATGGTTGGCTATGCTGCCGGCAGCGGGCCGGACATTCAGGCCCGCACGGTGTCGGCGCAACTGAGCCTCGATCTCGGTCAACAGTTTTTTGTTGAAAATCGTACCGGTGCAAACGGAACTATCGGTACTCGCGCAGTGGTCCAGGCCAAGCCGGACGGCTATACGATTCTTTATTCCTCAAACGGAATAGCGCCGACACCGTATATCTATAAAAATTTGGGTTACGACATCTTCACGGACCTCGCGCCAATCGCAAGCGTCGGCGTTCTCGACGGCCTGTTCATGCTGGTGGATGCCAAGTCACCTTATAAAACCCTACAAGAATTTATTGCCCACGCGAAAAAAGACCGCGCAGTCTACGGCTCCCCCGGTGTGGGGAATGGCCTGCACCTTGCCGCCGAGATCTTCAGTAAAAAGGCCGGCATCAGCATGCAGCACATACCCTACAAGGGCGCTTCGGAGGTCATGACCGGCATGCTGAGCGGCAGCGTTGAAGTGATGTTTGTTACGCCTCCATCGGTCATGGGGTTGCTCAAAGAAGGACGCGTTCGTGGCCTCGCCTTCACTGGCAGCAAGCCGTTCCCCGCATTCCCCGATGTGCCACTCATGAAAAACATGGTGTCTGGCTTTGAACCAATCGGATCGTGGGGCATGTTCTTCGCTCCCTCAAAGACGCCTCCAGAGATCATTGAAAGGCTAAACTTGGCGATCCGAGCCGCATTGCAGGCGCCCGCCGTTGCATCAACCATGCAGCGCGACGGCTATATTCCCGATAACCGTGGCGTTGCGGAAACGGCCGCCTACTTCCGCAAGGAGGTCGAACTGATGGGCGATGCCGTTAAAGCGGCGGGAATAGAGCCGAACTGACCCGGTCATCCGACAGCTTCAAGAGAGATGCAGCCCGCAATCACCGGCCGGGCACTGATCAAGACAAAGGCGACGACACAATCTTCCGTACCTCGATTGACCCAGTTATGGATGGTGCCGCGCTGAACAAGAACGTCACCGGCCTTAAGTTTCACGACGACACCATCGTCAAGCTCCATCTCGATCGCCCCCGCAATCACCACAGCATAGTCAATCGAGTCGGTCCGATGATTGCGCGCGGCGACACCAGGTTGGTATCGCACCACACGAAAAACAGTGCCGCCTTCGACAGTGGTCTTGAATGGAGCTTTTGTTGGATCCTCAAAGCCATCATTGTTGACCGGAAAGCCTTTTGTAGCCCATATCACCGACGATGACGCGCCTACCCGATTTGAGATCACGTTGTCGACGTTTTCATCGATCTCGACGTTCGCACGACCCTCTGCGCTATGCCCCGTTACCACCCGACGGATTTTTAAAGTCATCCCTTTTCCTTTCAGACCTAGCCCTGTCTATTTCTGCCTTCCGCAAAAACGAGGCAAAGATCTCCGCCATGCGAGACTCTGCATCACGCCATTCCTTGCGGTTCCATTCATTCAACAAATCATCTTCTGAACGCCGTTCGACAACATTATCGTGCAGCTCACTGTTCGAAATCAGTGAAGCAGCTTTTCTTGCAGTCGCGGGTGTGTGGATGACATCGTTTCCGGCAATCAGGCAAGTTGGAACATTGATTGATCGCAAGTCTGCTTCAGTCGCACCCACAATCGGCAAACTGGCAGACTGAAGGAAACATTCGCGCCAATAGGTCATCGTCTCAACAAAATGCTGAACATTCGTCTGCAAGAGCCGCTCAGCATTTGCCGGTCGGGCCCTGATGCACTCCTTGAAATGTTCGCTGCGCGCGACCGCCGCCATCCCTTCTTCTACGGCCATCTTGATGAACTGGCCGTAGTAGTTCTCTGCCAACCGGTCGACCGCCTCCTGACCGCCGGTCAATCGCCACAGGAGCAGACCGCGCAGACCATCGGAATGACGAAGAGCATAGAGGATCGCCAGCCGCGCACCCGCGGACGAGCCTCCGACGTACATGGGCAAGGCGCCTAGTTCTTGGCCAAGCGCATAGAGGTCGTCGGACCATATCTCGTGCTCGGACGCGGAACCATCGAACGCAACTTCCGATGCGCCACAATTGCGGCGGTCGTGCAGCAAAATGCGATAGCCCGACTGTGCGATCGCTTTGGATAAACCGATCAGCTCCTCGTAAGGCCGGCGGCTGCCAGGCGTAAAAGCGATCCACGGACCGCTGCTTCCGATCGTTTCATAGTTGATCTGAACTCCGCGGACGAGAGCCTCAGCCATGCATGACATCCTTGAAAAAGTAGCAATATCCGCTTTGGGTCATTTGAGGACATTTTCTAATGTCCGCTAAGGGCCACTGCGACGCAAAAAGTCATGTCCGATTTTGGGGCGGCCCTTTCGATATGTTAGTCTAAAGCGGTAACATAGGCTGTCCTTCTGGGGGACCGCTTTCATGCGTGCTGTGACACAGAACGGCACCCTCGACCAGACAGGCCATGCGCGAGCCTGGGCACCTGCCGCACTTGCTTGCATGGGCGTTGTCTTTGGCGACATCGGCACTAGCCCGCTCTATGCGCTCAGCGTTGCGGTGAAGGTGACAGCTACGGATGGCCAAATATCTCCGCAGGCGATTTTGGGAATCGTCTCCCTGATCTTTTGGTCCCTGATTGTCGTGATCTCCATCAAATACGCGATCTTGATCATGCGTGCGGACAACCATGGTGAGGGCGGCATTCTGGCGCTGCTCGCCCTGGTCAGCCCGAGGCGCGCCAAACAAAACAAGTGGCGCGCGATCATGGTGGTAATCGGCCTTGTCGGAGCGACCTTGCTCTACGGCGACGGCTGTATCACGCCGGCTATTTCAGTGCTTAGCGCGATTGAAGGCATTAAGGTCTACGCCCCGCACATGGACCACGTAGTGGTCCCGCTAACCGTGGTCATCCTCGCGCTTCTGTTCCTGATACAACGTAATGGCACGGCTTGGATCGGCGGCATATTTGGGCCGATCATGCTGGTTTGGTTTGTAGTGGCTGGGCTTCTTGGAATCGCCGGAATCCTCAAGGCGCCCGCCGTGCTCGCTGCATTGAGTCCATTACCGGCGGTCGACTATCTTTTGCATGCGGGGCCACTTGCATTTGTTGTCATCGGCGGCGCTTTCCTTGCCGTGACGGGCGGCGAGGCATTTTACGCCGATATGGGACACTTCGGCCCATTTCCTATTCGGATCGCCTGGTTCGGGGTGGCATTGCCTGCACTTACTCTAAACTACTTTGGCCAAGGCGCCCTACTGCTTGCCGATCCGAGCGCAATAGACAATCCATTTTATCAGTTGGCCCCGTCCTGGTCGCATTACGCGCTCGTCGCGCTCGCAACCGCCGCTACCGTTATCGCATCTCAGGCAGTCATTTCGGGCGCTTTTTCTCTGACGCAGCAAGCCATTCAGCTTGGTTTTCTCCCGCGGATGAACATCGTCCACACTGCGGGCGAGGAGATTGGTCAGATCTATGTTCCGTTCGTCAACTGGGCACTTGCGGCTGCGACGCTCGCAGCCGTGATGGGGTTCGGCTCGTCGGATGCTTTAGCAGGCGCATATGGGATCGCGGTTTCGTTATTGATGGCGATCACGACGCTGATGGCAACGTTCGTTGCGCTGCATTGGAAACACAATCCGGTTCTTGTCTATACGGTGAACGGCAGCTTGCTCATCGTCGACATTCTCTTTTTTGCATCGACGTCGACGAAGCTGTTCGAAGGCGGATGGTTCCCTTTGCTCATCGCCTTCGTGCTTGCATTCTTGATGCTCACTTGGCGTAAAGGTGAGGAGATAATGGACAAAGTGCGGCTCGAGGTCCGCGCGCCTTCAAAGGAATTCGTCGAACAGCTCAATCGCGATCCGCCGGTTCGAATCCCAGGTACGGCGGTTATCCTTGGCCGCATGGCCAAGGGTGTGCCACTCGCGTTGTCACACAACACCAAATGCAATCGCGTTCTTCACGAAAATGTTCTGCTTGTCGCTGTAATCACCTCGGAAACGCCCCGCGTGAGGGATGAAGAACGGGTCGTCGTCACTCCGATCGCGGAAGGAATCACTCGTATCGAGTTGCGTTTCGGTTTTATGGAGCAGCCCAACGTTCCCAAAGGACTTGAAACCGCAATAGCGCGCGAACAGATCGCAAAATTTGATCTTGCCAAAGTGATCTATTACACCGGCCACGAGACCATTATTCCTTCGGGCCGACGCTCAGGCCTGGCGCGCTGGCGCGAGGAACTGTTCGCGTTCATGCACCATAACGCGCAACGGCCCGGTGCCTATTTTCAGATTCCGAGCAATCAAATTATGGAAATCGGCATCGAGTTCGAAATTTGAACCGGCGGTTCATGTCCGTGTTCAACCGGGACGATTCGGAAACACTTGCTGGGCGCGACGCAGCAACATCGGTTCGTAACGGCGAATGATGCGCGATAGCGTCAAGCCGACAACGACAAATAGAATAAATGCGATCACGCTGGACACCTCGGAAATCTTGTAGATTGCCGTCCCAACCGCGTGAGCGCCGAAACCAAAAATAGATGCCCAGCATATTCCTCCGGACACATTGAAGAACAGAAAGCGCCCCCACGGCATACCATTGGCTCCCGCCAACAAGGCCGCGAACATTCGAAGGATCGCGATGAAGCGGCCGACAAATACTACGACGCTGCCATATTGATAAAAGAGATAGCGACCGATCAGCAAACGGTCTTTGTCGAGGTGAATGTAGTGCCCATGTTTTTCCAGCATCGGCAAACCGAACCGACGCCCTACAGCATAACCGGTGCTGTCACCGACGACCGCGCCCGCTGCCGCGGCGGCCACAACGGTAATGATGCTGATCTGATCAGTACTGCTGGCGAGGAGTGCGGCCCCAACCAGGATGGTTTCACCAGGAAGAGGCACGCCTGCACTTTCGAGCGCGACGACGCCGAAAATGACCC
This sequence comes from Pseudolabrys sp., assembly GCA_051986235.1. Classification (GTDB taxonomy): domain Bacteria; phylum Pseudomonadota; class Alphaproteobacteria; order Rhizobiales; family Xanthobacteraceae; genus Pseudolabrys. Next base: position 58,760 of record JBPYDR010000055.1, read on the forward strand.
ACGGGCCGTAAACCGGAATCAGACCGATCAGGTTATCCAACAAAGAAGAATATCCATTTGCGGCCCCTAACACGCAACACGCGAACCTTGTTTACACCATTTTTATACATGCGAACCTGGGTCAACTCTTGATTGTCCATGCCCTTCACCTTAGTCCAAACTAGGGGCGATGGCTTGATGATAAATGCTGGAGGAAGCCTTGCGCCCGGCGAGGAGCTTCGCTGCGGAACTTGTCCGCAATCTGCTGCGTAAACGCGATTTTTATGCGGGCGGACTGATTATCCTGCTCGGCCTCGTAATGGCTCTGAAGGGGCCAACCTACCGCCTCGGAACATTGATGCACATGGGGCCCGGCTTTTTGCCGACGGCTCTCGGCGTCATTCTGATTTTTCTCGGAGTTCTGATCGCAGGAACCGCGCTCGGCGTTCCCCCGGGCGAGGATGAAGACATTCTGCCTGCGCATCCTGAATGGCTGGGCTGGGCCTGCATACTCGCCGGTCCGCTTTGCTTCATACTTTTTGGCAGTTTTTTCGGACTGATACCTGCCACTTTCGCCTGTGTGTTCGTGTCGGCGCTTGGCGATCGCAACGCCACCCTTAGGAGCGCGGCAACCTTGGCTGCCGTCCTGACCGTTTTTGGCGTCGGATTGTTTTCGTACCTGCTTCAAATCCCGATGCCATTGCTGACATGGAGAGGCCTGTGATCGCAACTGCACTGACCGATCTCTGGTACGGTTTTGGTGTCGCTATTCAGCCGCACAACATCATGTGGTGTTTCATTGGGGTGTTGGTCGGCAACATGGTCGGCGTGCTGCCGGGCATGGGCCCTCTTGCGACAATTTCGATTTTGCTGCCGCTGACATTCGGCATCAAACCGGTTGGAGCAATTCTGATGCTCGCCGGCGTGATGTATGGCGCTCAATATGGTGGGGCCATTTGCTCCATCTTGCTCAATCTACCGTGTCACCCGCCACACGCTGTGACATGCCTTGACGGATACCCGATGACCAAACAGGGAAGAGGCGGCGTAGCGCTTGGTCTCACGGTGATGGCGTCATTTATCGGCGCATCATGGGGCATCACGGAGATGATCTTTCTTTCACCGATATTGGTGCGGGTTGCGCTTCAATTTGGACCGGCGGAGATTTGCTCGCTGATGCTGCTTGGCCTGCTTGCTGGCTCGACCCTTGCGCGCGGCTCCCCGCTGAAGGGTGTTGCAATGACCGTCCTCGGTCTCATGCTTGGCATCGTCGGAACCGATCTCGAAACGGGTGCAGAGCGTTTCACTTTCGGAATGACGCACCTCGATGACGGGATTGAATTGGTCGCGCTTGCACTCGGACTTTTCGGTATCGCCGAGTTCATGAACAGCATCAACCAGGTGACGTCCGTCAATACAAAATACGCGAATGTGCGGCTTCGAGATATGCGGCCCACCAAAGATGACGTGAAACAAGCGATTGCACCGATGTTTCGCGGCACACTTGTCGGCAGTCTTTGCGCGCTGATCCCGGGCACGGGTCCGACAATCGCGTCGTTCGTCGCCTACGCGACCGAGAAGAAAATCTCACGTCATCCCGAAAAGTTCGGGACCGGATTGATCGAAGGTGTCGTTGCGCCGGAGGCTTCGACCCACTCATCGGTGCAGGGAGACTTCATTCCCACCATGAGCCTGGGTATTCCCGGCGATGCGGTGATGGCACTGTTGCTCGGCGCGCTGATGATCCAGGGAATAGTCCCAGGTCCGCAGTTGATCAAGGAACATCCGGATATCTTCTGGGGCCTCGTGGCCAGCTTCTGGATTGGGAACATCATGCTCGTCCTGCTGAACGTTCCACTGATCGGAATTTGGGTGAAACTTCTTACCATTCCATACAAGTATCTTTATCCAAGCGCCCTCTTCTTTGTTTCCATCGGTGTCTATGCTGCCAACAACGACATGTTCCAGGTTGGTGAGACAGTCGTCATCGGAATTCTTGGGTATATTCTGCTTCGACTTGGCTTCCACCCGGCACCAATTCTCCTCGGCTTCGTGCTTGGTCCACGCTTCGAAGAGAATTTTCGCCGTGCCCTGCTGATTTCGCGTGGCGATATGGGAGTCTTCGTCGAAAGGCCGATCAGTGCCGTCTTTATCGGGCTGTGTGTCCTGTTGATTGCATTACAGATCTACGTTCGCCTGCGCGGCCCCAAGAACGCCATTGTGACTCCGACTGTGCTCGAGACCGCCGAATAGCACGTAACGTTACTGCTCACAGCGAACTTCCGTTACAACATGTCGGTTGAGTACCAACAGCGGTGTCGAATGTTGCCGCGTAAATCGTTGACATGCTCTTGTTGACCCATCGTCTTGAGATCCCGCCTCGCTTGCGCGCCATAGTGCGCGCGAGAGAGTTAAGCATCACTGTGCTGGCGGCCCTTATTGGTGCAATCGCTGGCCTGTCGGTTGCCGCAATGGGCGACCTCGTGTCGTTCATGCATCAGATCTTTTTTGGACTTGAGCCCGGCGAGCGTCTGTCTGGCCGGGCGGCGCTTGACCCGCTCCGTGCTGTGTTGGTGCCTTCTCTTGGTGGCCTCCTCTTTGGCATGGTTACTTCTTATGTCACCCGACGACGAGGCACCGAGGTGGATCCGATCGAGGCAAACGCCTTGCACGGGGGCCACATGTCGATGCGCGGCAGTCTAATAGTGGCTGCGCAAACGGTCTGGTCGAGCGGAATTGGCGCTTCGGTCGGGCTCGAAGCCGGCTACACGCAACTCGCCAGCGGGATCGCTTCAACGATCGGTCGCGCGTTTCACCTGCGTCGCAATAACGTCCGCGTCCTGGTTGGTTGCGGCGCAGCAGCTGCAATTGCGGGGGCTTTCGGTGCTCCGCTTGGCGGGGCCTTCTATGCCTTCGAGTTGATAATCGGTAGCTATTCGATTGTCTCCCTCGCGCCAATAGGAATGGCATCCTTGGTTGGCTATATGACGGCGCGAGCCTTCGCCCCGGATCGGCTAGGCATCGAGACGGGTGCGGTCTCAAATCTAGCGGTTCATGACGTGGTGATTGCCGCTTTCGTCGGCCTACTCGCCGCCGGCTTCGGTATCATTATCATGCGAGGTGTCGCGGCGTGCGAGCTGCTATTCACGCGTTACAAGATCAGGCCGGCAGTGCGACCGATGATCGGCGGCGCGCTTGTGGGTTTGATGGCAATCCTTTCGCCCCAGGTGATGTCGTCGGGGCATGGAGCCCTGCACCTGACCGGTCTCTTTAAGCTGCCGCTCGCAACCATTGCCCTGATCTTCATACTGAAATCACTCGCTTCCATAGTATCGCTCGGGTCTGGATTTCGCGGCGGATTGTTTTTCGCGTCGCTCCTGCTGGGTGCATTAGGCGGTCAACTGTTCGCGCTCGGGCTTAATGCCGCGTGGCCGGGTTTGAATGTTGACGCGGATTCCTATGCGATCATGGGTATGTGCGCTTTGTCGGTCTCGGTGATCGGTGGCCCACTAACCATGACCTTCATCGCGCTGGAGACGACCGGCGACCTCTGGCTGACAACTGCGGTCTTGATCGCGGCGATTATTGCCATGCAGGCGACGCGCGAATTTTTCGGATATTCGTTCGCCACTTGGCGGTTTCATATGCGCGGCGAGACTATCCGCGGGGCCGCTGATGTCGGATGGATTCGTGATCTTACAGTGGCGCGGATGATGCGCGCTGACGTTCGAACGATCTCAGCCGATTCTTTGATCGCCAACTTTCGCGAGTCTTTTCCGTTGGGTTCCACCAACCAAGTTATCGCGGTGGACGTGGACAATCGCTACGCCGGGATCGTGATCGTGGCCGAAGCGCACGCAGCCGAACAGAGCCCTTCCATCCAGTTGCGTGACATCTTGCACCATACCAATGAGATGTTGCTGCCGCAGATGACTGCCCAGGAGGCAATCTCAGCCTTCGACCGGTTCGAGGCGGAAGCGCTCGCCGTGGTCGATTCTTTGGAGCACCGACAGGTGATCGGGCTACTTAGCGAGTCCCATGCACTACGCCGCTATTCTGACGCTTCGGAACGGCAGAGACGCGAATTGCTGGGTGAAACCTGAACGCGCTAAAATCGCTTCGACACGTCCCTGACAGGGGAGTGTCCGCTAAGGAGCAATAGCGAACATCTCCCACCTGTGCGGATGAATGATTCATTCTCAGGCCCGCAGCACCAAAAATCAGGGAAAAATGCAGGAGTTCTGCAAGACCTCCGCCCGATGAGGCGTATGGGACCGCATCAGCGTGTGAAGATACCTTGAAAAAAACTCGGAATCCTGGTGATCGGCGTGGCCGTTATCACGCTGTTCGTAGCGTCCCTGTGGTGGGCCGCTGATAGGAACGAGGCGTTCAGTCAAGATCAGATGTGGCTGGTGGACTGAGTGACAATCACGCAAAACATGTCTCTTGGCGCTTCTGCTGCCCGCACGAGTAACCGGCTGGCTGTTCAGTTCAAAACCGTTTGGCCAGAATACACCGTGCATTTGATGAATCGCACGCCGAAGAGCAGCCGCAGTGATGGATCAATGCAGACACCTGATCCCCGATCACGACGAGAGCTCAAATGACAGAAACAAGATCAGCTGACGGGCAAAGGGTTATCGGATGTTAGGCCGGAGGTGATCGTGCAAGCAGCAATCGTTATCGACATCGCGTGCGTTGTAGCAATTTTCCTCTTCGTATCTTTGGTACGACCTGACATCCATATAGAGAGTGGTCGATCGCAGCTCGAGTTTCGCGACCCGTTATCGCTCAGGCCCAAGACAGAAAATGTCGGTGCCGATGAAAATCGGGAAGCAATCCAATGGCAATGTGTCCCCCATCAAGAGGAGCGTGGAGGGACAGATTGAAGACCGCAAGAGCCACTTAGGGCTTCCGACTGGATGCCACAAATGGATTTGTTTCCGACGTATCGTGTTTATTGAAGCACGTCTCAAGCCGCTCAAATGCCTTTGAGCTCCCATCCAGCGGCACACGCAGTGTAGCCCCCTCTCCACGCACCTCGAAAATACTGGCCAACCGAAGCTTTGAATTGAGTCGTGAGTCTTCGAGCGCGATGGTCACACTTTTCGTTTCAGCCAAGGCCTGAGCATCCACCGACCGCGAAGCTGCAACGAGGCGGACAGGGTAAGCTTTGCCCCGATTGAGCTTCCACTTTGGCGAGTCGAGAAGCACCACCAGCCCGTCCTGAGCGCGCACGAAGGATATTCCGAGCTCGCCAGCGGAACGACTCATGGTGCAGCTTTCAAACTTGTCTGTCTTGTAGTTGGTTGCGATGGCCCAGGGACCTACAGTCACGGTCTGGCTGTCTCGCGCTTGCGGCTGACCCACTGCCGACGTGGAGATGAAAATCACGAACAAAAGTGCAGCTGACGTTCGCATTGGTCGCTCCTTCATGAGCCCCGGTGCAGTCGCTTGCGGCTTGTTTCCTAGACTTGATCGCGATCCTTTTTTAACGACGTCTTGTAGGCGAGATCGGCCTTAGCGTTGCATTCGGCCTGCTTAGCTAGACGCAGAAAGGAACGCGCCAGGTTTTCAAATTCCAGCTTGTCGGCGTGATCCGTTTCGACCTGCGCCATTGCGATGAGCTCCGCCGCCTTAAGCAGATACTCCTGTCGTGCTGTCATATAGATGTCCCCGCTACGCCGAACTCGCGCGGTCCCAATCGTTACAATGTGTTTTTTGACATATCGTTCCAGTTGCGTCGGCTGGAACCGTACGCTTCATGCAGCATCATGCATCTGGTTACCTACAGACATGGACAGTGTTTTACGGAACGTGCCCCCTCCGGCGCGCGGGCGCGGGCTTTCGTTTCGCCATTCCCGAAGGTCCAAATCTGTCTGTCTGAGTGAAAGAGGCCGGCAGCCACGCGCGCATGCTTGCGGGCAAGCCGACCTGAGGCAAAGCTATCCGCGCAGCGTTACGCTGTCAAGGAATATTTTCCTGTGCTCGGTCGTCGGCAGGACTGTCTCAGTCCGCGCCCTCGAACTTGAACGAGACGCGTACCTTGGCGCGATAGGCTTCGACCTTTCCCTTGTCGAGCTGCATATCCAGTTCGACGACCTCCGCGACCCGCAGGTCTCTTAATGTTTTGCCTGCCCTTTCCACGGCGGCCTTGGCAGCCTTCTCCCAGGACTCGGTGCTGGTTCCAACCAAGGTGATGATTTTGTAAACGGATTCAGGCATGTGCACCTCCTTTGAACGTCTCCCGACGAAAAACAGCGAAGCCAGTCAAAGTGACAACACTACTCGCATAACGCCGGCGCGGCGGCTCGGCAACGGGTGCGGACGTTTCAATGCGCCGGAAATTCCAGCGCGCAGATCAGACCGCCAGGTTCAAATCGCAGCGTGGCCGCGTCGCAAATCTGCGCCGCAAATCCCTTTTCGATCAGCGAATCCCGATGCTGCAGCGTATCAACCGACGGACCGTCGGATTCGCGCCAATGCAATTTCACTTTGTCGACCGGACTGATCACCCAGGTTACCGTCACGCGGCTGGCGGGTCCTGACAATGCGCCGTATTTCGCCGCATTGGTTGCAAGCTCGTGCAGGACCAGCGACAGCATCACGACTGCGCGCGAGGACATCGGTATCGAAAGTCCGTCGGTGATGATGCGATCGGCATTGGCACTGGCAAAGGGCTCGAGCGTCGCGTTGACGACATCCCTGAGGTCGGCGCCCTCCCACTTCCTGGCACTCAGCATGTCATGCGCTCGCCCCAGCGAGACGAGGCGCGCGCCGAACTTGGCACGCAGCGCTGGGTCGGCGCCGCCGCGGAATGTCTGCGTGGCCAGCGACTGCACGGTTGCGAGCGTGTTCTTCAACTGCGATGGAACTTTACGCGCGGCGCGCCCGCAGCACAGACTCGATTGAAATGCGCGACCATGGCGCCGTGCGCTCGCGGAAAGCGCTGTATGACGCATGGACCTTGCCGGTGATGGCGCTGCGGCCGGCGAGTTCACCGACGACATCGCTTGCCTGCTTGCGCGCAGCGGCGATCAGGTCTTCGGGAAAGGCCACGAGCTTCACCTTGTGCTCGTTCACCAGGACTTCGAGCGCCTGCGCGTTCAGCCGCTCCATCTCGGCGAGTGCGTAGCTTGCCTCCGAGGCGCAAGCATGCGCGATGACGGCCTTGAGGTCGTCGGGAAGCGCGGTCCAGATTTTCAGCGAGACGATGCATTCGCCGGTGCCGTTCGGTTTGTTGAAGCCGGGATAGTAGTAGAGCGGCGCGACGCGATAGAGGCCGAGCGCGATGTCGGTGCCAGGGCCGACGAATTCGGCGCCGTCGATCACGCCGGATTGCAGGCTGACCAGGATTTCCGCCGGCGGCGTGGTCTGCGGGGTCGCGCCGAGCCTGCGGTAGACTTCGCCGCCGAGGCCGAGCGTGCGCAATTTCAGGCCACGCAGGTCGGCAAGGCTACGGATCTCGCGGCGGAACCAGCCACCCATGCAGACGCCGGTATTGCCGCCCATGAAGGGCTTCACGCCGAAGGGAGCGTAGAGTTCATCCCACAGCGCCTGGCCGCCGCCGGCGTCGACCCAGGCGACGTGCTCGCCGGGCGTCAGCCCCCCCGGCACAGTGGTGAAGAAGGCGGCGGCAGGCATTTTGCCCTGCCAATAGAAGGCGGCGGTATGGGCGATCTCGGCGACACCGTCGGCGACGGCGTCGAGCACTTCGAATGCGGGTACGAGTTCGCCGGCCGCGTGCACCGTGATGTCGATCCTGCCACCCGACAGAACACGAATGCGTTCGGCGATGCGCTCGGCCGACATGCCCGGCCCCGGCAGACGTTTCGGCCACGATGTGACCATGCGCCACTTTTGCGTTTGCGACCGCGCGACCGCCGGAGCTGCGAGAAATCCCGCCGCAGCGGCACCAGCGCCGATGAATACCCGTCGCGTCGTCATGACTCTCTCCATGTCGCGTGAAAATGGTGCAGCGGCCCGTGACCGTGACCGATGTGAAGGTTCCGCGCAGCAGCAATGGCGGCGGTGACGTATTCCTTGGCGTCCTCAGCAGCACTCTTGAGATCGAGCCCTCGAGCGAGCCCCGCTGCAATCGCTGACGACAATGTGCAACCAGTGCCGTGCAGGCTTGTTGTTGCGATGCGCTTCGCAGACAGGCGCAGGACATCGCCCTCCCCGACCAGAAGATCGACGCTTTCATCGCCGGCACCGTGTCCGCCTTTGATGAGCACAGTGCGCGCGCCGAGCGCCAGAATTTCGCGCGCCTGAACTTCCATCTCCCGCTCGTTGCGGGCAACCAAAGCGCCGACGAGAACCGCAGCCTCCGGAAGATTGGGCGTGACCACCAGCGATCGTGGGACAAGATTTTTACGCAGCGCTTCAACTGCTTCAGGCGCGAGCAGTCGATCGCCGGACGTCGCGACCATGACCGGATCCAGCACTATGTTCCTTGCACTGTGAGCAGCGAGCCCTTGCGCTACGGCCTCGATGCTCGCGATCTGCGACAGCATGCCGATTTTCATCGCCGCAACATCGAGATCTGAAAACACGGCATCGATCTGCGCGCGGATGAAATCAGCCGGCACATCGTGAATCCCTTGTACCCCTCGCGTATTCTGCGCAGTCAATGCCGTGATTACGGAAGCGCCATAAACGCCCAGTGCAGCGAAGGTCTTGAGGTCGGTCTGGATGCCCGCACCACCGCTCGAATCCGATCCGGCAATGGTGAGCGCGATCGCAGTCATAGCCGTCCTCGCCGCGCGAGACCAGTGTCGACCGAAGCGCGCAACTCTTGTGCTGCCGCCGCCGGATCGGGCGCAATTGATAGCGCCGAGATCACCGCGACACCGTCCGCACCTGCCGCAATGACGTCAGCCGCATTGCCGGAGTTGATGCCGGCAATGGCGCAGATGGGATAATGCGGGTCGCGTGCACGGATCACCTGCACGATCGCGCGCAGGCCATCAATGCCGATCGGCGCCGCGGTATTGTCTTTCGAGGTGGTGCTGTAGACGCCGCCAATCGCGACATAGTCGAGCAAATCGAGGGGCGCGACTTTAGCCTGCTCCACCGTCTTGATGCTCAACCCGATGATGGCGCTGCGACCCAGAAGCAATCGCGCATCGCCGGGCGCCATGTCGTCCTGCCCGATATGCACGCCGTCCGCTTCGGCCGCCAGCGCGACGTCAACGCGATCGTTGACCAGAAGCGGAATATTGTTCGGCTCAAGAACGGCCCGAAGCGCGCGCGCTTCCTCGACCATCACTCGGGTCGAACCATGCTTGTCACGCACTTGCACAAGAGTCGCGCTGGCCGCAATACGCTGCGCGAGATCGGTCAGTGTACGGCCACCGGCTACGGCCGGATCGATAAGCGCATAAAGCCGCAAATCGACGTCCATCAGCTCACCTTTGCGCGGTCGATGAGCGTCGGCCCATCAAGATTGTAGAGTGCGTCGATGATCGACGCAGCGAAACTTCCGGGTCCGGCAGACTTTTCGGCCGCCAATTCACCGGCGATATTGATGATCAGCAATGCGGCAACCGTCGCGATAAAGGGATTTGGCTCCATTGCCAGACACGCCACGACCAACGCCGAACCGGCACAACCCATGGCGGTCACGCGCGCCATCGATGGATGGCCGTTCGCGATCAAGGCGGTCCGCTCGCCATCACTTACAAGATCGGATTCACCGGAAAGCCCAACCACAGCCTGGCCGGTGCGCGCGTAGGCCGCCACCGCATCGGGCAATGGCCTGCCGCCTGCGAGCGTCGAAAATTCAGCATGGTTGAGGCGAATGACCGCGGGACGCTGGGCAATCAGCTCGCGCGCAAATGCCGCGCGTGCCGGAGCGCGATCGACAAACACGGGATCGAGCACCCAAGGCAGTGCGTTCGATCGCGCGGCCTCAATGGCGATCGTAATCGCCTCACGGCGCTCCTTGTCGAAAGTGCCGAGATTGACCAGGAGCCCCTGCGCACTGGAGACAAAAGAGCCGACTTCTTCCGCCGACACAGTCATTGAGGGCAAGCAACCGGCCGCTAACAGCGCATTGGCCGTGAAATTCTGCGCCACAGTGTTCGTGATGCAATGGACGCGCGGACGCCGTACGCGAAGACGCGCCAGAATCCCGGTCGCGCTTTGCGCGACGCTCTGGCGCGGTGCTGCTTTCGGGTGATGCATCTCTGGTCCCTCCGCCGGCATGACCCGGATCAGGTTCGTTGGGTTGGCTGGCGCCTCTCAGCCCGGCAATGCCGGACACCCCACGAGATTGCTGCTCAAATACGTAATCCGCACACGGCTCCAACGCAAGAGCTGCCTGCGCGGCCGCCTTGCCAGCTACCCGTGTTTTTGCTGGATTGCAGCCCAGCCTTGGAGACGTCCAATGACCCCGTTTTTCGTGCAGATCAAATGCGAGCTTGGAAAATCCTACCAAGTGGCCAACCAGCTGGCCGAAGCGGAAATCGCCTCCGAGATCTATTCCACCGCCGGCGACTTCGACCTCCTGGTGAAATTCTACGTCGACAGAGGGACCGACATCGGCCACTTCGTCAACGAGAAGGTCCAGTGCATCCCCGGCATCAAGGACACACACACCATCATCACCTTCAAGGCCTTTCAGGCCTGAAGCACCTCTAGCGCGGTGGAATCCGAATCAGATCATTGACCTGAGGTTGGGTCAGCTCCGTCGTCGTGAATTTCAGAGCGACAGCATCCTTTACGATTGTGTCGAGGCCGACAATCTTGTCCGGCTCGATCGCCGCGCGCGGAAAAAACTCGTCGCGCGTGCGCTTTGCCTTGGCTTCGCTGATCTTGAGCCAGTCCGCATAGATCTTCAGCGCAGCGGGATCGGTGTACATGAAATTCACGGTTTCCCGATAGGCTTTCATATAACGGTCCACCACATCCTGGTGAGTTCTCACATAATCGGCATTGACGATATTCAGACGCACCGTCTGCCCTTTAAAGGCATCGGCATCGTTGCCCGTCGCAATGATGCGAATCTGTTTTTGATCCAGCTGGTCCAGTCCGAATGGCGGCGCGGCCCAGCCGACATCGATCTGCCCTGACATGACCGCCGTCAGGTTTGCTGCCGGACCACCCATCGCAGTGGGCGTTGCCCTCAACTGATATTGCTTCATGAAGGCCGTGACGATGCCGTGCGTCGAGGATCCGTTTGTCGAGTAGGCAAGAATCTTGCCGTCGGTGTCCTTCAGCGACTTGATCGGCGAATCCGCTTTCACGTACCAGTACAGGTCGTTTGCACCCGTCGTCTCGGCGCCAATCACACGCACCGGCGCGCCTTTCGAATAGGCGCTCAGTACACCCATCACACCTGCGGCGATGCCGATGTCGACGCTGCCTGAAATAACTGCCTGCTGGGTCTCGCCGGCGCCGTTGGTATAGATGATCTCAAGCTCAAGCTCGTGCTTGCCAAAGATTCCAGCAAGCTGGCCAATCTCGGACACCGAAGTATCCCAGTTGCCGCGCTGGCCGATGGCGAGCTTTACCTTATCGTGCGCCGACGCTGTTGCCGCGAACAAAGTCAACGCAGCGACTGCGCATGCGAGGGAACGCTTCCTCATTCTATCCTCCCTGAGTTTCTTTGCCGCTATTTTGCAGCTTGTGCTTGTTTGGCGACGTGCTCGAGTGGCGCCTCGCTGCCACCGCCAAGACTCCTCCAATTCGTGGTCTTCGGAACGACACCTTCGTATGAGCTGATGGTCGCATGCATGACGTGTGGTTCGGTCTTGCCGATCGCCTGCCCTTTACCGCGCATGGTGCGTGCGGCTTCGATCATCAAACGTCGGAATGCAACCACTGCCACATCGCTGGCGCCAACTCGTTCTTTCGAGCGATCGCTGATCGGACCCATCGATTCCCACATTGCGATATCCTGGTTTGGAATACCGCTGATGCCTGTGAAATTACCCTCCTTCATCGCGGCACGGTCCTGACCGTAGAGATTGGCGCGCGTACGGACGCCGTCGAAGTTACCGTCGACGTCGACACCCCACTGCAGCACATTGAATTTACGCCAGGCATCGGCAGCGATCCCGGCCTTGTCAGAACCATTCCATGCGATGAAATAGAAGATCGTGTTGTGGTCATCTTCCGGCGTCAGCAATGTTGCAACATTGTGCACATTGTTCGGCGGGATCAGCGCGGTGAACGGAGCGATGTAGACCGTGGTACGGATATAGTCGTGCGTCACTTCGTTCATGATCGGACGCCGGATCGCGGCGTATCGAAACCCATAACTGGTACGCTCGATTTGAAAGCGCGGCGCCTTGTCGGTCGATGGTCGGAGCCAGTTGGCTTCCGTCGCTTTGGCACCATCGACCTGTGCCGGCACCATGTCGGATGAATGAAGGCTCGATGAGTGCGCAGAATCAATCTGCCCTTCGAGAATCTGCGCCCAATTGCAACGGACCCGCACCTTCGTTGCGCTGACACGCGCATCGGCAGTTGGCGCGAAAGCCGGTGCCTCGAATGCGCGCATTTCTTCCGGCGGCCCCATGTACGCCCATACAAATCCGCCGGCTTCACGCGCCGGGTAGGCCTTGTGCTTGACCCGCTCGGGAATAAGGCTGTTGGTACGCTCGGAAGCCATTTCTACGACGTTACCGTCAACGTCGAATTTCCAGCCGTGATAGAGGCAGCGAAGACCGCACTCCTCATTGCGCGCAAATACCAGCGACGCGCGCCGATGCGAACAGTATTCGTCGAGTACGCCGACGCGACCCTGGCTGTCACGAAAAACAACCAGGTCCTCGCCCAAAAGCCGGACCTTGATCGGGGCGCCATCCGGCTCGGCGACCTCCTCGGAGAGGCAGGCCGCGATCCAATGGCGGCGCATGATCTGTCCCATCGGGGCGTCGCCCTCGACGCGACACAGCAGGTCGTTTTCCTCGGCGGTCATCATCGCGGCGCTTTCCTCCGGCGCGGTTGCAAAATTCTGTCGCGCGCTCTTTCTTAGATATCTAAGATCAGAGTAGAGAATGTCCGCGATCTTGTCGAGGGTTGGCGCTTGAGCATCGCAAACGAACGCAAACTGCGCATCGGCGTGGCCGGCCTCGGGCGCGCATTTGCCGTGATGCTGCCGACCTTTAAGGCCGACCCGCGCGTCACCCTGGTGGCGACAGCAGACACGCGCGCCGAGGCACGACAACGCTTTGCCGAGGATTTTTGTGCCAACGCCTACGCGACCGTTGAAGAGCTTTGTGCCGATCCGGCGGTCGAAGTGATCTACGTCGCAACGCCGCACCAATGGCACGCCCGGCATGCCATATTGGCCGCGCGTCGCCGCAAGCATTTACTCGTCGAGAAGCCGATGGCGCTGACGCTACAAGAATGTTCCGCAATCATCGATGCCGCTCGCAGCGCAGGTGTGTATCTTGTCGTTGGCCACAGTCATTCGTTCGATGCGCCGGTCCGTCACCTGCGAAACCTGATCGAAGGCGGCCGATACGGCGATGTGCGCATGATCAATGCGGTCAACTACACTGACTATCTGTATCGCCCGCGTCGGCCCGAGGAACTCGACACGACGTTGGGTGGCGGCGCGATATTCAACCAGGCGGCACACCAGATCGATATCGTGCGCTTGCTCGGCGGTGGTCGCGTTGAGAGCGTGCGTTCTGCGACCGGCGCCTGGGATAAGACGCGCCCAACCGAAGGTGCCTATGCAGCGTTGCTCATGTTTGCGAACGGAGTATTCGCATCCCTCACCTATAGCGGGTACGGCAACTTCGATTCGGATGAATTCCAGGGCTGGATCGGGGAGATGGGGCAGAAGAAGGCGCCTTACGCTGGCTTGCCGCGGCGCCGATTTGACAATCAGCAAGATGAAGTCGCGTTCAAGAACGCGCGCAATTACGGAGGCCCCGAGTTCCGCCTTTCCGCAGGGCAGGATCTCGCGCATCAGAATTTCGGCACACTGCTGGTGAGTTGTGAGCGCGCCGATCTGAGAGCGCTCCCCAATGGGGTGATGATCTACCAGAGTGGATCGGCACAGCTCGACCCCTTGCCGGCGCCGAAGATTCCACGCGTCGAAGTGGTCGATGAACTCTATGACGCGGTTGTTCGAGACCAGCCGCCACTGCACGACGGCGTTTGGGCCATGGCGACGCTGGAAGTTCTGTTGGCGATCCTGCAATCGTCGCGAGAAAAATCGGAAGTGTGCCTCAGTCATCAGGTGGGCAGATGACGCGCCCTTCATCCGATACAGAGACAATCCTGCGTCACTGGCGCGAAGCGGTGCCCGACGATCGACTGGCGCATCTCGTGAAAGATGCGACGCGGGCACTCGTGCGCGCACTGCAGATGCGATTGGCCGAGCACTCGGTCTCGTTCGGGCATTGGACGTTTTTGCGTATTTTGTGGGAGGGCGACGGCCTCACCCAGCGCGAGTTGAGCGAGCAAGCCGGCGTGATGGAGCCGACAACCTTTTCCGCCCTCAATGCAATGGAGCGCCTGGGTTACGTCACCCGCCGCAAGCGTGGTGGTGACCGCAAGAAAGTCTACGTGTTGCTGACCGCAAAGGGTCGTCGGCTTCAGGAAAAGCTTGTCCCCCTTGCCGAAGAGGTCAATCGCATTGCCGTGCGGGGCGTGCGCTCAGTCGACATCGCCACCACGCGCAGTGTCTTGCTCAGCATCATCGAAAATCTAGCGCGGGACGGGCGTGCCACCGATATGCGAATGCCTTCGACCCGTGAACTGGCCCGACTGAGGGGCGGTCGCAATAACCCGCGCAGGCGTCTGCGCCAGTGAAAATGCCGTTCACGTAGCCTGCTGTGGACCTTCCGCGGCGCGGGCGCGCTGCAGGCCAAGCTGGCGTTCGCGCCAGATCACGAAAAGTCCTGCGCCCGTGACGATGGTCGCACCAAGGTAGACCAGCCGGTCCGGCAGTTCGCCGAACAGCCAGTAGCCCAGAAGCAGCGCCCACAACATCGACGAATAGTCGAAGGGCGCGACGACCGAAGCCGCCGCGTAGCGGTAACTCTCGGTCAGAAAGATGTGCGCAAGACCACCGAGAAATCCCAGCGCAACAAGCGCCGTGAGTTCGTGTAATGTCGGTGAATGCCAGGCAAATGGCAGTGTCAGCGCCCCGGCAATCGCGCAGATCAGCGAAAAATAGAATACGATCGAAGAGGTGGTTTCGCTTTGTGTCAGGCGTCGGGTCTGAATGACGGTCCCGGCGTTGCAAACCGCCGAGCTGAGTGCGAACAGAGAGCCGACCGCGGCGATCGATGCAGCGCCCGCCGCGGCATAGTGGTTCAAATCAAAATGCGGGATGAGCATCACGATCACCCCGAAAAAACCAACGATCACCGCCGACCAGCGATAGATGCGCACGCGCTCTTTGAGAATAACAGCGGCAAGCGCGACCGTAATGAGTGGTGAAGCAAACGAGATTGCCGTCGCATCGGCGAGCGGCAAGCGGGTCAGCGCTGAGAAGTTGCTGAACATCCCGCAGGCACTGAGCGACCCGCGCCCCAGCTGCCCGAGCGGCCTGCTCGTGCGTACCGCCGATGCGAGTTCGCCGCGAAACGCATAGATGACCACAACCGGAACGATCGCAAACGCGCTGCGGAAAAACACATCTGGCCAACCGGCGCGACGTCGCCCAGTTGACGCACCAAGGCTGACATTGCCGCAAACAGCAACGCAGAAATCAATTTTAGACCGATTGCCTTGAGGGGACACATGGGCGAGCTGGCGATTCGCCCTACATTACGACGATCGCCGAAAATATCCGGGCCAATGTGCAAAATGTCCGCGTCTATTTTCCGGGGCCAGAGCCGGCTGCCGGCAGTGATTTGATATAGGTCGCCATCGCTTCGCGATCGGGCTCACTCAATTGCGACGTATTGCGCACGACCTCGACCATGGAGCCGCCGACAAAGTCCGCATCGGGAGTCATACCGGTCGTAAGCGTGTCGGCGATGTCCGTCACCGTCCAGTTCTTGAGCTTCTGCTGAGTAATGTTGGGGACGCCTCCCTTCCCGTCCGGGCTTGGCCCTCCGGTGAAACGCAGATTCCGTTTGACTGCTCCGAGCATGTTGCGCGGGGAGTGACACTCCGCGCAGTGCCCCGGAGCGTTCACAAGATACGAACCACGATTCCACTGCGCAGATTGCGAAGGATCGGCCGTGAAAGGCCGGCCGTCGAGAAACAGAAACTTCCACAGTCCGAGGGTGCGACGAATATTGAATGGAAATGGCAACGCGTGATCGCGCACCTTGCCGGTCACAGCGGGCAACGTTTTCAGATAGGCAAAAAGGTCACGAATGTCGTCGAGTGTCATCCGCTGATACGACGTGTAGGGAAACGCCGGAAACAGATGTTCGCCTGCCGGCGATATCCCTTTGACCATGGCCGTGACGAATTGCGCTTCGCTCCAGGCACCGACGCCATCGGTACGATCCGATGAAATATTGGGAACGTAGAACGTGCCGAACGGCGAGGCCAACGCCAGCCCGCCACCAAGCTTTGTCTTGTCCTCCTGTTTCGGAATCGCATGACACGATGCGCAACCGCCCGCATGAAACATTGTCTTGCCATTGGCGAGATCGGGTGTACGCGGCGCCAGCGCGCTCGCAGGAACCGTATTCGGGATCGTCAGAAACCAAAATGCTGCCAGCGCAAGCGCGACAACGGCCAATATTCCGACGGCGGCAAGCTTGCGCGGCATTTTGAATTCTCCGGAAGAGCTATTTTGGCGGTTTTTACGCTAAACGAAAGGGCGGAACGTCCTTTTGGACGGCCCGCCCTCGTTTCGAACCAGCGATCGGACTCAGCTTTTCTTGATGCGGTAAAGCTCGTGGCAACCGCCACAGTTCTTACCGAACTCCGGAAACGATTTCTTGAGGCTATCGAGATCCTTTACCGAGGCGCTGGTGACCTTGGCGTCGCTGCCGAATTTGACGAACCTGGCCTTGAAGTCTGCCATGTCTTCCCAGATTTTTGGCGCGGCCGTCGTCTCTCCACCGCTCTTCGAATTGTCGGGAAACAGCGCGGGCATTTTGGCTGCGGCATCTTCAAAAGTGGCGAAGGCCTTTTGCGTGGTTGGCAAATCAAAGGGCGCTTCGCCCTTGACCATTTTTGCCAAGCTGCCAGCCGCCTGCCCATTAGACTTCATCAGCGCCTTCCTGGCGGCGATCGGGTCCTGCTGGCTCGAGACTGCGGTCGTGCCTAAGGCAAGAATTACGACCGCCGCGAAGGCGGAAGCAATTTTCATCCAGTCCTCCCTTCAAGCTTTTTCCAGTCTCCGGCAAACACCAGCTACCGGGCCTTATTCCGGCGCCCATCGAGGCCCGGCAAGGCGCCTGATCACGAATTTGTGATCGCAACATCCTCAATCAAATCTGGGGTTTTGGGCCGTTTTGATCGCTTCCCAGACCCGCCGAGGCGTGGCCGGCATGTCGACGTGCCGCACCCGATGACTGCGCCAAAGCGCATCGACGATCGCATTCATGATCGCCGGGCACGAACCAATGGCGCCCGCTTCGCCCGCTCCTTTGACACCGAGCGGGTTTGTTTTGCACGGCACATTGCGTGTCTCGAACAAAAAGTCGGGCGCGTGCTCGGCACGGGGCATTGCATAGTCCATCAAGCTCGCGCTCAAGAGCTGGCCGGTCGATGAATCGTAGACCGTGTCCTCCATGAGTGCCTGACCGATTCCCTGCACTGCTCCCCCGTGCACCTGTCCCTCGAGCAACAATGGATTGAGCGTTGCACCGAAATCATCAACGACGACATAGCGCATGATGTCCGTCGCGCCCGTTTCCGGATCGACCTCGACCTCAGCGATATGCGTGCCGTTCGGATAGGTCGGCGGCTCAATGCTGAATTCCTCCTCGGCGCGCAACTTTTCCGCCGACGCTTTGGGATGAGCCGCGAGATCCGCGAATGATATGACTCGGTCGGTGCCCGCGATGCGGACAGAACCATCCGCAATCTCAAGATCGCCCATCGCTGCTTCGAGAGCATCGGCGGCAATCTCTTTCATCTGCTCGGCAAGCTTTTTAGTCGCGCGGTCGACCGAAACGCCTCCGACGGGGATCGAACTCGAACCGCCTGTGCCGGCACCGCTTTTGATACGGTCGGTGTCACCTTGAAACACGCGCACCCGCTCGGGCGGAAGATCGAGGCGCTCGGCGATAAGCTGAGCATAAGAGGTGGCGTGCCCCTGGCCGGTCGACTGCGAGCCAATCAGCAAAGTCACTCCGCCATCCCGGTCGAGAGTGAGGTTCGCGGTCTCCGGACCATTGTTGCCGCAAGCTTCGACATAAGTTGCGATGCCGATACCGCGCAATCTGCCGGCGCGTTTCGACTGCGTGGCGCGCTTATTGAACCCATCCCACTCAATAAGCTCCTGGGCGCGCGCAAGCGTCCCCGCAAAATCGCCGGAGTCGTAAACTTTCCCGGTCGGAGTCTTGTACGGCAACGCTTTCGGCTTGATCATGTTCTTCCGGCGTAAGACATCCGGAGCGATGTCCAGATCGTGAGCCGCCGCGTCGACGACGCGTTCCATCAAGTAAGACGCTTCCGGGCGACCTGCCCCGCGATACGCGTCAACCGGAACCGTGTTGGTGTACGCCGCACGAAGTCGCACGTGCGCAACCGGAATGTCATATGGACCCGTGGCCATGCCGACGCCGAGCCAGGGGATGTAGGGCGCGTAACAGGAAAGGTAGGCACCCATGTCCGCGATAATGTCGAGCTCGAGCGCCAGAAAGCGCTCCTTCTCATCGACCGCCAGACGGGCGGTCGAGATATTGTCACGCCCATGGCTGTCGCCGAGAAAATGCTCCGTACGGTCGCAGATCCATTTGACCGGGTGGCGGAGCCGTTCGGCAGCGACGGCCGCAAGCACATATTCGCGATAGGGAAACAGCTTGGTACCAAATCCGCCGCCGACATCAGGTGTCACAACTCTCATCTTTTCAGGCGGCAGGTTCATCACGGCGCCGGCGATGATATCGCGAATAATGTGACTGCCCTGACTACCGAGCGTCAGCGAATAACGCTCACCGTCGTATTCCGCGATGACGCCGCGCGTGTCGAGATAGTTGGTAACGAGTCGCTGATTGATGATCGTGAGCTCGACGACACGTGCCGCCTTGGCAAAAGCTTCCTTCGTCGCCTGCGCGTCGCCAGCCTCGGTTTCGAAGGCGAGATTTCCGGGCCGATCGTCCCATACTTGCGCGGCGCCAGGCTTGAGCGCGGCGACCGCACCGATGACATGCGACAATGCCTGCCAGTCGATTTGTAGTGCCTCGGCGGCGTCCTTTGCTGCATCAATGCTGTCAGCCACCACGAAGGCGACCGCATCACCGACATGCCGCACGATATCCTTCGCCAGGATCGGATAGTTCGGCACCTTGATGTCGACGTCCGGTACCACGCCAGGTGTCGGCAAGGGGCCGAGCGCGGGGATGTCGGAAGCGGTCAAAACCAGGCGAACGCCCGGCATTTCGCGAACATGCGCAAGATTGACAACGCGAAACCGCGCGTGCGCATGCGGCGAGCGCACCATCACCGCATGAAACGGGTTTTGCGGACCTACGTCGGCGATGTAACGCCCTGCCCCGCGCAAGAGCGGATCATCTTCCTTGCGTTTGAGTGGCTGGCCGAAACCGAACTTCATTGTCATTAGCGGTCGTCACCGAACTTATGGATTGGTCTTCTTTGCCACTTCGCCCCGCTTGCGCTCGATTGCGAAGCGCTTCGCGAGCCAACGCGTCACCACATAGAACACCGGCGTAAAGATCAGGCCGAACGCCGTAACGCCAATCATGCCTGAGAATACCGCCGTGCCAAGCGTTTGCCGGAGCTCCGCACCGGCACCGACGGCCCAGACCAGCGGCGTGACCCCCAGGATGAATGCAAAGGACGTCATCAGAATCGGCCGCAATCGCAGATGGGCTGCCTCGACGGCCGCATCCAACGTGGAGCGTCCGGCATCCTCAAGCTGCTTTGCAAACTCGACAATCAGAATGGCGTTCTTTGCCGCAAGGCCGATCAGGACGACGAAGCCAACCTGCGTTAGAATGTTGTTGTCCTGTCCGCGCAACACGACGCCGACAATTGACGCGATCAAACACATGGGCACGATCAGGATGACCGCGAGCGGAAGCGTCAGGCTTTCAAACTGCGCGGCCAGGACCAGGAACACAAACACAACCGCCAGCACAAAGGCGAAGGTTGCTGTATTGCCTGCACGGATCTGTTGGAATGCCAATGTCGTCCATTCGTAAGAGAAGCCCTGCGGCAGGGTCTGCGCCGCCAGTTGCTCCATGATCTTGATCGCCTGCCCCTGGCTGAAGCCGGGCGCCGCAGCACCATCGAGTTCGGCGGCGGGATAAAGATTGTAGCGCGGCACTCTGTAGGGTCCGGTTACCGTTCGTATCGTCGTAAACGCGCCGAGCGGGACAGTCTCGCCATTGCTGTTGCGGACCCGAATTTTCAGCGCATCGAGGGGATCGCTGCGATTGTTAGCATCCGCTTGCGCCACCACGCGAAAGATACGGCCGAACAGGTTGAAGTCGTTCACATAGGAAGAACCCAGATAGATCTGCAGTGCCGCGAAGACATCCGGGACATTGATGCCAAGCAGCTGAGCCTTGGTGCGGTCGATGTCGAGATACAGTTGCGGCGTCGTATTTTCGAAAAGCGAATAGACCTGCATTAGCCCGGGTGTCTGAGCAGCCTTGCCCATCATCGCGTAGGTGACACCCTGCAGCGCCTGAAAGCCGAGGCCGGCGCGATCCTCGATCATCATCCGGAATCCGCCCGCGTTGCCGATGCCGGAGACTGGCGGGGGAGCCGCAACGAAAATCAGGCCGTCATGGATAGAGGCGAGCCGCTGGAACAATTGTCCCTGAATCGCGGCCGCCGATTGGCGCGGGTCTGCGGCCCGTTTATCGAAGGGATCGAGCGTGACGAAAATAGCACCTGAGTTTGGCGCGTTCGTAAACGTCGCGCCGGAGAAGCCGACGATGTTGACGGCATGCGCGATCCCGGGAACCGACAGCGCGATTTCGACAGCCTTGCGGTTGACCTCATCGGTGCGCGCAAGCGACGCTGCCGGTGGCAGCTGCGTGACGATGATCAGATAGCCGCGGTCAAGTTGCGGAATGAATCCGACCGGTGTCTTGCGGAATTCGTTCAGGCCGAACGCAATGATGCCGGCATAGAGCACCAGCATCATCACAGCGATCCGGACAAGCTTCGCCGAGAGCTTTCCGTAGCCGCGCGTCAGCATGTTGAAATAGTGGTTGAACACGCCAAAGAAGCCATGGATGGGCTTGCTCCACCAGTGGCCGTCCTGCACCTCATGATGGGGCTTCAGCAGCATGGCGCAAAGCGCTGGGGACAGCGTCAGTGAAACGATCAACGAGATGACCGTGGCGCCCGCGATGGTGAGCGCGAACTGCCGGTAGAACTGTCCGGATATGCCGGTGATGAAGGCTGACGGAATGAAGACTGCGGACAAAACGAGCGCGATGGCGATCAGCGCCGCACCGACCTCGTCCATGCTTTTTACCGCGGCGTCGTGCGGACTGAGCCCGTCCTCGATATTGCGCTGGACGTTCTCGACCACGACGATCGCGTCGTCGACCACGATACCGATCGCAAGCACAAGGCCGAAGAGCGACAGGTTGTTGAGCGTGAACCCGAACATGGCCATGAAAAAGAACGTGCCGATCAGCGATACCGGAATGGCCACAATGGGGATGATCGCGGCCCGCCAGGTCTGCAAAAACAGGATTACGACCAGAACGACGAGCACGATGGCCTCGCCGATCGTCTCCTCGACGGCATCAACCGACTGCTGAATGAACTCGGTAGGATTGTAGACGATGTCGTATTTCAGACCGGGCGGAAAACGTTTCGCCAGTTCATCCATGGTCTTCTTGATGTTGGTTGCAGTCGAGAGCGCATTCGACCCCGGTCTTTGGAAGATGCCGATCGCGATGGCCGGATCACGATCGAGATAGGAATTCGTCGAATAATCCTGCGCCGCGAGTTCGACCGTTGCGATGTCTTTCACTCTTACGACGGCGTTCGCCGTCTGCTTGATGACGATGTTGCTGAATTCCTCGGTACTTGTGAGTCGGCCAAGCGTCTGCACGGAAATCTGGAACGCGCCAGGCTTGTCCACCGGCGGCTGGTTGAGAACGCCCGAAGCAACCTGCACGTTCTGACCCTGCAAGGCGAGGACGACGTCATTGGCGGTGAGGCCGAGTGACTGCAATCGGTCCGGATCGAGCCAGGCACGCATCGCGTAGTCGCGACTGCCGAAAACGATCAGCGAACCAACGCCATCGACGCGCGTAATCGTGTCCGTGATTTCGATGGTTGCGTAGTTGGAGATAAAGAGCGTGTCGCGCGACTTATCGGGTGAATAGAGATGCACGACCATCATCAGGTCGGGCGAACTCTTATTGACGGTCACGCCGATGTTGCGCACGTCGAACGGCAACCGTGGCTGCGCGATGCTGACCCGGTTCTGCACCTGCACCTGCGCGATATCGAGGTTGGTGCCGATGTCGAAGCTGACGGAAATCGTGAACCTGCCGTCGCCGGTCGAGTTCGACGACATGTAGATCATGTTCTCGACGCCGTTGATCTGCTGTTCGATTGGCGTCACCACGGTGGCGGCAACGACATCGGCGCTCGCGCCAGGGTACTGGCCCGACACGGTGATGGTCGGCGGCGCGATCTCCGGATATTGGGCGACGGGCAGGCGGAAAAAAGCCACGCCACCCAAAATCACGAAGACGATCGAGACGACAGAGGCAAAGATCGGTCGATCAATGAAGAAATGCGAGATACGCATGGACCGTCACGCTGTTATTTGGCCGCCTGCGGCGCGCCCCCAGGACCAGAGGGCTTGGCTCCCTGCTCCTCAGGCTTCACCTTCGTGCCGGGACGCGCCTGCATGAGGCCGCTGACAACGATGCGATCATTCGGCCCGATTCCGTCCTTGATGGCCCTCAGGCCGTCCTTAGTGACCTGGCCAAGCGTCACATATTTCAGCCGCGCAGTGTCCTGATCATCGATGACGACGACGAAACGGCGCGCCTGCTCCGTGCCGATTGCGGCGTCCGGAACGAGCAGCGCCTCATAAGGCGGCGTGCCGGGTATGCGAACGCGCGCAAACATTCCTGGCGTGAATATCTCTTTCGAATTGGCAACGACGGCGCGGCCACGGATGGTGCCGGTTGAGCGGTCGATGACGTTGTCGACGAAATCCATTCGACCTTCGTGGTCGAAATCGGATTCATCGATCAGCTTGAGTGCGACCTGCACGCCGTTGTTGCGGCTCGCGACATCCTGCCCTGCGTTCGCGAGCCGCTCGTAACGAAGATAGGATGCTTCGTCGAACGTGAATTCAAACCAGATCGGGTCGGTCGACACGATCGTGCCGAGCATCGTGGTATTGCCACCGGTCCCGCCGGTCACGAGATTGCCCGGTGACACACGGCGATCGCCGATCCGCCCGTTAATCGGCGCGCGCAGCTCGGTGAATTCCATGTCGAGCTCAGCCTGGCGCACGGCGGCCTCATTGGCACTGACCCCAGCTTTGGCGTTTCGGAATGCCTGTGCGCGCTGTTCGAAGGTCTGATCGGTAATGGTCTTGTCACGCACGAGCTGCTGACCGCGCGTGTAGTCGGACTCCGTGAAGGCGAGGTTCGATTGCGCCTGCACAAGATTCGCGCGCGCCTGATCGAGCGTGTTCTGGAACGGTCGCTTGTCGATTGTGAACAGCAAATCGCCTTGCTTGACGAGCTGCCCGTCCTTGAAATGCACCTTGTCGAGATATCCCGAAACACGGGCCCGTATCTCGACGGAATTTATGGCGGCGAATCGGCCGACATATTCATCGTAGTCGACGACCGTTCGTTTCACGGGTTTGGCGACCGTGACCCCTGGGGGTGGCGGACCGCCCGCCTGTTGCTTCTGCTCGCCACAGCTTGCGACCAAAGTCGCAACCGCAAGCAGGGCCGCGATCCTGCGCGCGCCAAACATCAAAGAAAGTGATGAAACCGGACCGTCAGAATTCATGGATTCCTGCTCGGAAGGCGCAAACACGGCCTGTCCCCATAGCGTCGACACTGACCTATGTCCACCAGCGGCCTTAGGCAATACCGCAAGGTAACGTCAATTTAGCGGCGAGGCTTGCCGCGAAATACCGCGATCCAGTCGGATCCGAACAGCATCAGGACGGTCCCGCCATAAACGACCAGCATGACGGCCACAAGGATCGCCAGAGCGGCAAGATCGCGCGGACCATCCCACCCGGCAAGCCAGCGAACGACCGGCGCATGGCAAATCAACAGCGCCACGGTCAGCGCAAATCCGGCAATGGCCAGCCGGATGATCGACTGACGGAGGCGAGCGTCGTGTGCCAGATGCCCCGCACGAGCTGCAAACCAAATAACGAGACCGAGATTGATCCAGGCACCAATCGAGGTCGCAAGCGCCAGACCGACCTGCGCCAGGGGACCCATGAGCAGGACTTTGAATGCGATATTGACCGCTGCCGCTATCAATGCGGCCTTCACAGGCGTGGCCGTGTCGCCGCGCGCAAAAAAGGTCGCAACCGCGCTTCGAATCAGAACGAACGGCAGCAATCCGAAAGCATAAGCCGTCAGCGTGCGCCCCGCCGCTTCGGCATCTGCCGCCGTGAAAGCGCCCCGCATGAACAAGGCACGCATGATCAGATCGGGAATGACGAAAAACGCAATGATGCAGGGGATCGACAGCAGCAAGGTGAACTCGATGACGCGATTTTGCGCCTGCCCTGCCCCACGCTGATCTCCGTGCGCAATGCGACGTGACATCTCGGGGAGAATGACGGTGCCGGCGGCGATGCCAATGACGCCGATCGGCAACTGATTGAGACGGTCGGCGTAGTAGAGCGCGGACAGCGCGCCTGCGGGCAGGAAGCTTGCAATGATCGTATCCGCAAATAGCGCAAGCTGTACGCCCGCGGAGCCGACAACGGCCGGACCCAACGCGCGAAAGAATCTGCGCACATCAGCGTCAAGCTCGGGCCAGCGAAATCGCGTGAGCACGCCGGCAATCCCCGCATCGCCGGCAACCAGCAGAAATTCCAGAATGCCCGCGACGAGTACGCCCCACGCGGCCGCGTGGCCGGCAGTGGGGAAAAAGGCTGCTAGCGCCAGCGACAGCATCAGCGACAGATTCAACAAGATCGGAGCAGCGGCAGCGGCTGCAAAACGCTGCAGCGCATTGAGAATGCCGCCATAGAGCGTCACCAGGGTGATCAACAGCAGGTAAGGGAAAGTGATCCGGGTCAGCTCGACCGCGAGAGTAAAGCGCCCGGGGTCGCGCGCGAACCCAGGCGCGAGCAGATCGATCACAGCCGGAGTGAATATTAGCGCAATCGCAAGCAACACGATCTGGCTTGCGAGAAGCAACGTGAAGATGCGATCCGCAAATTGTCCCGCACGCACGCCACCGCCCTCTTCCCGAATGCGGGCGTAGGCAGGGACAAAGGCCGCATTGAAGGCGCCTTCTGCGAAGATCGCGCGGAAGTGATTCGGCAAGCGCAGCGCGACAAAGAACGCATCCGCCACCGGACCGGCACCCAAAACGGCCGCCAATATAATGTCGCGGGCGAAGCCGGTGACGCGGGAGAGTAGTGTAAAGCCACCGACGGTGAGGATTCGATTAATCATCGGGGTTCCCTGCTCCCGGGCGAGAATAATGCGAATTAACCGACTTGAGTCTTACGGGGAGATCACGATAGCCAGATACGTGGAACTGCCTTAAGACAATTTCTTGTTGGAACAAAGAGCCCAATCAGCCGCTACCGATGTCTTCACCGATCATCCCCATTTTGCTTGCTGGCGGCGCCGGGACCCGGCTTTGGCCAGTATCTCGCGATGCCCTGCCCAAGCAATTCCTTCCTTTGGTAGGCGACAGGTCCACCTACCAGCAGACGCTGCTGCGCGTGCGAAATCCAATGTTCGCCGCGCCAGTCGTAATTACAGGGCCGAATTTCCATTTCTTTGCCCGAAGGCAGGCCGAAGAAGTCGGCGTCGAAGCGACAGTTGTCGTCGAGCCGGCGCGACGCGACTCCGCAGCTGCCATCGCCGCAGCGACGGAGATTGCCGCCGCCCGCGACCCACAGGCCGTTGTATTGGCACTTGCGGCCGATCACATCATTCCGGACGTCGAGGCCTTTCACGCAACGTGTCGTGCCGGGCGAACGATCGCCGACATCGGCCGCATCGTAACCTTCGGAATTAAGCCGACTGAACCTAAAACCAGTTACGGCTACATTCTTCCCGGTGACCCCCTCGGCAAAGATGGTGTCTATGCGGTGAAGAAGTTCGTCGAGAAGCCGGACATCGCGACGGCCTCCCGTTATGTGCGCGAAGGCTATCTCTGGAATTCCGGCAACTTTCTCTTCCGCGCCGACGTCCTGCTTTCGGAACTCAAGCGACTGGAGCCCGAAATCGCCACTGCGGTCAGCGAAGCGGTCTCACGCGCGGGAAATGATCTTGGCTTTGTGCGGCTACAGCCTGAGGCGTTCGCACGCGCACCGCAGAAATCAATCGATTATGCAGTGATGGAAAAGACCGATCGCATCGCAGTCGTGGCCGGACAATTCCGCTGGTCCGACATCGGCAGCTGGGACGCCCTGTCCGACATTGCTGTGCGCGATTCCGCCGGAAACGTCCTGCAGGGCGAAGTCGTGACTTTGGATTCGAGCGATTGCGTGGTGCATTCGCATGATAGACTTACCGCGGTCGTGGGACTCAAGGACGTGATCGTCGTCAATACCTCAGACGCGGTGATGGTGATGCCGCGCGCAAGGGCGCAGGACGTGCGTGAATTGGTCGACAAGCTCAAGGCCGAAAAAAGGCCCGAGGCGACAGATCATAAGCGGACACACCGTCCGTGGGGCTACTACGAATCCATCGATATGGGTGAACGTTTTCAGGTCAAACGTATTGTTGTCATTCCCGGCGGAGTTCTGTCGTTGCAAAAGCATCGACACCGTGCCGAACACTGGGTTGTCGTGCGCGGCACCGCCGAAGTGACCATCGGAGATCAGCTCCGTGCGGTGCATGAAAACGAGTCGGTCTATATCCCGATAGGAGCTGTGCATCGCATGGCCAACAAGGGAAAAATTCCCCTGGAGTTGATTGAGGTCCAGACCGGCAGTTACCTCGGTGAGGACGACATCGAGCGTCTCGAAGATATTTACAAGCGCAGCTGACCGCTGGTCTTAAGGTGTCACTTCCTGAGCACGCGACGGATCGCATCGATGATGCGGTCTTGCGTTGATGTGTCGAGATAAGCGTGCATCGGCAGGCTGATAACCTCGTCGGCCAGCCGGTCGCTCATTGCAACTCCACCCTTGCCGACCGGGTACTGTTTGTAAGCCTGCTGGCGGTGGAGCGGGATCGGGTAATAGATCGCCGTGGGAATGCGCTCCGCCTTTAGCTCTGCCGCAAGCATATCACGCCGCCCGCCCTGGACGCGGATGGTGTATTGAGCCCAAACCGAGGTCATGCCCGAAGGCACGCCCGGCACTATCGCAACGTCGCTCAAGCCTTCGTTGTAGCGCCGGGCAATCGCGTTGCGGGGGTCGATTTCATCCGGGAAAATCTTCAGTTTCTCGATGAGAATTGCGGCCTGAATCGTGTCGAGGCGTGAGGCCAGACCGATGCGCACATTGTCGTACTTGTCACTCCCCTGCCCGTGCACGCGCAGACTGCGCATTGCATCGGCCAGGCCGTCGTCGTCCGTCATCACCGCGCCACCATCTCCGTAGCAACCGAGCGGCTTGGCCGGGAAAAAACTCGTCGCGGTGCAAAGCCCGAATGTACCCAAGCGACGGTTGTCGCAAGTCGCCCCAAAGCTTTGCGCCGCATCGTCGAGAATGAGCAGATTGTCGGCAGCAGCAGCAGTCCGGATGGCAGCGTGGTCGGCCGGCAAGCCAAACAAATCGACAGGAATGATCGCTTTTGGATTGAGACCGACCTGTCTTGCGATCTCAACAGCGCCCGCGATGCCCTTCGCATCGATATTGAAGGTCTTTACATCGACGTCAACGAACACAGGAGTCGCGCCGACCAGGGCCGCCACTTCCGCCGTCGCGCAAAACGTGAACGATGGGCACAGCACCGCATCGCCTGGACCAACACCCATGGCGCGCAGCGCAAGCACTAGTGCATCAGTCCCGCTGGCACACGTGACAACATGGCGGGCACCGCAAAATGCGGCGAGATCGCTTTCGAACGTCCGAACCTCCGGTCCCAGGATAAACTGACAATGGTTCAAGACACGGATAACCGCTTCATCGATGGCGGAGCCCAAGCGCCTGCGCTGAGCAGCAACATCGATGAATGGAATCGGCGGCGGATTGGTACGCAAGTTCATGGGACGCCCGTGGATCGCACTGCCGTCAGCCAACGACGACGCGCGGGCCTTTTCGTTTAGCTGGCGCGACCACGGTCGGACGCGTGGCAAGGCAGCGCGTCGCTATTCCAAGGCTCGCTACAGCTTCCTCGCCGGTCACAGCCGGCGCGGCCCCCGAGCGCACCGCACGCAGGAAGGCAAGTAATTCGGACCGCAACGGCTCGGCGTGGCCGACCGACAGGTGACGCATGGAATAGCTGCCGTCGGGCTGGAAGCCGAAGCATTCCGTCACCTGACGCGTCAGAAGATCGCCGGTTACATATTTGCCGCGTGTCGCAACCGTGACGTTACGCGCCTTGAATGGCGTCAACCAGTTGGTGTTGATGTGGGCCAGAACGCCCGATGCAGTGCGAAACTGCAGAAGGGCGATGTCTTCACGCTCGGCTACAGCGCTCGAGAGCTGCGGCTGTACGTCGACGATATCGGAATCCGTGAACCAACGGATCAAGTCGATATCGTGGACCGCGAGATCGATCACCACGCCAACGTTCGACATGCGCGGCGGAAAGGGCCCGACGCGGGTGATGCCGATGGACAGTATGTCTTCTCCCCGGATAGCTTCCTTGATCGCTTCGACGGCCGGATTGAACCGCTCGACGTGGCCAACCATCAAAGTCACGCCGGCGCGGCGCGCCGCGCCGATAATCTCCTGGCCCTCCTCGACCGACGACGCGATGGGCTTTTCCACCATGACGTGGATGCCGTGTCCGATACAGGTGAGAGCGATGTCCCGATGCAGATGAGTCGGAGCCGCGATTGTGATCGCGTCGACATCCCGCTCGATCAGCTGGTCGACATCTGCGACCGCGGCACAGCCCAATGCGCGGGCAACAAAATCGGCTTGTTTCCGATCAGGATCGGCGACGCCCACCAATTCGGTTCCAGGCAAACCGGCGAATACACGGGCATGATTGCTGCCCATGACGCCAACGCCCACAACTCCAACGCGCAACGGACGCCCCGCGCTTGCTACTGCAGCCTGCATCATGTTTCGATTTTACCCCAAGCCCCAATTCTTCAGCCGTTCTTCACCTAGCACGGCATGGCATGGCTGGCGACCACTCGTCGGAAATTGTCACGAACACGTTTTACTGCAAAGCGTTACAAAGGTGCAAATCGGCACGCCTAAAAGCGGCGTAAATAGCGGCAAATCAGGCAATGCGAGAGCGGAACACCATCCGCAGGGCGCCACCAATCCATTACTCACGCACGGTGATAGTCGCGATACCACTCAATAAACCGTCTTATGCCTTCGGCGATCGGCATCGCTGGTCGGAAATCAACATCGCGTATAAGATCGTCCACGTCGGCGTAAGTCGCAGGCACGTCGCCAGGCTGCATCGGCAAAAGCTCGCGTTTTGCTTTCTTGCCGAGGGCTTCTTCCAGAAGGCGCACAACCTCAAGAAGCTCGACGGGTTTGTTGTTGCCGATGTTGTAGACGCGCCACGGCGCGCTGCTCGAGCCGGGATCCGGTGACGCAGCCGAAAAATTCGGATTGCCCGCCGGCTGCCGGTCGACGAGGCGCACGACGGATTCCACGACATCGTCGACGTAGGTGAAGTCCCGTCGCATGTTGCCGTTATTGAACAGCTTGATCGGTTCGCCGGCGAGGATCGCTTTGGTGAAGATCCACATCGCCATATCCGGCCGTCCCCACGGACCGTAGACGGTGAAAAATCGCAAGCCCGTTACGGGAAGTCCGAACAAATGCGCGTAAGCGTGCGACATCAGTTCGTTCGCTTTTTTCG
Source organism: Pseudolabrys sp. (assembly GCA_051986235.1). Lineage (GTDB taxonomy): Bacteria > Pseudomonadota > Alphaproteobacteria > Rhizobiales > Xanthobacteraceae > Pseudolabrys. Next base: position 88,966 of record JBPYDR010000055.1, read on the forward strand.
AGGCCCCGTAAAGGCTCAGCGGATGGTCGACATTCTCGTGAACCGAGAACGGCATTTCGGTGTTGGAGCCATAAACGGATGACGACGATGCATAGAGCAAATGACGGCAGCCGTTGTGCCGACAACCTTCGAGGATCGTGGTGAAGCCGGTCAGATTGGCATCTACATAGGCGAAGGGATCCACGAGCGAATGCCGGACGCCGGCTTGGGCAGCCAAGTGAACGACGTAAGGAAAACGATGCTCCTTGAACAAGCTTGCCATCCCGTCGCGGTCGGCAAGATCGAGCTTGACGAAACGCAGGCGACCGGATTTCGCGAGTTCGGCACGTCGCGCCTCCTTCAGCGCGGGATCATAGTAGGAGTTCATGTTGTCGAGACCGACCACGTCGCGGCCGTCGCGCAGCAGACGTTGCGCAACATGAAAACCGATAAACCCGGCGGCGCCGGTCACGAGAGTGGGGCCATCAGCCATCGATCGGCTTCCCCTGTTGCCTCTGATTGCTTAGGGCCGCCACAGATCGATCCCCTCGGGCTTTTTCGCGCGATCGAGCTTTGCCTTCACATCCAGGACAATGCCTCTTCGATCCTTCAGCAATTTGCCGACCAAAGGCCACCCGCCGGCAACATAGCCCTTGTGCGCAACGGCAAAGATAACCGCATCGGCTGGGCGTAACGAATCGATCGGCGTCAGTTTAACTCCGTATTCGTGATTGGCCTCCTGGGCCGAGGCGATCGGGTCGGCGACCTGCACGGCGACACCGGCGCGCTCGAGTTCGCGCAGGATATCGATCACTTTGGAATTGCGGATGTCGGGAACGTTCTCCTTGAACGCCATTCCGAGGATCGTCACAGTGGGATTGGCGCGCCCACCCTGCAACAAGGCGCGCATGCATTCCCGCGCGATACGCTCTCCCATCCCGTCGTTGATGCGCCGTCCGGCAAGAATGATCTCCGGGTGATATCCGGCCTTCTCGGCGCGGAAGGTGAGATAGTAAGGATCGACGCCAATACAGTGGCCGCCGACCAGCCCCGGCTGGAAGTTCAGGAAATTCCATTTGGTCGATGCTGCAGCCAGGACATCGCCGGTATCGATTCCCAGCTGATGAAAGATGGCGGACAATTCATTCATGAACGCGATATTGAGATCGCGCTGCGTGTTCTCGATGACTTTGGCAGCCTCTGCCACCTTGATCGAAGGCGCACGATGGATTCCGGCCTTCACCACTGAACCATAAACGTCCGCAACAATATCGAGCGTGCGCGGATCCTGGGCGGAAACGACTTTGGTGATCGCCTCGAAACGGTGCGTTTCGTCGCCCGGATTGATCCGCTCGGGCGAATAACCGACGGCAAAGTCGCGGCCACCCGCAAGTCCCGATTTCTTTTCCAGAACGGGCAAACACTCTTCCTCAATGGCCCCGGGATAGACGGTTGATTCATAAACCACGATGTCGCCCCGCTTGAGCACATCACCCACGATCGCGGAAGCGGACAGAATGGCGCTCAGATCGGGCCGCCGCGCGCCGTCAATTGGTGTCGGCACCGTCACGATATAGAAATCCGCATCGGCAAGGCCCGACGGATCGTGATCGAAACGCAGGCTCTTCTGCTTGAGGTCTGCCGGATCGACTTCGCGGGTGCGGTCACGTCCGGAGCGCAGTTCGTCCACCCGTTTACGATCGATGTCAAAACCGACCACAGGGGCGCCCGATCCAGCAAATGCGACCGCGACCGGAAGCCCGACGTAGCCAAGGCCGATAACGGCTATCTTGCGTTGATGCGTCAATCGAGATCCCTGCGCCAGGTGCGCTTTTTTAGCCGGATGCCGGCGTAGGCGGCAATGGATTTTGCTCCCAACGAAAGCGCTGTGGCATCGACTATCGCACCGGAGCGATGAGGCGCCCGTAAAGCGCGACAATGTCCGCCCCAATCCGTTCTGCGGAATATTCTTTTTCTACCAATCGCCGCCCGGCTTTACCGAATGTCGCGCGCAACCTCTTGTCCTTCGCCAGGAGGATGATGGCGTCGGCCAATGCTTGCGCGTCGTCGGGCCGTACAAGTAACGCATTGACGCCATCACGCGCAATTTCCCGGCATCCCGGCACATCGGTCGCAACGATCGGGCGCGCACAAGCCGCAGCCTCGAGCAAGCTTTTCGGCAAGCCCTCGCGACGTGACGGCAGGACCGCGATGTGCGCGGATTCCCAGAATTTCAAAATGTTACTGACATGCCCCAGCACTTTTATGCCCGGCTGCTTTTTCCAACTTTCAATTTCCGCAGCGGGGATCGACGCAGGATTCGCGGGATCCGCGTCGCCGCCGATAAGGAGACTGATCGCCTCACCTCTTCGCGTGAGAATTTCGTGCGCCGCGACCAACGTGCGTATGCCCTTGTCATCGAGCAAACGTCCGATAAAGCCGACCGTTATCGGCCCGTCAGGCTCCGGAAGCGGGCGCAGAACGTCGACGTCGACTCCCGAGCCTGGAATGAGAAAAACCCTGGCCGGATTGACTCCCAAAGCAGTCACTTTGGCGCGGTCGTCGGGATTCTGAACCAGCACCGCCGCCTTCTCGCCTTTCAACAACGCACGCAAAAACACGGAAAGTGTGGGACGAAGAACGCGCGCTTTCAAACTTGTAGACGTGAATCCGTATCCAAGCCCGGCCAGCGCGTTAAGGCGCACCATCGGCAATCCAATGGCTGCCAGCGAACCGACGATCGCCGGCTGCAAAGCTACGTGATGCACAATATCGGGGGCATATTTTCGGTAGATCGCACGAATGTCGCGGATGACGGAAAGCAGACCCACCGGATTCAAGCTCCCCCGCTCCCACGACAGAGCGTGCAACGTGAAGCCATGTTGTGCGATCTTTGCGCCGTCGCGCTTCACGCGCGTGACGACATGAACATCGTAGCCTGCGCGCAGGGCCGCGAGCGCCATCGGCAGACGATGCGACAGGAAATACCAATCCTCGGTGACGAGGTACATCAGAGTGGGTCCAGTTCGCTTCGCGCCTTGCATGCAGGTGCAATCTAGCCCAATCCGCTGCGTTGTATCTGAAATACCGTCGGAATCCGACCTTTACCCCAGTTCATCCGTCCGTCGTCTTGACGTTCACGAGATGAACAATGTACGTTCATCCCGTGAACATCGGTATTTCCGAGTGATTTCGTGCGGGACCGCGGGGCTGCCCGAATGGCGTCAGATCGCGACAAATCATCTGAACAGGCGATCCTCCTTGGCCTCCTCGACGCAGTCGAGCGCGGCGACGTCACCCAGCGCGGCTTGTCACGTGAACTTGGGATCGCAGTCGGCCTCGTCAATTCCTACGTCAGGCGTTGCATCAAAACCGGCCTCATAAAGGTCCAGCAAATCCCTCCCCGACGCTACGGCTATTACCTGACACCGAAGGGGTTCGTCGAGAAATCGCGGCTCGTCGCCAGTTATTTCGTGCATTCGTTCGATTTTTTTCGACGCGCACGAGCCTCATGCGAGGCAACTTTTTTGAGCGCGACGAAGGCTGGCCACAAACGCATCGGCCTCGTGGGATCGAGTGAACTCACTGAAATCGCCGTCATCGTTGCAACGGAGATCGACGTTCAAATTGTTGCAATCATCGACGCGAATCTGAAAAAGCCGAAAATTTTGGGAATATCAGCAGTGAAAGACATGGCAACTGCGGCCAAAGACGTGGACGCGGTGATAATTACAAGCATCGCTCAGCCGCGCGTTGCCTACGAAGATGCAGTCTCGGTGATCGGTGCCCAGCGCGTCTATCTGCCCTCGGTGCTGGCGAACCTTGTCGCGCGTGCAGAACCCACTTCAGCCCCTTCCAAGAAGAGGGCGCAAAAATGAACACACGCGATCCGCAGTGGTATGCCGTGCACACGCATCCTCGCGATGAGTTCAAAGCACTCAGCCATCTTCGCCGTCAAGGCTATGACGTGTACCTGCCGCGCCATGCGAAGGTGATCCGTCACGCACGCAAGTCGGAAAAAGTCGCAAGACCATTCTTCCCAAGATATCTGTTCGTGAAACTTGATCTTGCCGTCGACAGTTGGCGCGCGATCCGGTCGACGGTGGGCGTAAGCGATATTGTGTGCTTCAGCGAGCGGCCAGCTCCCCTTCCTGCGGGTGTCATCGAAACCCTTCAACGCCAGGAAAATGCGCAAGGCCTGATCGAATACGCCGGAAGTTCGCTGAAGCCGGGAGATTCAGTCGTCGTACTGAGCGGACCATTTGCCCATCAGCTCGGGCGGTGCAGCAACGTTTCAGACGACGAGCGTGTGGCAATTCTGCTCGATCTGCTTGGCCGCAAGGTGCGGGTCGTACTGGACGCCGACGCGGTAGCCGCAGCCTGATTTCGCCGCTGCGGTTCGATCAGATCCTGTCCGAATGGGTCATGCGTTCACCCGTTCTGCGGTAGCAATGATGAACGAAATCCGCGCAGGTGCCGCTTGCCTCAAATCTGGTCCCTTGACGCGACCACCGGAAAGCAGCCGACCTTGAGTTCCAGTCGGATCGCAGCGCCACGTCTCACGCTGATCGGAATTCTTGTTGCGGCCTTCGCACTGCGTGTGTTCGCCGCGGTGATCGTGCCCGATCAAAGCGTGATGCTTGCCGACGCTGTTGCCTATCGCGAGGTGGGAAAATCGCTTTGGGCGACAGGTCAGCTGAACGGGCTCTATTTCATGCCGCTTTACCCGGCTCTCGTGGCAGTCGCCGGACCGGGATGGCCCCAACTGCTGATCGATATCACGCTATCGACTGTGCTGGTCTGGCTGATTTACGAATTGACCGATGTCATCTTCCCCAGCAAACGCGCAGCGGTTCTGGCGGCGGCTATCGCTGCGATCTATCCGTACTTCATCTTCTATTCGATCGTTGGCGTGACTGAGACGCTGTTCATGGTTCTGGTTTTGGCCGCGTATGTTTCCTGGTACCGGAATGCGTACATCGCCGCGTCGGTTTTTACGGTGCTTGGAATCTTGACCCGGCCAGTTCTTGAACCACTCGCCCCGCTCCTCATCTTCTATTTTGCGCTGGCGATCCGCGGCCTTTCGATCAAGACCACGGCGAAATATCTGGCGATCTATGCCGCCATTTATTGTGTTCTGATGGCGCCGTGGTGGCTGCACAACTACAAGGCCTATCACACCTTTGTTCGACTGAACCTCGGCAGCGGCGTTGCGCTGTTATCGGGCAACAGCCCATCCAATCAGAGCGGAGGCATAGACAAGAGTCTGAAAACGACCATCGCACCGTTCGACGAGATCGCCGATCCGGTGGCTCGCGACAAGGCCATGCAGCGCGCCGCCTTGAGCTACATCAAGGAAGATCCGGGAAGATTTGTTATCCAGGCCGCGAAGCGCTTTCAGCGGTTTTGGTCTCCCTGGCCGCAAACCGAAGAATACAGTCGACCCCTCTACAAGCTGATTTCGTTCTTCAGTTTCGTCCCAGTGGTGCTGCTGGCGCTGGCCTTCGTCATCCTTTACGGGCTCGCGCACTTCCGGCGGATAGCGCCCCTGCTGTTGTTCATTGTTTATCTGAACAGTCTGCATCTGGTCTTTCCTGCATCGCTTCGTTACCGGCTACCGATCGAACCGTTTCTCATCATTCTGGCGTCGGCCGGCGCAATTCATCTCGTTGATCGCTGGTCACAAAAAAAGCCCTCGCATGAGCGGCTGGCCGCAGCCTGACGAATGAAAGAAAAAAGATGACGACAACACACGCCAACGAATTCCTGAACGAAGTCCAGAAAATCTGCGCGACCATCGACGTCCAGATGATCGAGAAGCTTGCAGGCGCACTCGCTGCCTTGCGCGCCGGTGGCGGAAGATTGTTTCTGCTCGGCGTCGGAGGCAGTGCCGGCAATTGCAGTCACGCCGTCAATGACTTCCGAAAATTGTGCGGCATCGAAGCCTATACGCCCGTCGACAACGCATCGGAGCTTACGGCGCGCACGAATGACGAAGGTTTCGATACGATCTTTACAGGCTGGCTTGAGGTCAGCCGCATTTCAAGCAAGGACGCCCTGCTGATCTATTCAGTGGGCGGCGGCGATGCCGAGCGGAATGTCAGTGTCAATCTGATGCGGGCCGTCGACCTGGCAAAGGAGCGCGGAGCCAAAGTTTTCGGCATTGTGGGGCGAGATAGCGGCTACACCGCAAAAATGGGCGACATCGTCGTCGTCATTCCTCAGGTTAATCCTGCGCGGGTAACGCCTCTTTCCGAGGGCATGCAGGGGATCGTCTGGCATTGCCTCGTCTCGCATCCTGATCTGCAAGTCCGCAAGACAAAGTGGTGAGTTCACGTGGGGCAACGCGCCGTATTTATCGACAGGGATGGCGTGCTGGTAATCCCCGAATTCCGCGACGGCCGCTCGTATGCGCCGCGCTCGCTCACTGACTTCCGCATTTATCCAGGTGCCGCTGAGAGCGCACGTCGCCTCAGAGAGGCAGGCTACAGTCTCGTCGTCGTGACAAATCAACCAGACGTAGGCAACGGCCTGGTGGAAAAGGCAACGGTTGAGGAAATGCACCGAAGGCTGTGCGACGCCATGCCGCTCGATGCCATCGAGGCTTGCTATCACACCAATGCCGACAACTGCGACTGCCGGAAGCCCAAGCCCGGCATGCTTTTGCGAGCGGCCGAGCGAATGAACCTTGACTGCAGCCGCAGTATCATGATCGGTGATCGTTGGAGCGACGTGGAAGCCGCTAAAGCGGCAGGATGCAAAAGCATCTTCATCGACCTCAACTATCGCGACCGGCGTCCGACGGAGCCAGATTTCGTGGTTTCGTCTTTTGTTGAAGCGGCTGACGTGATCTTGGGAATGCCCTGACTCGTTCCAGACCTGGAGAGAACTCATGAGCGCGCTGAAGATAAAGGTCTTTGCCGACGGTGCAGACTTCGACCAGATGGTCCAATTGGCCAAAAACCCGAACGTCAAAGGCTTTACGACCAATCCGACCCTCATGCGCAAAGCCGGTGTCTCGGACTATGCCGCGTTCGCCCGCAAGGTTCTCGACGCCATACCCGACCGACCGATTTCATTCGAAGTCTTCGCCGATGACCTGCCCGGAATGCTTGCGCAGGGGCGCCAGATCGCTTCGTGGGGGCGGAATGCAAACGTCAAGATTCCGGTGACCAACACAGAGGGCACCTTCTGCGGCCCGGTAATCAAAGCCCTTGCCGACGATGGAGTCGTCGTCAACGTTACGGCGCTGATGACAGCGGATCAGGTGAAAAAGGTTGCGGCGTGCCTCAATCCCCGCGTCACTTCGATCGTCTCGGTGTTCGCCGGACGTATCGCCGACACAGGGCGCGACCCCGTTCCCATGATGAAGGAGTGTCTCGCGCATCTCGCATCCAACCCGAAGGCGGAATTGCTATGGGCAAGCCCGCGCGAACTCCTCAACGTTTTCCAGGGCGAAGAGATCGGCTGCCACATCATCACGGCGACGAATGACATCATCGCCAAACTCGCTTTGGTGGGCAAAAATCTGGACGAGTATTCTTTGGAGACGGTAAAGATGTTCCGCAAGGATGCGGTTGCCGCCGGCTTCTCCATCAAGGTGGCGGACGTCGCAGCGTAACTATCCTTGTCTAGTCGCGAAGGAAACTTATGACCAAGAATGTTCTTGTAACCGGCGGCGCCGGCTATTGCGGCAGCCTTCTGGTACCCCAGCTCCTCGCGGAGGGATACAACGTCACCGTTTACGACCTTCTCTATTTCGGCGACTCGTTTCTCCCCAAGGACAATCCGCGACTCAAAGTCATCCCAGGCGATATCAGGGATGTCGCCAAATTGACCTCGGCCTTGCAGAACCAGGACGTCGTGCTCAGCCTTGCGTGCATATCCAACGATGCAAGCTTCGAGCTCGACGAGAGCTTGAGCACGACGATCAATCTCGATGCCTTCGAACCGATGGTCGTTGCGGCAAAGAAAGCCGGCGTGAAACGATTTGTCTACGCATCATCCAGCTCGGTCTATGGTGTGTCCGACAAGCCGAACGTCACCGAAGATCATCCGCTCGTGCCACTGACCCTCTACAACAAGTACAAGGGCATGTGCGAACCGCTGCTGCTGAAGCATACCGATGATCGTTTCGTGGGCGTCATCTTCCGCCCCGCCACCGTCTGCGGTTACGCGCCGCGCCTGCGGCTCGATCTATCGGTCAACATCCTTACCAACCACGCCTTCACGAACAACAAGATCACGGTCTTCGGCGGGTCGCAGCTGCGCCCGAACCTGCACGTTCAAGATTATGCCGATCTCTGCGAGCTGTTGCTCGTCGCGCCGACGGAAAAGATCGCCAACCAGATCTTCAACTGCGGCTACCAGAACATGACCATCATGGAAATTGCGCATATGGTCAAAAAAGTCGTCGAGCAGGAATTCCCGCAGAAGGCTCCGATCGACATTGTCACGACACCGACCGACGACAACCGGTCGTATCACATCAATTCCGACAAGATCAAAAAGACACTGGGCTTTGCGCCGAAGCACACGATCGAGGAAGCCGTGCGCGACCTCTGCCGTGCCTTCCGTGACGGCAAGATACCCAATTCGTTCAGCGACGATCGCTTCTACAACGTGCGCACCCTCAAGAAACTCAAGGCCGCCTGATCGTGCCACGCGCGGTAGTGACGGGTGGTGCGGGCTTCATCGGCAGTCACATGGTCGATCTGCTGCTCGACCGTGGATTCGAGGTGCGCGTCGTTGACAATCTTGTCGGCGGGCATAAGTCGAACCTCGACCATCACAAGGCCAACCGCAACCTCACCTGTTACTGGGAAGATATCCGCCACCTCCAGCCGGCGTCGCCGATTTTCGAGCAATGCGACTACATCTTCCACTTTGCTGGCGTCGGCGACATCGTCCCGTCGATTGAAGCACCGTCTGAATACATGGATACGAACGTGCAGGGCACGGTGCGCGTGCTGGAATGTGCGCGCAAAGCCAATGTCCGCAAGTTCATCTATGCCGCGTCTTCTTCCTGCTATGGCCTCGCTTCGATCCCGACCCGCGAAGACCACCCCATCGATCCGCAGTACCCTTACGCGCTTTCGAAATACCAGGGCGAACAGGCGGTCTTTCACTGGCACAGGGTGTATCGGCTGCCCGTCAATTCAATCTGCATCTTCAACGCCTACGGCACCCGCGTGCGCACGACGGGCGTCTATGGCGCGGTCTTTGGCGTCTTTTTGAAGCAGAAACTAGCGGGAAAACCGTTCACAGTCGTCGGCGACGGAACCCAGAGCCGGGACTTCGTCTACGCCTCCGATGTTGCCACGGCGTTTCTTGCTGCGGCTCATTCCGACATTTCCGGTGAGCGGTTCAACGTCGGCGCGGGAAACCCGCAGACCATCAATCGTCTCGTTGAATTGCTAGGCGGCGACGTCATTCATGTTCCCAAACGGCCGGGCGAGCCGGACTGCACGTTCGCCGACATCAGCAAGATCCTCAAAGTTCTCGGCTGGGAGCCCAAGGTCGATTTCGCCGAAGGCGTCTCGCGCATGCTGGCGGAGATCGAGCATTGGCGCGACGCCCCGCTCTGGGATCAGGCTTCGATCGCGCAGGCGACGCGCACCTGGTTTCAGTATCTCGGCGACAAGCCGAACGCCGGATAGAAAAGCATGACCTTCGCTCTTTCAGACAAGTACCAGCACAAGATCAAGTCGGCCAAGGAACTGCGTGAGATTCTTGGCAATGCGCCGCGTGCGAACAAAGTGATCATGTGTCACGGCGTGTTCGACATCGTGCACCCGGGACACGTCAGGCATCTGCTGTATGCAAAGAGCAAGGCTAGCGTGTTGATCGCCAGCCTCACCGCCGATCGCCACATCGACAAAGGCATGTATCGTCCGCACGTGCCGCAGGATTTGCGAGCGTTGAACCTCGCCGCGTTCGACATGATCGACTATGTCACGATCGACGAGAACGCGACGCCGCTTGAAAACCTGCGCATCATCCAGCCCGACTACTTCGCGAAGGGCTACGAATACAATGCCAGCGGCGAACTGCATCCGCGCACGCGCGAAGAGCTCAGCGTTGTCGAAGGGTATGGCGGCGAGATTCTGTTCACGCCGGGCGACATCGTCTACTCGTCGAGCGCGCTCATCAACCTTGCCCCGCCGGCGCTGAAGCTCGAGAAGCTTCTTACCTTGATGAGTGCGGAAAAAGTCACGTTCAAGATGGTGCGGGATACGTTGAATGCGCTTGGCGGCAAGCGCGTCCACGTCATCGGCGATACGATCGTCGATTCCTATACTTACGGCACGATGATCGGCGGGCAGACCAAAACGCCGACGATTAGCGTTCTGTTCGAGAAACGCACCGATTTCGTCGGCGGCGCGGGCATCGTGGCCGAGCATATGAAGGCCGCCGGCGCGCACGTCGTGTTTTCAACTGTTCTCGGCGACGACGCATACAAGGACTTCGTGCTGAACCACCTACAGAAGGCCGGTGTCGAGTGTCGCGCCATCATCGATCGGACGCGCCCGACCGTGAACAAGAATGCCATCGTCGCCGGCGGCTACCGGCTTTTGAAACTCGACACGCTCGATAACAGGCCCATATCCGGTCACGTTTTGCAGCAATTGACGCATGCGACGAGCAGCACCCCGGTCGATGCCGTGGTGTTCAGCGATTTCCGCCACGGCATATTCAATCGGGGTACGATCCCGAAATTTGTCGAGGCAATTCCGGACGGATGCTATCGCGTTGCCGATAGCCAGGTCGCCAGTCGCTGGGGCAATATCACCGAATTTAAAGATTTCGACCTGATCACGCCCAACGAGCGCGAGGCGCGGTTTGCGCTTGCCGACCAGGATTCGGGAATTCGTCCCCTCGCCTCTTCGCTCTACGACGAGGCGAACTGCAAACTTCTCATTCTCAAACTGGGCGATCGCGGCGTGCTGACCTGCCGCGGCGTCAAGCATGAACCGCATGACAGCTTCTTCGTCATGGACAGTTTCGTCGATCGGCTCGTGGACGCAGTCGGCGCGGGCGATGCCCTGCTCGCCTACTCCACGCTGGCGATGCTAACCAACAAGAATCCGGTCGTCGCGACGATCCTGGGCAGCATGGCGGCCGCTTGCGAATGCGAAGTCGACGGAAATTCTCCGGTCACTCCAGACGACGTGCGCAAGAAAATCGACGTCACAGAAAAACAGGCGGACGGCACCTGAGTTTCCATCCATGCGTGTGATCGTTGCCGGGTTAGGCGTCCAGGGGCGCAAACGCAAACGGTTCGCGGGCGGCGATTACGTCGGCTCGGTCGATCCTGTCGGCGAGGAGGCCGACTACAAGAGCCTGCGCGACGTGCCGCTTGATCGCTACGACGCCGTCCTCGCCTGCATCCCGGATGAGCCGAAGCTCGAACTCGTTCGCTACTGCATCGAGAACGCCAAGCACGTGCTCGTCGAGAAGCCGCTGTGGACCCCCCGCGACGAGGACATCTCCGAACTGGAGCGCGCCGCGCGTTCCCGTGGCGTCCTTGTCTATACGGCATACAATCACCGCTTTGAGCCGCATTTCGTGCGTATGCGCGACTTGATTTCCTCGGGTGAACTCGGTGCCATCTATAGCTGCCGCATGTTCTACGGAAATGGAACGGCGCGTCTGGTCCGAGATTCCGAGTGGCGCGATCAGGGCGGCGGCGTCATCCCCGACCTCGGCTCGCACCTGATCGACACCTGCCGGTTCTGGTTCGGCGATATTGGCCATGATGCGCGCTTGATCAGCGCAAGCCGGTTCGAAAACCGCGCGCCGGACCACGCCATCTTCATCGCGGATAACCGGCGGCCGCGCATCGAGCTCGAAATCACCCTGTGCATGTGGCGCAACCATTTCACCTGCGACATCCTCGCCGAACGCGGGACGGCGCACATCGAAAGCCTCTGCAAATGGGGACCGACCACGTTCCGCCACCGCCGCCGCGTGCTGCCGAGCGGCAGTCCGCCGGAAACCGCGGTCACGCTCGCGCAGGAGGATCCGACCTGGGCGCTGGAATACGAACACTTCAAGAAACTCTGTAGCGCCCGCGCGCCGACGGATCTGAGCAACGATCTGACCATCCAGCGGACGCTACGCCGCCTGGCGAAGGACGCCACAGCATGAACCGGCCCACCGTCGGTTTTGCCGGCATGACGCACCTTGGCCTCGTTTCGGCGACCGCCATCGCGTCAAAGGGCTTTCCGACGATCTGCTACGATCCCGACGCAGCGCTGATCGCCGCGCTCGTGCGCGGAGCGTTGCCGGTTGTCGAACCGGGCTTGCCGGCGCTGCTGTCGGCCAACGGATCGCGCCAGCGCTTTTCGCATCAACGCGAAGCACTATCGGCCTGCGACATCGTCTACATCGCAACTGATGTGCCGACGGACGATCAGGGACGCAGCGATCTCGCCGGCCTTCGCCGACTGATAGACGACGTCGCGGGGGCAATGGGCTCCGACAGCATCATGGTCATCCTCAGTCAGGTGCCGCCCGGCTTTACGCGCGGCATTCGCGCGCTGCCGCTGTCGCGCATCTACTACCAGGTCGAGACGCTCATATTCGGTCGTGCCGTCGAACGTGCGACCCAGCCGGAACGCTACATTGTCGGGTGTCTCGCGCCGGGAAAACCCCTCGATCCCCGTTTCGCGGCTTTGCTCGGTGTCTTCGGCTGCCCCATCTTGCCGATGCGCTACGAAAGCGCCGAGCTGGCGAAGATCTCAATCAATATGTATCTCGTGGCGTCAGTTACGGTAGCGAATACGCTTGCCGAACTATGCGAGCGCATCGGTGCCGACTGGTCAGAGATTGTGCCAGCGCTCCAACTTGACCGCCGCATTGGAGCATACAGCTATCTTAAACCCGGCCTCGGCATTTCCGGCGGAAACCTCGAACGCGACCTTGCGACGGTCGAACGACTGGCGGCCGAACACAAAACCGACGCTTCCGTCGTAGAGGCGTGGACGAAGAACAGCCGCCACCGGAAGAACTGGGCGGCCCGAACGATCCGCTCCGCTTTGCTAGATTCCCGTCCGAACGCGACCATTGCCGTGTGGGGTCTCGCCTACAAGGAGAACACCCACTCGATCAAAAACTCACCTTCGATCGCAACCATCGCGCAGCTGAAAGGCATCAAGGTTCGCGCACACGATCCGTCAGTCTCTGACGATGCCATCAAACATCTGGGCATTGAGCGTTTGGGCGACCCGCTGGCGGCTGCGCGCGGCGCGGACGGCCTGCTTATTCTCACGCCTTGGGCCGAATACCGTACCATAAGGCCGGAGGATATCGCCGATGCTCTCTCGGGCCGCATCGTCATCGATCCATACTCCATTCTTGATCCGGCCGGGATGCAGCGCTCCCGGTTGATCCACTACACGCTCGGCCGCCCGGTCGCGCATTAGAAATAGGCATGTTGCAGCATCAAAATTCTTCTCCCGCGTTGCCCAAGCGTGTCGTCGTGATGGGCGCGGCAGGTTTCGTCGGGTCCGCGTTGGTCAAGACATTTTCGGCTCGCGGCGGCTCGGTTCTAGCGCTAACACGGCACGATATCGACCTGCTTGCCGCCGACGCCCAGGACAAATTGGCGTCGATGTTGCGTCCGGACGATACCTTCGTCGCAGTTGCGGCGCGCGTGCCCTGCAAGAACGTGCAGATGCTCACGGAAAACATGAAAATCGTCGAGGGCATGATTGGGGCGCTCACAAAATCGCCCGTCACCCACGTCGTGAACATAAGCTCTGATGCGGTCTACTACGACTCGCCTGGTGCCCTCACCGAAAGCTCCGTCAGGGCGCCGACCAGCCTTCACGGCGTGATGCATCTCGCACGCGAATTGGCTTTCCAGGACGTGCCTGCACCATTCGCCACGCTTCGACCCAGTCTTCTCTACGGCGCTGCTGACCCGCACAACGGCTACGGACCGAACAGATTTCGCCGCCTCGCCAACGAGGGAAGAGACATCGTGCTGTTCGGTGAAGGCGAGGAACGGCGCGATCACGTGCTGATCGATGACGTCGCCGAGCTCATCACACGCGTTATCGAACGGCGTAGCACCGGTTCTCTCAATATCGCCACGGGGAAAGTCCACTCGTTCCGCGAGATTGCCGAACTCGTGACCGCCAGTGTCCCGAAAAAAGTCCCCATCAAAGGATCGCCACGCAGCGGGCCGATGCCTCACAACGGTTACCGGCCCTTTGACAATATTGCTACGCGCACCGCTTTTCCCGACTTTAGCTATACGGACTTGCCGGCTGGCATAGCGAAAGCCCAGCACGATGAAAGCTCGCGCAATGCCTGAGTTCGATCTTCTTCGGGCCCTTCCCAAGACAAAACGCAATATCGCGAAGCGCCGCGATGGCAAGGATCCCTCCGTTGTGGCGACCGCCAAACAATTCGGCGAAATGTATTTCGATGGTCCGCGCGAATATGGTTACGGCGGGTATCGCTATGATGGCCGCTGGGTGCCCGTGGCTCGCGATATCGTCAGCCGATTTGACCTGAAGCCCCGCATGCGCGTCCTCGACATCGGCTGCGCCAAGGGTTTCCTTGTAAAAGATCTGATGATCGTGTGTCCGGGGCTCGAGGCCTTTGGCCTAGATATCTCCGCTTATGCGCTGACACATTGCGAGCCGGCCACCATCGGGCGGCTGCATCTGGGGACCATGGAGCATTTGCCGTTTCCGGATGCGAGCTTCGATGCGGTCCTCTGCATCAACACCATTCACAATCTGGATAGGCAGGGCTGCACGCGCGCATTGCAGGAAATGGTACGCGTTGTCCGTGATCCTGCAAAGTGTTTCGTGCAAGTCGACGCCTATCGATCGGAGGAAGAAAAGGCGCTGTTCGAGAGCTGGTGCCTCACGGCCGAAACCTATCTGCAGCCAGCCGAGTGGGTCGCCCTGTTTCAGCAAGCCAACTATTCCGGCGATTATTACTGGACGATTCTCCAGAGCTAAAGACCAGTCGTCTGTAAGGGGCCATTGTTTCGTGTCGTTGTCAGTTATCTTGGCCAACTACAATCACGCCAAGGATCTTCCGCGCTCCTTACGGGCGATGTTGCGACAAGGTCCTTCCCTCAGCGAACTGATCGTCGTGGATGATGGCTCGACCGATTCAAGCGTCGCGGTCATTGAGAGCCTCCAACACGAGAATCCCGTCATTCGCCTGATCAAACACGGCCAAAATCGCGGCGCGCCAGCTGCCTTCAACACGGGGCTCGCCGCTGCCGGCTCCGAGTTTGTCTATTTTGCCGCCGCTGATGATTTCGTGCTCGGCGACTTCTTCGCAGTCGCGACGGCAGCGCTCACGCAATTCCCTGAAGCAGCCTATTTCTGTGGACAGGTCGTATGCGTCGACCGGGACGGCAACGTTACGGGCTTTCGCCCGTTGTTCCAGCCTGTCAAGTCCGACGCCGTCATTTCCCCCGCCGAGGCGCGCGACATGGCGCGCAAGATCGACAACTGGGCTGTGGGACCAAGCGTCGTATACCGGCGCAAGTTTTTTCTCGACATTGGCGGACAGGATGAAGCGCTAGGCTCGTTCTCAGACGGGATAAACTGTCGATTGCTCGCTTTTCGCCATGGATTTTACTACTCTAGCTATCTGACGGCGGCCTGGGACGTACGGCGCGACAGTTTTTCTGCCCGCGCTGCCCTATCACCCACGGAAGGCCCCCGCCTTATCGCGGCGGCGGAAGACCGTCTCGCTTCAACTTGCCCTTCACCACTGAACGAGGAATATCCCCAACTCTACGCACGCAGACTGCGCTTCAACATGGCGCGGTTTGCACTTCTATCGCCAACCGCGGATCCATCGGCCATCGCGGATCTGGTTGCACTCGCTGACTTTGACCGCGGCTTGATTCGATTTTTCGGGACCAAAACAGGTCTGTCCCGGCTCGCGATACTGGTGTGGCTGATCCTTCGGTTGCGTCCCTACGGATTGATGACGCTTACCAGCGCCGCGCTCAGATATCTCGTTAAAAATTCGACTCAGCGCACGATTGCAACTCGGGCGATCGCTGCAGCAATCAAATAGAAGCTGGACATCAATGACTGTTTCTTCTTCCAGCGTGACAGACGATCCTAAAATTGCGGACCCGACGACTCGCGGACATCTTCGCCTCCTGGTCATTACGGCGAGCGAGGATCTACTCGACGGTCTGCGTCGCTACGACCTTTGGGGCCGGATCGGATTTCTGGACATCAAGCGGCGCTATCGCCGCACAACGATCGGTCCATTCTGGGCCACGATCAGCCTCGCAATCTTCACGGCCGTGATGAGCAGCATAGGTGTCGGGCTCTGGAAACAGGAACCGGCAGAATACATGCCATTTCTGGCCTCCGGAATGATGGTCTGGCTGATGCTGTCGACCATGATCACCGAAGGCGGCAACATGTTCATCAGCAGCCAGCACCTGAACCGGATGCGAATGGATTATTCCATCCTCGCTTACGCGCTGGCGTGGCGGAACCTGGTGAGTTTTTTCCACAATCTGGCGGTCTATCTGGTGATCGTCGCGATCTTTTTGCCAAAGCTGATTACACCGTCCATTCTTCTCGTCATCCCCGGGCTAGTTTTGATCGCCTTGAACGCAGTTTGGGTTGCACTGCTGCTTGGTATGATTTGCGTGAGATTCCGCGACGTCCAGCAGCTCATTGCAACCGTCCTGCAGATTTCTCTCTTTGTGACCCCGGTCTTCTGGCCCCCGCATTTGTTGACCGGACTGACACGACTCGTCTTCGTCGATCTCAATCCACTTTTCGCTTTCATCAACGTCGTGCGCGAGCCGTTGCTCGGGAAAACTCCGTCGCTGTGGAGCTATCTCGTGATCCTCGTGGTTACGCTGGTCGGCTGGATTGCAATGTTCAAGGTGTTTTCGCGCTATCGCAAAAGAATCGCGTTCTGGGTGTGACCATGGCTACGATCGTGGCTGAGAATGTAGGACTGGACTTTCCGATTTACGGAATGCAGCGCAGCTTGCGACGCGCCCTGTTCCAGAGTGCAACAGGCGGATTTATCAACAAGAAGGATCTGCAGCACCGGCACGTCACCGTCACGGCCCTGACAGGAGTGTCTTTCCAGTTATCCGATGGCGACCGTCTTGCGCTCGTCGGCCACAACGGCGCCGGCAAATCATCTTTGCTGAAGGTGCTGGCGGGAATCTATTCCCCCACATCAGGCCAAGTGTGGGTGGACGGAAAGATAACATCGCTGTTCGAGCTGACATTGGGCATCGATAGCGAAGATACAGGCTACGAGACAATCGTTACGGCCGGCATGCTGCACGGCATGACTCAGTCGGAAATCGAGAGCAAAATTCCCGAAATCGAGCAATTCAGCGAACTGGGCGAATACCTTTCTCTGCCGGTTCGAACCTATTCAATGGGCATGACGACGCGGCTCGGTTTTTCACTCGCCACGGTCTTTGAGCCTGAAATCCTCCTGCTTGACGAGGGCATCGGAGCCGGCGACGCACGCTTCACAGATCGGGCGTCGGCGCGCCTGCAGGACCTCGCCAAAAAAAGCGCAATTCTTGTGCTCGCCAGCCACACCGATGATCTCATCCGCTCGACCTGCAATAAGGCAGCTCTCATGAATTCGGGGCGCCTCGTCAAAATTGCTCCGGTCGATGAAATCCTCTCTGAATATCACACCGAAATAGCGCGGGCCGAGCTGCAGGCCGCCGCCGGATGAGGGATCTTGCGCCGCGCCGCACTGTACCTACGTTCTGGAATGCAATAAAAAGCCCAAAGGCGCCGGACAACGGCGAACGGTAGTACAAATGTCCGAGTATCAGAAAATTGCGCACAGCGTCAGTTTCGTCGTACTGGCGCTTAACGAACAAAAGGTCGTCGAACAGGTTGTCCGCGAGATTCATTCCACCGTAGACGGCCTTATCAGTACGTATGAGATCATCCTCATCAACGACGGCAGCACGGATCGCACTGGCGAAATTATGGAAATGCTGTCACGCGAGCTGACCAACACTCGCGTGCTCCATAACGATCTAAATCGCGGCCTCGGCGGTTCCTACAAGAGGGGCGTCGGAGAAGCGAAGCATGACTATGTGATGATGCTCTGCGGCGATGGCGGGATCCCCGCGTCAAGCTTGCCGGCGATCGTCTCGAAAATAGGAACAGCCGACATCGTTATCCCCTATGTAACGAACCTGCGTGAGATAAAGACGTTGCCGCGATATCTTCTTTCACGGTCGTACACCCGGCTGCTCAACCTTCTCTCAGGGCAAAAGCTGAACTACTACAACGGCTTGCCTGTTCATCGCCGCAGTCTGCTCAAACCCTCAGTCATGACGAGTTCGGGATTCGGCATTCAGGGCGAAATATTGGTCAAGCTTCTCAAGGCCGGACATTCCTTTGCCGAAGTGGGCGTACCGGGTGGGGAGACGACGAACAAATCGTCGATATTTCGTCCAAGAAACATCGTGAGCGTTTCGAGAACCGTCTGGAAGATCGCCAAACTAGTGATGATCTTGGGTTTGTACCAGGGGAAGAACGGACGAGAGCCTGGCCTTCGCCGCAGTTCTGCGTCTCCAAATAAATAGCTCTGCCCTGTGCAGCTAACCCGTTGTCCAGACGTAAGCCGCAATGAGAGCACTCGTCATCGGAGGCGACGGCGCGATCGGGCGCGCGCTCAAGGACAAACTTGCATCGCGACAAGACACTGTCTTTTTCACGACAAGACGTCCGATGCCCGCGCAGGGCAATGCCTTGCACCTGGACCTCGCATCGTCCGACGCCGAGACCACGCGCTTGCCGCAGGCCGACATTACATTTTTCTGCGCTGCAATTACGGGCTTTGCGGCGTGTCGCAATGACAGAAAATTGGCCGAACGCGTCAATTTTTCTGCACCTAGCGCGCTGGCGCGTAGACTGGTGGACGCGGGCTCGAGGGTCGTGTTCCTGTCGAGCAACGCGGTCTTTGACTGGCGTGAACCTCATGTCCCGGCGAGCCGCGAGCCCCATCCGGTGACGGAGTACGGACACTTCAAGGCGAAGGCAGAAAAGGAATTCTCCGCACTGGGCTCTGCCGCGTCGATCTTGCGTCTTTCAAAAGTCCTGCGATCCGACGACAGGCTCTTTGGTGGCTGGATCGACGATCTCAATCAAAAAAGGAGAATAAACGCATATGCCGACCACTGCTTTGCTCCCATCTCCCTCGCCGACACAATCGAGGCGCTGGTTGCGATTTCACAGGACTCAGGTGGCGGAATGTTTCAGATGTCCGGAGCCCGTGACATCAGCTACTTCGACGCCGCGCGTCGCCTTGTTTCATTGACAAACGCCGATCCAAAACTCGTCGTTTCGATCAAAGCAGCTGACCGTGGCGTTCCGGCGAACGAAATCATCCGTAATTCGACGCTCGATTCGTCGCGTATCGCTGCTCTCACTGGCTGGACGCCGCGCGATCCTTTGTCGGTCATCGATGACGTTTTTCACGCGCGATGCGGGCGTTCGGCCGCAACGAACCGCCTCTAGTCCAGAGATCCAGGCCAGACCCGTCTCATGTGCGGAATAGCGGGCTTCCTCAGTCGCGGGCAATCGAGCGCCGACGAGCTCGGGCGGCGCGTCCGCGCAATGACGGCGACCCTCTCGCAGCGTGGACCCGATGCAGATGGATTCTGGATTGACGAGCAGACCGGGATCGCCATTGGACACCGGCGGTTGTCCATCATCGACCTTTCAGATGCCGGTACCCAGCCGATGCACTCTTCGGATGAGCGCTGGGTGATGAGCTACAACGGCGAACTCTACAACACCGCGGAGCTGCGTCGCGAAGTCGAAGCGGCCGGCAAGCCGGTGAACTGGCGTGGACACTCGGATACTGAAGTCATCCTGGAAGCGGTGGCGATCTGGGGGGTTCCCGCGACGATCAAAAAACTGAATGGCATGTTTGCCATCGCCTTCTGGGATCGTCGGGACCGGCGCCTCTGGCTCGTTCGCGATCGGTTGGGCATCAAGCCCCTGCTTTGGTCCCTCCAGCCTGATGGCTCCTTCCTTTTTGCATCCGAACTCCGTGCGCTGGTTCCCTTCCCGAATTTTTCCCTGCGCGTGGATCCGCAGGCGGCAGTCGCTTTCATGCGTCACGCCTGCGTTCCTGCCCCGCTGACGATTTGCCGAGGTGTCCGGAAACTTCCACCCGCCCACATCCTGAGCGTTGAACAGGGCCAGGAACCGAAGCTCTTCTGCTATTGGGACCTTCTTCAGGTCGCCCGAGAAAACCAGCGCCGAATCGATAATCGGTCAGAGTCCGAAATTGCTGATGAACTCGACAATCTGCTGCGCGACGCCGTCATCCGTCAGATGGTTTCCGACGTGCCTCTCGGAGCCTTCCTGTCAGGTGGGATCGACTCGTCTACTGTAGTTGCCTTCATGCAGGCACAGTCAAGCAGGCGGGTTCACACGTTTTCTATCGGGTCTCAAAATGAAGACTATAACGAAGCCAGCCATGCCAGACTGGTCGCCCAACACCTCGGAACCGAACACACCGAACTCATTGTCGATCCAGAAATGGCGCGAGCAGTTGTTGAGAGTCTGCCCGATATCTATGACGAGCCATTTGCCGACTCATCGCAAATTCCGACATTCATTGTGTCGCAGCTTGCACGGCGCGATGTGACCGTCTCGCTGTCGGGAGATGGCGGTGACGAATGCTTCGGGGGTTATGTTCGTCACCACTGGTTCGACTTTCTCGCATCCTATTGCCGAACCGTACCGGCGGTTTTATCGAAGACGGCGAGCTTCGCATTGCAATCGATCTCGCCGGCGACTTGGGACACTATGCTGGGTGCGGTTCCGCGGCGGCTGCGGCCGGCGCATGTCGGCGACAAGATCCACAAACTGGCAGCTCTGTTGCCAATGCAGGACCTCGATTCCGTATACCGCCGCGTTATTGCGCAATGGCCGGAGCCGCAAACTCTGGTTCCCGACGCCGTTGAACCATTGCAGCCGTGGGCGGGTCGCAATGCGGCAACGGCGCTCCCGGAGCCTACATCGCAGGTCCGCTTTTACGATATGATGCAGTATTTGCCGGACGACATCCTCACCAAAGTCGATCGTGCGAGTATGGCAGTGTCACTCGAGGTCCGCGTACCGTTGCTCGATCATCGCGTTGTCGAGTTTTCCTGGCGGCTGCCAAGATCGGTTCTCATTCGCGAGCGGCGCGGAAAACGAATACTGCGTGATGTCCTTCATCGCTATGTGCCACCGCCCTTGGTCGAGCGACCAAAAGCAGGGTTCGCTGTACCCATTGGCGATTGGATTCGCGGGCCGCTTGCCGGCTGGGCCTCGGACCTGCTCTCGCGACCTGCTCTTGCTGCAAGCGGCCTGTTGAATTCCAATTTCATTGAACAAAGATTTGCGGAGCACCAATCGAGTCGACGCGATTGGTCACACGGATTGTGGTCGGTCTTGATGTTCCAGGCGTGGTATCGACGCTGGAACAACTGACTCTTTCCTGTTTTACTGCGCCGGCTTATTTAGATTGACTTTGCCGCGCAGATTTCTGTCATTCCTGAAAAATACAATCGCGATTCAGCGTCTTCTGGCGCAGCTTATTTATTTCCTTTCCTGCAGTGATCGGTTATTCATGTCGCCTTGCGCGGAGCGCTATTTCGCAGGGCGCGACGGAATTCTGGAATGCGCTTCCTTTCACCTAAAATCCTGATTATTTCGGTCATCCAAATTGCGTTGACAGTCATTTTGCTTGTCGCTCTCGCGCGACTGCTCGATCCGGCCAAGCTGCGTCAGCTTTTGCAGGCCGCCAATCCAGTCTGGCTGACGGTCGGTTTCGTCATTCTGGTCGCACAACAAATCATCTCCGCCGAACGGTGGCGTCTCGTTGTTGTGGCGCTTTCAGCCCCACAATACAGAATGTGGTTCTACCTTTTCTGGCAGGGCCTCAGCATGTTGTGCAGCATGGTTCTGCCGTCGATCATCGGAGCCGACCTGGTGCGGACATACGCGCTGAGTGGACGCACTCCGATCGGCACAGTGGTACGCATCGTATTGATTGACCGGGCTTTGGGCCTGCTCGTCCTCGCCACGCTGGTCATTGTTTCCGTTCTTATTTTACCGCGCTTTTTCATCGCCCAACCCTTGTTGCTCTTGGCGGTAGCGATCGCGGTCTGCGGACCTGTAACCTACCTGATTTTGACACGGTTGATTCCGAGGCTGAGGGGTTCTCAGCGGCTTGTCCTGGCCGCACGGCAGCTCGGCCTGGATCTCAAGCGTACCGTTGAAGGCAAGGGCAGCACCCGAGTCATCCTGACATCGCTGTCGCTGCACCTGTTGTCGGTCTTCGCATTTCTTGCACTTGGAAACGCGTTCGGCATGCCCGAAGTCGACTTCGTGCACTACCTGGCAATTGTATCCTGCGCCCTTCTGGTAACGATCATACCAATCTCCATTGGCGGCTGGGGGATCAGGGAGAGCGCGCTGGTCATCGGATTTGGGTTAGTGTCAGTGGAACCCGAACGGGCCTTTACGCTGTCAGCGACTTTCGGGCTGCTGGTCATGCTGTCTTCAGGGGTTGTCGCTCTGCTCGGGACACCGACGTTTTTCCAAAAACCAATTGAAGATCTTGCCGATGCGAGGTGAACCGGTCCAGTTCCACGGAATTTTCCGAAAATATTGAATTCAGATAGAATTGCCGATGCGTGCTCAACATGAAAATTGCGACAGAAGAAAACGTGGACGTCAAGGTCGCCCGGGGGTTTGGCGACGAGTGGTCCAAATTTCGCCAGGACGAGACAAGCCTGACGCAAGCTGAACGAGAGACGATCTTCCAGAGCTATTTTCGAATATTCCCTTGGGACCTCTTGCCGCCCGGCGGAGGCACCGGCGCCGATATAGGATGCGGTACCGGGCGCTGGGCAAAGATGGTCGCGCCGCGGGTCGCTCACCTGTATCTTCTCGACGTTAGTCCCGACGTGCTCGCGGTCGCCCGCGAAAATCTGGCAAACGATACGAACGTCAGTTTTCATGTCGGCAGCGTTGGAGCAATCCCCCTGCCCGATCGCTCTCTCGACTTTGCTTTCTCGCTCGGCGTGCTCCACCATGTCCCGGACACGCAAGGCGCGATCCGCGCAATCGCCGAGAAACTCAAGCCCGGCGCACCTTTCCTCGTCTACCTTTATTACGCATTCGACAATCGCCCCGTGTGGTACCGTATGGTCTGGACACTCAGCAACGGTGTTCGTGTTGTCGTCTCGCGACTGCCCCGCTGGACGCGGGGCGTCATTAGCGAGATCATCGCCGCGACGATTTACTGGCCGCTTGCGCGCCTGTCGACGCTATTGTCGCGATCGGAGAATTCGAGCCGTTCGTTTCCGCTGTCGTGGTACGCGGACAAATCGTTCTATGTCATGCGAACCGATGCCTATGACCGATTCTGCACGCGACTGGAAAAGCGTTTTACTCGTGCTCAAATTGACGAAATGCTCATGCGAGCGGGATTCAAGCAGATCCGGTTCTCGGATTCGCCGCCCTTTTGGTGCGCCGTCGGCATAAAGTCGTGACACCGATAAACTTGACGCTCAGTGTGGTTTCGCTTTTTGCCGCCGCGGCGATTAGTGCAGTCCTTCTGCTCTGGCTGCGGCCGTGGCTTGCACGCTACGCGCTTGCAAAGCCAAACGCCCGTTCCTCTCACAAGGTGCCGACCCCCCAGGGCGGCGGAATTGCAGTGATGGCGGCGACGACGATTGTGGTCGTTGCTGCGGGGATTTTGTTCCCGAGCCAGTTCAGTGACCAGTGGCGACTTTCGATTGTCTTTGCGTCGGCGATCGCTCTTGCCCTGGTGGGCGTAACCGACGATCTCCGGCCTCTGGACGCCATCCCGCGGCTCGTGCTGCAAACCGCTGCGGTCGCCGCCGTCGTGGCCACGCTTCCCGCTGACATCCATATCGTGCCGGCTATTCCCTGGTGGCTCGACCGCACTTTCATGCTGGTCGGCGGCGTATGGCTGGTCAACCTCGTGAATTTCATGGACGGAATCGACTGGATGACCGTTGCGGAAATCGTGCCCGCCACGGCGGCTCTCGGTCTTTTCGGAATCTTGGGCGTGCTTCCGCCCGAAGCAACCCTCGTTGCCCTCGCACTTTGCGGGGCGATTATTGGCTTCGCGCCATTCAACCAGCCAGTCGCGCAAATATTCCTCGGTGACGTCGGCAGCCTCCCGATTGGCCTTTTACTTGGCTGGCTGCTCGCGATGCTTGCCGGAGGCGGCCATTTCACCGCAGCGGCCCTCTTACCGCTTTACTATCTGGCTGATGCGACAATCACACTCATGCGTCGTCTGGTGAACGGCGAACCGGTGACGCAGGCGCACCGGAGCCACTTTTATCAACGCGCGCTCGATGTCGGCTTTAGCGTCAATCAAGTCGTTGCCCGGGTTTTTGCCCTGAACGTCGCGCTGGGATTATTAGCGTTACTGACCGCGCTAAGCGGGTCGACTTTGCTGGATGCCGCCGCACTCCTCACCGGGTTTGTTCTCGTCGCGCTATTGCTAGTTGACTTGAGTCGTGCCCGTCGAAAATAGGTGGCCCCGGTGGATTTCAGATCTGTTGGTTCGATTGCCATCGGCGGACCGCGAGTGCCGATCAGAACCCAGAATGTACGTTGATAGAGTTCACTCCTCTGAGTCAGTGGAGTTGAAACTTCGCTCTGCACACTCATTTCAATCGCCGGACTGAATGCTTCGGACTGAATTCTCCAATGCAGGTACGTTGGTATTTAAATTTGTTCAACGATGTCGTTGTCGTTAGATGCAAACTTGTGTCGCCGCAGGCAAAGACACGGCCATCGGCTTAACAATTGAATGTGATGTGGATGCCGGGATATTTCCGACGGCAAGATTCGATCACAAGTCAGCGAATCTTGAAGCGGATTTCAGCTCGCACAAATCAGAGACGACAGCATCAGCCGAGTTTGTCGCACTTTTCGAGCCGTCGATTCTTAAGCACCACGCCGCCAGCTACGCCTACGCCGACGGCGTAGACCCAGCCCTGCGTGAAATCGAACAGATGTGAGTTGAACAGCGATCCAACGACGTTCTGCACGACGATGACGAGTCCGATCCATTCGGTCAGGCCATTGCCGCGGAACAGCAACATGTGAGCGATCCACATCGCCCATAACACGGCGGCGCCTAACAGCCCCAACTGTATCGCGACAGTGAAAGTCTGATTGTGCGGATTGGCAGCGGCAACTCCGGCAGCGCCGGTTTTCCCTGCTGCTGCCTTTTCAAATAATGCCCCTATCGTTCCAGTGCCATGTCCGAAGACGGGCGCCTCCCGAACGAATTCGGTCGACTTCTTCCAGAATTCTATGCGCTCGCCGGATGACGTCCTCTCGTTGGTGGCTTCGTAGGTTTTGATTTCTGTCCAGACCTGTGTCGTGCGCTCGCGAAGGTAGGGTGAAGAAAACCAGCCCACGATGCCAATCAGAATCGCGCTGGCAAGCGCTAGAACAATGCTCTTTCCTCTTAGCTTTTTGACGACAAAAATGATGAGCAAGATTGGAATAATAACAAGCGCTGTGCGGCCCGTTGAAACGAAGAGAATGCTCCCTAGTATGGCGCAAATGACGGCAACCAGGCCGAACGATAACTGCCATTGGCGGCGTGTAAGGGCCTCGTGCAGAAGAAAAAGCAATCCGAAGATGCAAGTCACGAACTCGCCGCTTTGCGTCGCGGCGTTTTTCACCAACACGTCGTTATGGCCGACAACTCCACCCACTTCGTAGCGCGTGAGCATCTCCCAAAGCGGGCCGATTGGCCTGATGATCGTCGTTGCAACGAGCAACACGACGCAGGACAGGAGATAGCCCATAAATACGCGTTCGCCGCGACCGGGGCGAGCGAACTGCACGAACAACAGCGGGATGACCAATAACCTCAGGAACGAGTCAAAGCCTTTCCACCGCTGGACGAGCGCCACATCGGCCCACAGCATGCCAGCAAGGCCGAGCGCAACAAGAATGACCGGCAGGCCACCAGCGGGCGTCATCAGTTCGCGACGAACATCGGTCCAGTCTAGGGTCGGGACCAGAGCGATGAGCCAAAGCACCAACAGAATGCCCGTTGCGGACGTAGACCACGGCAGGGATGCCGCGATCGCCACGACAAGTGCGTCGGCAATTCGGGCAAGCCCTGCTTTGTCGAAGCCTTTTGCGATTGAAAAGCCAGCCATCGTTTAGTTCACGCCCTTGGCGCCCGCGGCGCCACCTTGAAGTGATGATAGACCTCGCCGGGCGCGAATGCCTGTGCCCGCGGTAACTTCGGCCAACTTGCGCTCGTTTTCAGTCAACCGCGAACGATCAGCCTCGGGATGCCAAAGATGGATCACACCGGTCGCAAACAAACCGTCCTTGCGACGGGAGCCGGCGTGCAACAGACGCGCGATAACATCGGAATCCTCCTTGCCCCAGCCGCTGTAGTCAGCGTCGAAACCGTCGACGCGATCAAGATCAGAGCGCCAGATGGCGAGGTTGCACGACCGCGCGTCCTGCCATATTCCCGGGCGAAGCCGGCGCAACGGGCCGAGCGGCAAATTCAGCAGCCCCGACAGACGATTGACACCGCCGCGGACGCGCTCTGAGAGCCAGCGCGAAGAGCTCCAGTCCTCCGGCGCGAGATTTTCCCGCAGCACTTTGGCAGTCAGGTCCCGCGAAAGCAGAACGCGATTGCCGGTCACGAACCAGTGCGGCTCGGCCAAGCGACGGTGGGTCCCGACAAAATCGCGGCGTACGATGCAATCGCCGTCAAGAAAAATGCAATACGTTCCGCGCGTGGCCAAAATGGCGCGGTTGCGAATTTCCGCCGCGCGAAAGCCCTCGTCACTGTGCCATACGTGTTCAAGGCGGCGTCCGAATGCGGCTTTCCTCCGCTCGATCAGCGCAGCCGTGGCCGCGCCTGAGCCGTCATCAGCGACGATGACCTCGAATGCCGGATCGCCTTGTCGTTCAAGCGAACGCAAAACCGCGTCGAGCGCATCCTCGCGGTTGTAGGTCGTAACGATGACGGAAATCAATTCGGCCACGGATCCCTCTGCCAGAGGATTTAGCCGAAGTCGCTTATGCGGACAAACCCCTAGGGCCTGAACGCGGCTCAATGTTAACCTGCGTTCCGCACCACCGCCTCACAGGCTCTGCCCGCTCATGCAAAAGATATCAGCTTGTATCCTCACCTATAACGAAGCGCAAAAGATCGAAGCTGCCGTTTCCAGCGTTTTGTGGGCTGATGAAGTTGTCGTGGTCGATTCATTCAGCACCGACCGTACGGCTGAAATCGCGCGGTCGCTCGGCGCGCGCGTCGTTGACGTTCCATTCAATGGTTTCGGCGACCTACGAAATCGCGCGATCGAAGCCTGCCATTTCGACTGGATTTTCAGCCTTGATTCCGACGAACGTTGCACTCCTGAGGTCCGTGACGAAATCCTTGCCTTGCTGGCGAGCTCGCCGCAGCATGATATCTTCATGGTGCCGCGACGCAGCTACATGATGGGTCGCTGGATCCGGGGCTCTGGTTGGTATCCGAATTTTCGTCAACCTCAACTCTTTCGCAAAGGCAGCATCCGTTACACGCTCGAGCCGGTACACGAAGGCTTCGAAGCGATCGGAGACCGGGCCGTCGGGACTTTGCGTAACGCCATCTGGCAATTCCCCTTCCGCAATCTGGAAGAGGTCATCAACAAGATGAACCGCTACTCCACGCTCGGCGCACCCAAACTGGGCGGCAAACGCGTTTCGATGGCGACTGCGTTCGGCCATGCCGCATGGTCCTTCATCAAGCACTACATCTTCAAGCTTGGTTTCATCGACGGTTGGGCCGGCTTTGTCATCGCGTTCGGAAATTTCGAAGGCACGTTCTATCGCTACGCCAAACGTTACGAACAGACGCAGGACTGGAAACCACCTGCAAGCGTCCCGCTCCGGCACGAAATCAAGACTTGACCGGCTTGCGCAGTCTGCGCGAAAGATTGCGCAAAACCGGAAATGGCAGGGCCAGGTAATATTTGCGCAGGATCTCCTAGCGATCGGTGCACTGGCATTTGGCCGCGGATTCCCGCGGTACGCTTCGAAAGGTTGCCGACGTGATCTTCCAATACGATCAAGTACGGCTTCCAGCGCGCGATGTCTCTATGAGAACAACGGTTGGTACAGGAGCCAGGTCGGCGAGCGAGCGTGCAGCTCGTTGGCTCCGAAGCTCGACAAAATAGCTTGATGTCGCCGAAGAACACACCAACCAGCCTCATCTCATGATCGGGGGCGTCACGCGACAAGAGCAATTCTCTCAGCGAGATGAACGTGTCTTCGAAGTACGCGTGCGTTCGACCATCGATGTGGTCGAATGACCTGGCACGATATCGACAAGGATGATCTCACCACCCAGGGCATCGACGATTTCGCGGCCGACAACCTCTTCGCGACTGTAGTCGCTTCCCTTGACCAGCACCGTAGGCTTGACGCGGCCGATCAACTTCTCGGGTGTGTCCTCTTCAAACACCGCAACCAGGTCGACCGCCTCAAGTGCCGCAAGCACTTCAGCGCGTGCCTGCACGGGCTGGACCGGCCGGCCCGATCCCTTCAAGCGCGTAACCGACGCATCCCCGTTCAGGCCCACGACCAAACGGTCGCACGCGGCGCGCGCGCCGGCGAGAAGCTTGACGTGACCGGGATGAAGCAGGTCGAAGCACCCATTGGTAAATCCGACGCGCAAGCTTTGCTTTCTCCATTCGGCAAGATGGTCGTCAAGCACGGCCCAATCGAAGACGATCTTCTCTTCGGGCGCCAGGGTCGCGGCCGGCAGTATGCGTGAACGTAGCTCCGCCACGGAAACAGTTGCTGTCCCGCGCTTGCCGACTACGACGGCACCGGCCGCATTCGCGGCACGCATGGCCGACTCGAAGTCCGCGCCCATTGCCAGCATCGCGGAGAGGACCGCAACGACCGTGTCGCCGGCGCCGGAAACGTCGCGGACTCGCACCGGGTAGGCCGGAATATGAACTGCTCCCCCGTCACTCACGAGCGTCATTCCCGCCTCGCTACGGGTCACCAGTACTGCTTTCGCAGCCAAGGCATGACACAGTTTCGCTGCCGCATCGGCAACCTCTTCGTCGGTCCGGGCCGTGCCGTGCGTTGCATCGGCAAGTTCCTGCCTGTTCGGAGTGACCAAAGTGGCGCCGCGGTAAATGCTATAGTCACGGCCTTTGGGATCTACCACCACGGGCTTTTTGCGCTCGTTCGACGCATCGATGACCGCCCGGATCACGCGCGGCGTAAGCGCACCCTTTGCATAATCAGACAGAACGACAGCGCCAACTCTCGGCATCGCTTTGATGACATGACCGATCAGCGCATCTTCGCTGCTGGCGCTTACAGCCGACGGCGTCTCCCAATCGGCGCGCAACAGGTGCGTCGAATGATGTTCCGAGACAAAGCGAACCTTGCGCGTGGTCTGGCGCGATCCATCGACGGCGAGGTGGAACTCGATGAGTGGGTGGCTGCCCAAGGCCTTCGTCAAAGCATCGCCAGCGTCATCGTCGCCAACGGCCCCGACAAAGATGCAACGCGCACCGAGCCCTACGAGGTTGCGCGCGACGTTGCCTGCGCCGCCGATCATGATTTCCGATCGCTTGACCGCGATCACCGGAGTCGGCGCTTCGGGCGAAATGCGGGAAACTTCCCCGTAGACGAACTCGTCCAGCATCAAATCGCCGACGCAGAGCACAGTCTGCTCGGACAATGCGGCGAGGTGTTTGTCGAAATCGTACATCGCGTTACCGATAACGGTCGTCGCGGTTGAGATAGCCCGTGACGTACTGGTGGACCGCCGCTTCGAGTGGCATAAAGCCTGCGTTGTAACCCGCACCTCGCAGGCGCTCGACGCGCGCTTCGGTGAAGTACTGATACTGGCCGCGGATCGCCTCGGGCATATCGATATATTCAATATTTGTCGGCAGATGAAGCGCCTTGAACATTGCGCTGATCATGTCGCGAAAGCTTTCTGCTTTGCCGGTGCCGACATTGAAGATGCCGTTCATCCCCGTTGCCTCGAGAAGCCAGCGAAGCACCGAAATAGCATCATCGACGTAAATAAAGTCACGCCGCTGATCTCCGTCGGCAATGCCCTTACGATGAGATTTGAACAGACGGACCGGCTTGCCGGACTTGGCTGTGTCCACCACTTTCGCGAGGACGCTTGCCATATGCGCCTTGTGGTACTCATTCGGGCCGTACACATTGAAAAACTTCAACCCGACCCAATGCGGCGGCATTTTTGCTTTCTTCACATAGCGGTCGACCAGAGCAAGATCGAAAAGGTGCTTGCTCCAGCCATAAAGGTTCATCGGCTTGAGCTTGCGCAAGGCATTGAGCGACCAGTCATCGTCGAATCCTGCGCTGCCATCTCCATAGGTCGCCGCCGACGAAGCATAAATAAAGGGAGTCCGTGTTGCCGTGCACCAGTCGAGCAGACGCAGCGACAGCCGGAAATTGTTTTCCATCACCAGGTCGCCATCAGTCGCGGTCGTATCTGAGATTGCGCCCATGTGGATGACAGCATCGACCTTGCGGCTTTCGAGCCAAGGCATCAGCTCAGCCGGTGGAACCATGTCTGCGACCTGATGTTTGGCGAGATTGCGCCATTTGGCGTCATCGCGGCCCAAGACGTCGCTCACCACGACATCGGCCGAGCCGGCCTCATTGAGGCTAGCCACTATGTTTGACCCGATAAATCCGGCCCCGCCGGTTACCAAAAACATCCCTACCCTCGCCACCAGCCGAACGCGCGGTAAACCTTTGCCCCAGCCGGGCGTCGGGCGCAATCTTACGCTCATTGGCTCCGCAACTGCCTGGGAACAGGGTAAAAAGTCTGCG
Source organism: Pseudolabrys sp. (assembly GCA_051986235.1). Lineage (GTDB taxonomy): Bacteria > Pseudomonadota > Alphaproteobacteria > Rhizobiales > Xanthobacteraceae > Pseudolabrys. The sequence continues at coordinate 119,865 of JBPYDR010000055.1, forward strand.
GCTGGACAGGGGCGGCTGCCACGCGGTAACCGCTGCAAGCCGGTCGAAAAGGGGCTTAGATGGGCGGCGCGAGTCCATGAAAGAAGACATTAAGCAAGTTGCCGCGCCGATCGTCATCATTCCCTATGTCTGGATCGGCGATTTCGTCCGGTGCCATTCGGTGGTGAAGCTGCTGCGTGCGAAAAGCCCTAATCGACCCATCGATATCGTCAGCAGCACGCTTTGCGCGCCGCTCGCCGATTATATGCCCGGCGCCCGGCGGCTCATCGTGATCGATTTGCCGCGCGGACAACTGGGCCTAGCCCTCCAGCGGAAACTTGCAAGGCTGCTGAAAGAAGAAAAATATGGGCAGGCAATCGTTATGTCGCGGAAATGGAAGGCTGCGCTGCCACCCTGGCTCGCAGGGATTCCCCTCCGCACCGGCTTTGCCGGCGAGTTCCGTTTTGGCCTGCTCAACGATGTGCGCCTTGGCGAAAGCAAACTCCCACGGATGATCGATCAGATGGGTGCGTTAGCGCTGCCGAAGGGTGCACCGATCCCGGCCGAGTGGCCGCTGCCCGAATTGAAAATTCCACATCAGGAAATCGCCGCATGGGTTGTGCAACGCGGGCTTGCCGAGGAAAAACATCCCATCGTGACCCTGTCGCCCGGCGCCGTGGGTGTCGGCAAGGCATGGCCCGCTCGGCACTATGCGGAACTCGCGCGCGCGCTTACCGCGGAAGGCATCTCGGTCTGGGTGCTGGGCGGCCCGAATGAAACTTTCATCGCGAAGGAAATCATGGCAACTGGCGGGGACCGTGTGCGGGATCTCACGGGCGCCGATTTGCGCAACGCGATCCTTGCGCTCGCCGCGGCTGATGCCGCTGTGACAAACGATTCCGGGCTGATGCACGTTTCGGCGGCGGTCGGCACGCCAACGATTGCGATCTTTGGCCCGACCAGTCCGTGGCATTGGAAGCCGCTCAATCCGCTCGCCGCGGTACTCGAACCACCGGGTGACGAACACGCGCGCGAGCGTGCGCGCGTCGAGGGCAACAATGCCGTGCGTCATCGGCGTACCGACGACGTCTCCGTGGAGACCGTGCTCACGACCGTGAGGCAGGTCCTCGTAAAAGCGAAAAATCCTTCAATTTAGTCGCGAGCCATCCAATCAGCCCGACACATTAACGAATGGGCTAGTCAAGCCTGACGTGAAACTCTTTTCATGCTATCAAGACCGTCATGGCCAAACCGAAACCCGCTGACCTGACGAGCGATCGCGCGCAAGCCGCGATTGCGTCGGCGTTGCATACCCTCGAGGCCGAAGGAAGCGGTGTTGACGCACTTGCCGCCGCATTGCGCGATGGTCTTGGCAGCAGCTTTGCGGCTGCCATCGATGTCATCCGCGCGGCGCAAGGCCGAGTCATTGTCACCGGAATGGGAAAGTCCGGCCACGTCGCACGCAAGATCGCTTCGACCTTCGCATCCACCGGAACACCAGCCTTTTTCGTGCATCCTGGCGAAGCGAGTCATGGCGATCTCGGAATGATTGCCAACAATGACGTCATCCTCGCGCTCTCGTGGTCTGGCGAGACGGCTGAACTGAAAAACATCACCGACTACTCACGCCGCCATGGAATCAAATTGATTGCGATGACCGCCATTCCGGATAGTGCCTTGGCCAAGCTCTCGGACGTCGTGCTCACGTTGCCTCAGGCGCGCGAGGCCTGCCCCCATAACCTCGCCCCAACGACATCTTCACTGATGCAGCTTGCGCTGGGCGATGCGTTGGCGATTGCGCTGCTCGAAAGTCACGGCTTCACAGCGCTGGACTTCGGTCTTCTGCACCCCGGCGGCAAGCTCGGGACTCTGCTGAAAACTGTGGCCGACATCATGCACACCGGCGAGACGATGCCGCTGTCGCCACTCGGCACCCGGATGTCTGACGCAATCCTTGAAATGACGACCAAGGGTTTCGGCTGTGTCGGAATAACCGATGCGCGCGGCGCCCTGGTCGGAATCATCACCGATGGCGACCTACGCCGGCACATGCGTGCAAATTTGCTCGACGCCCGCGTTGACGAAGTTATGACGCGTGGTCCGAAGACAGTGCGACGCGATCAATTGCTCAGCGAGACGCTTGATATTCTCAATGTGATGAAAGTGACAGCCCTCTTTGCCGTTGAGGCCGGCAAACCGGTTGGCATCATCCACGTACACGATCTGCTGCGAGCAGGCACGGCCTAAATACTGCTTTCAACGAATGATGATTTCGACTGCCTCAACGACCGCATCGACCGAGGGTGGTTTTCCGTCATCGCCCAGGATCGACAGTCGCCCTCTTCCCACCGGCCCGGTAAGGCCCGGTTTGCTGCCCGCAAATATGGCGACAAGCGGAACGCCCAGGGCGGCGGCGATATGCAAGAGTCCGGTGTCGACGCCAACCACAAACTGTGCGCCAGCGATCAGCTTCGCGACCTGATCCAGCGGCGCACGGTCGGGGACGCGAGCACCTGGCACGGCTGCCGCAATGTTTTCACTTCGTGTGCGCTCGAATTCCGTTCCCCACGGCAAGACCAGCTCGAACCTCTGGGCAAACACCTTGGCAAATGCGATCCAATGTGCGTCCGGCCACTGCTTTTCGGGCCGCGCGGTCGCATGCAGCAGCAGGCCGTAACGCGACGTATTGTCCTTTCCGATCCGGGCGCGATCGAGTCCAAAGTCGGGAGCCCCTTGGGGAGAATCGCCAAGCGCCAGACCGCTCAGGATGCGATTGCGCTCGACTGCATGCAAATTGCGGTCAACGCGATGACGGACATCATAAAACAGCGAAGCAAGCGGTTCTCGAACGCTGGAAGCATCGTAGCCATGGCGTCTGCCACGAGCGCCGCGCGTGAGAATTGCAGTACGCAACAGGCCCTGCGTATCGACGATCTCGTCGTATCGTTGCGCACGGATATTGCGGAAACTTGCCCGAATTTCCGTTATCGTGGCTGGGGCGTACAGAGACTTTCTCCAGCGCCGCCACGCGACCGGAATGATCTTGTCTACCGCGGGATGCAGACGGACCAGAGGTGCAAACGCCTCCTCGACTACCCAGGTGAAGGTCGCATCAGTGTGCGCTTTCCGGGCATCCGTCAAAGCCGGCATATGATGAACCACATCGCCGAGAGAAGACGTTTTGATGAAAAGAATGTTGGCCATGTGCGTTGTTGATCCATATACCGGGCATTCAGCGCGCCCGCCATAACCAAGCCATTGCTTCAAAGGATCGCGGCTTGACTATCTGGGACGCCTTTCGCTTGAACAGGAGAAGCGTTTTATATGACGATTTTGGTCACAGGGGGTGCCGGCTACATCGGCAGCCACATGGTTCATGAGTTCGTCGACGCGGGCGAGCCGGCCGTGGTCCTCGACAATCTTTCGAACGGCTTCCGATTTCTGATTCCGGCCTCGGTGCCCTTTGTGTCGGGAAGCACAGGCGACCAGACACTCGTGAACGACGTAATCGCGCGGCATGGCGTTACCGCGATCATTCATTTTGCCGCGTCGGCCGTTGTCCCCGAATCTGTTGCCGAACCGCTTAGTTACTATGGCAACAACACGGTGAACACTTGGGCGCTGCTCGATACGGCGATCAAGTCGGGGGTCCGGCAGTTCATTTTTTCCTCTACTGCGGCCGTTTATGGCGCTCCGGAGGAAAACCCGATACGTGAAAATTCTCCGACGATGCCCGTGTCCCCGTACGGTACCTCAAAGCTGATGTCGGAGATGATGTTGCACGACACAGCAAAAGCATATGGACTACGCTTCGTTATTCTGCGCTACTTCAACGTCGCGGGGGCTGATCCCAAGATGCGCACCGGTCAGGCGACCCCCACGGCCACGCACTTGATAAAGGTCGCCTGCGAGGCGGCAATCGGCAAACGTCCGAAACTGGAGGTGTTCGGCACGGACTATCCTACTGCGGACGGCACCTGCATCCGCGACTACATTCACGTCGGCGACTTAGTTCAGGCACACTCTTCGGCGCTTGCCTATCTGCGCAGCGGCGGCGCCAACGCGACGTTCAACTGCGGTTACGGACGCGGCGCTTCAGTATTTGAGGTTGTCGACGCCGTGCGGCGGGCAAGCGGACGCGACTTTCCGGTAGAGGTCTCGCGGCGACGCCCCGGTGATCCACCCTCGCTCGTGGCGAATGTGGATCGCATCCGTGCGACACTCCCTTGGCGACCGCAGTTCCAGAACCTCAATACCATCGTTGCGCACGCGCTCGCCTGGGAAAAGCAGCTGGCTGCCCGGCGAAAGACGTCGTGATCGCAACCGGAAACCCCAAGGTTTTCGCTGTCTTTCGTCAACTCAATTTTATCTTGATAATTTCCTTGCCCGCAGGCAAGGAATGCTCATTCCTGCCACCGAAGCACTGACACTGACAGCCACTGAGGGTGGATGAACGATCACGATTTAACAACGGCGGCCGATCAACCTTATCGCGCCACGGTTCTCATCCGGCGATTGCTCGTAGAGCAAGGGCTGGCACATTGGCGCCAGTATTTCGTCGCGTTCGTGCTCATGGCCGTGGCCGCAGGCTGCACGGCTCTTAGCGCCTGGCTGATCGGCGACGTCATCAACCAGGCCTATGTGAATCGCAACCTTCAAAGGATCATCGCGCTTGGTATCATCACGGTCGTGCTGTTCGCCACCAAGGGGCTTGCCACTTACGGCCAAAGCGTGATGCTTTTGCGGATCGGCAATCGCATCATCGCTAATAACCAGCGTGCGGTGTTTGGCAAGCTGCTGAACGAGGGCCTCGGCTTCTACTCCGACCGGCATTCGACTGAATTTATTGCCCGGCTGTCGACCGGTACTGCCGCGGCCACGCAAGTTATCAACCTGCTGATTACCTCCGTTGGCCGAGACCTCCTGTCGCTGATCGGACTGGTCGGTGTCATGGTGTTGCAAGACCCGCTGATGTCCTTCTTCAGCTTCATGGTCGTGCCTCCGGCATTCTTGATTCTGCGCAAGCTGATCCGACGCATCTACTCGATTGCGCGTAGCCAGTTTCACGGCGGCACCCGCGTCATTGAAACGATGCAGGAAACGCTGCAAGGCATTCGCATCGTGAAGGCCTTCACGCTCGAAGACATCATGCGGGAGCGTTTCGACCGCAATGTTGCCGCTGTCGAACATGAAGCAAACAAGATGGCGCGCGTTGCCAATCGCGCCAGCCCTCTCATGGAAACCCTCGGTGGTTGCGCGATCGCCATCGCTGTAACCTATGGCGGCTACCGGGTGATCGAAACCGGCGCCACGCCGGGCCAGTTCTTCTCGTTCATTGCCGCGTTTTTGCTGGCCTATGAGCCGGCCAAAAGGCTCGCGCGTCTGAATATCGAACTAAACAGCGCTCTGGTCGGCGTGCGCATTCTCTTTGAACTTCTGGACAGCCCGCCCAGCGAACCACCCGATCGCGACAGGCCCGGTCTCAATGTGAAGAAAGCTCGCCTGGCTTTCGATGATGTGCACTTCGCGTACCGCAGCGACGAATCGGTACTGCGTGGGATGTCTTTTGTGGCGGAGCCGGGCAAATTCACCGCCCTGGTGGGTCCATCCGGCGGCGGAAAATCGACCGTATTTAATCTGCTCCTGCGTTTCTATGACGCAAAGCGCGGCAAGATCCTCATCGACGATCAGGATGTGACCTTGTGTTCGCGTCAATCGCTGCGCCAGCACATCGCATATGTCGGACAGGATGTGTTCCTGTTCCGTGGCACGGTTCGGGAAAACATCGAATTCGGCAAGCCTGGTGCAAGCGAAGACGAGATCGTCGCTGCCGCCAAGGCCGCCTATGTGCATGATTTCATCATGTCGTTCCCGCGCGGCTACGAGAGCCCCGTCGGCGAGCACGGCTTGCAACTTTCCGGCGGTCAGCGCCAGCGTGTCGCTATCGCTCGCGCGCTCATCAAGAATGCACCGATCATATTGCTGGATGAAGCGACGGCGGCGCTCGATTCCGAGTCCGAACTGCAAGTGCGCGAGGCGATGGAGCACCTCTGTCAGGGTCGGACCACTCTTGTGATCGCGCATCGTTTGCATACCATTTCGCACGCCGATTGCATTCACGTGGTCGAAGATGGCCGCGTGGTGGAATCCGGTCGGCACGAAGAATTGTTGCGAACGGGCGGTCGTTACGCGTCTTTCTATCGCCTGCAGCTCGAGGAGCAGGAGACCGCAGTCCCCATTACCGCGGTTGCGTCATGAGCGTGGCGCGGTTGACGGCGCCGCATTGCACCTGATACGCACAGCCAACTTCCCCGGCCCTCTTCCGCAACCGGGACACCCTTCATCGACAAACATTATCCAACGGCCTATTCATCATGAGCGACAGTCGTTACGTCATCCCGCCCGCGCCGCAAGCCACAATCGCAGTTGCCGAGACCGACAAGGTATTTCCGGTACGTCGTATCTGGTGCGTCGGACGCAACTACATCGAACACATCCGTGAAATGGGACAAGACGAGCGTGCGCCGCCTTTCTTCTTTGCCAAGCCCGCGGATGCCATCGTGCCGGACGGCGGCACCGTGCCCTATCCGTCCCTGACAAAAGACATGCACCACGAGGTCGAATTGGTGGTCGCGCTGAAAAGCGGCGGCCGCAATATACCGGTCGCCAACGCCAACGGCTGCATTTTCGGGTATGCGGTCGGCATCGACCTGACGCGCCGCGACCTGCAGATCGCGTCGCGTGACGTGAAGCGCCCGTGGGAGGTAGGCAAGGCATTCGACGCATCGGCGCCTTGTGGCCCGTTGATGCCCGCGAGCAAGATCGGACACCCGACCAAAGGCAAGATTGTCCTCAAAGTGAACGGCCAGGTCCGCCAGGATGGCGATCTCAATCAGATGATCTGGAATGTCCCGGAGACCATTTCGAAGCTGTCGGAAATGGTCGCGCTCGAAGCCGGCGACGTCATCATGACGGGCACACCATCGGGCGTGGCCTCAACGGTGGCCGGCGACAAGATCGAATGCGAAATCGAGGGCGTCGGAAAACTGCGGGTCACTATCGGACCGTCGCTGAAATAGCACTAAAGCCCGAGATAAGCCTGCCGCACGCGATCATCGGCGAGCAATGCCTCGCCTGACCCGGCAATGGTGATGCGGCCGTTCTCCAGCACGTAAGCGTGACTGGCGAGCTTGAGCGACACCGCGACGTTCTGCTCCACGAGCACGCAGGTAAGGCCGTCGCGGTTAAGGTCCCGCACGCATCGCAATACGTTTTGCACGACGGTCGGCGCGAGACCGAGGGATGGTTCGTCGAAAAGAACCATGTCGGGCGCGCCCATCAGACATCGGCCGATCGCGAGCATCTGCTGTTCGCCACCGGACAGCGTGCCCGCGGCCTGCTGCCGACGCTCCATGAGAACCGGAAACATCGCGTGGACTTTTTCGAGATTCTGCTCACGCAAATTGCGTGCGCGCGGAAGCATGGCGCCCATTGCGAGATTCTCGGCGACCGAGAGTGTGGGAAAAACCTGGCGGCCCTCCGCGACCTGGCCAATGCCAAGGTCGCAGACCCTGTAGCTCGGCCAACCGGTAATGTCCGTGCCACGATAGAGAATGCGGCCGTGAGCGGGAGTGAGCATTCCGGCGATCGTACGGATCAGCGATGTTTTGCCCGCTCCATTGGCGCCGACAATGGCGACGATGGCGCCCTCTTCGATCTCGAGTGACACGCCGTCGAGTGCCTGTGCATCGCCGTAAAAGACATCGATATTCGTCACGGTGAGCATCAGACGGTCTCCGCACCGAGATAGCTTTCGATGACTGCGCGATCGCGCACCACCTGGCCCGGTGCACCTTCGGCGATTGCGGCACCGTGATGCATCACGAGAACGCGGGCAGCGAGCGCCATGACCGCCCGCATGACATGCTCTATCAGCAAGATGGTCAGCCCGCGGCTGCGGTTGAGCTCTTTCAGGATCGAGACCATCCGGTCGGTCTCAGTGGGGCGAAGTCCCGCCATAACCTCGTCGAGCAGAAGCAGCTTCGGATCGGTGGCGAGCGCGCGCGCCAGTTCCAGGCGCTTGCGGTCCGGCAGGGTGAGTCCCGAGGCTCGCTGCGCGCGCTTATCGTAGAGATCGAGCTGACGCAGAACTTCACTGGCATGTGCGCGCGCATCGGGTACGAGGTGACGATGCAGCAACGCCGCAACAATGACGTTGTCCTCGACGCTGAGCGCCGGAAACGGCCGCACGATCTGAAAAGTACGTCCGACGCCACGGCGACATATCTGGTCGGGCGACAGGCCGTTGATGCGTTCACCTGAAAGAACAATGGTGCCACCGTCGGGTGAAAACACCCCGGCTATCATGTTGAACAGCGTGGTCTTGCCGGCACCATTGGGGCCGATGACGGCAAAAATGTCGCCCTGATCGACCTGAAAGCTCAACCGATCGACCGCGACAAGGCCGCGGAAGCGTTTGCTGATGCCGTCGATCGACAGGAGCGTGCTCATTCGGACCGCCCCGCCAAACCCAGACGTCGGTACAGCCAGGGCCATACGCCGTCCGGCAAGACCGTTATAACGAGCAACAGGCAAATTCCGTAGAAGACCTGTTTCGCGCCCGGCACATCGATGCCCAACGCGACCAAGGTCGTGGTGAGCGTTTCGGCAAGCCCAGTCAGGATGAACGCGCCCAGGATCGGGCCAAACAGCGTGCCGAGCCCGCCGAAGATCGGTGCCAGGATCAACTCGATCGACCGATTAATGCTGAACACTTCTTCCGGAAACAGGTTGTTGTAGTAGAAGGCAAAAAATACGCCGGCGAGCGATGTCATCGCCGCCGAGATGACGACGGCGATCAATTTGTAACGAAAAGTATTGATCCCGACCGCGCGCGCCGCCTCCCCGTCCTCGCGGATAGCCTGCCAGAAATAGCCGAGCCGACTGCGGATCATGATGTGGCACAGGACAACCGCAGCCACCGTCATTCCGAGCGAAAGGTAGTAAAACATGATGGGCCTGCCGCGCAGCGTCCATAGATCGCTCTGCGTGTAGTTGGCAACCGGCAAGAAAAATCCGGCCGAGCCTCCGACGTAGGTCAAATGATCGAATCCAATGCGTGCGAATTCCGCGAAGGCAATCGTGAGAATGGCGAAATAGACCCCCGAGACGCGAAATCGAAAGGCAAGAAACCCGATCATTGCGCCACACAATACTGCCACTAGGATCGCGGCAAATGACCCCAGCCACGGCGAGATCCCGAAGAAGCTGAACAGCGCTGCCGTCGTGTAAGCGCCGAGCCCGATGTAGATCGCGTGGCCGAGCGACAGCTGGCCTGCAAAACCCATCATGATGTTCCAGGCCTGACCCGTGTATGCGAAATAAAAAATGAGGATCAGGACGGTGAGAAGGTAATCATTCGCAAACCAGGGCGCGACAAGAAGTGCGATCAGCAGCAGCACGAGCGCCGTTGCAGCGCGGGGCGAAACGTTCTCTGCCAGACGGGCGATCATGCGCGTCGACCGAATATGCCTTGCGGCCGGAACAGCAGAACAAGGACCAGAATCGCGAAGACGAACATCCCCTTGGCGGACGGCGTATAGAACAACCCTGCCAGAGCGGCGATCACACCGATAAGGATACCGCCGGCCAAAGCCCCGGGCATTGAGCCGAGCCCGCCGACGATGACGATCACGAAGGCAAGCAACGTAAACGATGGCCCGAGCGGCGGCGTCACGTCAGTAACCAGCGCAAGTATTGCGCCGGCAGCGCCGACACAGGCCGCGCCGAGGCCAAACGTCAGCGCGTAGAGACGCGGCACATTAAGGCCGATGACCTGCGCGCCGGTGTAGTTGTCGGCGCAGGCTCGGATCGCGGTGCCTAGCCGGGTGAAACGGAAAAACGCAAACAGCGCCGCTGCGACAGCGATCGCAGCGAGTCCGGCGAAGGCTTTTGTTGCGTCGACGATAAGCGGGCCGATCATGAAGCTGTCGAAAGCGTAGGATGTCTGGACGCTGCGCGCGTCCGGCCCGAATACGATCAACAACCCGTTGGCGAGAATAATCGCGACGGCAACGAGCAAAATGAACTGACTGTGTTCCGGGCGGCTGATGAACCGATTAATCAACCACCGTTGCATGGCATAGCCGAATACAAACAGAACGCCGGCGATCGGCACCATCATCAGCAAAGGATCAAGGCCGAGGGTGGCGAACAGGACGACAGCGAGATACATCGCGATGGTCGTCATCTCGCCATGGGCAAAATTGACCACGCGGACCACGCCGAAGATCACGGAGAGCCCAAGCGCCATCAAGCCGTAGACGAGGCCGGTCAGTACGCCGCTCACGGCAACGTTGAGATAGATGTCGGTCGACACAACGCCCCCAGCGGCGCAACTCCGACCGCGGGAACCGCGGCCGGAGTAAAATAAATTTTGTCAGCCGCGCTTGTCGTATGGCGGCATCGGCCACTCTACTTTGGCATTGGCCGCGACTTTCGGCGCCACCGTGACGAGTTTGCCGCCGCGATTCTGAATTGCCGAGTCCTTGAGTTTGCCGTTCTGGCCTTTTTCGTTGAATTGAATGCCAGGACCGGGGCTGACGTTATCGGTGATGTTGGTCTGGCGAATTGCATCGGCTAATGCCTTGGGATCGGTCGAACGAGCACGCTTGAATGCGTCGGCCGCAACAAGCAGCGCCTCGAACGTGTATACATGGTTGGTATTGAGATTGAACCCGGGATGGGCTTTGGCGAGCGCCTCATCCAGCTTTTTGCTCATCGGTTTGTTCGGGTCGTACCAGGGCACGAAACTCAGCGGGCCGTCCGAAAGTTTGCCAAGCGTCTTCAGGTACTGATCCTCGTACCAGCCTGGGCCCATGCTCAGAATTGCCATCGGCGACCAGCGCTGTTTGACCAGTTCGCGCGTGATCAAGATCGCATCGTTGAGCCGGCTGACCATCAGCAGCGCATCGGCACCGGTGGCCTTGGCCTTTGCGACCTCGACCGAGAGATCGCGTGAGGTCGGGTCATAGGCGATCGTCTCGACGAGATTGTAGGGCATGTTGAATTTCGGCATCACCGCCCCGATACCGCCCTTCATGGCCGTGCCGAAAGTGTCGTTTACATGCATGAAAACCGCTGTTTTAGGCGCCGCGCCCGCAGCTTCGAAAATCTCATTCTGATTGGCGAAGGCGTCAGCCAGAATCATGCCCGCGGTCGGAAAGTTGCGGAACACGAACTTGTAGCCCTGCTCGGTGATCTGCGGGGCAGCCGCGATGTTGATGACGTAGGGAATGCCTTTTTGCTCGGCGACCTGCGCGATCGCGGTGCTCTGGCCGGAATCGAATGCGCCGACGAGGACCTGGGCCCCGTCGCTGATCATCTTCTCGGCGCGGGAGCGCGCCACCTCGACGCTCGTTTCGGTGTCGCCATTCATGATCTGGAGCGGCGGCATGCCGAGCTCTTTCAAAAGGCCCGCCGCGATGTCGACACCCCGCTGGCAGTCCTGCCCTATTCCCGCCTGCGCGCCCGAGCGCGGCAGCAGCACGCCCACCTTCAACGTCGCGTCCTGCGCGCGCACAATATTGAATGGGGCGATACCGCCGGCGACGCTGGCGCCCAGCCCGGCGGTTACCGTGCGGCGCGTTATACGATTGTCGCCCGAATGTAATTTTCGGTTCATTTCTCTTGTTCCTCCCTGTCGGCCTGTTGGCTCGGCTCTGTTAGCTGCATGATGCCGGATATCTGGTCCGGTCAACAAGCCAGAACAGCGATTCAGGCTATGCCGCAAATACCCGCTCGACGGCGGCCGCAATACGGAACAGACGCTGGTCCTGTCCGTTGCGTGCGACCAGCATGAACCCCGCCGGCAGGCCGCTCCCGCGCGGAATTGGCACTGAAATAGCGCAAAGGTCAAAAAAGTTCACGATCACGGTATTCCGTAAAAGCATCGCGTTCTTGCGCGCAAATTCGTCTGGCGCCGCAACCTCTTGCATGGTTGGCGCGACCATTGGCGTCGTTGGCCAGGCCAAAACATCGACATCGGCAATTCGGATATCCATCATACGGATGAGGCGTGCCCGTTCCCGCACCATATCAATGTAATCGGCGGCACTGATATTGCGCGCACGCTCAAGTCGGACACTCACATTCGGATCCATCGCGTCCGCGCGCCGAGACAGAAGATCACGATGAATGGCAAATGCCTCGGCCGGCTGAACGCCGCCTTTGCTGTTGACCTGTGCCATCTCATCCAAGAGCGCCAGCTTCTCTTCGGATATGTGCGCACCGGCCTTGTTCAGTCTCGCAACCGCGTCAGAGAATTTCAGGTCCACCGTTTCATCCAGATTCGCCAGCGGGTAGTCTTCCGCGACACCAATTCGCAGTCCGGCGAGCGGTACCGGCTCGAGCGGCACGTACGTTTCATTGGCCATAACTGAATCGGCTCGTGCGCACGCCTCGACCGAACGCGCTATCGGCCCGATTGAGTCAATGCTGTAGGACAACGGGAACGCGCCCTGCGTCGGAATGCGTTGCTGGCTCGGCTTGTAACCGACGATCCCGCATAGTGCGCCGGGAATACGACACGAGCCGCCGGTGTCGGTCCCGATCGCGATCTCGCACATGCCGTCAGCGGCGGCAACGGCCGCGCCAGACGACGACCCACCCGGCACGCGCTTTCGATCGGCCGGATTGCCTGGCGTTCCGAAATGCGGATTTGCGCCGATACCCGTGTACGCAAATTCGCTCATGTTGGTCTTGGCAATGATGACCGCTCCGCCCGCGCGAAGACGCCTGACCACAGGCGCGTCGGCCGCCGCCGGCTTGCCTTCCTCGGCGAACACCTTGGAGCCAGCACGCGTGACCTCACCGGCGACATCGAAAAGATCCTTGATGCTGACGATCGTTCCGTCGATCGGCCCCAGCGAAACTCCCGCCTTTGTGCGAGCATCTGCGGCGTCGGCGGCGGCTCTCGCCTGGTCGCGATAGACCGTGAGGCAAGCCCGCGCGCCCTCGCCTTTCGGATCGTCGATGCGACCGAGCGCGGCCTCGAGCCGATCACGGGCAGATGTTGGCTTCATGAGAGTTTCCTCGATCGGGTAGCTGATGCGATGAATGTCGTGCTATTTTTGTCGCACGTCCAGCCCGACGAGGTGGAGGAGTTCATGAGCAAGAAAACAGGCTACAAGGGCAAGCATTCACCGCCGGGTGCGGGAAACATCTACGCCAAGGCCAACGAAGTCATCGTGAAGATTACCGGCGACGACACCGCGCAGACGTTCGAGGTAGTGGAAGAGAATTGCAAACCGGGCTTTCAGTCGCGCGCGCACTACCACATCAAGGCATACGAAACGTTTTACGTTTTCGACGGCAAGGCGGATTTCCAGGTCGGCGATGAATTGTTTCACGCGCAGAAAGGATCTTGCGTTCACATTCCACCGGGCGTGCCGCATCAGGTGACATCCAAAGACGGCGTGCGCATGCTCATGATCTACAGCCCGGCAGGTACCGAAGGAATGTTTGCCGCCATGCACGCGCTGTCGCAGGAGCAATTGATGAATGCAGAGCTGACAAAACAACTCGCGCTCAGGCACGACACGGTGATGATCGAGCAGAGCAAAGACGGTCGCGGCAAAGGAACGATCTTGGGCTAACCGACTGCAGATGCACGCAATATTTAATCCTCAGACTTATCAACAGCGATTCTAAGGACTTGCCTTGGCAATCGGCAGTTGTACGCTTTCCGACAGGTCACCCATCTTCGGCTCTGTCGGACACGGATGGCCGCCATGACCGGACTGGGCATGGGACGTGGATGCTGCTTGCAGTATTCGTGGCTCGTGACGACCGGCCCTGGCTCTCAGTAACTGGTACCTGCGGTGCAGGTTTCGGCCTGTTCGCGCCAGGAATGGATCCGAGAGCTTGTGACGGGTGGACGACGGTCTGCCCGTTATGGCTTTTGAGCGACCCTCTTCTCCGGCGCGAGTTTTTCGGGAGCCGCCAGCTACAGGCTAGCGCCGTCAAATTTCTTCACCGCGAACTGTTCCACGTCGACCCCGTCGAGACAACGAGCGTTGAGCATCACCATTTCCCTGCCGCCTGGGCCCTTGCCATAGGCATACGACTGAATCCCGCAGGTCTTGCAGAACGGGTGATGAATCCTGCGGTTGTTAAACTGATACTCGGTCGTCTCGCCCTCGCCTGACAGAAGCTTGAAGTCCGACATTGCGACGGCAGCAAGCAACGAGCCCAGCTTGCGGCAGCGCGAACAATTACAAGTAATGACTTCGCCGATATCGGCCTGCGCCTCGTACCGGACTTTCCCGCACTGACAGCCGCCGGTGTAAGTTTTCTTCATCAATCACTCCGTTTGTTCGTCGTTCACCAGAGGTCTTCGAATTTGAGCCGCTCTGAAATCAGTTTTTGCTGTTTGCAATATGACAAAAGCAGGTCGAGGCAGCGCCGATTGTTCTCTTTGCCGAAGGGCGCGGTGTCGATAGCGCCGGGCGGCGGCGCAGCCTTTCTGGCCTCCTCGAGCAGACGATAAAGCTCGGCGACAGCCGGCTGATTGGATCGGGCAAACTCATCGGTGACCACGACCATATGATTGACAGGGACCAACGCGTGCTTGCCGTACCAGGTTCGCGCTGCCCCGTCCGGATCCGGAATTACACTTTGCAGCCTGGGATCCTTGGGCAAGGCCGCGCCATAGATTGCCGCGTCGAGTTCTCCTGCTATGAGCATAGCCGTGATGTCCTGATCGGCGCGTGCCCGGACAACGCCGGGCGGGTCGCCGGCTTCCGCGACGTGTCCGTCCTCGAATGTCACCCACTGCACGCCGCCGAGATCCACGCCGTAATCGTTCTGCAGGATGCCTCGGAGCCACACGCCCGTGGTCTGGCTATAGGAACGCACACCGATCCGTCGGCCAGGAAGATCATTTGGCGCAAGTTTGCGACGTTCGGCGTTGAAAAGCATGGTGCCATGCTGAAACCGCGCCAGCATCGCCGCGGGGAGTAAATTCAAACCTTTATTATGGTCCCTCGCCTGGAAATACGTGACCAACGCCATTTCGCTGGCGTCATAGGCGTGCCCGCGGACCATAGGCTTGAAGGCCTGGTACAGCGGCTTGACCTCTACAAATTCGAGCTTCAGCCACGGCGACGTGATCTCTCCGCGTTTGAGCGGCAACGTGTGCGGGTAGTCGCCAAGCACAATTTGCAGAGTCGTGGCATTTGCCATTGTGAAACGGCTCCATAAGGCAGTTCATTCGACGGCTTGACCGCCCGGCACTCTACCTAGTTTAACAGCGCGACACGGAAAAGGAGCGGCGCATGGCGGACAACAAGACCGGGCTGGTGATCACCGCCCATCCCGGAGATTTCGTTTGGCGCGCGGGCGGTGCCATCGCTCTGCACGCTAAGCGTGGCTATCGGGTCAAAATTGTATGCATGTCATACGGCGAGCGCGGCGAGAGCCAGTTTGCCTGGAAGGAGCCGGGGGCTACTCTGGAAAAGGTCAAGGCGGGCCGCAAAGATGAGGCCGAGCGAGCCGCCAAATTGCTCGGCGCGGACATCGAGTTTTTCGATTGCGGCGATTATCCGCTCAAACTCAACGATACGCATTTCGACCGCATGGTCGACATCTACCGCGAACTCAGTCCGTCGTTCGTCCTCACACACGCACTCGAGGACCCGTACAATTTCGACCACCCTAATGCTGCCCATTTCGCGCAGGAAACCCGCGTCGTGGCGCAGGCGATGGGCCACAAGCCCGATGCAAAATACAAGTACTCCGCACCCCCGGTATTCCTGTTCGAGCCGCACCAGCCGGAGATGTGCAACTACAAGCCCAATCTCATTCTGAAAATCGACGAAGTCTGGGAACAGAAATACAAGGCCTTTCAGATCCTCGCTGCACAAAAGCACTTGTGGGGCTATTACGAGCGCGTTGCGCTCAATCGAGGTATTCAGGGCAGCCGCAACACCGGTGTGCCGATGACTTATGGTGAGGCCTATCAGCGCCTGTTCCCGACCGTGGAGGAGATTCTGAAATGAAACCCGTCGTCGTTCGCAATATCAAACGCGCCGACAACAACGCGATAGGCACTCTCGCCGGAGTCGGTGTTTCTACTGCTCACGAAGCCCTCGGCCGTTCGGGGCTTATGAAGCCCTACATGCGCCCGATCTGGGCCGGCGCCCAGATCGCGGGGCCTGCGGTCACGGTGCTCGCCCAACCAGGCGACAATTGGATGATCCATGTTGCGGTCGAACAGTGCCAGAAAGGCGATGTACTCGTTGTCGGTTGCACCGCCGACAATTCGGATGGCATGTTCGGCGAGCTGCTGGCGACCGCGCTGCGCGCACGGGGCGTCATCGGTCTCGTGATCGATGCCGGCTGTCGCGACGTCCGTCCAATATCGGACATGCGCTTTCCGGTGTGGTCGAAGGCAATCTCAGCCAAAGGCACGGTGAAAGCGACCCTCGGCGCGGTCAACGTCCCTGTCGTGTGCGCCGGAGTTAACGTCGAACCGGGCGATGTCGTGGTTGGGGACGACGACGGCGTTGTCGTCATCCCGAAAAAGCTCGCCATCGAGACGGCGCAAAAGGCGCAAAAGCGCAAGGACGACGAAGACGGAAAGCGGAAGCAACTTGAGGCTGGAACGCTCAGCCTCGACATGTACAAAATGCGCGAACCGCTTGCCAAAGCGGGCCTTGTCTACGTCGATAGGCCGGAAGACGCCTAGGCAGAGGCGACGTCTGTAACTTGTGAAGCGAGTTGATGGACCCTTCGCAGGCGTGGCTAATGGGGCGAACACCTAGGGCCTGAATACCCGGCGAATACACGGTCTAAGATCGACCGTCGTTTCAAAAGTGCCTGATTTTATTGCTTAAGCCGTCGGCCGATTGGCGCTGCTCCAGGGCGCAATGCGCCGGCCAACCCACTTGAGCAGCGAAGTCAGAGAAACGCCGAGCACCATCAGCACAATCACGGGCACGAACGTCTTATCCATCTCAAATACGTTGGCATAACGTGTGATCATGAATCCAAGGCCGGAAATCGTGGTGTAGAACTCGGCAATGATCATGCCTATCAGTCCACGACCGATGGCGAGACGGATGCCCGCAATGATGTATGGCACCGCGAAGGGCAGTAGCACATCCTGCCACACCCGCCACTCGCTGGAGCGAAACGAATAGGCGACTTCAAGCATGTTCTTGTCGCACTCGCGGACGCCTTGATAAGTGTTGATCAGCACCGGGAAAACCGCGAAGAGGAAGACGACAATAATCTTCGCCTTGAGATAGATCCCGAACCACAGCACCAGCAAAGGCACCACCGCGACCAGAGGCGTCGCGTACAAAGCATTGATAGGCAGATCGAGCGCCCAATCGAGCCAACGTACGCGGGCCATCGCAATACCAAGGGGGATGCCGACGATGAGGGCGATAGTCAGGCCGTAGGCCATGACCTCCAGGCTTTGCGCGAGGTAGTACGGCAATTCGCCAGACACAGTGGTTGTATAAAACGCAGCTGCGATCTTCGTCGGATATGTAAAAAAGATCGGATTGATGAACGGGCCGACGATCTCCCAGACGATGAGGATCAGCGCAACAAAGCCGTAGCGGAACAGCGCTGGCCGGTCCCACCACGGTGTTTTGGTCACAACTGTCTTCGATTCGCCCTCAGCAAGGGGAGCGGATTGAAGTTGGTTGGCAACGCTCGTCGTCATTCTTCCGACATCGTCCTCAGTGCAACGGGCGCCACCAACGGCGGCGCCCGGCGACCTTTGATTAAGGCAGCTCAGAACGCCGCGGTCGGGCAGACCGGCCCCTTCCATTCGCCAAGCTGTTCGATCGCCTTCTTCGCAAATGACGTATCCACAACGTCTTCATACTTGGGCGTCTTGCCTTCTTTGATATTGCCGACCTTGGTCATCAAGTCGGCAGTAAAATTGATCCGCTCGGGACCAAGTCCGCTGTTTGCGTCCCAGATGCATTCCTTGACCATGAAATCGAAGCTGTCGGACAGGATTTTCTCCGGGTATCCCGTTTGTTTGACCAGAATCGGCATGATTTTGGCCTTGTCGGTATACATGATCCGGGTGGCTTCGATATTGGCTGAGACAACTGCCTGCACAATCTCGGGCTTGTCCTTGATGGTCTTTTCGTTCGCCGACAGGAATGTGTAGAGCGTCTTCGGTTGCAACTCCCACATGCGCCCGATCGCGTGCAGGTCCGGCACCTTGCTCTTGGCCAGCATTTCCTGTTCGACATGCAGAATGGCCGTATCGACCTGATTGGCAACGAGCGCGGGAACATCCTCGCTGGCGATCGCCACGAAGTTAACCTCCTTCGGATCGATCTTTCCTGCGCGCAATACGGCACGACTCAAAATATCCGCAAAACCGCCAGGCTCCTGGATGCCGATGCGTTTGCCTTTCAAATCTTCCATCGTCTTGATTTCAGCGCGCACGATCATCGAGGCTTCGAACTTCGGCAGATTGGCGGAAAGTGCCTTGACGGTCGCACCATTTGAACGGCCGATGATCGTGGGCGCGCCTGGTGTCAGGCCGAAATCGATGTTTTCAGCGAGTAGGGCCCGGAAGACCTTCGTACCATCGCCAAGCGACACGATCTCGGCGTCGATACCGGCTTTCTTGTAAAGGCCGAGCTCTTTCGCAACGATCGGCGGCATGTGAACGATATTCGGCGGCGATGTCGGTATGCCGATGACGATTTTGGTTTGGGCCGAAGCCGCGCCGGGCAGTGCCAGGCCGGCCGCCGCGAGCGCTATCAAAGCCCCAAAAGTCTTGCGCATTCTTGATCCTCCCAGATTTTTGCGATCGCGCGGTATCCCGCGTCGTCCGGCGATATAACGCCGGAAAGCACGATTTTGCCCGATCATACCCCTAAAAACAACGAAACGGGACTTGTAATCCGGCCGTTCCGAGAGCGGAAACTGGCTTTGACCCGAGCAAACGGCCATGCCTTATTGCGCTTCGCTACACCCTCGGCTTCACAACCATGGTCAGATTCGTCGTCGAGTACGGGAGAGATACCGATCCACCCGCGGCCGATGGCCGGCTGGACGGTCCAACTTTCCACCGCAATCACGAACCGATCTGGTCGGCGGTGTCGGATTTCCTGTCGACGCAGACCGGCGACGTCCTGGAGATCGGCAGCGGTACCGGCCAGCATGCGATGGAGTTTGCGCGTCGCGCTGGACATCTCAATTGGTGGCCGAGCGACATATTTGACTCGCATCTGAAAAGCATTGCCGCCTGGCGCGCACAGTCGGGTCTTGAAAATCTGAAACCGCCGCAACGAATTAATCTCTTGGATCCGGACTGGATCTGGATCGGAGGCGAGGGCAGGCCGCTTGCCGCAATGCTCTGCATCAACGTGCTGCACATTTCTCCTTGGTCTGTGTCGCGGAATCTGATCAGTGGCGCTGGCAGGTTATTGAAAGAGGACGGTCGCTTGTTCGTCTATGGACCGTTCAAACGTGACGGCAGTCATACGGCACCGAGCAATGCGCAATTTGATGCGACCTTGCGGGCGCAGAACCCTGAATGGGGCGTGCGCGATGTCGGTGATTTAAACGAGCTTGCCCTGGAGAGCGGGGTCGCGCCGGCGATCGTCACACCAATGCCGGCCAATAATCTCGTACTGGCTTTCACCCGCACGCTTCGGCACAATTAGTTGACGACACAAAAGAACGAAACCATGGCATCCGAACCTATCCACGACATCGCCCATCTTGCACATCTTGAACTCCTCACCCCCAAATTCGAGGAAAGCCGCAGGTTTTTCATCGACGTCATGGGCATGACGCAGAGTGGTGAAAAAGGCGACAGCGTCTTTCTGCGCGGCTGGGACGACTATGAGCAGTATTCGCTCAAACTGACGGCAGCAAAGACTTCCGGCCTCGGACACGCGGCATTCCGGACCCGTTCGCCCCAGGCACTGGAGCGGCGTGCAGCCGCACTGAAGGGATCAGGCTTCGATATCGGCTGGAGCGACGGCGACTTCGGCCATGGCAAGACATTTGAGTTCCGGGATCCGGATGGCCACAAATTCGAGATCTACTACGAAACCAAATGGTATGAGGCCCCACCCGAACTCAAGCCAGCACTCAAAAATCAGGCGCAACGTTATCCGGCGCGCGGAATAAACGTGCGACGCATCGATCATTTCAACGGACTTGCTGTCGACATCAAAGCCAACCGCGAATTTTTTCAAAACTATCTCGGCTTCATGCTGACCGAGCAGATTGTGCTCGACGACGGCACCGAGGCAGGCATGTGGATGACCGCGACGAACAAAAGCTATGACTTTGCTTACACGCGCGACCACACCGGCACCAAAGGACGCCTGCATCACGTCACCTTCGCGCTTGACGCCCGCGAGGACGTGCTGCGCGCGGCCGACGTCTTTCTAGAAAATGGCATTTATATCGAGACCGGGCCGCACAAACATGCGATCCAGCAGACTTTCTTTCTTTATGTGTACGAACCCGGTGGAAATCGGGTCGAGGTGTCTTGTGCGGGCGCGCGTCTCGTCCTGGCGCCGGACTGGAAACCGATTACCTGGACCGAAGCGGAGCGCAAAAAAGGACAGGCTTGGGGACTTCAAACGATAAAATCTTTCCATACCAAGGGGACGCCGCCGGTGGCTGGCGTTCCGGAGTCGTGAGAGCAAGTCACCTTCATGACCCGCCGCAACACACCGCGCATTTCATTTATCGGCTTTGGCGAAGCCGGTCAGGCGATAGCTTCTGGTCTGCGAGAAACCGGCATTGAGCGCGTCGCCGCCTGGGACATCCTGTTCCCAGAGCGAACAGGCACACAACTGAAAGAGACGGCGGAGAGCCTGGGCGTGCGTGTGGCGTCATCGGCGCGTGACGCTGCGCGCGAAACGGACGTGATCATATCCGCGGTCACCGCTGCTTCCAGCGTGGACGCGGCCCGTTCGGTCGCGTCAGACCTGTCCGGCAATCCGTATTACCTCGACATCAATTCAGTGTCGCCCGGCCGCAAGCAGGAGACAGCCAAGTTACTGGGCGAGTGTGCCCGTTACGTCGATGTCGCCGTCATTGCGGCAATCTACCCTGCTCGACACCGGACGCCGCTATTGCTATCCGGTCCGCACGCCGAGGGCATTTCACCTCTGCTACACGAAATGGACATGCAATTCTCGGTCGTCGGTCCAGAGGTCGGATCGGCAGCCGCGATCAAGATGATCCGAAGCGTAATGATCAAAGGTATGGAGGCACTTACGCTCGAATGTTTCCTTGCCGCCGCCCGCGCCGGAGTGCTGGAGGAAGTGACCACCTCGCTGAAGAATAATTATCCAACGCTCGATTGGACAAAGATAGCCGACTACAATCTTGAGCGCATGGCGAGCCACGGTGAGCGTCGCGCCGCTGAAATGGAAGAGTCCGCCGCCACGCTCCGCGAACTGGGGCTCGACCCGCTGATGGTGGAATCCACCGTCAAGCGCCAGCGCGAGATGGGCGCGATCGGAAAAAAGGAAAGCGTGCGCGATACCCTGAAATCGGGTCGAGCCGCGATACTGCGCGCGATCAACAGCGTGTCCGAGCGTCGCTGATCTGCCGCTAAATGAACGCGCGTTCAGATTGAAAACGGTGATCACACACGCAAATTTCTTGTAATGCCAGCGAGTCCCCTCCTACTATGTTTTCGTCGAAATTTTGGGAGGAGTGTCATGCAGATCAAAAAATTCGCTTACGCCACGTTCGTGGGAGTTGCCGCGGTGGCATTCGTGATCGGTTCGGCTGTGCCCAGCGAAGCCGCCAAGAAAAAGAGGGCAGCGGCCGCAGCGCCGCCGGCGGCCCCAGCTGCGCAACAGTGGCAAGCCCCGACGTGCTGGGGAGCGCCCTATGCGCCGGTCTGCGCGAGCAAGGGCGGCCAGAATTTCAGCTATATCAATGCCTGCTATGCCATGAAGGACGGCGCTTCCAAAGCCAAGGCCGGCGGCTGCAAGGTCGCCAAGGCTAGCGGCAAGAAGAAAAAGGCCTAAGCGGCGTTTTTCGAAAAGCGAACGGGCCGCTGCTCGCAGCGGCCCGTTCCAGTTTTTGGTATTCGTCGTCTGCTCACTTTTTGCGCGGCGGAATCTGCAACAGCTCAGTTATCTGGGTCTGGGTCAGCGGCTTGTCCAGAAACTTCAACTGCACTGCATCGCGGATTGCTCCATCAAGGTCGGCAAACTTGTCGGTCTGCATCGTTTCTTTCGGCTGAAATTTGTCCATGGACTCCTTCAGAAGATCGAGCGGCTGATTCATCTTCTTTGAGTACATCTCGAGCGCCTTAGGATCGGAATACATCCAATCGACGGCCTCGCGGTAGGCCTCCATAAAGCGCATGATCGCATCGCGCTTGGTCTGGAGTGAATCGGCATTGACGATGAGTGTTCGCACCGTCTGTCCGCGCAGCGAAGGAACGTCGCTGCCGTGGGCCAAAATGCGAATCTTCCCTTCCCTGAGCTCGCGCAAGCCGAATGGCGGCGCTGCCCACCCTATGTCAACCTGACCAGACATGACCGCAGTCAGCGTAGCGGCGGGACCGCCGGTTGCCGTTGGTTTGGCTTTTGCACCAAGTTCGCTGATGAATGCGACAACGATGTTGTTCGAGCTCGAACCATTGGTCGAATAGGCGATCGTGTTCTCCGCGGTAGCATCCTTCAAAGTCTGAAGTTTCGAGTCTGACTTGACGTACCAGTAGAGATCACCTGTCCCGGTGAACGCCGGGGCAAGAATACGCACCGGCGCACCCTTGGCGAAGGCACGCATCACCCCGGCAGCGCCAACACCGCCTCCGATATCGGCGCTGCCAGAGATTACGGCCTGAATGGTCTCTCCCGCTCCTTGCGTGCCGGTGTTTTCAAGCACAAGGCCATGCTTCTTGAAGATGCCGGCATCCTGACCGAGCGTGGGCGCCTGGTTCTCCCAGTTGTTGATTTGCCCGATGACGACCTTCAGCGTGTCGTCGGCGTGAGCACCAGCAATGCTCGACGCAAGCGGCACCGCAATGCCGAGCGCGCCGACAATGTTCTTGAGTCTGTTCATGCAATTTCCTCCCATTATTATTTTACGGTATCGCCCCACCTGAACAACACTGTATCAGCGCCGACGTTTTACCGCCCGCTTTGGCTTGGCTTTTGTGCGTACGCGTTTTGCCCTTGCCGATACCGGCGTGGCCTTCTTGGCAACCGGCGCCCGACTTGGCGTCTTGTTGGCCACGCGCATCGACCAATACTCCCAGGACCGTGTCAGGCCCGTGGTCTTGCCAGTGATCTCGCCGGCCAACTTGGTTTCACCCGCTGAAAGGGTGGCGATGTTGGAGCCGAGAGTCATGGCACGCACCTGGTATTCCGCATTTCTCGCGGAGTAGACCGAACGAAAGACGCAGTCGCGCACACTTGAACCGGCGACAGTGACGCCGTGCCGCATCATCAACACCATCCAACGCTTGCCCAGAGCGCGAGCCAGGGAGGCTCCCTCGTCCGGCTTGACGACCAGCATGTTGGTGTCGCCGAATTCGTCGCGCTGATCCCAGAAGGGCGGCCGAATCCCGCCGACGGCCCCTAGATGAAAGATTGGCATATAGTCGGTGCCGGTCGCGAGCAACGGCATGAATGCCGGGCAATGGTGATGGCAGACGGAGTTCACGTCCGGTCTGGCCTTGTAGATCTCGCCATGAATCACGCGCTCGGAATATTGGCCTACGCCGGGGTCGCGCGGCGGCTGTGACTCGAGATCGTATTCAATGAAGTCGTCCGGCGTCACCAACTCGGGTGCGCGCGAACGCGACAATAGATAGCGGCGCGGATTGTCGGGGTGACGCATGCTGACATGGCCAAAGGCATCGATAATGCCCTCGTTCGCGACAATCCGATTGGCAAGCGCAAGTTCCTGGCGGGCTTCGTCAAATGAGTTGAGCACAGAGGTTTTCCTTAAAAGCGACTGACCGGCCCGCATTATAGGACAACATGGCCGCCGGACTAGCGGTACAGAGCTTGACAGATTGCGCCGGTTGGAGACGCTTCCTGCCACATGGCCGCATCTGCTCAGATCATTGTCGACCGCGTGAACCACCTCTATCGCCCGCCGCGCGGTCGCGAGGTGCTTGCGCTTGATCAAGTCTCGCTCGAGGTCGCCAATCGCGAATTTGTCGCTTTGCTCGGCCCTTCCGGTTGTGGCAAATCAACCTTGCTCTACCTGATCGGTGGCTTCTTGCCGGTGGAAACCGGTGCAATTCGCATCGATGGCCAAAACGTCGCCGGTCCGGGTCCCGACCGTGGCATCGTGTTTCAGCATTTCGCTCTGTTCCCGTGGAAAACCGTTCGCGGCAACATTCTCTATGGCCTTGAGCGGCAGGGCATGCCGAAGGACGAGCGCGAGAAGCGTGCCTCGGACTTTATCAATCTGGTCGGCCTCGCCGGATTTGAGGACAGCTACCCATCGCAATTGTCGGGCGGAATGAAACAGCGTACGGCGATCGCGCGGACCCTGGCCTTCGATCCGAAAATTCTTCTGATGGACGAACCTTTCGGCGCGCTCGACGCTCAAACCCGAGGGTTGATGCAGAGCGAATTGTTGCGCATCTGGCAGCGCACCCCAAAGACGGTGATATTTGTGACGCACGACGTTCAGGAAGCTGTCTATCTCGCCGATCGCGTTGCAGTGATGTCGGCGCGCCCGGGCCGCATCAAGGCAATCGTCGACACGAAGTTCGACAAGAACGATCCCGACATCTTCAAGAACAAGTTTTTCGTCGAGAAGGTCGATGAAATCTGGAATCTGGTGAAGGAAGAAGCCATCAAAGCTCAAGGCGGGCGGTCATAGCCGGACGCACAAAGCATGAAGCACTTCTTGATACGCTACTTTCCGCTGGTTCTGCTCGCGATCGCCTGGGAGGTGGTCGCACGGCTGGAACTTGTTTCGTCAAGCGCGCTGCCGCCTTTATCCGACGTGATCACCGCCGGGATCGACATGATCAAAGACGGCGAACTCATCAGCAATGGCGCAGCGTCGCTCTACCGCGCCGCTGTCGGCCTCGCGCTGGCAATACTCGTTGGCGGAATCCTTGGCATCGCCATGGCCTGGTGGAAGCCAGTGAATGTGCTGCTCGCACCGCTTGTCGAGATTTTCTATCCGCTGCCGAAGTCGGCGCTCATCCCGGTAACCGTGATCTGGCTCGGCTTCGGGGACGGCTCGAAAATTTTGTTGATCTTTCTCGGCTGCATGCTGCCGGTGACGATCGGGGCATTCAACGGCGCCCGCTCCAGCGAGCAGGTCCTGGTCTGGTCGGCGCGCAGCATGGGTGCGAGCCGGCTTCGCATGCTTTGGGATGTCGTGTTGCCGAGCGCCATGCCGGAACTGCTCAACGGCGTCCGGACCGCATTGGCACTGTCTTTCATCCTGCTCGTTTCATCGGAGTTGATCGTTGCTCAGAAAGGTTTCGGCTACCTGATCGGATCTCTGGGTGCCAACGGCACCTACGATGCGATGTATGCGGTTGTGCTTACGGTAGCCTTTCTCGGGTTCGCCGCCGATCGCCTTTATCTCAATATAACCAAGCGGACGCTTGCATGGCGCGACTAGCTCAAGCTTTGTCCGATAGCGGCGAGCCACCGAACGGCACCCCCGAAAAGGCCGCGCGCTTTGTCTACACATTGGTCCGGGGCTTTGCCCGCATATTTTCCGTCGTCGCGCTGGCGATTGCGTGGGAGGCGCTGGCGCGAAGTGGCACGTTCACGCCGTTCCAGCTGCCCGCGCTCAGCGCGGTCCTCGAGCGTATCTGGAGCGACGCCGTATCGGGCGATCTTTGGATCAATACCGCGCTTACACTCTATCGGGCGCTGACGGCATTCATCATTTGCGCAATCGGCGGCGTGCTCATCGGCATGGCGATGTCACGCAATGTCTTCGCCCATTGGTTTTTCGACCCGATCGTATCGGTCGGCTTTCCGATGCCGAAGATCGCGTTCCTTCCCGTGGTGATCCTCTGGCTTGGTGTATATGACGTTTCCAAGATCACCATCATCGTCATCGACGCCATCTTTCCGGTCATCGCAGCGACGGTGATCGCGATCCAGGGAGTTGAGCGCGAATTGATCTGGTCGGCCCGCAACATGGGGGCCAACAACCGAGAGCTTTTGTACCAGATCATCCTTCCCGCGGCCCTCCCCCAGATCCTGACGGGGCTACAGGTGGCGCTGCCGCTGTCGCTGATCGTGGCCGTCGTCGCGGAAATGCTTATGGGAGGTTACGGTCTCGGCGGCGCTATGATGACGGCGTCGCGATTTGCCAATTCGACCAGCGTATTCGCCGGTATCGTTGAGATCGCCGTCGTCGGTTATGTCCTGGTCAAAGTCATGGCTCTGATCAGGCGCAGGCTTCTGATCTGGCACCAGGAAGCAGCGCAGCCGTACACGCAATAAGGACGAGCGGTATTAGACCGGAGCGCGTGCGGTTTCCGGTACGGCCGCGGGAACTGGCACCGACATTGTCTCTTCGACAGGCACAAACCGGCAGGCCCAATTGCTCGCGGCGATGGCTGTGAATGCAACGACAGCGCCGCCCACGAGATCCATGAAATAGTGCGCTCCATCGATAGACGTCGCCGCGATCAGCGCAGCGTTCAGTGCGATCGCCGGCCACCGCACGTAAGGGACCTTATGCAAGGCCCACTCCAACTTTTCTCTAAACTGGTGGATTCACCCTGAAACAAGCGCTTTCGATGATTTGCGATTCGTTAAGGCTTGCGACTCGGATTGGCCGCGCCTCTCGCCTTCCTGAAATGGTCTAATGTACCGCATGGCGGGGCATTTCGGGCCGATGGCCTCACTTGCCAAAACCAGTTTGACCTCCGACAATCTTCATTCGCACTGAGATGCTTGCCACCGAACGTGCAAGCCCGGCGGACCTGGGAGGAAATTGATGCGCTACATGAAATTCGCGCTTGCCGGCGCGTGTGCATTCGGCCTTGTCGGCCTGACCGCCGCCACCGCTGCAGAACCCGTAAAAATCCGCATGTCCTGGGTGGCACCAGTCGCCAACTGGGCCTCGATTGTTCTCGAGAAAAAGGACTTGGCCAAACACATGGGCAAGTCCTACACGGTCGAATCCGTGCGTTATCAAGGCACACCACAGATGATAACGGCGATCGCCAATAACGAGCTGGAGGTCTCCAACCTCGCCTATTCGTCGCTTGCGATCGCAATCGAAAACGCCGGCCTTGATGATATCCGCGTCATCGCCGACGAGTTCCAGGACGGCGTGCCGGGCTACTACACTCAGGAATATTTTGTTCGCAAAGACAGCGGCATCGACAAGGTCGAAGACCTCAAGGGCAAGGTGATCGGAACCAACGCCGGCGGCAGCGCCGTCGACATCGCCATGCGTGCCATGCTGAGAAAGCACGGGCTCGAAGAAAAGCGCGACTACACCATGGTCGAAAGCCCGCTTCCGGCGATGCCTGCGGTATTGCTCGAGAAAAAGGCCGACCTTGTGCCGGCCGTGCTTCCATTCGCCTTCAATCCCAAGCTGCGCGAAGAAGGCAAGGTCTTGTTCAAGCAAAATGAAGCTCTCGGCGTAACGCAAATGATCGTCTGGACCGCGCGCAAGTCATTCATCGACAAGAACCGTGCCGCCATGGTGGATTTCATGGAGGACATGTTGCGCATCACGCGCTGGTTCCTCGATCCGAAAAACCATGACGAGGTCGCGCAAATCGCGTCGAGAATAACTAAGGCTCCGCCGGAGCGCTTCGGTTGGCTGTTCACAACGCAGGATACTTATCGCGACCCCAACCTGTTGCCGAACCTTGAAGCGTTGCAGCGCAATGTCGATGTTACGCGCGAACTCGGCTTCGTGAAAAACAAGATCGACATCAAGAAGTATTCGGATATCAGCCTGGTTCAGGAAGCAGCAAAACGCCTTCAGTAAATTTTTCGGATTGCCCGAAAGCCCCGGGTGTTTCCCCGGGGCTTTCCATTTGGTCAATCAGATCCGCTTCAGCGGGATTGTTCCGAGGAAGTCTCGTTTGCCGAGATCCACGCCGAAGTTTCGTGCCAAGGCATAGGCTGCCGTGAGATGAAAATAGAAATTCGGCAGCATGAAATGGTCGAGATAGTCGGCACCCTTCATTTGTCCTTTGTTGGGGCCAAGCGGAAACGTGATTTCCCGCTCGGATGAGCCGTCGATGGCTTTCGCGTCGAGGGTCTTGAGAAATGCAACCGTTTTGGTGATGCGTTCCTTGAGTTGATCGAGAGTCGTTTCGGTGTCCTCGAACTTGGGCGGTTCGACGCCCGCAAGGCGCGCAGAGCCGTTCTTGGCCTGATCGCACGCAACCTGTATCTGCCGGCCGAACGAAAACATATCCGGGGCCAGGCGCCAGCCCACGAGAACCGAAGGGTCGATTTTTTTCGCTGCCACGTGAGCCGCTGCCTTGTCGAGGACAGCCGCGAGGGCATTTAGACCGATCTCGAAGACCGGCAAAGATGCTTGAGACATTGAGAAAGACATGGAACTGATCCTTGCAAAAAAGTCATTTCGATGCGCGAGCGGAGCGGCGCGCGCGACGGGCGCAGCCTTATAGCTCAGCTTATTGCCGGAGCAAGTTGTGATAAACGAGGGTCAGCTCCACCACGGACACAGAAAGGACGCGACAACACGTTCACCGTGACGGTCGACGACCAAAGCCGCCAAACCAAAGTCGTCACGCCGCAGTTAGGGGATCGCGCCGCGGCTTGGATCTGATGGATCCATGAGAGTTCCCATATTGGGCCGCTCTGGGCCGCGATTGTGTTCCTGACCGGTATTTTCCTGACCATTTTTGCGGTGACCGGCATCAGATGTGGCTGCGCAAGCGTTCCGATCGAAAGGCCAGAAATGCCAGAAGTGTCGAGGCGCAACCACGCCCCGCTGAGTGAGCCGTCCGTGTTAGTATGGCTGAGGCCAAAAGGATTGAACGCTCAATGACCCTTTGTCACAAGTGCCGCGCCGTTCTGGCAGCCGTTGCCGTTGCCGTGAACCTTGTTCTGCCGGCCACCGTTTTTGCGCAAACATCGGCTGCGGAGCCGACAGCGGCCACAACTCCACAATCGACACCCGCGCCAACCAATCCGGTGCCCTCTGTCGAGCAGCTGGCAGCATCCTCCGCGATTTCTCCTGACATTGCGCTGAAGTTGCCGCGCGATCTGTCGCCCTGGGGCATGTTCATGGCGGCCGATATCGTCGTCAAAGCAGTGATGGTTGGCCTCGCCTTCGCGTCAGTGCTGACCTGGACGATCTGGTTCGCCAAGGCGATCGAACTGATGACAGCGCGTCGGCGTATGCGCGCCGAGATCGTGAGCCTCGCACAGGTCCGCACCTGGAACGAAGTGAGTTCGCTCATGAACGGACGAAACAATGGCACGGCCGCATTGCTGCGCGCAGCGGACGATGAGCTGCACCTGTCGGCTGATGCAATGTCTCCGGAGGGAGTAAAGGAACGGATTGCCTCGAGGCTCGAGAGGCTCGAGGCGGCCGCCGGCCGTCAAATGATCCGCGGTACCGGAATTCTCGCAACCATCGGCGCTACCGCCCCGTTCGTCGGATTGTTTGGTACGGTCTGGGGTATCATGAACAGTTTCATCGGCATCTCGAAATCCCATACCACCAATCTCGCAGTGGTGGCGCCGGGCATCGCCGAAGCCCTGCTGGCAACCGCGCTTGGCCTCGTGGCGGCCATTCCGGCCGTGGTGATGTATAATATGTTCTCACGATGGATCGCCGGGTATCGCGCGCAGCATGCCGATGCGGCGGCGGAGATCCTGCGCATCATCAGCCGCGATCTCGATCGCGGGGCATTCAATCAACGCGCGGCGGAGCGCCGCCGCGCCATATCTGCTGCCGAGTGATCCGCTATGAGTGTGCGTCTCGACCACGGCGACCAAGAACTCAGCGAAGTCCACGAGATCAACGTCACCCCTTTCATCGACGTGATTCTGGTGCTGCTCATTATCTTCATGATCGCGGCTCCGCTGGCGACAGTGGACATTTCAGTCGATCTTCCTGCTGCGAGTGCCGAGAAAACCCCCCGGCCTGACAAACCACTGTTTCTCACGCTCAAATCCGATTTGAGCATTTCGCTGGACAATGACCAGGTCAACCGCGCAGCGCTCGCCGGCGCGCTGGATCGTGCAACGGCCGGCGACAAGCAACAGCGCGTATTTCTGCGTGCCGACAAGACTGTACCCTACGGCGAACTCATGAGTCTTATGAATGACCTGCGGAGTGCCGGCTATCTGCACGTTGCACTTGTCGGACTCGAAGCCGAAAAACTCTGACCATGACGGCAGCGATTCAGGCACTACCCGCAAGGCACGGCTCCGAAGCGTTGCGATGGGGTTTCTGTTTCGCGCTGGCGCTCAGTTTTCATGCGGCGGGCGCGGCAGCGCTGTTCGCGCAATGGGGCGAAGATTCTGATCTGGTGGCCAATGCACCGGTGGTCATGGTGGATCTGGCGCCAGTTTCGGTGTCATCGAACGTTATGCCGAACGAATTGCCACCGGGGCCGAAACAAAGCGAGGCGCAGTCTGAACCCGAACCGGAAAGGCCTGTCGAGAAGCTCGATCTACCGCTCGAACGTCAGGCAGAACCGCTCGCGGTGACCCCGCCCCCGAAGACGATCGAGAAACCGAAAGAAAGCAAGCCGAAGCAAAAGCATGCGAGCCTTTCCAGTGCGCCGAGCGCAGCCGATCAAAAAGCCGCGCGCGCCGCGGCGCCGATGCCGGGTGCCTCTTCGCGCAACAGCGATGCGGTACCGAACTGGAAATCGCAGCTCGTCGCACGGCTCGAGCGCTACAAACGTTATCCGTCGGAAGCGCAATCGCGCGGAGAGCACGGAGTTGCGCAGCTCGCCTTCAACGTCGACCGAAGCGGTGGCGTGCACAATGCACGTATTGTCCGTAGCTCGGGGTCCAGCATTCTCGATCGCGAAACCTTGACGCTGGCTGAACGGGCGCAGCCACTCCCACCACCACCGCCGGAAATCACCGGTTCGCAGATCCCGATTGTCGTGCCGATCCGCTACAACGCCCGCTGACTTCGCCCGCTATCAGCCGCGCCGGCGCTTCCCTTCGCGTGCAGCGGCTTGCTCGCCCAGCGACCGGCCGATCATCACGAGGACCGGCCCAGGCAGGGCTGCCTCATCCAGACGTTGCGGAAGCCTGGCGACCGGTGCAGCGACAACGGACTGCTCAGGCCGGGTTGCACGGGCAATGGCCACTGCTGGCGTACGCGGATCAAGACCCTCGGCAACCGCCTTTTCAACCAGCGCTGCAAGCGTGCGCGTCGGCATATAGATCGCCGTTGTGGTCAACGGGTCGGCAAGGCTCTGCCAGTCGAAATCGCTCGGCAACGAGCCGTTCTTCGTTGCGTGGCCCGTAACATATTGCAGTCGGCGCACGCGTTTACGTTCGGTGAGTGGAAGGCCAAGTCTGGCCGCCGCACCTTGCGCAGCCGTTATCCCCGGCACTACGTCGAATGCGATATTTGCCGCCCTGCAAGCTTCAATCTCTTCAGCAGCGCGACCAAAAATCAGCGGATCGCCACCTTTTAGGCGAACCACGCGTTTGCCTTGCTTCGCCAGACTAACCATCAGGTTGTTGATGTCCTCCTGCGTGCAGGACGGACCGAAGCCGGTCTTGCCGACCATCATTTTCTTGGCTTCGCGGCGCGCAAAGTCCATCACTTCGCGCGACACCAGGTCGTCGAACAGGATCACATCGGCCGACTGCAGCGCGCGCACCGCACGCAAGGTCAGCAATTCCGGATCGCCCGGACCGGCGCCGACCAAGGTCACTGATCCGCTTTCGACCGCAGCGCCCAGGCCCTTCACTTCGGCAACGAAGCTGTCGAAGTCGGCCTGCGTCGGTGCGCGGTCGGGATCGACCACCGCATGGGCTGTGAAGATCTGCCAGAACCTGCGCCGGGCCGCGAATGACAGCCCCGTAAGCTTCAACGCACCGCGCCAGGGCGCCGCTGCGGCGGCCCAGTCGGCGAAGCCTCTCGGCAGCAACGCCTCGAGCTTGGCGCGGATCGCCTGTGCAAATACCGGCGCTGCGCCATCGGTCGAAATCCCGATGACCAGCGGCGAGCGATTGACGATCGCTCCAAATGAAAAATCACAGAAGGCCGGCTTATCGATTACATTGACCGGCACGCCGGCGGCCCGCGCGGCCGACGCAAACGCGGCCGCGCCCTCGTCGTCTTCGAATGCACCGATGGCGACGGCGGCGCATGTCAGATCGGCCGGAACCCAGCGCCGCGCATTGATCGCGACAGCACCGAGCGGTGGCTCGTGCGCAAGCTGAACGAGCTCTTCGGACGGATTTTCGGCAAAGACATCGACGGTCGCACCGGCGGCCGACATCAATTCAGCTTTCCAGGCTGCAGCGGGGCTTCCCCCGGCCAATACGGCGCGCTTGCCGACGAGCGAGAGGAACACCGGCAGGCGCGCCAGCGCGCCCATGCGTGCTGGCGCTGTTTCGGACGGGGTTCGACGCTCGTTCACCGGCATGGTTCCTTTAATACACGTCGACCTGATAGCGGTCATTCTTTTTCAGTTCGGCGACGTAGCGCGCGGCATCTTCGGGGCTGCGTTTGCCGTGCTCGGACACGACATCAATCAGCGCGCGCTCAACGCCTTTCGCCATGCGCAAAGCATCGCCGCAGACATATATGTGCGCGCCGCGCTCAAGCCAGGCCCAGAGATCCCGCCCTTCGTCGCGCATGCGATGCTGGACATAGATCTTTTCGTCACCGTCGCGCGACCAGGCCAAGGTCAGCCGGGTAAGGTGGCCCGTCTTGCGCATCACCTTGAGCTCTTCTTCGTAGAAAAAATCGTAATCGCTCCGCTGGTGGCCAAAATAGAGCCAGTTTGGGCCGGGTGCATCTGTAGCGAGCCGTTCCTGAAGAAATGCGCGAAACGGCGCAACGCCGGTGCCAGGCCCGATCATGATGATCGGTTTGTTTCGGTCGCGCGGCAATGCGAAGTGCTGCGCCTTCTGCACGTAGACGCGAACCTTTTTTCCCAAACCGACACGACTGGCGATGAAGGTCGAGGCCACGCCCAGACGGACGCGCTTGTCGATCTCATAGCGGACCGCGTCGACCGTGAGCGAGACGCGGCCCACATTCACCTTGGGCGAAGACGAAATAGAATAGACGCGCGGCTGCAGGGGATCGAGCGCTTCGATGAAAGCCTCGGGATCAGGCCTGACACCCGCAAATTTCTGCAAGGCCGCGAGCACGTCGAGTGTCGCGGCGTCGCCGTCCGGATCCTGTCCGGCAGCAAGCGCCTTTGCCGCCTTCCGTCGTTCCCCGCCAGTCAAATAGGAGACGAGCTCAAACAGCATGTCGGGCGCGGGCGACAGCGAGACGCCGTCACTCAACGTCTCGCGCAGCGTACGACCGCCGATCGGAAAATCCGGCGGCGCACCCAACGCAGCAATCACCGAATCGACCAGACCCAGATCGTTGATCGGGTAGATGCCGAGCGAGTCACCCACCTCATAAGCAAGCTCGGTGTCCTTAAGATCGAACTCGACATGCCACGTCTCTTTCTGCGAACCCTCCTTGTTCAGGCGGCGGCGATGCACAAGCGTGGCGGCGACGGTATTATCGCGCGAGTACCCGATCTTCGCCGGGGGCGCAGGCGTGGCCTTCTCTGCCTGCGGTGGCGCAACACCGGGCGCCTCGAACTCGCGATAGAGCTCCTTGAGCATGCGGGCAGTCTCCTTGCCGCCCGGCACGCACAGGTTCAGCCTCTCTTCTTTTTTGGCAAAGATGGCGTCCGAATAATCCCTGCAGTTATAACCGCACTGCCCGCAATCCTGCTGCGCCATCGCCGCCATCATGCGGCGTGGCAGCGGCTTGCCTTCGGCAAGCTCCATGCGGTCGGCAAGCGGCATAGCCGGATCGTGCCAGGGGGCGCCGTCGTCAACTTCGGCGGCCGGCGCCAATGCAATACCGGGCACGAGCTGCGCGACTTCTTGTGCCGACAGCGGCGTCACGCCTTCCGTCAGACCATAAAGTCCCGCGAACAAGCCATTCAGCCAGGCACGCTGCTCTGGCGAGAACGGCGCATTCTCCGGCAGAAATGATGGAACGGGCGGACGTGGCGTGATGCTCATGCGGCCTCCGCGACCAACGCTTTCAGCGCGTCGATCTCGTGCCGGCGCGCGAATGCAATGAAGGATTCCGCCGGCGTCGTGCGATGTGCCAGATAGGCCTTCAGGATCCGCTCGATTGTCCGCGGCGCGTCTTCCGCCTTCACGTCGCGACAAAGCTCGCGGCCGAGCGCGGCATCTGGCCCAAAACCACCGCCGATCAGGACGTGATAGCCCTCGACTGGATCAGCGTCATCGTTGTCCTGAACCTTGCAGGCCAGCAAGCCGATCTCCGCGACGAAATGCTGCGCACAGGAATGATGACAGCCGGTCAGGTGGATGTTGACCCGCGCATCGAGCGCAACGCGCGTTTCGCACCAGCTGGCGATCTCCTCGGCGTGCCGCTTGGTGTCTGAGGCCGCGAATTTGCAGCCGGTATTGCCAGTGCAAGCGACGAGACCGGAGCGCAGTGCGTTCGTCTCAATGGCAAGGCCAAGTGTTTCTATGCGCTCGCGCGCCGCTTCGAGTTTATCCGCCGGGACCCCGGAAATCAGCAGATTCTGCCATACCGTCAGGCGAATATCGCCGTCCCCGAACTCGCGCGCGATGTCGGCGAGCCCGCGTATCTG
Source organism: Pseudolabrys sp. (assembly GCA_051986235.1). Classification (GTDB taxonomy): domain Bacteria; phylum Pseudomonadota; class Alphaproteobacteria; order Rhizobiales; family Xanthobacteraceae; genus Pseudolabrys. Next base: position 154,657 of record JBPYDR010000055.1, read on the forward strand.
CGCGACGCTGAGATAGCCGACCGGCACGACGACACCGATCCAGTGCAGCCCCTCCTGCTTCTGCGCGTGGATGCCGATGTGGGCGGTGCGCGAGAAGGGCGGCCGCGGCGCCAGTGCGCCGGGCACTGCGCGGTCAAGTTTGCGACCGAGTTTCTCCTCGACCAGCATGAGAAATTTCTCAACCCCCATCTTGTCGAGCACGTATTTGAGCCGCGCCTTGGTCCGGTCAGTACGGTCGCCATGATCGATGAAGACGCGCACGACCGCGTCGGCTACCGATGTCGCATCGCCGGGCCTGACAATGACGCCGGTGTCACCGGCGAAACTGCGATGCCCGGTGAGGCCGCCGAGACACAAACGAAACCAGACGTCGGCCTCCAGCCCGGAGCCGTCGTTTACTCGCACTGCCTGGAAACCGATATCGTTGGTGTCCTCCAGCACGGGGATCATACCCGCGCCGTCGAACCCGACATTGAACTTGCGCGGCAGGCCATAGAGCGAGCGGTCGTTGAGAATGTGGAAGTGCCATTCGCGCGCATAATGACGCGTGTCGATCAGTTCCTGCGGATCGATGCCGGCAGTCGGTGTGCCGGTGACGTTGCGGATGTTGTCGGCGCCGGAGCCGCGCGAACACAGGCCGAGATCCTGAACCGCCTCGATCATGGCGACGGAGTTTTTCGCTTCGATCTCGCGGATCTGGATATTGGCGCGCGTGGTGATGTGCGCGTAACCGCCACCAAAACGCTCGGCGAGATCGGCAACGCCGGCGAATTGCGCGGCTTTCAGGATGCCGTTCGGCAGGCGCAGCCGGCACATGTAGGCATTCTGGTTAGGCGCAACGTAGAACAGGCCATAAAAGCGCCATCGGAAATTATCCGGCGGCTTCGGAAACTCGTTGCCCGCGGCCTGCGCCTTCAGGCGTTCATAGGCATCGAACGGATGCTCTTCGCGCTTGAATTTTTCCGGATCGGACAGCTTGCCACCGCCCGATAGGACGCGGTTCTGCGCCTTCAGTGCCGATGCATCCGGACCGACGGGATCGGGCACGGGCAGCGCTGCGACGGATGCACTGCCCGCGCCGGCGACGCTCCCAGAGACGCTTTTGGCCGCCTTGGCGATCTGCAGGCCGGCGACGAATCCTTCGAGATAACGCTTCTGCTCGGGTCCGAAGTCGCCAGCCTGCTGATCCGTCACCCCATCACGCTTGATGTCAGTGCCGCTCATTCGGCAGGCACCTGCGTCGGCGCGGTCAACGGCGCGCGCGCCGCTGCGCGCGGCTTGTGCGTGAGATAGATCGCAAGGCCCGTGAAGATGAAGCCGCCGACCAGATTTCCGAGCGTGACCGGAATCTGATTCCACAGCCACCAGTCGGCCACAGTCACCTTGGCACCCATCATCATCCCGGTTGGGATGACGAACATGTTCACCACGGAATGTTCGAAGCCCTGCGCGAAGAAGATGAAGACCGGCATGTAGGCCGCCGCGATCTTACCGACGGTCGACGTGGTGGTCATCGCGGCGACGACGGCGAGACAGACCATCCAGTTACACAGCATCGCCTTGACGAAGACGGTGATCAGGCCGGCGTAACCGATCGCCGCATAGCCGGTGGTCTTGGCTTCTGAGACTGCGATGATCTTCGCCGCAACGCCTGCCGGCGCCGCCGTGCCGAAATTGGTGAGCGCGATCGCGAGCAGCGCGCCATAGGCCATGCTGCCGATCAGGTTGCCGATGAAGACGTAACTCCAGTTTGCCAGCATGCTCGTGCCGCTGGCGTCGCGCTCGATCCATGGCAAGGGCACAAGACCGAAGCTCCCGGTCACCAGATCGAGGCCGAGCAGCACGATGAGGATGAGGCCAACGGGGAAGACCAGCGCACCGACCAGCGGCTGCGCGGTCTGCACCATTGCGGTCAGCGCGAGGCTCGTCGCCGAAGCGAGGATTCCTCCGGCGAGCGCGCCGCGTATCAAGAGGTCGGCTGGCGAAAGCGCAAGCTTGCGACGCCCAGTGTCGACCATGGCGGCGGCAAGATCCGCCGGCTTCACGTAATCCATTCCGCGACTCCCTTTCCTGTCGGCTGCCGCATCCCGGTCCAATCCGGTCAGCCTTTGCAAAACCTATGCTGCACAGCAGCAAGGACCGTGCCAGTTGGGATATGTCCGATTTTGCTGGATTATTTCGGCCTGGTTCGAATCCGCTGCACAAAGCTGCCGCGCTTTGTTTCGGCAGTGGGTCGAATTTTTGGGCAGCGCCGCGCCGCAGTGTCACATTGCTCAACGAACAGGCACAGGCGCCGGCGGCAGCCGCGCATTGGCGTGGAAGTCGGCGCCGTTGCCGCTCGCGGCGATGTGGCCGGCGCGGATGACGAAGTCGCCGAAGCGCTCACCCTTCTGCCGCTCCTTGGCATAAGCCGCAAACAACGGATCGAGCGCGGCGACAATGCCGGCGTGATCGAGATCTTCGGCGTAGAGCTTGTTCATGCGCGAGCCGTCGAAGGCGGCGCCGAGATAGAGATTGTAGCGGCCGGGTCCTTTGCCGACCAAACCGATCTCTGAAAGGTAAGGCCGTGCGCAGCCATTTGGGCATCCGGTCATGCGAATGACGATGTCGTCGGCGGACAGCCCGTGGGCAGCAAGCTTCTGGTCGAGCGCGTCGAGCAGCTCAGGCATATAGCGCTCGCTCTCCGCGAGCGCGAGCCCGCAGGTCGGCAGCGCGACGCAGGCCATCGAGTTGCGCCGCAGGCCCGACCAGGGGGCCAGCAGGCCAGCCTCGCGCGCGATGCGCTCGATTTCGGCCTGCCTCTCCGTCGGCACGTTGGAAATGATCAGGTTCTGGTTCGGCGTGATGCGTAATTCGCCGTCGTGCATTTGTGCGATGGTGCGCAACGCGCTCTGCTGCGCGGCGCCAGGTACGTCGTGCACACGCCCGTTCTGTACGAACAAGGTGAGATGTCCCCGGCCGTCAATGCCTTCGATCCAGCCGTAGCGGTCGCCGGTCGAAGTGAACGTGTAGGGCTTCGCCGGCGCGAGCTTGATTCCCGCGCGCTTCTCGACCTCGGCGCGGAACGCGTCGAGCCCGCGGTCCTCGATCGTGTATTTGAGGCGCGCATGCTTGCGGTTTTTGCGGTCGCCCCAGTCGCGTTGCACGGTGACGACTGCCTCGGAGACTTTCACCACGTCTTCTGTGCGGCAGAAGCCCATCACCTCGGCGATGCGCGGATAGGTGTCGGGCTCGCCATGGGTCATGCCCATGCCGCCGCCGACGGTCACGTTCCAGCCGGCGATCTCGCCGGCACCGTCCGTAATCGCGATGTAGCCGAGATCTTGCGCGAAGACGTCGACGTCGTTCGAGGGCGGCACCGCCACCACGACCTTGAATTTGCGCGGCAGATAGGTCTTGCCGTAGATCGGCTCCACCACCTCCGCCTCGCCACCCGCGATGCGCTCGCCGTCGAGCCAGATCTCGCGGTAAGCCGGCGTATGCGGCAGCAGATCATCGGAGATCGAGCGCGCCAGCGCGATCGCCGCCACATGTGCGCGCGACTGCTCCGGCAGCACGTTGCACATCACGTTGCGGTTGATGTCGCCGCAGGCCGCGATCGAATTGAGCAGCACGGCATCAATCGATTTCAGCGTCGCCTTCAGATTTGACTTGATGACGCCGTGCAGCTGCACCGTCTGGCGCGTCGTCATCCGCATGGTGCCGTTGCCGTAATCGCGGGCGACCTTGTCGAGCATGAGCCATTGCCGCGGCGTCAGCACCCCGCCCGGGATGCGCACGCGGATCATGAAGGCGAAGGCCTTCTCCATCTTCTTGCGGGTGCGCTCCGGCCGCAGGTCGCGATCGTCCTGCAGGTACATGCCGTGGAACTTCACCAGCTGCGCGTCGTCCTCGATGATGGCGCCGGTGATCTCCTCGCGCAGGCCGTCGGCCAGCGTGCCGCGCAGATAGTCGCTCGCTTCCTTGATGCGCTCGTTGCGCGACAATTCGTCTGCCATTGTTTACCTTCGAAGACGCGCGTGAACGCGCTTATGGGCCGTCCCGGCGGCGCAGGATCAGTAGGTATCCTGCAGATAGCGCTTTTCGCGCTCCAATGTCACCACCGCCTGCTCGGCTGCTTCGGGGGTGAGGGACTTCACGTCGGCAAAGGCGCGTACCAGCGCTGAGCGCACGTCCTTCGCCATCGCCTTGGCGTCGCCGCACACATAGAAGTAGGCGCCACCGTCGAGCCATCCGACGAGCTCGGCCCGCCGGTCCCACAATTTGTGCTGGACGTAGATCTTCTCCGGAGTGTCGCGCGAGAAGGCGACGTCCATGCGGGTCAGCGCGCCGTCCTTGAGCGCGTCCTGCCAGTCGAGTTGGTAAAGGAAGTCGTGGGTGAAGGTGCGGTCGCCGAAGAACAGCCAGCTGCGGCCGCTCGCTTCGGTGGCGCGGCGCTCCTGCACGAAGGCGCGGAACGGCGCAACGCCGGTGCCGGGACCGACCATGATGACGTCCTTGTCGGCCGCCGGCAGCGCGAAATGCTTGTTGGGCTTGAGCTTCACGCGCACGCGGCCGCCCTTCTTCAGGCGTTCGGCGATGTAGTTCGAGGCGACGCCCTTGCGCGCGCGGCCGTGGCTCTCGTAGCGCACGGCAGAGATCAGCAGATGCGCCTCGTCGCCGACTTCGCGGCGGGACGACGCGATCGAATAGGCTCGCGGGGCCAGTGGCCGCGTCAGCGCGCGCAGTTTCTCGGCATCGAGCGCGATCGGGAAGTTGGCGATCAGGTCGACCAGCTGGCGCCCGGCGATCCACTCGCGCGCCTGTCCGTCGGCGATTAGCGCCTTGACGTATTGATGGCCGGTCTTCTCGGCATAGGTCTCGACTGTCTTCAGCGACAGCGTGGTGACGTCGCGCGACTTGATGAAGTCGCTGCGCAGCTTTTCGTCGCCCGCAAGGCCGGCAAGCTTGAGCAGCTCGTCGACATAGGCCGGGTCGTTCTCGGGATAGAGGTCGAGCGAGTCGCCCGGCTCATAGGCCGGCGCGCCGTTCTCGAACGAAAGTGCGAGGTGAATGGTTTCCTTGTCCGAGCGCGAGGAGTTGAGATCGACGTGCTCGGTGATCTCGGCCTCGATGATATCGGTGCCGGCGGCCGCGGCAGGCTTACCGCCGAAATCGACCTCGATGACGCGGCCGCCGGCATTCGGCGGGGTCAGCGCCTTCACCGCATCGCCGACCCAGCGCGCAGCAGGCTCGGCGAACTCAAGATCCAGATCGACGCGGTCGATCACACGCTTGCCGCCAAGGGCCGCGAGGCGCTCGTCGATTTTCTTGCCGACCGCGCAGAATTCCGCATAGGCCGTGTCGCCCAGCGCCAGCACGCCGAACTCGACGCCGTCGAGGCGCGGCACGCCCTCGCCCATCAGCTCGTTATAGGCCCGCACGGCGCGCGCCGGCGGATCCCCCTCGCCCCAGGTAGCGGCGATGAAAACGAGCTTCTTGGCCTTGGTGAGCGTTGAAAGGTCGAGATCCGCCATGTCGATGACGGTCGGCTTCAGGCCGTTCTTGCGCGCTGACTTGGCGATGTCGCCGGCGAGCTTTTCCGAATTTCCGGACTCGCTCGCAAACACAATGGTCAAAGGCTCCGCCGGCCGCGCCGGCGCCGCCGGGAGCACCGCCGGCGTCCCGCCGGAGGCATCAAGCCCCGCCAGAAATCCGGCGAGCCAGGCCCGCTGAACCGGCGTTGCGGTGCCGACCACGCGATTGAGGAGATCGATCTCCTCGTCGGCGAAAGGCGCGGTCTTCGGAATAGGCGACATTTCCATTCTCACTTCCCGGCGGCATGAGCGACGCCGCCGTATTGCAGGCGTCAGATCGACACCGGGTACAGGTGGTTAATCAGCGACAGCCAGTCTTCGCTGATGCGCGGCGCGGTCTCGACATTGTCGGCGCGCTTGAGCTCTTTGGGCGCGCGCCCGGTCCAGGTTGCAGTTGTCATGAAAAGTCGCCCTTACCAATGCACGTGCGGAACGATGCCGATGGCGATCAGCGCCACCAGCGCCATGGCAAACGCGAGCGCCCAAGCTTCTAGTCCCGAAATGCGCTCGGACTCATTGGGGAAATCGGACATCGACCTGCTCCGGTTACGGAACCTCTGAACCCGCTAAGTAGGAGATTATTCTGCAAAACCGCAATAAGTGCCCGAAAATAAGAAGAAATTTGCTTACCTGGGCCCAAGCGGGGTAACATTTTCCTTCCCCGCTCCTGTTGTGGAGAACGCCGGTTACGCTCGAAAGCCCCCATTACGTATGCAAAACACGGAACATGTTGCTCACTCCGGAACATATTCAGTGATGCCGAGCTATCGCCGCAGGCTGCACGACGTCCTGTCGCCGCGCGAGCACCGGCTGTTCGCGCGGCTCGACACGCCGCAAAAGATCCAGACGTTTCTCGATAGGCTGCCGGTGAATTTCAGTCTCAACGGCGACACCGCGATGTCGCCGCGCCGCGTGCTGCAGACGCGCATGGCACATTGCGCGGAAGGCGCGGTCTTCGCCGCCGCCGCACTCGCCTATCACGGCCGGCCGCCGCTCCTGATGGATATCCGGGCGCTGCCGAGCGACCAGGATCACATCATCACGTTGTTTCGCGAACGCGGATTGTGGGGCGCGATCAGCAAGACCAACCACCCGATCCTGCGCTGGCGCGATCCGATCTACCGCAGCCTGCGCGAGCTCGCGATGAGCTACGCGCACGAATATTGTCTGCCGGGCGGCAAGAAATCGATGCTGTCCTATTCGAAACCATTCTCGCTCAGGCGCTACACCCCGAAGAACTGGGTGATCGCGCCGGAGGATCTCGATCAGCTGCTGGTCGATCTCGACACCTCGCCGCACCTTCCGGTCGCGCCGCCACGCGCGCTGCGCAGCCGCCGCCGCGCCTCGCGATTCGAGATGATGGCGCAGGACGCGGTCGAATGGCCGGACCCGAGGAAGAAGAAAAAGAAGTCGAAGCGATGGTTGTAGACACCCGAACACACTTCGCTCATTCCCGCGTAAGCGGGAATCCAGGGCTCGACGTGGAGGCCTTGAACATTTTGCACCTGGGTCCCCGCTTTCGCGGGGACGAGCGATGGAAGGTTGGCGGGCAGGCATGACAGATGAGAGCCCGGCGGCTATAACGCCGGCTGCAAGACCTGAGGCAACCGGCGTGGCGTCGTTCACCTACCGCAGGCAAGTGACCATCGAATGGGGCCAGTGCGATCCGGCCGGGATCGTGTTCAACAGCCGCTTCTTCGAGATCTTCGACACCAACACCTGGAAGCTGTTCGAGGCCGCCCTTGGCGTGAAGCCGCGTGAGCTTGCCGGCACCTTCGGCATCGTCGGCATTCCCCTGGTCGACGCGAGCGCCAATTTCATCACCCCCATCAGGTTTGGCGACGTGGTCGACATGACCTCGCGGGTGCGCGAGTTCCACCGCTCGAGTTTCGACGTCGAGCACCGCCTCTCGGTTAACGGCCAGCTTGCGGTCGAGGGCGCGGAAACGCGCGTCTGGGCGTCGCGCAGCAAGGATGACCCCGGAAAGATCGGCGGTACCGCCATCCCGCCAGACGTGATCGCGAAATTCGGTTCCGCGTAACGTTCCATCCATTCCCGGGAATTGGCTTCTCGAAGCGCTTCGGGGCCGCCCTCGGCTCGGATAATATTGGGCGTCGATACGCGAATAAGAACAATGAGAAGGCGCCTCGATGCGCCTTCAAGGGAAGAAACTTTTGGCCCGGCTGCTGTCATGCAGGCTGAACGGGCGCGACCGCTCCGATGCGGTCGCCGACAATATTCTGCTGCTCGATTACCTGCGCGAGAAGGTCGGCCTCACCGGGACCAAGACCGGCTGCGACGGCGGCGAATGCGGCGCCTGCACGGTACTGGTCGATGACAGGCCGACGCTCTCCTGCCTTACGCTTGCGGCCACTGTGCAGAGCAAGCGCGTCGACACCATCGAGTCGCTCGGCCGCGACGGCCAGCTCTCCGCCGTGCAGCGCGGCTTCCACGAGAAGCTCGGCTCGCAGTGCGGCTACTGCACGCCCGGATTCATCATGGCCTCGGCCGGATTGCTGCGGCGAAATCCTGATCCAACCGATGACGAAATCCTGGAAGCGCTCGGCAGCAATATCTGCCGCTGCACCGGCTACGTGAAGATCATCGAGGCGGTTAAATTCGCGGTGGCGCTTGGCAAGCAGGGTGTGTCGCCATGAACAAGCCCATGCCCGCGCATAACATCGGCGGCTACATCCCGATGATCGACGGCCCGGAGAAAGTGTCCGGCCGCGCCAAATACACCGCCGACATCGTGCAGCCTGGGCAGCTCGCCGGCCGCATCTATCGCAGCCCCTATTCGCACGCCGAGATCATCAGCGTCGATGTGTCAAAGGCGCTGAAAGTGCCCGGTGTCATCACTGTCGTCACCGGCGCCGATTGCGACAAGGGCTTCGGCGTCTTGCCGATCGCGCGCACCGAATATCCGCTGGCGCGCGACAAAGTGCGCTACCGCGGCGAGCCGGTCGCAGCCGTTGCAGCGATCGACGATAACGCCGCGCGCGAGGCGCTGCGCCACATCAAGATGAACGTGAAGGAATTGCCGGCCTATTACACGTCGAAGGACGCGCTCGCGCCCGGCGCCGCGCTGCTGCACGAGAAGAAGCCCGGTAACATTGAGCGCGACGTGCTGTTCGAGCTCGGCTCGACCGCGCAGGGCTTCGCCGAGGCCGATCTCGTGCTGGAAGGCACCTATAACTGCGCCGAGGTCTGCCAGAACCAGATGGAGATGCACGCCGCGGTCGCCGAATACGACGCCGTGCGCGACCGCATGACCGTGCACGCCTCGACGCAGGTGCCCTATTACGTGCACCTAATGCTGTCGCAGATCCTCGGCATGGACATGTCGCGAATCCGCGTGATCAAGCCGCATGTTGGCGGTGGCTTCGGCTGCCGCACCGAGACGCTCAATGTCGAGTTGATCGCCGCGCTCCTAGCGCGCAAGGCCAATGCCATCGTGCGCATGGTGACGACGCGCGAGGAGACCTTCATCACCCATCGCGGCCGACCCGAGACCGACGTCAAATTGAAGATCGGCATGCGCAACGACGGCCGCATCACCGCGGTCGAATGCGACTGCGACCAGCGCGGCGGCGCGCATTCCGGCTACGGCGTGGTGACGATTCTCTATTCCGGCTCGATGCTTTACGCCATCTACGACCTGCACAACGTGAAATACACCGGCCGCCGCGTGCTCACTAATACGCCGCCCTGCGGCGCCTTCCGCGGCCACGGCACCGTCGACATCCGCTTTGCCTTCGAGAGCCTGGTCGACGAGATGGCCATCAAGCTCGGCCTCGATCCCTTCGCCGTGCGGCGCGCCAATCTGCTGACGGTGCCGACCTTCACCGACAACGACCTTATGGTGAACTCTTACGGGCTTCCTGAGTGCCTCGACTGGGTCGAGGGCGAGAGCGGCTGGGTAAAGCGCAAGAGCAAGGCCGTCAACGGCAAAGGCCTGCGCAAGGGATGGGGCATGGCCTGCTCACATTATATCAGCGGCGCCTCAAAGCCCGTGAACTGGACCGGCGAGCCGCACGCGACGGTGAAGATCAAGCTCGACTTCGACGGCTCGATCGTCGTGCTTTCCGGCGCGGCCGATATCGGTCAGGGCTCGACCACGATTTTGGCGCAGACGGTCGCGGAAGTACTCGGGCTCGATCTGGCGCGCGTGCGCGTCGTCACCGGCGACAGCGCGGTCGTTCCCAAGGACAACGGCTCATACTCGTCGCGCGTCACCTTCATGGTCGGCAATGCCGCGCTCGAGGCGGCGCGCAATCTCAAATCTGTGCTCACCAGCGCCGCCGCGCGCAAGCTCGAGGCGCGGCCGGAGGACATCGAGTGCCTCGGCGAGGTCTACCGCGCCGGCAAGCAGGACAAAGGCGCGACTTTCGAGGAGGTCGTGACCGAGGCGCTGAAGGACACCGGCACCATCACCGTCACCGGCAACTACTCGACGATCCCTGAATCGCACGGCGGCAAGAAATATCGCGGCGCCGCCATCGGCGGCACCATGGGCTACTCGTACTCGGCGCAGGTGGTCGAAGTCTCGGTCGATGAGGAGACCGGCGTCGTCACCGTCGACAAGGTCTGGGTCGCGCATGATTGCGGCAAGGCGCTCAACCGCCTTACCGTCGAAGGCCAGGTGCAGGGCTCGGCCTGGATGGGCATGGGCCAGGCCATGAGCGAGGAAGCCGCCTATCACGACGGGCTGATGGTGACCGCCAACATGCTGGATTACCGGGTGCCGACGATCCAGGATTCCCCGCCGATCGAGGTCGGCATCGTCGAGAGCAACGACCCGCACGGGCCGTTCGGCGCCAAGGAGGCAGGCGAAGGTTCGCTTGCGGCGTTTTTGCCGGCGCTCACCAACGCCATCGCCGATGCGATCGGCATCCGCTTCAACGACCTGCCGGTGACGCCCGACCGCGTGTTCGAGGCGATCGAGAAGCGGCAGCGAAAGGCAGGCGCCTGATGGACGCCCTGCCCCAGTTCCGCATCGTCAGCCCGAAGACGCTTGCAGAAGCAATCGCAGCGCGCACGGATAATCCCAACGCCATGCCGCTCGGGGGCGGCACCGATCTCGTCGTCAACATCCGCCGCGGCATCGTCGCGCCGCCCGTGCTGATCGACATGAATCGCGTGCAGGAATTGCACGCGATCAAGGCCGATGAACAATCGATCGAGCTCGGCGCCTCGGTGACCTTGAGCGAGATCGCCGCGCATCCCGCCATCAACAAGCATTATCGGGTGGTCGCGCAGGCGGCGGCGCATATCGCCGGCCCGACCCACCGCAACATGGGCACGGTCGGCGGCAATCTCTGCCTCGACACCCGCTGCATCTTCTATAACCAGAGCGAATGGTGGCGTGACGCCAACAATCACTGCCTAAAAACCACCGGCAGCACCTGCCACGTCGCGCCCAAGAGCCGCGGCGTGTGCTTCGCAACCTTCTCGGGTGACCTTGCGCCCGCGCTGCTCACGCTCGGCGCCGAGGTCGACATCGTCGGCCCGTCCGGCAGGCGCACCATCCCGCTCGAGAAGCTCTACATCGGCTTTGCGCGCCAGGATGTGCCGGTCACCGAGACGCAGGGCGACGGCAAATATTATCTCTCGCTGCGGCCGGGCGAGCTGGTCACCGCCGTGCGCGCGAAGAACACGCCGGGCCTGCGCTCGGCCTATGACAAGATCCGCATCCGCCGCTCGATCGAGTATCCGGTGGCCGGCGTTGCCGTCGCGCTGAGAAAAGACAAAGGCAAGCTCACGGATCTGCGTATAGCCTTCACCGGCACCAATCCGCGCCCGGTGCTGCTCGCCGGCACCGCTGAATTGTGCGGCGGCGGGCTCGACGAGCGCGTCATCAAGGGCCTCGACGCGCTGGTGCGCGACCAGATCATGCCGATGAAGACGACGTTCACGCCCGGCCACTACCGCCGGCGCGTCGCGGGCGTGCTGGCGCGCCGCCTGCTCACGTGCCTGTTCGAAAGCTGAACCGTGGGGGGCCAAATGAACGGTGGGGTGGATCGCATCACCGAACGCAGGCCCTACAACGCCGTTTCCGATTTCGTCGACGCGCATATCGCGGCCGGCCGCGGCAACAAGGCCGCCTTCGTCGATCCGGAGCGATCGCTCACTTACGGCGAGCTACAGGCGCGCTCGATCCGTTTCGCCAATGCATTGCGCGATCTCGGCGTCGAGCACGAGCAGCGCGTCGCGCTTTTGCTCAACGACACCGTCGACTATCCGGTCGCTTTCTGGGGCGCGATCCGCGCCGGCTGCGTCGCCATTCCGCTCAATGTCTATCTGACACTGCCGCAATATGCCTACATTCTGTCCGACTGCCGCGCCCGCGTGCTGGTCGTCGACGCCGCGCTCGCCGAAATGATCGCGCGGGTGCTGGACGAGCTGGCGCGGCGGCTCACCGTGATCATCGTCGGCGGCAAGAACCAGCCCGGGACGCACGGTTTCGAGGACCTGATCACCAAAGCGGATACGAATCCGGTCACCGCCGACACCTTATCGGACGAGGTTGCCTTCTGGTTTTACACGTCGGGCTCGACTGGCGATCCCAAGGGCGTCAAGCACGTCCATTCCAACCTGATGGCGACCGCGAAGCTGTTCGGCCAGGGCATTCTCGGCATCTCTGAGAACGACGTGGTGCATTCCGCTTCGAAGCTGTTCTTTGCCTATGGGCTCGGCAACGCCCTGACCTTCCCGCTTTCGGTCGGCGCCACCGCAGCGCTATGGCCGCACCGGCCGTCACCGGAAGGCGTGTTCGAGACGCTCAAACGCAACCGTGTCACCATCTTCTACGGCGTTCCGTCGCTCTACACCGCGCTGCTCGCGCACAAAGACATCGCCAAGGGCGCGGGCTCCGACCGGCTGCGGCTCTGCGTCTCCGCCGGCGAGGCCTTGCCTGCACATATCGGCGAGCGCTGGCGCGCAGTCACCGGCGTCGACGTGCTCGACGGACTCGGCTCGACCGAGATGCTCAACACCTTCCTGTCGAACCGGCCCGGCGACATCCGTTACGGCTCGACCGGCAAGCCCGTGCCCGGCTACGAGGCGCGCATCGTCGACGAGCACGGCCGCGAGCTCGGCATCAACGAGATCGGCGAGCTGATCGTGCGCGGGCCGTCGGCCGGCGAAGGCTACTGGAACCAGCGCGAGAAGAGCCGCCGCACCTTCGTGGGCGAATGGACGCATACCGGCGACAAATACCGGCGCGATGCCGACGGCTACTTTTATTACTGCGGGCGCACCGACGACATGTTCAAAGTCAGCGGCATGTGGGTTTCGCCCTTCGACGTCGAGGCGGCCCTGATCTCCCATGAGGCCGTGCTGGAGGCCGCCGTCATCGGCAAGGAAGACGCCGACGGGCTGATCAAGCCGAAGGCCTTCATCGTGCTCAGAAATGGCTTCAAGGCGGATAAAGTGTTGCTGGATGCACTTAAACTTCATGTGAAGGATAAAGCGGGCCCCTGGAAGTTCCCGCGCTGGATCGAAGCACGGGCAACGCTGCCGCGCACAGCCACCGGCAAGCTGCAACGGTTCAAGCTACGGGAAGAGGACCTGAGCGCAAGCCGCTGATGGATGCCCGGGACAAGCCCGGGATGACCACCTTACGCGATCTTCACGTATTCGAAGTCGCCCGGCTTGTTGTCGATACCGACTTTCGGCGGCGCGATCCAGCTCGCGAACTTGCCCGGCTCCATCTGCGACTTCATCAGGCTCTCGATAAAATCGCGGTCGGAATCTGAAGGCAGAAATTCCCCGCGACGCTTCGTCCATTCAGCATCGCTGAGCAGGTTGCCCGCGACGTCTGCTTTTATGCTGGAGAACTCCCCGATATGCCGGTGGAACGCGACGTGTGGCAAGTTGATCTGGAACGGGATGCCAATCTGCTCGATAACCTTGTTCCAGCGTCCCGCCCCGGCATTGCAATCGACCACATAGTCGTCGCGCAGCCGCATGTTTAGCGCCGAGAGTGCCGGTGAGTCCTCGTTCTGGATCTTGCCATCGACCAGGCGGAGAACCGGATAAGTGCCGCTCTCGAGCTGATGGTCGTCCTTCAGGCGATCCTCGCGATAACGGCCCTTCAATCCGGCATGAAAGGCATTCGCCGCATTGGTCGATATTTCGTTGCCAAAGAGATCGAGCGTCAGCGAGAAGTGCAGGTTCGCCTTTTTCTGGATGGTCGGGAGGTCGATGACGCCCAGCTTGCGCACCTTTTCGATCTGCTGCGGGTCGCTGATTCCGGCTTCCTTCATCGCTTCGCAGGTTCGCTGGATGACGCGCGTGACGCCGGTCTCGCCCACGAACATGTGGTGTGCCTCCTCGGTCAACATGAAACGGCACGTGCGCGAAAGCGGATCGAAGCCTGATTGGGCCAGCGCCTCAAGCTGCATCTTCCCATCACGATCGGTGAAATAGGTGAACATGAAGAACGACAGCCAATCCGGCGTCTTCTCATTGAAGGCGCCGAGCATTCGCGGCGTGTCGGGATCGCCCGAACGGCGCTGCAGCAGAGCTTCCGCTTCTTCGCGTCCGTCGGTACCGAAATATTTCTGCAGTAAATAGACCATCGCCCAGAGATGGCGGCCCTCTTCGACGTTGACCTGGAAGAGATTGCGCATGTCGTAAAGCGACGGCGCAGTCTTGCCGAGGAAGCGTTGCTGTTCAACCGAAGCCGGTTCAGTATCGCCCTGAATCACCACCAGACGACGCAACATCGCGCGATATTCGCCGGGCACTTCCTGCCAGGCAGCCTCGCCTTTGTGCATGCCGAAATTGACTTTGCGACCTTCCATTTGCGGTGCGAGCAGCACGCCCCAACGGTATTCGGGCATTCGGACATAATCGAATTTGGCCCAACCCTTCGGGTCAACGCTGATTGCAGTGCGCAGGTAGACGAGCGATTCCTGGAAGCCTTCTGGCCCCATGTCGTTCCACCAATTGAGGTAACCGGGGTGCCATTTCTCAAGCGCGCGTTTCACGCGCACGTCCTGCCCGAGCGCCACGTTGTTCGGGATCAAGCCGTCATAGTCGACCTGAGCAATATTCATGGCAGCACCCTTTCTTGATTGAACGTGTACCGTTTCTCCACGCCGCTGATCACACCCGGTCCTTGTTGAACGTTGGCGATACGCCGCTGCCGTAGAGCTTCAACGCCCCCTGCTCGCCGATTGCGTTTGGCCGTTGGAAGATCCAGTTCTGCCACGCGGTCAGACGTCCGAAGATCTTGGTTTCCATTGTCTCCGGGCCCGCAAATCGCAGATTCGCTTCCATGCCAGTCATGGCATCGGGCGAGAAGCTCGTACGTTCCTCCAGCATCACCCGCAATTCGTCGTCCCAGTCGAAGTCCTCGTAGGCGGCGGTTACAAGGCCAAGTTCGGCTGCCTCCTCACCCTCGATCGCCGTACCGATTTTTGCTTTGAGCGTGCCGAGCGTCTTCGGCTCGCCAAGAAAGCGGGTTTCAAGCCGCGTCAATCCGTTGCCCATCGGGTACGGGCCGAAATTCGCCTGCCCCAGCGTGATCGCGGCCGGCTTTCGATTGTCGCCTTCGCGCGTACCGATCAGCATCAGTGAGCGATCGGCAGCGAAAGCCAGCTCCGCCAGGGATCCGGCAAAACACGAACCCGGCTCGATTAACGCGATGAAGCTCTTGGCGGTCACATCCACGCGCTTGAAAACACGCTTGAGATAATGACGGATCTCGCGCATCAGCCAGTCGCCATTGGCTTTCGCGAGAAAGTCGTCGTGCTCGAGCAC
>JBPYDR010000056.1:0-272602 GCA_051986235.1 Pseudolabrys sp.
GTCGGAATGGCGGAATTCCACTGCGCGGGTGAGATCGATTGGGGCGCCTTTGTCGGGCACATTGACGGCCTCGACCGCCCGGGCGGCTTTAGCCCCGAGCGCGGCCGCCAACACAAGCGCCAATACGCCCAGCTTCGCCGCGGCGCGGAACAATGCCAATGGATGTCCTCCGACCTCACCACCGGCGCGGACCGCGCCCCGAGCTTGCCCATCCCCGAAAGCATATCGTATCGCCTTTGCGCCGAATTCGCGGCCAGCTTTCGCCAAGCTTCCCATTCGGTGCAAGCGGCGGAGAGCTTGTTTGGTAGCGTTTTTTGCCACCCGAAAGCAAGGCTTTTTCCCGTTAACATTCAACGGGTCAGCACGGTGGCTGGAGCGGCTGACAAGCGCCTTCGGGGCGATTAAAATTGCAAGCACGTTGGCGCCGCGCGTTGGAGCTGCACGATGGCTGCGATCGACCCTGACGAACTGCCGAAGAAGAAGGTCAGCCACGAAATGGGGCAGGATCTGTCGCTGCTTTCGCTCGGCGAACTGAACGAGCGTACTGCTCTCCTTAAAGAAGAAATCGCGCGTCTCGAAGCTGAAATAGCGAGGAAGCGCTCATCCAAGTCGGCGGCCGACCTGTTTTTCAAGAAATAGATTACGTCTGGCGCGGTGGGCGCACCTGGGCGCCCATGCTCTGTCGCAAGCCGCAGACGGCTTAAGTCGAAGTGGAAATAAATTCGGTCAGGCCTTGTTTATTTACTTTTGGTTAAGCTTTCTCGTTCTTTATGCAAAAACGGTCCATCTTCTGGACTCGGGTGGGCTCCTGTCCACTCTGTTTGACGCCTCCCTGTTATCACCTTGAGCCGCCGGCAACGGCGGCTACTTTTTTGTGTCAATTTGGATCACGTTTGCAATTTGGGCGGCAACTATATCGCGATATTAACCATAGCGCCGTCTTTACAGAGGCAGCCCAAGCGCGCAATGCTTACTCAAACGTATACGGGGTGTGTATCTGCCCCGTTGAGTGAGGGCGTTGCGTATGTCCGAAAAATCATTCAGCGAAACGCAGCCGGTGTCATTCGGTGAGCGGCTCGCAAGTTCGCAGGCATTTGCCGAGCTGTTTCGTGACGGTATGGCGCTGGTCGAGGAAACTGCGACCTATCTTGACGGTCCCGGCCGACAGCAATCGAAAAAACTCGAACGCGCGGCAGCGCTCGCGTACGCGACCGAAAGCATGCGCCTGACCACCAGGCTGATGCAGCTGGCGTCATGGCTCCTGCTTCACCGCGCGGTCAAAGAAGGCGAGATGTCGCTCGCGCAGGCGAGCAAGGAAAAGACCAAGGTCAAGCTTGCAACGACCGATACGTATGATGCCAGCAACATTGAGCTTCTGCCGGCGACGCTGCGCGGTCTCATCGAGCGATCGCAGAAACTGTACGCAAAGGTCCGGCGCCTCGATGCGACGATATACAATCAGACTGCGGCGGAACGTCAGCCCACGACCGCCAATCCTGTCGAGCGCCAGCTTGGTTTATTGAAAGCGGCGTTCGGGGCAGAGAACGTCTAGCGCCAGTTCGGCGAGAAAAACAAACCCCCGCGTCATGCGGGGGTTTCGCGTCTCTATAGAGAGAAGCTTATTTCTTCTCGTCCGTCTTAAGAAAGCCGGAGAACTTTTTCTGGAAACGCGACACGCGGCCGCCACGGTCGACGAGCTGCTGTTGGCCCCCGGTCCACGCTGGATGCGACTTCGGGTCAATGTCGAGATGCAGAACGTCACCCTCTTTGCCCCAGGAGGAGCGGGTGGTGAATTCGCTGCCGTCCGTCATCACCACTTTGATGGTGTGGTAGTCAGGATGGATATCTTGTTTCATCGTCAGTTTCCGGGCACGTCAGGCGCGCCAATTGGGGGATGAATTGGGGGGCTCTATACAGCAGCCACTTGCGGGCGGCAAGCCGCCGCAATTGACCACCGTTGGCTTCGCGGGGCATTAAGACTGCGCCAAATGAACTGTTAAGCACAGGTTTTGCATGGGGTTTTCCAGCGACGGGCGGGGGCTCGGTGTGGAGAGTGCGCCGCGGCCGGAGGAGCGGTCGAGGCTGAAACTCAGACCGCTCACGCGGCTCGCACCCTATCTCGTGCGCTATCGCGGCCGTGCGCTTGCCGCGTTGGTCGCGCTCGTCGTCGCTGCGCTGACCACGCTGATCGTGCCGGTCGCAGTACGCCGGATGATCGATTTCGGGTTCTCCGACAAGGCGGTGCAGCTGATCGACAGCTATTTTGCGGTCATGATCGTGGTCGTCGCCGTGCTCGCCATCTCGAGTGCGATGCGCTACTACCTGGTCACGACATTGGGCGAGCGCATCGTGGCCGATCTGCGGTCGGATGTCTTCGCGCACCTGACACAATTGTCGTCATCATTTTTCGATACGGCCCGTACCGGTGAAATCGTTTCGCGGCTGACCGCAGACACGACGCAGATCAAATCGGCGGTCGGTGCCTCGGTTTCGATCGCATTGCGCAATTTGCTCCTCTTCCTGGGTGGTGCGGCCATGATGGTGGTCACCAGCCCACGCTTGTCCCTGTTCGTGCTTGGGGCGATACCGATCATCGTACTTCCGCTTGTCGGTTTTGGACGCGCGGTCCGCAAACGCGGGCGTGCTGCGCAAGATACGCTTGCCGAAGCGTCGGGCTATGCCGACGAACTCATCGGCGCCGTTCGTACGCTGCAGGCCTTCACCAACGAAAAACTCGCGCAGTCGCGGTTCTCCGCTGCGGTCGAGGGCGCCTTTGCGGCGGCCCGCGATGCCACAAAAGCGCGCGGCTTGCTCACGGCCGTCGTCATCTTTCTGGTCTTTGCCAGCATCGTGGTTGTGTTGTGGGTCGGTGCACAAGACGTGCTTGCCGGTCACATCACGCCAGGTCGCCTCGGGCAGTTTGTTCTCTACGCCGTGTTTGCAGCTGGCGGTCTCAGCGAGCTGAGCCAGGTCTGGGGAGAAATCGCGCAGGCATCCGGCGCGGCGGAGCGCCTGTTCGAAATCCTCGATGTGGAGCCGAAGATCAAGGCGCCGCCCCGGCCACTCGCCTTGCCGACGCCTGCGCGTGGTGCTGTCGAATTTAGAGACGTGAGTTTCGAATACCCCAGCCGGCCCAATGCACCGGTTCTCAATCATGTGTCGTTTCGCGTCGCGCCGGGCGAGAAGCTCGCCCTGGTCGGCCCTTCGGGCGCCGGCAAGAGCACGGTCTTTCAATTGATCCAGCGGTTCTACGATCCTGTCGCAGGAGCTGTCAGTTTCGACGGTGTCAGTATCACCGACGTCGATCCGGCTGCGTTGCGCTCGAGTATCTCGCTGGTGCCGCAGGATGCGGTGATCTTCGGCACCAGTGTAAAAGAGAACATTCGATTTGGCCGACCTAACGCAACCGACGGAGAAATCGAAAAGGCGGCGGCGGCGGCGCACGCGTCCGACTTCATCCGCCGACTTCCGGACGGTTATGAGACCCAGGTCGGCGAGCGCGGCGTCACGTTGTCCGGCGGGCAGCGTCAGCGCATCGCGATCGCTCGTGCCGTTTTGCGCGAAGCACCGCTCTTGTTGCTCGACGAGGCGACCTCCTCGCTCGACGCCGAAAGCGAAACGCTGGTCCAGCAGGCGCTCAGTGGGCTGATGCGCAATCGTACCAGCATCGTGATCGCTCACAGGCTTGCCACCGTGCAGAACTGCGACCGAATCCTCGTGATCGACCGTGGCCGCATCGTCGAAGAGGGCACGCACGCCTCGCTTGCTTCCTCGGGCGGCCTGTACGCCCGCTTGGCGAAACTTCAGTTCGAGATGGCGGACATTTAGGGGCGCCACGCCATGCGGTCAACTGCGATCCCCGACACGGGATTTTTGTCGTCGCCGACGTAGACAAAGCCGTGCTTGGCGTAGAAGCCAATCGCTCGAAAATTGTCCTTGTTGACGAGCAGATCGAGCCCTGCCGGCGACAGACGCTTGGCCTCATCGAGCAGAGTAAGCGCGATATCCGAGCCCCAACGTTCGGGTGCTACCACAATCTGATCGAGGTATTTCGTTTTCGGATCTACCGTGACGAACCCGACCAAGGCATCGTCTTGTTCGGCGAGAACGATCTGCGCACTCGGCACAAGTTCATTGCGCCAGCGTTCGCGCCACCACGGGACGCGAGCGTTGAAATCGAGATGCGGATAGTGCTTCGCCCAGGTGCGGCGCCAGAGTTCGATCGTGGCGTCCTCATCGGCGGTCGCATAGGGGCGGAGGGTGACGTGAGACATCAGCGGCGCATCGTTCATGTGCCGGACGAATCCCGGCCACCTGTGTCCTGCCTTGTCATTGTATCAACTACGCCGATGCCGGGCACAAGTCCGGCACGAGGGGAGGGCTACCGCTCGGTCAGCTTGAATTCGATGCGGCGATTGCGCTGATAGGCCTCTTCGGTCCTGCCGAGGTCGATCGGCTGAAATTCGCCAAAGCCGGCGGCGACCAGACGTTGCGGCGAAACGCCCTTCGAGATGAGATACTGCACCACAGCGATGGCGCGCGCGGCCGACAGATCCCAGTTAGACTTGAACGCGCCACCAACAGAGAGTTGGCGCACGTCGGTGTGGCCGTCGACGCGGAGAACCCAGGCAAGGTCAGGGGGAATCTGCTTCTCCAGTTCGACCAGGGCGCCGGCGACCTTGTCGAGCTCGGCCCGGCCCTCCGGTTTCAGATCGGCCCTGGCGGTGTCGAAAAACACTTCGGATTGCAGCACGAAACGGTCGCCCACCACACGCACGTCCGCACGGTTACCCAAGATCTCACGCAGCTTTCCGAAAAAATCGGAACGATAGCGCTTGAGTTCGTTGACTCTCTCGGCCAGCGCGAGATTAAGCCGCTGGCCAAGCTCGGTGATGCGCGTCTGGGATTCCTTGTCTTTCTTTTCGGCGGCGTCGAGCGTCTGCTCGATTGCGGCGAGTTGCCGGCGCAGCGCGGCAATCTGCTGGTTGAGCACTTCAACTTGCGCCAGCGCGCGCGTAGAGATCTTCTTTTCGCCCTCAAGCTGGCCGGCAAGCTCCGACGCCTTGCCCTGTGCGGCGGCCGCACCAGCGCCCGCGCTGTCGGCAGCGCTCTTTAACCGATCGCGCTCGCTTTCGGCGACCGCGAGCGTGGCGCGCAATTGCGCGAGTTGATCTTCGAGGCCGGCCTTGCCCGATTTCTCCAGTCCTAGCAATTCAGTGAGCTGGGCAATCTGCGCATTGAGGCGATTGAGGGCGGTGTCTTTCCCGGCCACTTCCTGCTGGAGATAGAACTGGACAACCACGAATACGGTCAGCAGGAAAATAATACCGAGGATCAGCGTCGACAGAGCGTCGACGAAACCCGGCCAGTAATTCATGCCGCTTTCACCGCGGCGGACTCGTGCCAACGCCATGGAGTTTCAACTCAACGGTTAGCGTGCTCGCGCACCATGACCTCAAGGAGCTTCTTGATCTCGCGCTGCTGCGCAGCCTGCGAGTCCACCCAGTCGCGGATCATCTGCTGTTCAGTACGCATATGGTGGACGAGGCCCTGGATCGCCTCGGCAAGATTGGCCATGGCGGTCGAAGTGGACTTGCCGGCCTCGACCTGGTCGACGGCGCCGCGCAGGCGGTCGATCGCAGAACGGACTTCACCACTCACGCCGGTAGCGACTGCCGGTTCGGCGGCCTCATCGTAGACGGTCGTGGACAGCCAATCCTCGAGCTCCGTGTAAAAGCGGTTCTGCGCCTGGCTCGATTGCAGATCGAGGAAACCGAGCACGAGCGAACCGGCAAGGCCGAACAGCGAGGAGGAAAACGAAATACCCATGCCCGAGAGGGGCGCGGCGAGGCCGTCGCGCAGCGAGTCGAACATCGAACCAGCATCGCCGCTTGCCTTCAGACCTTGAATGACGTTGCCGACCGAACTGACGGTTTCGATGAGGCCCCAGAAAGTCCCAAGCAGGCCAAGGAAAACGAGGAGCCCGGTCATATACCGAGAAATATCGCGCGCCTCATCGAGGCGGGTGGCAATCGAGTCGAGAATTCCGCGCATCAATTGCGGGGACATCGCCATGCGTCCGACGCGACTGCCGAGGATCGCTGCCATCGGCGCGAGAAGGACCGGCGGCCGGTCGACCGCCAACCCCGGATCGGCAAGGCGGAAGTTATTCACCCACGCGATTTCCGGATAGAGACGCAGCACCTGACGCAACGACAGCACAATTCCGATTGCACCGACGCCGAGGATGAGCGCGTTCAGGCCCGGATTGGCCATGAATGCGACTTCGATCTGCTTGTGCAGCACGAAGCCGACCAGACCGACCAGAATGACGAATACCAGCATCCTGATCAGAAAGATGCGTGGAGACGACAGCTTGAGAGGATCGAGTTCTTTGGCCATGAGCTTCGAAATGGAAATACGTCGACACCGCCCTGTCGGATACTATGGCACAGACCCGTGACAGGGAAAAAGCAGTTGTCGTTGGAACTATGAGGACCGATTAAGCCGCTGATTAAGTTGAAATTGCGGTGGACCTCAGCTTTTGCCGGCCTTTTTCAACACGCTCACCAGCTCTTTTTGCACGGCCTCATTACCGGCGACGATGTGCCCCCTGCTGAAAATAGTATCACCGCCATCACAATCGGTTACGAACCCGCCGGCTTCGCGCACCAGGATCACGCCGGCCGCCACGTCCCACGCATTGACGTCGCGTTCCCAGTAGCCGTCGAGCCGCCCTGCCGCGACCCACGCCAGATCGAGGGCGGACGCGCCAAATCGGCGCAGACCGGCAACGTGTTCCTGCATTGCGCCGGTCTCTTTGCGCGACAGCCCAATATCGCCGCGGCCGTGATGCGGCAGCCCACAGGCGATGACCGCATCGGCAAGACGTTTTCGCGCGGCAACCCGGATGCGCTGGTCATTGAGGAACGCGCCTTTGCCGCGCTCGGCAACGAACATCTCGTCCGTTGCCGGGTTGTAGATCAGCCCTGCCACCACCGTAGATTCGCGCTCGAGCGCAATCGAGATGGCGAACTGGGGAATGCCGTGGAGAAAATTCGTGGTGCCATCGAGCGGATCGACGATCCATGTGTGCGTCTTATCGGCGCCTTCACGGTGGCCACCTTCCTCGCCGAGAAAGCCGTAACCGGGCCTCGCCTTCATCAATTCCGCGTGCAGGGTTTCCTCCGCACGGCGGTCGGCGGCGGACACGAAATTGCCGGGGCCCTTCAATGAAACCTGCAACTTTTCCAGTTCGCCAAAGTCGCGTTTGAGAGCGCGCGCGGCCTTGCGCGCGGCGGCGATCATGACGTTAAGCAGGGCGGAATGCTGCATGGCGCGTGCGGTCTGCCTGTGATGGCACGCGTCGTCAAGGGCGGGCAGGCGTCGCGTTCGACAGCCATTTCTTGGCGGCCTTGTCGGCGGCGTCGCGGACATCTGGCGTCTGCTTGCCGGCAAACACGTCGAGATCGGGGTCGCTGGCGCCGGCGGCCTTCGAGATCATGTGCCATTTGAGCGCTTCTGTCGGGTCCGCGGGCAGACCGCGGCCGGCCATGAATATGCGGGCGACGCGATTCTGCGCGACCGCATTGCCGAGATACGCCGCTTTCAGGAACAGTCGTCCGGCCGCTGCCTCGTCTTTCGGTGTACCGTCCCCGTTGAATTGTGCAATCGCGAACTCGACCATGGCATCGACATTGCCAGCGATGGAGGCCTGCTGCATGAGCCGCATCGCTTTGCTCACGTCTTTCGTCACGCCGCGACCGTCTTTGTACATTGTCGCGAGGGCGTACTGCGCTTCCGGATTGCCCCCTTCCGCGGCCACCATGAACAATTCACCGGCGCGTCTGAAATCCTGAACGAACTGCTCGCCCTGCATATAAAGAAGGCCCAGGTTGTAGGCAGCGCCTGGGTGACCAAGCTTGGCGGCGGATTCGAGAAGCCGCGCCGCCTCCGATAGATCGCGCGCGCCGGCGCGGCCTTGGAAATTGAACATGGCCAGCGCAAACATTGCGTCGCGGTCGCCCTGTGCGGCGGCGAGCTTATACCACTGCGCGGCCTTTGCATCGTCGCGACCGACGCCAAGCCCCTGCGCGTAGATTTCTCCAAGCAACGTCATGGCGGCAGGGTCATTCTGCTGAGCGCGCTTGCTCGCCTCATTGAACGCCGTAATGTAGTGGCCGCGCTGGAAGGCGCCGTAGGCGATATCGACGTTGGGCTGACCAGCAGGCGCAGCGACGGTCGCGGCCGGTGTGGCCGGCCACGGGGGTACGTTTTTGGGAGCCTGTGCTCCCGCCGGCATGGCGAGCAAACTAAGCGCGAGCGCACCGAACGCAACGAAGCCGCGTGCCCTTGCGCTCATGGTGTCGGCTCCGGCAGACGAAGATCGCGAGCGACAGCGTCCATCGTTGACGCGATCGAATTCGGGTCACGCCAGAGAAAATCCCCGAGCGCGACGAAATCGGCACCCGCCGCCACCAGCGGCGCCACATCCTCGACCGACGTCGCGAATCCGACGCACGGGATCTCAAAGACTTCCGCCCACCAGGCGACGCGGTCTTCCACTGCCGCTTTTGCGAGACGTTCGCCGCCAGCCGGCGGCTCTCCGAACATCACATAATCTGCACCCTGTTCGGCAACGAGCATTGCATCGTGCCGCGTGACGAGGCCGCCTGCTCCGACAATGCGTTCAGGTTTGAGATCGCCGACTGCGTTGCTGAATGCCGCAAGTCCGGTCAGATGGGCTCCATCGGCGCCGGCGCGGGCAACGAGATCCGAACGGCCGTCGAGCAGAAGCGCGGCATCCTTGCTTTGCACAGCGGGTGCCAATGCCTTCGCGCAATTGATCAATGTCCGTTCATCGATATCGGCCATACGCAAAAGCACCGCCGCGACGTCGCCGGCGTCGAGAGCAGCGGTCATTTGGCGAGTGAACCCCGACGGTTCCGCAAGTTGCGGCGTAACGAGATAGAGGCGCGGCGCCGGACGAGGCGCCGCCTGTTTGGGTCGCGAAGCCATGGTGTTCGCATGCTAGCCCAATCCGGCAGAAAATTGACCGATTGGGGTACTTGGTAGCGACGAATCTTCGCGGCCCCTACGGCATCGGCACAGGGCCCATGTCCTTCGGCACCTTGTAACCCTTCTGAACTGCCGGACGCGCCGCGATCGCCTCGTACCAGCGCTTCACATTCGGATACTGCTTCAGGTCGATCGTCTGCCATTCGAAACGGGAGATCCATGGCCAGATCGCGATGTCTGCGATGGAGTATTGATCGGCGACGAATTCGCGACCCTCGAGCCGGGTGTTGAGCACCTTGTAGAGGCGATGCCCTTCCTTGAGATAACGCTCTTCGGCGTAAGGCGCTTTGCCTTTGTTGTATTTTACGAAGTGATGCACCTGACCGAGCATGGGACCGGGCCCGCCCATCTGCCACATCAACCACTCAATGACGCGATAGCGGGCTTCGCCCGACTTCGGCAGCAGCTTGCCGGTCTTGTCCGCGAGATAGATCAGGATCGCGCCCGACTCCATGAGCGCAATATTGGTGTCGCGATCGACGATTGCCGGAATCCGGTTATTGGGAGCGATCTTGAGAAAGTCAGGTGCGAATTGCTCGTCCTTGGAAATATCGATCGGATGAACGGCGTAGGGGAGGCCAAGCTCTTCGAGCGCAATGGATACTTTCCGGCCGTTGGGGGTCGTCCACGTATAAAGGTCGATCACGTTTAAGTCCTTACTTGGATACAAATCAGGGGAACGTTGGGGCGGGGCGTTGATAGGGGAGGCTTCTTACAGGAGAAGACCCGGCCGGGTCGACAAGGATTTACAGCAGCAATTGCGACTGATCCCGCACGCAACGGGGTAAGCGCAAAAGGCCGTGGCTGACACGGCCTTTCGCATATCTAGTTCACGCCGCTTTTTTCTCCATGTCGGCTTTCCACTGACCCAGGGCGGCGAGCCCATTCATCTTTGCACGATGAGAAAACGCGCGTTGGGCGGCCGCGACATTTTCTGTTTTGCCTTTCCAGGTCGTCTGCGGTGCATGCTGGAGAGCGCGACCGTACGAGAACGTGAGTTTCCAAGGCAGATTGCCGATCTTGTTCATGGCATCGAGATGGGCGGTCGCCTCTTCGTCGCTCTGCCCGCCGGACAGGAAAGCGATCCCGGGGACGGCCGCCGGTACGCACAATTTGAGAACAATCACGGTTTTCTCGGCGACTTCCTCGACCGAGGCGCGATTGGCGCACTTTTTCCCGGAGATGACCATGTTCGGCTTGAGCACGATGCCTTCGAGCTGCACGCGCGCTTCAAACAACTCATTAAACACCGCATGCAGGACACGCTCGGTCACTGCGAAGCATCGATCGACGTCGTGATCGCCGTCCATCAACACTTCCGGTTCGACGATCGGGACAATCTGCGCCTCCTGGCAGAGCGCTGCGTAACGTGCCAGCGCATGCGCATTGGCCTTGATGCAGTTGGTGGTCGGAATGCTCTTGCCGATATCGATGACGGCGCGCCATTTGGCAAAGCGCGCGCCCCGCTCGTAGTACTTCGGCAATCGGTCGGCGAGTTTGTCGAGGCCGATGGTGACGAGTTCGCCCGGGCAGAACGGAAGCGGCTTTGTGCCTTCGTCCACCTTGATGCCCGGAATTGCGCCCGCCTTCTTGATCAATTCGACCAACGGCGTGCCATCCTTCGCTTTCTGCCAGATGGTCTCGTCGTAGAGGATGACCCCGGAAATGTGTTTCATTCCCTCCGCCGAACGGAAAAGCATCTCGCGATAGTCGCGACGACTGTCTTCTGTTGATTCCACGCCGATCGCGTCGAAACGCTTCTTGATCGTGCCGGAGGATTCGTCGGCCGCGAGAATGCCCCTGCCTGGGGCGACCATATCCTGTGCGACCTTGTTCAATTCATCAAGATTCATGTTTTCCTCCATCGCATCCGCAGCAATCCCTCCGGATGGCATTGTTCGACTTCATTTTATCCGCAACACCTCGACCCCGGGCAAGCGCTTACCCTCAAGCCATTCGAGAAATGCACCGCCTGCGGCCGAGACGTAGGTCAGCCGATCGGCGACCCCTGCGACATTGAGTGCAGCGACGGTGTCGCCGCCTCCCGCTACCGAGACAAGCTTGCCGGCCTCGGTCAGTTCCGCAGCCGCTTCTGCGACTTCGACGGTGCCATTGTCGAACGGTTCCACCTCGAAGGCGCCGAAAGGTCCATTCCACACCAGCGTCTTGGCGCGCGCTAGCACGGAAACGACCTTTTCGACGCTGCGCGGGCCGATATCCAGAATCATGTCGGCGCCGCCGACCTTGTCGGCGTCGAGCACCCGCGACGACGCATTCGCCTCAAGCTTCGGCGCCGTCACCACGTCGACCGGAAGAATGATCTCGCGCTTTTTGGACTTGGCCTTGTCCATGATCTCCCGCGCGGTAGGAACAAGGTCGGGTTCGGCAAGCGACTTGCCGACGTTCTTCCCCTGCGCAAGGAGGAACGTGTTCGCCATGGCGCCGCCGATGATCAGAGCGTTCACTTTGTCGAGCAGATTGCCGAGCAAATCGAGCTTGGTGGAAACTTTGGCACCGCCGACGATTGCGGTGAGGGGGCGTTGCGGATCCTCAAGCGCATCGGCCAGCGCTTCGAGCTCGGCCTGCATCGTACGTCCGGCGTAAGCGGGCAATTTGTGACCGAGGCCCTCGGTAGACGCGTGCGCGCGGTGTGCGGCTGAAAAGGCGTCATTCACCCAGATATCGCCGAGCTTCGCCAGGGCGGAGACAAACGCAGAATCGTTTTTCTCTTCGCCCGCGTGAAAACGCGTGTTTTCCAGACAGAGGATATCGCCGGGCTTCATTGCGGCGACGGCCTGTTGGGCGATTTCGCCGATGCAGTCGTCGGCGAACTTCACGGGCCGCTTGATGATGCGCGACACTTCAGCGGCAACAGGCTTCAAGGATTGCTTCGGGTCGTACCCCTTCGGTCGGCCAAAATGCGAAAGCAGAATGACCTTGCCGCCTTTGTCGGCGATTTCGGTGATCGCCGGCGCCACACGCTCGATGCGCGTTGAGTCCGACACGACGCCATTCTCAACCGGCACGTTGAGATCGACGCGCATCAGGACGCGTTTACCTTTTACGTCGACATGGTCGAGCGTTCTGAACGCAGTCATGACCCGCCCTGACGCCTGGCCGCTAGAGAAGTTTGCCCATCGCCACGGCGGTGTCCGCCATGCGGTTGGAGAAGCCCCATTCATTGTCGTACCAGGACATCACGCGCACGAGCGTGCCGTTCACGACCTTGGTCTGGTCCATGTGAAACGTGGACGAATGCGGATCGTGGTTGAAGTCGATCGATACATTCGGATCGTTGGTATAGGCGAGAATGCCCTTGAGCTGCTGCTCGGAAGCGCGCTTCACCGCGCCGTTGACCTCTTCCTTGGACGTCGCCTTCTTCGCGACGATCTTAAGATCGATCACCGAGACATTCGGTGTCGGGACGCGGATGGCGACGCCGTCGAGCCTGCCTTTGAGTTCAGGGATCACGAGACCGATCGCCTTTGCGGCACCGGTCGAGGTCGGGATCATCGACAGCGCGGCTGCCCGCGCGCGGTAGAGATCCTTGTGCATCGTATCGAGCGTCGGCTGGTCGCCGGTGTAGGCGTGGATCGTCGTCATGAATCCGGTTTCGATGCCGACCGCATCGTTCAGCACCTTCGCGACGGGCGCGAGGCAATTGGTCGTGCACGAGCCGTTGGAAACGACCTTGTGCTCCTTGGTCAGCTTGTCGTGATTGACGCCGAAGACGACGGTCAGATCAGCACCATCGGCGGGAGCCGAAACCAGCACGCGTTTGGCACCAGCGGTTAGATGGGCCGAGGCCTTGTCCTTCGCCGTGAACAGGCCGGTGCATTCGAGCGCGATATCGACGCCGAGATCTTTCCACGGCAGTTTGGAAGGGTCGCGTTCAGCCGTGACCTTGATGGCGCCGTTGCCGACGCTGATGCTGTCGCCCTTCACCGTTATTTCGCCCGGGAAGCGGCCATGAACGCTGTCGTAGCGCAGCAGGTGCGCGTTGGTCTCGACCGGACCCAGATCGTTCAAGGCAACGACTTCGATGTCCTTGCGATCGGCTTCGGCGATGGCGCGTAGAATGTTGCGCCCGATACGGCCAAATCCGTTGATGGCGACGCGTACTGTCATGAAAACGCTCCCGGCTTTTCAATTGCCGTGGCCGCGGTCGACCACGACAGACATATAATCACTTGTCAGCTCTTCCCAAGCTTCGCCAACGCTGCGTTGGCGACTGCTTCAGCGGTAATTCCAAATTTCTTGTACAGTTCCTTGTAGGGCGCGCTCGCGCCGAACGATTGCATCCCGACGAAGATCCCCTCGGAACCGATGATGGCATCCCAGCCTTGTCGGATCGCGGCCTCTACGCCGACCTTGACGCGAGCATCCCCGATGATGGCGCGCCGATACTCGGTGTCCTGTTCTAGGAACAATTCGAAACACGGGACTGAAACAACACGCGCCGCGACGCCATGCTGGGCGAGCAGTTTTGCGCCTTCCACCGCGATCGAAACTTCGGAACCCGTGGCGACGATCGACACGTCTGAACGACCGTCGGGTCCCGCGATCTCATAGGCACCGCGCGCGCAGATATTGTCCTCGTCGAGGCGATTGCGCAGTTGCGGCAGACTCTGCCGCGTGAGCGCCAGAATACTCGGCCGGTCTTCTGACTCGAGGGCAAGCTCCCAGCACTCGGCGGTCTCCACCGCATCGCAGGGACGGAACACGAGCAAATTCGGAATTGCGCGCAGCGCGGCAAGGTGCTCGACGGGTTGATGCGTCGGCCCGTCTTCGCCGAGGCCGATTGAATCGTGCGTCATGACATGGATGACGCGCTTGCCCATCAGCGCGGCAAGGCGGATTGCCGGACGGCAGTAATCCGAGAACACGAGGAACGTGCCGGAGTAGGGGACGATACCGCCGTGCAGCGCCATGCCGTTCATGGCCGCGGCCATACCATGCTCGCGCACGCCATAATGGATGAAGCGGCCGGAGAAATCAGCGGCCGATATCGCCTTCATGCCTTTGATGCGCGTGTTGTTGGAGCCGGTGAGATCGGCCGACCCACCGATCATTTCGGGTAGCGCGGGAATCAGACTTTCAAGCGCAAATTCGGAGGCCGTGCGGCTTGCGATGTCTTTCGGTTGCGCAGCGAGTTTTTCCTTCACTGCGCGCACTGCATCGGCGAGCGCCTGTTTCGCGAGGTCGCCTTTCATGCGACGTTCGAACTCGGCGCGCTTGCCGCTCTCGAGGCTGGCCAACCGCTTTTTCCAATCCGCGTGCGTGCCCTTTGAGCGCGTTCCGATTGCGCGCCATGCTTTTAAAACGTCGGCCGGTACGTCGAACGGCGCGGATGTCCAGCCGAGGTTTTTGCGCGCACCGGCGATTTCTTCCGCGCCCAGCGGCGAGCCGTGCGATTTTTCGGAGCCTTGCTTGGTGGGCGCGCCGAAACCGATCTTGGTCCTGCAGGCGATCAGCACCGGCTTGTCCGATGTCTGTGCTTTTTCGAGCGCTGCATTGATCGCCACCGGATTGTGACCGTCGATGCGCGAAGCATTCCAGCCGGCGGCTTCGAAGCGCTTCACCTGGTCGACCGAATCCGCGAGCGACAACGCGCCGTCGATGGAAATGCCGTTGTCGTCGAACAGCACAATCAGCTTGTTCAACTTGAGATGACCGGCGAGCGCGATCGCTTCGTGGCTGATGCCTTCCATAAGATCGCCGTCCGAGGCGATCACGTAAGTTTTGTGGTCGACGACGCCGTCGCCGAACACTGACGCGAGATGTCTTTCGGCAATCGCCATGCCGACGGAGTTAGCCAATCCTTGACCGAGCGGACCCGTAGTCGTTTCCACGCCAGGCGTGTGCCCGTATTCCGGATGACCGGCTGTGTTCGAGCCGAGCTGGCGGAATTTTTTGATCTGATCGAGCGTCGTCGCCTCGTAGCCGGTAAGATGCAGCAACGCGTAGATCAGCATCGAACCGTGGCCGGCCGAGAGGATGAAGCGGTCGCGATCGGCCCAGGCCGGATCGGTCGGGTCGAACTTCAAAAACCGTGAGAACAGCACCGTCGCCACGTCGGCCATGCCCATCGGCATCCCTGGATGGCCGGATTTGGCTTGTTCCACGGCATCCATGGCCAGGGCGCGAATCGCATTGGCCATGCTCGCGTGGGCAATGGCACTGGGCGCTTGCTCGCGATGCTCCGGAGGCACCGCGGCTGCCGTCGAAGAGGCTTTTGCACTCATGAAAGGGCCTTTTGGCCGGTGGATAGCATGTAAGTCCCTTGAGTCAATGTGACGACCACCGCGCGCACCCTCCATGCACAGGAGACGAAAACAGCTGGGCAAATCCCCCGCCAAACGTTGACTGTGTGGTCGTGCAACACGTAAGATTCTCTGCCTAAATAGCTGCTGCCGCACAAGTTTTTGGTGTGGGCCAAAGGCGATGACGGAGCAAAGCGCAATCGATACCGCGGTCAAGCGTCTCGCGCTCGCGTTGGACGCGCTTGATGCCGCAGTCGAACGGCGAAAGCAGGCTGACCGCAACGAGGAGGGCCTCGCCGCCCAGGTGCAGGCGCTTGGCGTCGATCGTACGAGGCTGGCCGCGGCGCTCGACGGCGAGACCGCGCGTTCACGCCGGCTCGAAACGACCAACCGGGAAATTGCGGAACGGCTGGACAGCGCGATTACGACAATCCAATCGGTGCTGGACGCGCACGAGTAACCCATGGCTCAGATCAGCTCCACTATCGCCGGCCGCCAATTCCGCCTCGCTTGCGAAGATGGACAGGAAGAGCACTTGCAGGAGCTCGCCAAGGACATCGACCAACGCATCATCAGTCTGCGACGCAAGTTCGGTGAGATCGGCGACACGCGTCTCACGGTAATGGCTGCGTTGATGGTCGCCGACGAATTGGCTGAGACAGTGCAAAAGATGCGTCGCCTCGAGGAGGATATCGCCTCGTTGCAGGATGCGCGGCTTGTCGCATCCGACCGCGCCAGGGCCGCATCCGATGCCGTGATCGGTGCGTTCAATTCCGCAGCCGAACGCATCGAAGGCATTACCCGAAAGCTCAATCAGACGGTCGGCAACGGCGGCAGCGTGCCGCTCGGCTGACGTGCTCCACAAAGTGGCGTGTCCGCCACATAACGACTACATTGAGAGGGCGGGGCTGCGGGGCGCGTCAGGAGACACAATCCCCGGGGCCTTATCGATCCTTCAGGGAGCTGTCCCTGGCCGGGCTCGTGGGTTCGGTCATATGGCGCCCACCTACTTTCGTAGGGAACCCGGGATCGATGCTCCAACGGCCATCGCGGCTCCGCACTTGATTGCAATGACCAAAATTGCTGACACCGATTCTCCAAAAGCACGGCTGCGCGAGCAGGCTCTGGCCTTGCGCGATGCCTTGCCCGCTTCCGAGCGCGCGTCAGCTGCCGCGACGATTGCGGCTCGCCCGTTTCCGGTGAAAGTCGATCCGGGCACCGTGGTCTCCGGCTTTTCGCCAATGAAAAGTGAAATCAACCCAATTCCATTGATGCGAAGCCTCGCCGATGCGGGAGCGAACCTCGCGCTGCCGACGATTGCCGGTCGCGGCAATCCCTTGACGATGCGCGCCTGGGCATTCGGCGAACCTTTGAATTCCGGCCAGTGGGGCATTCGCGAGCCCTTTCCGAATGCGCGCGTAGTCGACCCCGACATTCTCATTGTTCCGCTTGCCGCCTTCGACCGAGCCGGCCACCGCATCGGCTACGGCGCCGGTTATTACGACCTGACCATCAACTCGCTGCGCGCCAAGAAGTCGGTTGTTGCCATCGGCATTGCATTTGCTGCGCAGGAAATTCCGTCGGTGCCCGCAACCGAGCGCGACGCGCGGCTCGACCTCGTGCTAACGGAACGTGAGATCATCGATTTTCGCGAGCATTAACTGCATGCGCATTCTTTTCATCGGCGATGTTGTCGGGCGGTCAGGGCGCACAATCGTAACGGAACGGCTGCCGGACCTGATCGGCAAATGGAAACTCGATCTGGTGGTGATCAACGGCGAAAACGCAGCCGGCGGTTTCGGCATCACCGAGGTCATCTACAATGAACTGATCGATGCCGGTGCGGATGCCATCACGCTCGGCAATCATGCCTGGGATCAGCGCGAAGCGCTGGTGTTCATCGAACGGGCGCCGCGGCTGATCCGACCGCTCAATTATCCGAAGGGGACGCCTGGTCGCGGGGCTGCACTCGTCGACGCGAAAAACGGCAAGCGCGCTTTGGTGATCAACGCCATGGGGCGCATTTTCATGGATCCGCTCGATGATCCCTTCGCCGCCATCGAACGCGAACTATCGGCCTGCGCGCTGAAATCCGGTGCGGATGCGATCATCATCGATTTCCATTGCGAAGCGACGAGCGAGAAGCAGGCCATGGGCTATTTCGCGGACGGGCGTGCGAGCCTCGTCATCGGCACGCATACGCATGCGCCCACCGCCGACGATCGCGTGTTGCCGGCCGGAACCGCCTTCATGTCGGACGTCGGTATGACCGCCGATTACGATTCCATCATCGGCATGAACAAGGACGAGCCGCTCAATCGCTTCCTGCGCAAACTTCCCGGCGCGAAGTTCGAAGCTTCGTTGGGTCCGGCCACATTGTGTGGGCTCGCGGTGGAGACCGATGACGCGACCGGTCTCGCGCGCAAGGTCGGTCCTGTTCGGCTCGGAGGTATCTTGCACGAGGCCCGGCCGAAGTTCTGGGAATGAAACTTCCAAATTGTACGATTGACCGCGAATCGCGTCGATGATTCGTTAGATGACGTTGATTCGCCGGTTGTGCTCGGGTCCGGCACAGCAACCTCGGCACAGGTCTCCATGAATTTGCAGGTCAACGCCAATCTGGCACTGGAACTTCCTCCCGACCTCGCGTGCCAGGCGCCGGATCCAGAAAGCAGAACCGATCGCCGCGTTGGGCTTGCGGCGCAATTCATCCCGGCAGGCGCACGCGTTTTCGATCTGAGCGAAGGTACGGCACTACAGGCGCTTCTGCCGAACGGGTGCAGTTACCGCGGCATCGATCGTCCGCTCTCGGCATTCATCCGCGACCTGAAGTCGGGCGACTTCCCGACCGGGGCGGCGACGGATTGCGATGTCATCGTCATGCTCGGCGTGCTTGAGCGGACAACGCACGTCGAAAATCTTTTCACGCACCTGCGGTTCTGCCGGCACGACATCATCCTCAGCTATTGCGCGACCGACCTGACCAAGGGTGTCGATCGCGCCGCGCTCGGCTTTGCCAATCATCTGAGCTTCTACGAGCTAGCGCGTCTGTTTGATCGCTACGGCTTCCGCATCGAGTGCATGACGCCAATCGACGAGACGCAGGTGCTGATGCGGCTCAAGCCGAGCGAATGGCTGTCAGCGCCCGCAGCCAGCAGCGTCGCCGTGATCTCGGCTGACGATGCGGGAGATTTCGGTGCGCGGCTTGGCCGCCAGTTGGTCAACGCGCTGCTGCCCGGCGAAGCCGAGGTGCATCATCTTAACTTACGCACGCTCAGCGAGGCGCGGGTGGGCTACGACCTGGTGGTCCTCGGCACCGGCAACGGCCTGTTCCCGACGCTGCTCGGTGAAGAGGTGCTCGAGATCGTTTCTCACGCCAAGGCGGCGATCGGCATTTTCGGCACGCACAGCCGCGAGCTGATCGCACGACCGGCTTTCGATCGCCTCATCGACCGTCTCGACACCTGGTTCGCGCGCTACGAGGACGACGTGCTGATGTACGGGCGCTGCCGGCGCAATGTCGTTCACATCGGCGACTGGCTGATCGACCAGTTCCCGCTCGCGCGGGCGATCAATGACAAACCGCTGATGATCAGCGACGACGTCGGTCAGGAATTCGCGCTCGATCGTGCCATCAGCACTATCCAGCAGCATAAGCAGGTCTATTCGACGCTGCCGACCGCGCTGCTGTGCGCGCTGACATCGGCCGAACTCGCGGCCTACGCAGAGCCGCAGCGGTCGGTTGCGGGTGGCCAGTTCCGCAGCATGTTGATCGATATTTTCGGACGTACCTTTCCGGAGCAGAAATTCTTCATGGTCGACCGCGACGCCGTCACCCGTTACAAGGCGCGCGTCCACCGCAATGTCGGCAAGGTCGGCGCGCGCATCGGTGCGATCCTGCGTGACGTTGCGGTCGCGGCCTGAAATTCCGCTCAAATATATTTATTTTCTTGAGCCGACGGCCTATATAGCCGCCGGCATCACGACATAAGCCCACGTTTTCCTATGGCAGGTCATTCCCAATTCAAGAACATCATGCACCGCAAGGGGCGCCAGGATAAGGCGCGCTCCAAGCTGTTCGGCAAGCTCGCGCGGGAAATCACGGTCTCAGCCAAGCTCGGTCTGCCCGACCCCACATTCAATCCGCGCCTGCGCGCGGCGGTGATTGCGGCGCGCGCCGAGAACATGCCGAAGGACAATATCGATCGCGCCATAAAGAAGTCGCAGAGTGCCGACACGGAAAACTACGATGAGATCCGTTACGAGGGCTATGGGCCCGGCGGCGTGGCGATCATCGTCGAGGCGTTGACCGACAATCGCAACCGCACCGCGGGCGAAGTCCGCGCCATTTTCTCCAAGAACGGCGGCAACCTCGCGGAAACAGGCGCGGTGTCCTTTATGTTCAGTCATGTCGGCATCGTCGAATTCGACGCGAAGGCCGCGAGCGCCGATGCCATGCTGGAAGCGGCGATCGAGGCCGGCGCCGAAGATGTAGCTTCAAATGACGATGGCCATCAGATCATCACGACGCCCGACACGTTGAACGACGTCGCCAAGGCGCTCGAGGCCAAGTTCGGCGAGCCGCGCAAGGCGTCGTTGCTGTGGCGACCGCAAAACACTGTCGCGCTCGACGACGAGGCCGGCGAAAAGGTCCTCAAACTGATCGGGTCGCTCGACGACAGCGACGACGTGCAGAACGTCTACGCGAACTTCGAAGTCTCCGACGCGCTGGTCGCAAGAATGAGCGCGTAGCTCCCAATTGTTATGGCCGGGCACAAGGCCGGGCATGACGTTCAGCCTTCGAATTCCATAACGTATAGACCGGCATTGTAATCGGTCGCGTAGACCAGACCCTTCGCATCCACGAACACGTCTGCGGATTGAATGACGCGCGCGCGGTTCGGCCGCGTATCCGCGAGCGTTGCCGGTTGCGGCGGCACCAGCGCGCCGACTTCCTTCGGCATGAAACGGTCGGATATGTCGAAGACGCGGAGCCCCGCGTTCTGATACGTCGCGAAGATCAACTGCGAGCTGACGAAACTCCCGGGCCGGTTTTCATGAATATTGTGCGGCCCGAAGTGGCCGCCCTTGGCCTTGTAGTCGGCCTCGGCCGGTGTCGGGAACGATGAGATGCTGACCGGATTTTCCCGCGCGCGATTGTCGAATATCCAGATCAGCTTGAGCCCGTCTTCCTGGTGATCGAGCACGGCCTCGTCGAGCACCACCAGCAGGTCGCGGTCGGGCAACGGCAGGCAATTGTGCGTGCCTCCGCCGAACGGCGGCGACCAGTTTCGGTGCACGATTAGTTTCGGTCTCGTGCGGTCGGCGATGTCGAGCACCACCATGCCGGCATCGCGCCAGGCCGCGTACGCTGTGTCGCCGTTGATGATGGCGTGATGCAGGCCATACCGGCGAGTCGGCTCCCACGCAGGTGTCTCGCCGGCCGCCAGATTCATGCCCGGGATCCACCATCGCCCGGCCTCGCATGGTTGCGCCGGATTGCTCATGTCGACGGTCATGAAGATGTAGTCGGTGAAGCCATCGAGCAGCACCGAGACGTAGGCCCAGCGCCCGCCCGTGTACCAGATGCGGTGAATGCCGCCGCCCTCGACCGGCATGAAGCCGATGCGGCGCGGGTTTTCCGGCTTCGAAATATCGTAGACGGCAAGCCCCGCGCTCCAGTCGCGTTCGCGCCTCGCCTCTGCGGTACCGACCGTCTTGCCGAGCGCCCCGCTGTAATAGGCGCGCTCGTCGGTAAACTCGGCGGCGGCGAACATGTCCTTGGCATTGATCATCAGTAGCAGGTCATCGTGCGTCTGCAGATGAATGGTCCAGGTGTTGGGCGATGCTGCGACGTAGTTCACCGCGCGCGGATTTTTTGCATCGCGCACGTCGATGACCGAGAAGCCCTTCGAGAACATGTGACCCACGTAAGCAAAGCCACGATGCACCATGATCTGCACGCCGTCGGGCCGGCCGCCCTGATCGGAGTGGCCGACGACGCCCATGTTGCGTGCATAGTCCGGCTTGGGCAGGTCGCTCATTTGTACGCGTCGAGAAAATTCGGTACGGCGATCCAGTCGAGCATTGCGCCATCGCTTTGCAAAAGGTCGTGCATGCGCCAGTCTTCATCGGTCTTCAGGTTGACGCCGAGATGCGTACCAAGCTTGCGACCGTGCATCACGATGTGGTTGCCGATCGGCTGCCGCTCGGCGTTGTAGGCCTTCAGTGCGTCGTCGATGTCGGCCTGGTCGCGCAAATGCTTCGCCAAAGCCTGCGCGTCCGTTCCCGCCTTGGCCATTCCGAATCCCATGTGCGGACGCGCATTCGCCGCCGCGTCACCGACCATGGCAACGCGGCCGAACACGATGGCCGGCGCAGTGAAATCGTAGATCGGCGTGATGAACGGCTGCTTGATCTTCATCAGCGCATCGAGCAAGGCCGGCGGTAGCGTCTCGCGCGCGTCCTTGTACATATCGGCGATGAGATCTTTTCGGATCAACGGCGGCGGCACCGAATATTCATGCTGCACGCCGCCTTCGTCCACGTTCATCTCGCGCAGTTTTGCCGCGTCGGCGACGCGGTACCAGATGAAATTGAATCGGCGCTTGCCGGGGCGCAGGTCGTTGTCGAATCCGGCGATTGGGTAGGTGATCACCTGCTGACGCGTTGGCAGGTAGAACGTGAACAGTGGATAGATCGTGTTGAGCGTGTCCGCTGCGAGGTCGGCTTCGTTCGGCGCGCCGCGCCAGATGTAGTAGCCAGCATAGACCGGCTGCACGTCTGGAGCCATCTGCCCGCGCACACTCGACCGAATTCCGTCGCCGCCGATGAGAATATCAGCATGCTCGACGCGCTCGCCGGAAAACTGCACGCGCACTCCGCGCTCATCCTGGTCGACCCGTTCGAAATTCCATCCGAGATGATAACGGGTCTCGTCGATGGTCTCCCGCAGGAGACGCTGCAGGCGATCCCAGGATGTGAGGATTTGCCGCAACGGCCGCTCGTCGGTGACGCGGCCTTCGCGGTCGATCGCGACGCGCTTGGGTACCTCGACACCAAGATCCTTGGTGCCGGCTCCGCTCGCTTCCAGGGTTTCGATGAGCTCAGGGTGGCCGGTGATGCCGGCGCCGCGGCCGACCAGCTCGACGGTCGACCGCTCATAGACATCCACGTCCCAACCTATCTGCCGCAGGAACGCCGCAGAAAAGAGCCCGGACATCGAGCCGCCAATGATGATGGCCCGTCGCTTGGCGCCACGGGGCGAGGGTGAACCCGGCATGCCCGGTGATCCTAATGCAACCACGGGGAAAATTCCGAATCCCGCGATGGTGGAAAGCTTGCCCGGTCAGCCGGGAACGCGCATTTCGGTCCTAGGCTGCGGCCGAGCGCGGGGTTATCAACGGACCATGGCCCGCCATCCGATTCGCATACTCGGCATCGATCCGGGGCTCCGCCGCACCGGCTGGGGACTCATAGAGAGCGACGGAAATCGGTTGATTCACATTGCCTGCGGTTCGCTTGAAACGAGCGAGCGCGCCGAACTCGGCACCCGCTTGCTGGTGATCCATGATGGGCTGATCTCGGTCATCGAGCGCTATCGTCCGCACGAGGCGGCGGTGGAGGCGACTTTCGTCAACGCGAATGCGGCGGCGACCCTGAAGCTCGGGCAGGCGCGCGGCATCGCCATGCTCGTGCCGGCAAAGGCTGGACTCACCGTTGCCGAATACGCGCCCAACGTCGTGAAAAAGACCGTCGTCGGCGCCGGTCACGGAGAAAAGACGCAGATCCGCATGATGATAGGTGTGCTGCTGCCAAAGGCCGATCCCAAAAGCGAGGATGCCGCTGATGCACTCGCTATCGCCGTCTGTCACGCGCATCATCGGACCAGCGCGGCGCGGCGCTACGCGGCTCAGGCGTGAGGCGGCGGCATGATCGGCAAGCTCAAGGGCATCGTGGACAGCTACAGCGAGGATTACGTCATCCTTGATGTCGGTGGCGTCGGCTATCAGGTGCATTGCTCATCGCGCACGATGCAGGCGCTTCCTTCTCTGGGCGAAGCTGCCACCTTGTCGATCGAAACCCACGTGCGCGAAGACCAGATCAAGCTGTTCGGTTTTACGAGCGACATCGAGCGCGAGTGGTTCCGTCTGCTACAGACAGTGCAGGGGGTAGGCGCCAAGGTCGCGATGTCGGTGCTCGGCACACTGAAGCCATCCGAACTCGCCTCGGCGGTCGCGATGCGCGACAAGGCCATGGTGGCCCGTACGCCGGGCGTGGGCCCGAAAGTGGCGGAACGCATCGTCACCGAGCTGAAAGACAAGGCGCCGGCCTTTGCGAATGTCGATCCGGCCGTGGTGCACCTTGCCGGCGCGCTTGACGAGAAGCGTGCGCCAAGACCGATTGCCGACGCTGTTTCGGCGCTGATCAATCTCGGTTATGGACATCCACAGGCGGCTGCTGCCATCGCGGCTGCGGCACGGACCGCGGGCGAGGGCGCGGACACTGCGACGCTGATCCGGCAAGGTCTGAAGGAATTGGCGAAATGAACACCCCGCGCCGACTGGTGGCCGCTGCCCAGCGTGACGATGATGTCGATGCTTCGCTGCGCCCGCAGCAACTCAGCGAGTTCATCGGCCAGGAAAACGCGCGCGCCAATCTGAAGGTGTTCATTGAAGCAGCACGGGCGCGCAAAGAGGCTCTCGACCACGTGCTGTTCGTGGGACCGCCGGGCCTCGGGAAGACGACATTGGCGCAGATCGTCGCGCGCGAACTCGGCGTCAATTTTCGCGCCACTTCAGGCCCAGTGATTGCGAAGGCAGGCGATCTTGCGGCGCTTCTCACCAATCTCGAGCCACGCGATGTCCTTTTCATTGACGAGATTCACCGGCTCAATCCTGCGGTCGAGGAAATCCTTTATCCGGCGATGGAAGATTTCCAGCTCGATCTCATCATCGGCGAGGGGCCGGCGGCCCGTTCCGTCAAGATCGATCTCTCTCCGTTCACCTTGGTCGGTGCAACCACGCGTGCGGGACTGCTGACGAATCCATTGCGCGACCGTTTCGGTATCCCGGTGCGACTCAATTTTTATTCCGAGAAGGAATTGGAAGAGATCGTCGATCGTGGTGCGCGTGTCCTGCGCATCGGAATCGCACCCGACGGCGCCAACGAAATTGCGCGCCGCGCGCGCGGCACCCCACGCATCGCCGGACGGCTCCTGCGCCGCGTGCGCGACTTTGCCCATGTCGACGGTGCCAGGACCATCGACAGGAAAGTTGCCGACCGCGCGTTGCTGGCGCTCGAAGTCGATGCGGCCGGGCTGGACGCGATGGACCGCCGCTATCTTTCGACGATTGCCTCGAGTTACGGAGGGGGTCCAGTCGGTGTCGACACGCTCGCTGCCGCGCTGTCGGAGCCGCGTGACGCCATCGAGGACATCATCGAGCCGTTCCTTATCCAGAAAGGCTTTCTGCAGCGGACACCACGCGGGCGATTGCTCACTGCGCTGGCTTTCCAGCATCTGGGACTGCCCGAGCCTACGCGTGATCCGGCGCAGTTTGGGCTCTTTTCGGGAGGGGATGAGTGAGCAACACCATCATCAGCGCGGTGGCTGCGCTGATTCGCGATCCCGATGGTCGCGTTCTTCTGGTGCGCAAACGCGGGACCGAGGCTTTCATGCAGCCGGGCGGCAAGCGCGAGGTCGGCGAAAATGATGCCGCCGCGTTGTCGCGCGAAATCGCCGAGGAACTGAGCTGCCGGGTCAGGGACGCGAGCGCGCACGCGCTGGGCGTGTTTGATTGTCCGGCGGCGAACGAGCCGGGGTTTTCAGGTCAACGCTACGGTCTATGCCGTGGATGTCGAAGGTCCGATCAAACCGGCGGGGGGATCGATCAGGTCGTTTGGATTGATCCGCACGCGCTTCCCGATCTGCCTGACGCGCGACCACGTGCTGCCGCTGGCGCGCTCACTCCAATAGGCGGTTGTATTGGCGCTCTGGACGATTGATGCCGTTCCGCGCTGTCTGTAAATAGTTTGCCATGAACGTTCTCGACGGCGAAATCCGCGACGGTCGGCACCATCAGGCCGTGCGCGTGTATTACGAAGACACGGATTTCTCGGGCATTGTCTATCACGCAAGCTATCTGCGCTTCATGGAGCGCGGACGGACGAACTATCTGCGGCTGATCGGCGCCGATCATCGCGCGCTATTCGAGCAGGCGGAAAAGGAAGCGCCGGGATTTGCCTTCGTGGTGCGGCACATGGGTATCGATTTCCGGAAGCCGGCGTTCATGGATGACCTGCTCGATATCGTCACGACGCCGGAAGAAGTGAAAGGTGCCTCGGTGACACTCAATCAGAAAGTCATGCGTGGCGAAGATCTGCTGGTGGAGGCGCACGTCCAGGTGGCTTTTGTTTCCGGAGGGCGCGCAAAGCCCATCCCGAAGCCGCTGCGCATTGCCATGAAAGCAGACCAGGAATCGGGCGGCGGTGCCTGAGGGCGTGTGCTATCGTTCCTGAATGAGTAACAGTTTCGCGATATTCGACACCGCGATCGGTACGTGCGGAATTGTCTGGAATGCGCGCGGCGTTTCCGGCGTGCAGATTCACGACGGGACGGAAGCGGCGACGCGGTCGCGTCTCTTGCGACGCTTTGCCGGTGCGCAGGAAGCAAAGCCTCCGGCACGTGTGCAGCAGGCGATCGATGGCGTTGTCGCACTCTTGCGCGGCGAGAAGCGCGACTTGAACGACGTGACGATCGACACCGACGGCCTGCCTGAGTTAAATCGCAAGGTTTACGTCATCGCACGCACGATCCCGCCGGGTTCTACATTGACCTACGGAGAGATCGCAGAACGGCTCGGCGATAAACTGCTCGCGCGCGAGGTCGGACAAGCGCTCGGGCAGAATCCGATTCCCCTGATCGTCCCCTGTCATCGTGTGCTGGCTGCCGGCGGCAAGACCGGCGGCTTCTCGGCGCCTGGCGGCGTTGTCAGCAAGCTGCGTCTGCTGACCATCGAAGGCGCGCAACCGAACGGTCCGACATTGTTCGACAGTCTGCCGCTCGTCGCCAAACGCGGGCAGCGTTCGTAAGCGTCGACGCGCCTGCCGGACTCATGTTAATCCCGTTTACATGAAATGGGGCAGACGTGCCGGACCGCGCGGCTATCACCATGGCAATCTCAAGGAAGCCCTGGTGCGTGCTGCGCTTGAGCTGATCGCGGAGAAGGGGCCGGCCGGCTTCACCTTCGCCGACGCAGCGCGCTGGGCGGGTGTTAGCCCGGCGGCGCCTTATCGCCATTTTCGTGATCGCGACGCGCTGCTCGCCGATGTTGCGCGGCGTGGTTTCGAGGAGTTTGCAAGCGTGCTCGCCAAAGCCTGGGATGAAGGCAGGCCAGAGGTGATGGCGGCGTTCGACCGGCTCGGCAAAACTTATCTCGCTTTCGCCAAACGCGAGCCGGCTTATTACTCGGCCATGTTCGAAGCGGGTGTTCCTCTCGATACCGATCGTGAATTGCGCGAGGCTAGCGAGAACGCATTTGCAGTACTGCGCGCGGCCGCCGAGAAACTTGTTTCGCTGATGCCGTCACAAGGACGACCTCCGGCGCTGATGGTCGCACTGCACGTTTGGGCGATGACGCATGGCATCGCCTCATTGTTCGGCCGCGGCGATTCAGCCCGCCGCTCACTGCCGATGCCGCCCGAGGAACTGCTTGAAGCTGCGGTTCTCATCTACCTGCGCGGGCTGGGACTGAATGCCACTGTCGCCGGGAATCGTTGAGGCGACTTTTTCGCGCAAGGTCTGGCGCGAGGCCTTAGGGCTCACCAATTTATTTTTGCACTCTTGACAGCGGCCTTGTGCAGGTCTACGTATGTAAATGTTATTTACATTCACGCGAGGCCGACAATGCCTATAACCGCGCAACTCGATGCCTACGGAAAACCCGCCTGGATCGCCCTGATCGTTCTTGGCTTCATGGTCTGGTGGCCGCTTGGGCTTGGCGCCCTCGCCTTCACCATCGGGAGCGGAAGAATGGGATGCGGACAGCACCACTGGCAGAATAAAATGGAGCGCATGCAGAACAAGATGGACTGGATGCGGTCCCGAATGGGCGGCAATCCCTGGAGTTTTTATGCTCCTTCCAGTGGCAACCGAGCGTTCGACGACTATCGCGCCGAAACTCTGCGGCGCCTGGAGGACGAGCAGCGCGAGTTCCGCGAATTCCTCGCGCGTCTTCGTTTGGCGAAGGACAAGACCGAGTTCGACCAGTTCATGGCCGAGCGTCGCAATCGGCCGGATGGCAATCAGTCGCAGGGCTGATTTCCCTCGATTGCAGGACAGGGCTGCCCACGAGGGCAGCCCTCTTTTTTTCGGGGTCCGGCTAAGTAACGACTCCTTAACCACAATCAGCGCTGTTTAGGCACGTTAGCCCGCTTCGCGCCCAAGTTTGGCCAAGTTTCGCGGGGATTTCGTAGGTCACCGGTGGACGGGACCAACGAATTTCGCGAGAGGTCAGGCTCAGCGCGTGAGCGGCATCGTCGCGCGCGCTCGTTGACTTCGGACATTGCGCCGCGCCGGTTCGACCGACGGGACCGGATTGAGCGGAAAGGACGTGCCTATGAATCCTGCCGACGTGGCACAGTCGGTGCTCCCGCTGAGCTCATCGGATCTTTCGCTTTTCACGCTGTTCTGGAACGCTCATTGGGTCGTCAAGACCGTCATGATCGGGCTGCTGATCTGCTCGGTCTGGGTCTGGGCAATCGCGATCGACAAGACGGTGCTCTACACGCGCTCGCGTCGCGCGATGGATCGTTTCGAACAGGCCTTCTGGTCAGGTCAGTCGCTGGACGAACTCTACCGCGCGCTGTCGTCGCGTCCAGCGCATTCGATGGCCGCGTTGTTTGTCGCCGCAATGCGCGAATGGAAACGCAGCTTCGAGGGGAATGCGCGCACGATCGGCGGATTGCAGATGCGCATCGAGAAGGTCATGGAAGTGACGATCGCGCGTGAGGTCGAGCGGCTCGAGAGGCGGCTGTTGGTGCTCGCCACCATCGGTTCTGCAGGTCCGTTTGTCGGATTGTTCGGAACCGTCTGGGGAATCATGACGAGCTTCCAGTCGATCGCTGCGTCCAAAAATACGTCGCTGGCAGTCGTCGCACCCGGCATCGCCGAAGCGCTTTTTGCGACCGCGCTTGGCCTTGTCGCCGCCATACCTGCGACGATTTTCTATAACAAGTTTGCGGCCGAAGTTAACAAGCAAGCCCAGCGTCTGGAGGGCTTTGCTGACGAGTTCGCGGCAATTCTGTCCCGGCAAATCGACGAGCGCGGGTAGGGGATCGCGTCATGGCTGCCAATGCCGGCACGCCGATCATCGGAAAGCGCAAGCATCATCGCCAACGCGTGATGAGCGAAATCAACGTGACCCCGATGGTCGACGTGATGCTCGTGCTGTTGATAATTTTCATGGTCTCGGCGC
Source organism: Pseudolabrys sp. (assembly GCA_051986235.1). Taxonomy (GTDB): domain Bacteria; phylum Pseudomonadota; class Alphaproteobacteria; order Rhizobiales; family Xanthobacteraceae; genus Pseudolabrys. The sequence continues at coordinate 28,817 of JBPYDR010000056.1, forward strand.
CGCTGCTGACGGTGGGCGTGCCGATCGATCTGCCGCAAAGTCAGGCCAAAAGCCTCGACCAGGACAAAGAGCCGCTGACCGTTTCTGTCAACGACAAAGGGCAGATTTTCCTGCAGAATAGCGAAATTGCGGCCGACGATCTGATCCCGAAAATGCAGGCGGTCGCCGAAGCGCGCGGTGGGGTCGAGGCACGCGTTTACGTGCGCGGGGACAAGAAGGTCGACTATGGGACCATGATGAAGGTGATGGGTCAGCTGTCGTCGGCCGGCTTTCATCGTGTAGCCTTGGTTACCGAGTTTGAGCAGGGCGCTAAAGCGCAGTGATGAGAAAGGCGACAGCGATCTCGGCTGGCCTGCACGCGGCGGTGCTGCTGTGGGCGACGATCTCGTTTTCCGGGAAGATGTTCGACGTCACGCCTGCGGAGTCTCTGCCGGTCGATCTGGTGAGCGAAAAAGACTTCTCAGAGATGACCAAAGGCGTGAAGGACGCGCCGAAAGTCGAGACCCCCAAGCCTCTGGTCGAGAAAAAAGCCGAAGAGCCGCCCAAGCCGGTCGAGGATTCGAAAGCGAAGATCACCGAAAAAAAGGAAGTGCAGGCCGCAAAGGAAATTGCGCCCCAGCCCGAGCCGCAGCCACCGAAGCCTGATCCGATTGCCGACAAGCTCAAGCAACCGGACGAACCGAAACAGCAGACCAAGGTCGAGCAGCCGCTGCCACCGAAGAAGCCTCCCCAGAAGCAGCAGCCGAAATTCGATGCCGATAGAATCGCTGCCCTGCTCGACAAACGCGACCCGTCGCGCAAGGCCTCGACCGGTTTGGACCCCAACAATGTGCCTTCCTTGGGAACACCCTCAGGCATGGCAGCGAGGCTGTCGCAATCCGAAATCGATGCGCTACGCGCGCGGTTGATGGCCCTGTGGAGTCCTCCGGTCGGAGTGCAGGATCCGAATGAGCTGATCGTCAATGTGACCGTGAGGCTTCGCCCTGACGGTCGGCTGGCGGCGCCGCCCTTCGCGCGGGTCAACGGCAGAAGTGTTGCGGCAATGGCCTCACGCGATAGCGCGGTCCGTGCAGTTCTAACGGGCCAGCCGTTCGATATGCTTAAGCCCGAGCACTATGACACCTGGAAAGAAATTGAGTTGACCTTCGACCCCAAAGACATGTTTCGGTCAAATTAGGGCTCCTATTGATCCAATCGAAATGACCCAACCACCCATTCCTCTCTCGCTGACCCGTCGCCGGTTACTGGCCGGCGCCGGAGCCCTGGCTGTTCTCGCACCGCGCTCGGCGGGCGCAGTACTCAGGCTCGACATTACCCAAGGCAATGTACAGCCGATGCCGATCGCGCTGCCCGACTTCGTCTCCGAATCTGATATCGGGCGGAACGTCACCGCGGTCATTAGCGGCAATCTTCAGCGCAGCGGCCTCTTTGCGCCGATCAACCCCGCGGCCTTCATCGAAAAAGTCACCAACAGCGATAACGTGCCGCGCTTCACCGACTGGCGCACTATCAATGCCCAGGCGCTGGTGACCGGCCGCATCACGCGTCAGGGCGACGGACGGTTGAAGGCGGAGTTTCGCTTGTGGGATGTGTTCGCCGGCCAGCAACTCGACGGCAAGCAGTATTTCACGACCCCGGATAACTGGCGCCGTATCGCTCACATTATTTCCGATGCGATCTATGAGCGCCTCACCGGCGACAAAGGCTATTTCGATAGCCGGATCGTTTTCGTGGATGAGACCGGTCCGAAGGACCGGCGCGTGAAGCGGCTCGCCATCATGGACCAGGACGGCGCCGGGGTACGGTATCTCACGCGCGGCGACGATCTCGTGCTGACGCCTCGCTTCAATCCGTCGACGCAAGAGATCACTTACATGTCGTACGGGCAGGGCGATCCGCGTGTCTATCTCCTCAACATCGAGACCGGGCAACGGGAAATCGTCGGCAATTTTCCGGGCATGACCTTCGCCCCGAGATTTTCATCGGACGGTCAGCGCGTCATCATGAGTCTTCAACAGGGAGGCAATGCCAACCTGTTCGTGATGGACCTGCGATCGAAGCAGACCACACGCCTCACCGACACGCCTGCGATCGACACTGCGCCATGTTATTCGCCGGATGGCGCCCGCATCTGTTTCGAAAGCGATCGCGGTGGCAGCCAGCAGATCTACGTGATGTCCGCGACCGGCGGGCCGGCGCAGCGCATCAGTTTCGGCGAAGGACACCACTCGACGCCGGTTTGGTCCCCGCGCGGTGATTACATTGCGTTTACGGGCCAGGCGCGCGGTAATTTTGCCATCGGTATTCTTAAACCGGACGGTTCGGGCGAGCGCCTACTGACCGAGGGTTTCCACAACGAAGGCCCGACATTCGCGCCGAATGGCCGTGTGCTGATGTTTTTCCGTGATATGGGCCAGGGGCCCGCGCTGTATACGATTGATATTAGCGGCCGCAACGAGTTGAAGGTTCCCACACCCGCGTACGCGTCCGATCCGGCCTGGTCACCGCTTTTATCCTGATCGTCGCAAACCGGCCTTATTTTCACACTGTCTTAACCATTAGAAACGGTTTAAGGGACAGCGGGAGACTTAATGAGGCCGGGCAAGGTTCCATCAAGGTTGATGGAACGTTCGTTTAACGAAAGGCCTGCTAGACCCAACACGCATTAGCGTCGACATGTGTGAGGAGGGGACCGGGATGACTGACATGAGGAAGATGCTGCACGCTGCCCGGTTCGCAGCGATCCTTGTTGCGGCTTTGGCAGTCTCGGCCTGCGCCAGATCGGGCCAAGACGCACAGGCGAATGCCGCCGGCCAGGCATCGCCCGGGAGCCAGCAGGATTTCATCGTCAACGTCGGCGACCGCGTGTTTTTCGAAGTCGACTCGTCCGAGCTCACGCCGCAGGCGCGCGCGACACTCGACAAGCAGGCGCAGTGGCTGACGAATTACAGCCAGTATGGTCAGTTCACCATCGAGGGCCATGCCGACGAACGCGGCACGCGCGAGTACAACATCGCTCTCGGCGCGCGTCGTGCGCAAGCGGCGCGTGATTATCTGGCCTCGCGAGGTATCCAGCCACAGCGCATGCGGACAATCTCTTACGGCAAGGAACGTCCGGTCGCGGTCTGCAACGATATCTCCTGCTGGTCGCAGAATCGTCGCGCGGTCACCGTCCTCGGGGTCAGCTCCTGAGGTTTTATGGTCGGGTTCGCCCGGCCATACATGGTATCCGGTGTTAAGTCGGACGTGACGAGGCCGGAACCAGAGGCCACAGTCACAATTTCGACGCAGCGCGCCTTATGTTACCCTTGGTCAAACGGCCGCTGCCGGTTTCATCACATATGACGCGATTAACATCATCATCTCGAACTGCGGTGCTTGCCGCAATTTCCGTTTTGCTTCTGGCCGGCGCTGCGCTGGCGCAGGACGAGCGCGGTGGCAATTTTCTCGACAACCTGTTCAATCGCGGCGAACAGACACAATCGCGTCAGCCCGCACAGGGCGGTCGAGCGGCGCAATTCGATCCCGGCGATCTTTCCGTTCGTCTCGACCGGATGGAAGGTGCATTGCGTCAGCTGACCGGCACGATCGAGCAGCTTCAGTACCGCAATCAGCAGCTGGAATCGCAACTCAAGCGCATGCAGGACGATACTGAATATCGTTTCCAGCAAATGGGATCGCGAGGCGGCGCCGCGCCACCGCCGCAGGCGGCGCCGTCAAATCAGGGGAATGCGCCGATGGCGTCTCCGTCCGGCCGCCGCTCAGACGTTTTCGATCCGACGCAGAATCCCAATGCGCCAGGCGCTCCACGGACTCTCGGGCAAGAGGCGGTGATAGCAGCGCCCGAACCGGGTGGAGGGCCAATCGGTGCACCCGGCGGGCGTAGCGCGGGCGCGCCGCTCGATTTGTCGACGCTCGCGAACACCGACTCACCGCCGCCGCAACGAGCGGTGCCGCCGTCCACAATCGCGTCGGCCGGATCGGTGTCGATGCCGCCACCGCAAGCGACACCGCAAGCGGCATCGGCTTCACCGCCGCCGCAAGTACGCAACGTTGTTCCTGCCACGCCCAACAACCAGCAACTTGCGACACTGCCGCCTTCGGCCTCGCCGCAAGACGAGTACGACATGGCCTACGGGTATGTGCTGCATAAGGACTATTCGTTGGCTGAACAGTCATTCCGCGATTACCTGAAGAAATATCCCAACGAACGCTTGGTCCCCGAGGCGCAATACTGGCTCGGCGAAAGCCTATTTCAGCAACAGCGCTACCGTGATGCCGCCGAATCGTTCCTTGGGGTTTCCACCAAGTTCGAACGCTCCACCAAGGCGCCTGACGCGTTGCTACGTCTCGGTCAATCGCTTGCTGCGATGAACCAGAAAGAAGCCGCCTGCGCCACCCTTGCGGAGGTCGGGCGAAAGTTTCCGCGGGCTTCGGCCAGCGTGAAGCGCGGCGTCGAGCAAGAGCAGAAGCGCGCGCACTGCTAGGATATGATGCGATAGGCGGTGCCCCGGACTTGATCCCGAGGCGGAACCGGCTTTCGGTAACGATCATGTCCGACCAAAGATCACTGGCGATTGCGCCCTCGGAAGCCAAGACCCTTTTTGCGGATCTGCAGGCGCTTCCCGTCATTGTCCTCGCGGTGTCCGGCGGCCCTGACTCGACTGCACTGATGCTGCTCGTCGCGCGCTGGCGCGATTTACTCAAGACCAAACCAAAGCTGATCGCCGTGACGGTCGATCACGGGCTACGCAAGGAATCCAAAGGCGAGGCGGCGGCGGTCGCCCGCCTCGCGCGTAAATTGAACATCGCGCATCGCACGGTGCGCTGGAACGGCCGCAAGCCCTCCACGGGGGTTCAGGAAAAAGCGCGCGCAGCGCGCTATCGATTGCTTGGCGAGGCCGCGCATAGAGCGGGCGCTACGCACGTCCTGACGGCGCACACGCTCGATGATCAGGCGGAGACCGTGCTGATCCGCATGAGTCGTGGTAGCGGATTGACCGGTCTCGGTGCGATGACACGAATCGCCCCTTTGCCATCCGATGGCGAGCGCACGATCCTGCTGGTGCGCCCGCTGCTCGACATCGCGAAAGCACGGCTGATTGCGACCCTCGGTGCCGCGGACATTCCGTATGCGGACGATCCGTCTAACCGCAACCTGCGCTTTGCGCGGCCGCGCCTGCGCGGCCTCATGGGGGCGCTTGCGGAGGAGGGGCTCGACGCGAAGCGCCTCGCGCAGCTCGCGCGGCGGCTCAAGCGCGCGGAAGGCGCGATCGAGGTGGCAGTCGATCGCGCAGTGCACGAATTGACTGTGGAGTCGTCCTCGGGCTCGCTTTGTATCGAAGCGAGGCGCTTTGCCGATTTGCCTGCCGAAATCGCATTGCGTCTGCTCGGTCGGGCGGTGGCCAGGGTCGGAGATGAGGGCCCCGTCGAGCTTGGCAAGCTGGAAGCGTTGAAATGCGCTGTAGATCGCGTCCAGACCGTCAGCGAACAGCGATTTCGCCGCACTTTGGCTGGGGCGATTGTAACGCTGACTGATCGTCAACTCATCGTCGAAAGAGCACCGCCACGCGGTCGGAGGGTCTTAACCAAGCGGCGACACGAGCGGGCGGGCTATGCGAAAACACGCTAGAATATTAAGGTTTGAGGCCTTTTCTTGGGGGCTCGCGCTGCCTACATTGGGCGTTCGGGTCGGACGTGAAGTCGCCACGAACCGGATGCATAGGTCAGAGAGCCGCGGGGATCTCGCGCGGCGGGGTCAGGACGCCTGATGAACGCTAACCTTCGCAATTTCGCCCTCTGGGTGATCATCGTCCTGTTGCTTTTGGCGCTGTTCACGCTTTTCCAGAACCCGGGGCAGCGGACCACCGCGCAGGATATCTCCTTCTCGCAATTGCTGTCCGAGGTCGATCAGGGCCGCGTGCGTGACGTAGTGATCCAGGGGCCCGATATCCACGGTACCTTCGCCAACGGGACCAGCTTCCAGACTTACGCACCGAACGACCCGGGTCTGGTGCAGAAGCTCTATTCCAAAGGCGTGACGATCACCGCCCGGCCGCCGCAGGACAATGTCCCGTGGTTCGTCTCGCTGCTGGTGTCGTGGCTGCCCTTCATCGCGCTGATCGGCGTGTGGATCTTCCTGTCGCGTCAGATGCAAGGCGCCGGCGGCAAAGCGCTCGGCTTCGGCAAGTCTCGAGCAAAGCTGCTGGCGGAAGCACACGGCCGCGTCACCTTTGAAGATGTCGCGGGTGTCGACGAGGCCAAGCAGGACCTGCAAGAGATCGTGGAGTTCCTGCGCGACCCGGGAAAATTCCAGCGCCTCGGTGGACGCATCCCGCGCGGCGTTTTGCTGGTCGGCCCGCCCGGCACCGGCAAGACATTGATCGCGCGCGCCGTCGCCGGCGAAGCTAACGTGCCGTTCTTCACTATTTCAGGTTCGGACTTTGTCGAAATGTTCGTCGGCGTCGGTGCGAGCCGCGTGCGCGACATGTTCGAGCAGGCCAAGAAGAATGCGCCCTGCATCATCTTCATCGACGAAATTGACGCGGTCGGCCGTCACCGCGGCGCCGGTCTCGGCGGCGGCAATGACGAGCGCGAGCAAACGCTCAATCAATTGCTGGTCGAGATGGACGGCTTCGAGGCTAACGAAGGCATTATTCTTATCGCCGCGACCAACCGTCCCGACGTGCTCGATCCCGCGCTGCTGCGTCCGGGCCGTTTCGACCGCCAGGTCGTGGTGCCGAACCCCGATGTGGTCGGCCGCGAAAGCATCCTGAAAGTCCACGTGCGCAAGGTGCCGCTGGCGCCCGACGTGAACCTCAAGACCATCGCGCGCGGCACCCCGGGTTTCTCGGGTGCCGATTTGATGAATCTGGTCAACGAGGCCGCTCTGATGGCGGCGCGCCGCAACAAGCGCATGGTGACCCAGTCGGAGTTCGAAGACGCCAAAGACAAAGTGATGATGGGCGCCGAGCGCAAGTCGCTGGTCATGACCGAGGAGGAGAAACTCCTCACCGCGTATCACGAAGGCGGCCATGCCATCGTTGCGTTCAACGTCAAGGCTACCGACCCGGTGCACAAGGCAACGATCATTCCGCGTGGCCGCGCGCTCGGCATGGTCATGCAGTTGCCTGAGCGCGACAAGCTCTCGATGAGCCGTGAGCAGATGACGTCGCGTCTTGCGATCATGATGGGTGGCCGCGTTGCCGAAGAGATGGTTTTCGGCAAGGAGAAAGTGACCTCGGGTGCTGCCTCCGACATCGAGCAGGCGACCAAGCTTGCGCGCATGATGGTGACGCGCTGGGGCCTGTCCGACGAACTCGGGACCGTTGCCTACGGCGAGAACCAGGACGAGGTTTTTCTTGGTTATCAGGTGTCGCGGCAGCAGAACATATCCGAGGAGACTTCGCGCAAGATCGACGGCGAAATCCGCCGGCTTGTCGAGGCCGGTTATGCCGAAGCAACGCAGATCCTCACCGAGAAGCGCGCCGACCTCGAAGTGCTGGCCAAGGGCCTGCTCGAGTTCGAGACGCTCACCGGCGACGAGATTACGGATCTCCTTGCGGGCAAACGTCCGGTCCGCGAATCGGTCATCGAACCGACCACGCCACGCTCGTCCGCAGTGCCGCCCGCCGGCAAGCCACGTCCGCGGCCGGAGCCGCCGTCGGGTGAGATCGCTCCTCAGCCGCAAGGGTAAATTCGCCATTCGCAGTCGTCATGGCCGGGCATTGTCCCGGCCATCTCGATTCATGGGGGAAGCCGTGCGAGCCTAGCTCGCCCACCCATGCGTTCGAATCACTCAATGGCTCCAATCGAAACGTCGCCGGACAAATCCCATTGGCCCGGTTTTGTCCGGGGAATGCGCCTCGGGCTTCCGGTGGCGCCTGGCATCATGGCGTTCGGTGTTGTCGTCGGCGCGGCCGCGGCCCGGCAAGGCCTTACCTTCGTCCAAAGCCTCGCCATGAATTTTCTGGTCTGCTCCGGTATCGCCCAACTTGTCGCGTTGGAAATCTGGCCTGCCGTCGTGACATGGGGCGCGGTTCTCACAGTCGCTGTGCTCGCGGCCGTGGTCGGGGCGCGCCTTTTCCTGATGAGTGTCTCCATGCGCCCATGGCTCGGGCAACGGCCAGCCTGGCAGGCCTACTCGGCGCTGTTTTTTCTGACCGATGCGACCTGGTTGATTGCCATGCGCTATCGCGCCGAGGGCGGCAGCGATGTTTCCGCGTATTTCGGGGCAGCCAGCGCAATTATGGCCGCCTGGCTCGTCGCCACGGGCGCCGGTTATTTCGTCGGCAGCTTCATTACCGACCCGACGAAATACGGTCTTGATCTTGTCATGCCGGCATTTTTCGCCGCGATGCTCGTTCCCCTGTGGGCCGGTCCGCGCCGTGCATGGGGCTGGGCCGTCGCAGGGATCGTTGCCGTCGCTGTCGAACGCCTGGTGCCCGGTTGGTGGTTCATTGCTGCTGGTTCGATCGTGGGTGCGGTCGTTGGCGGCTATCTCGACGAGCAGCACGAATGAACACCGACCTGGGCACATTCGGCGTCTGGATGGTCATCCTCGCCATGGCTCTCGTGACCTATGCGATCCGCTCGGGTGGCTTCTGGCTGATGGGGTATGTTCCGCTCACGCGCCGCGTCCGCAGTATTCTCAATGCACTTCCGGGCTCGGTAATTGTTGCAATTATTCTGCCGTTGGCCGTCCGCGGCGGCACCGCAGCGACCGTGTCCGTCATAACCGCGCTCGCTGTGATGGCGCTGCGTCGCAACGATCTTCTTGCCCTCATCTGCGGGGTCGGCGTTGCGGCATTCATGCGGGCGCTTGTGCTCTGAGTAGGTCGATGCCACTGCAAAACCGCGTCACCCCCTTCGGCGAACTCATTTCGACATCGGCACGCGGCACGTTGATGGGCAATCGCGGCGGCAAGTTTCACGCCGCCAATCGGACCTTGACCCGTCGGCGTTGGGCGTCGCGGCAATGGATATGCTGTGTCCGCGAATTCAAGAATCGTCAGCGCGATGTGTGGGGTCGCTACTACACTGAGTTGTTCTTCCTTGATGAGGTGACTGCTTTTGCGGCCGGTCATCGGCCATGCTTTGAATGTCGTCGGCGCGACGCCGAGCTCTTCGCACAGCTGTTTTCGGGCAAGAAGGAGCGCGCATCGGCCAGCGCGATGGATCGGGCACTTCACGACCAACGCCTGGACGGCAAGGCAAAACGCACTTATCGGCGCACCATTGATGGATTGCCCGATGGAGCAATGGTGGCGCTGGACGAGGGAGTCTTTGCGATCCGAGGCAGCCGCCTGCTGCGCTGGACACCCGCGGGCTACGCGGCATCAAGAGCGCGACCGCGCGGGATGCAAGTCGAAGTGTTCACTCCGCCGTCGATTCTTTCGGTGCTGGCGCGAGGATATCTGCCGCTTTGGCATCCGAGCGCGCAATAGGCGTCATGGCGGTTCGATCGGGGGAACCTCGGTTGGAGCGGGTGCGCGCCGCGTCCAGGCGAAGATCACGATCAGCGACATCATCGCCAGCATGGCTACAACAAGCGCGACACATGCCGGCCAGCCGCCGTAGTTCCAGGCAAGACCCCCGAGCGCAGCGCCGAAACTGCCGCCGACATAGAACGACGTCACATAGAGCCCGACGGCCGATGAGCGGCCGGCCTTCGCGGTAACGGTGACATAACCTGTCGAGATCGCTTGGCAAATCAGGCCGCTGGCGGCGCTGATCGCGAGCCCGGCAATGATCAGCGGCAGTGAAGGCGCAAGCGTCAGGGCGATTCCAAGAACCCAGATTGCGATAACGCGCACCGTGAAACGTCGCCGCCCGAACCTTGCAACAGCCCAGCCCGTCCACGGGGTGAGCAGCGAGCCCGCGAGATAGACGACGAAGATCGCCCCGAGCCAGCTCGCCGTGAGATTGAAGGGAGGTGCCGCCAGATAAAAGCTCACATAGGTGAAGGTCGTGATGAAATTGAACAGGACACCGAACCCCACCGCATAGGTTGCGATCAGTTGCTTGTTGCGTAGATGCGCGAGCATCTGTTTCCCGGCGGACAGCAAGCCTTCTGAGCGCACAAATTTGCGCTCATGCGGCAGAAGAAATGCAACGATGATTGCGCCGGCAAAGGCGATCGCCGCGAGCGCCATGAAGCCTGCGCGCCAGCTCACCAGATCGGCAAGAAGTCCCACAAAAAGCCGGCCGCTGAAGCCTCCGAGGCTCGAGCCCGACGAGTAGATGCCGGCCACGGTGGTCGCCTCGTGGTGCGGCAATTCATCTCCGATATACGCCACCATGACCGCGAAAATCGGAGGGAGCACCAGCCCCTGCACGGCGCGCCAGAAGATCATGGCCGGCAGGCTGGTCGACAGACCGACCATGATCGTGGGAATGACAAGCGCAAACATCGCCGCCACGATGACTCGTTTGCGACCCAGCACGTCGGCAACAGTGCCGGTAAAGGGCGCGGTCAGCGCCACGGCCAGCGTGCTTACGGTGATGATGGTCGAGATTCCGGCTGCGCTTGCGCCGAATTCCTCGGACAACAACGGCAAAATCGACTGTGGCGAGTAGAGGTTGATGAATGCGCAGTAGCCCGCAATGCCCGCGGCCAGTCGGACGGCAAAGGCATGTCGTGCTTTCGCGGTTGTCATCCTCGGAAACCGGATCGGGCGGCTTTGATCCAGCTATGCATCAGGTCCGTATCGAATGTCACGAGGGAGTTGCCGCTGGACAGCGAAGCGCGCACTGCATGGCTCACTGTCTGAGCTTGAGCATCCCTTCCGCGCGCAGAAGTGTTTCCTCGGGAGTACCGGAGGCATCGACCTTCGACCAGGCAATCCGGCCCAGATCGAATCCCTCCTGCTTGCGCGCGACTTCGGCATCGGCGTCAGACGCATCGCGACCGCGGTTCCCGACGCGAACCAGGCGATCGTCGAGACTTGCAATCAGGAACAATCCGCAGAACTCGGCGCCGTTTGTCGATTTTGCGATCTCGGATCGTTCGACAGGCAACGCGAAGACCGCATCGACGATGGCCGAATAGCCTGCGGCAGTTACGCGCCGCGCTTTTTCTGTAAGTCCCTTGTAGACCCTGATCGTGGTCTCGACTGAGTAGGCTCGTTCCGGCAGCTTTTCTGTTTCCTCAATGCTGAACAATGCCTTGCGCTCAACGTCGCTGCGCAGGATCACCGCGCCCGGCAACGGCGAGAGCCCCGGCGCCAGTGCTCGCGCGAGTATCGATTTTCCGGTTCCTGACAGGCCGCCGATCGCAACCAATTTTGGTTGCACAGGCGCCAGAAATTTTTGCGCAAGCGCCGCGTACTCTCGCGCCTTGTTTGCCAGTTGTGGCTGGCCTCCCTTTTGCCGGTTGCGCGCCGCGTTGACCTTGGCGCGAATCGCCGCGCGGATCGACATGAAAAGAGGCAGCGCCGCCAGCGCATCCAGATCATGGATGCGATGGGTTTCCGTCAGATAGCGATTGAACACGATGTTGGCAGCCGCATGCAGCTTTCGATCGATCAAGTCCATCAAAAGAAATGCTAGATCGTAATACACATCGCCGGTGGCGATGCGGTCGTTGAACTCGAGCGCGTCAAAGACGACCGGTACGCCGTCGATGAGAACGATGTTGCCCAGGTGCAGATCGCCGTGACACCGCCGCACCAGTCCGGCACGCTCACGTGCCTGCAACAGCGGCGTTACGCGATCGAGCGCATCGCGCGTTGCCGATCCAAGCGCACGCACCTGTTCCAACGAAAAGAGATCCGGTTCGGCGGTGAGATCGGCTTCGTTCTGCGCAATGATTTCCGACAGAACGTCGGTGAAGTGCCCGCTGGCGACGCTGGGTGCGAGTCGGTGCGCGCCGGCAACCGCTCGTCCGAGCGCGTCGGCAAGGGACTCGTCGATCTGGCCCGCGTCCGCCAAGTGGTCAAGGGTCTGGCTTTCGTCAAAACGGCGCATCTCGACGGACCATTCAACCGGTTCGCCCTTACCGCCGATCGCAAGATGGCCGTTTGGCTCGCGGGTGATGGCCGCGACCCCGCGATAGATTGCCGGTGCGAACGAACGATTGACGGCGATTTCGGCTTCGCAGGCAGCCTTGCGTTTTGCGAGGGTGGAAAAATCGAGGAATGAAAAGCGCACGGCGCGTTTGATCTTGTGCGCCCGGTCTCCGACGAGAAAAACCGATGCGGCGTGGGTGTCGATGCGTTTGACAGGCGTGCCGTCGAAATTGGCCGGATCGCTTAGGAAATCGATGACGGCTTGTTGCGAGTCTTCCGTCGTCATCGCGGCACCTTTGACTGCGGAGCCGACAGGAGAGGTATTGCGGGACAGGGCATTCTGATCCTCGCGGAACGCGGCGTGACGGTCGGCATTATAGGCATCAAGGAGACCATAGGCCGTGACTGCCCTGCCGAACGCATTCAAACGCATCAGGCTCAATCTCGCTCGCTCCAAGGAGTTCCCCCGGGGCTCCTCGCGACACGGATACGAATTCGTCGCGCCGCTCGACAGCAATGGTCATATCGACGCCCAGCTCTGGAAGGACCACCGGGATCATTGCCGTGTCAGACGATTTTGGGAAGGTGAGGAGGATGAACACGGCCTTCTTGTCCGCCAGCCGGGCGGTGAGGAGCACGGACGCTGGGTGTTCGACTATAACCAGACTGCGGATACCGATGACGAGAGCGGCTACCGTTTCGGCGCGCACGTTTTCCGGCCGGGTGAATATGTCTCGATTCGCAACGAAGAAGGCGAGATGCACACCTTTCAGGTGGTCACGGTTGAGCACGCGGCGTGATCCTATTGACCGGCACGCGCCTTGCCGGAAGAGTGCGCCCTGACCGTCGGATCAGGCGGCATTTCTCAGGGAGAAGCTCAGTGCTCATCGACCATCGGACCTATCGGATATTGCCAGGCAGGGTACCGGCGCAACTCGACCTCTACAGCAAGCTCGCCTATCCGGTGCAGCTCCGCCACATGGGCGAGCCGCACTACTATCTTGTCAGCGAAAGCGGCCAGCTTAATACGCTGGTGCACGGCTGGATTTATGAGAATGCCGCCGATCGCGAACAGAAGCGCGCAAAGATGATGCAGGATCCGGACTGGAAGCACTTCCTGGCTGAAAATGCGAAGGCCGGCAACGTGATCGATCAGTCCAATTGGTTGATGACACCCGCTCCATTCTCGCCGAAGATTTCGCCGGCGAAGATCGTGAAGTAGTTCGATGCGCGGCAAGGACAACGCCCGCACGGGCGGCGAAATTCTGATCGATCAGTTGTCGGTTCAGGGCGTGCGGCACGCTTTCTGCGTGCCGGGCGAAAGCTATCTTGCCGCGCTCGATGCCTTCTACGGCAGCGATATCGAGCTGACCGTGTGCCGCCACGAAAGCACGGCCGCCATCATGGCCGAGGCGATCGGCAAGGTGACTGGAAAACCCGGGATCTGTTTCGTCACGCGTGGTCCCGGAGCCACCAACGCTTCCGCCGGTATCCACATCGCGCGCCAGGATTCCTCGCCGATGATCGTTTTCGTCGGTCAGGTGGGTCGCGAGATGCGCGAACGCGAAGCGTTTCAGGAGCTCGACTATCGCGCGGTGTTCGGCACGATGGCCAAGTGGGCGACCGAAATCGACGATCCATTGCGCATCCCGGAATTCGTCTCGCGCGCATTTCATACGGCGTGCAACGGCCGCCCCGGCCCGGTCGTGATCGCCTTGCCCGAAGATATGCTGCGCGAGCGCGTGTCGGTCCCCGATGCGACGGCCTTTACGCCCGTGGAAATATCGCCCGGCAACGACGAAATGGAACGGCTGCAGGATTTGCTTGGACAAGCGAAGCGTCCGGTGGCGCTCATCGGCGGCAGCCGCTGGACCGAGGCCGCATCGGCCGCACTCACGAGGTTTTCCGAACGGTTCTCGTTGCCGGTTGCGACAACATTCAGGCGCGGTCACCTCTTTGACGCGACACACTCTTGCTATGCCGGTGACTTTGGCATCGGGCCGGATCCGAAATTGCTTGCCCGCGTGAAAAACGCCGACCTCCTGCTGTTGATCGGCGGTCGATTCGGTGAGATGCCCTCGCAGAGCTACAGCGTGCTCGATATTCCGGAGCCGCAAATCAAGCTGGTCCATGTGCACCCTGGCGCCGAAGAACTCGGCCGGGTCTACCATCCATATCTCGCAATCAATGCTGCTCCGACCGCATTCTGCTCGGCATTGCAGGAATTGCACCCGCCCAAGCATATTGCTTGGCGCGGCGAGTCAGATACCGCGCATGCCGACTATCTCGCCTGGGGCGAGAAGGCCACGCCTGTGCCGGGCGCCGTCAACCTCGGCGAGATCATGGTCTGGCTGCGCGAGAATTTGCCTGCGGACGCAATCGTGACCCAAGGCGCTGGAAACTTTTCAGGATGGGTCCATCGCTTTTATCGCGTGCGCAAATTCGGTGGACTTGTCGGCGCGACGTCAGGCTCGATGGGCTATGGCCTGCCCGCAGCCTTGGCAATGCAGACGCTGCATCGCGATCGTGTTGTCGTGTGCGTATCCGGCGACGGTGATTTCTTGATGACCGGGCAGGATTTCGCGACCGCCGTCCAGTACAAGCTGCCCGTGATTGTCCTCGTCGCTGACAACGGTATCTACGGTACCATCCGCATGCATCAGGAACGCGAATATCCAGGCCGCGTAATAGCTACCAATCTGCGCAACCCAGATTTTTCCGGCTATGCACTTGCTTTCGGCGGCTATGGCGCGGTCGTTGAAAAAAGTGCCGATTTCCCCGCCGCATTTGCCGGAGCGCGGGCGTCAGGAAAACCCTCAATCATCCATCTCAAGGTAGACCCGGAAGCGATCACGCCGACCGCGACCCTGACAGGGATACGAGAGAAGTCGCTGGCCGCTGGCGGAAAAAGCTGAGACACAGCCAGGCTGAGCGCTTGCCTAAAAGGCGTGAATCAGCATTCAGTCTTGCATGCCTTACCGCCGCACCGAGAATGTGGTCCGCCGGCTCGCAGAGCGTGAGCAGACGATCCTCGGCGCAGCGCAGTCGATCGTCGGCGAAAAGGGCATGGGCGCGGTGCAGATTGCCGCTATCGCACAGCGCGCCGACATCGCCGCCGGCACGATCTACCGCTATTTTCCGTCCAAGAATGACCTCGTCGCTGAAGTCATTGCCGCTGCCGCATGTCGCGAGCTCGTTGCAATGCACGCGGCAGGTGATGCCGCACCCGGGCCGCTTTCGGCGGTTGCCGCTTGCGTTGCGACTTTCGCCGCAAGGGCCCTGCATGACAGGCGGCTGGCCTGGGCGATTATGGCCGAGCCGATCGACCCCGATATCGATGCATTGCGTCTGAATTTCCGCCGCGCCATCGCCGCAGAACTGGAAATGCGCATCAGTATGGCGATCGCTGAGGGTCATTTGCCCGACCAGGATGTACGCGTAGCCGCCTTGGCGGTGATCGGCTCCCTGCTCGAAGGGCTGCTCGGGCCGCTGGCGCCGCAAACCGAAAATGCTCGCCAGTCTGTTCAGGCGATGACGCTGTTCGCATTGCGCGCTCTCGGCGTCGTCGATGCGCGGGCGAGGGGACTCGTCGCGCAATGCGAACTGCCGTGAACTTCCTCAGTTGAGCGCGGGCAGTTCGTCCAAAGGCAGCGTAACGACCTTCATGCCGCGTTCGCCGGTGTCGTCGCTGACATGGAAACCCAATTCGGTGCACATCAGCAGCATTGTGGCATTTTCGGCCAGGACCTGCCCATGTACCGTCTTGAGCCCCTTTTCTTGGGCGTAGGCGATCATGTGCTTCATCATCAGCCAGCCAAGGCCATGACCTTTCAAATGTGAGCGCACGAGAATCGCAAACTCGGCGCCGTCTCCTTCCCGATCGTCGTGCAGTCGAACAACTCCGAGCATGCGGTTCGTCGATTCCGCGATGGCAATGAAAGCCATGGCGCGTTTCGGATCGTAGTGAATGAGCTTTTCGATCAACTCGTGCCTTACTTCGCGCATCGGCACAAAAAACCGCAAACGCAGATCGTCCGCGGTCACTTCACGGAGGAAGTCGGGATACAGCACCGCGTCCTCCGGTTTTAGCGGGCGGATGAGGACCTTTTCTCCATCGCGCAAAGCAATGTGGCGTTCGAGCAAGGCGGCCACCGGTTCCCGCGAAGACGGGATTGTCAATGCGACATCAATACGGGAACCGTCATCGATTCCAGGAGACCCAGCGTGGCACCCCCAAGCACAAATTCGCGTAAGCGCGAATGGCCATAGCCACCCATTACGATCATGTCGGCGGAGGAATCTGCCGCGTGCGAGAGGATAGTGGAGGGTACGTCTATGTCGGGCGACGTGATGCGTTTGACGTCCACCTTGAGACCATGTCGTGCAAGATGCTGGCCAAGATCGGCGCCGGGTACTTCGTCACTTTTGCCTGGCTTGTCGGAGATGATCACGACCTCGACCTGTTTCGCCTTTTTCAACAGCGGCAGGGAATCGGCGACGGCGCGCGCGGCGGCGCGCCCGCCGTCCCAGCAGATCATCATGCGCTCAAGTTTCGCCGCGCCCTTCTGGATGAAAGGCACGAAGATCACGGGGCGCCCCGATTCGAACAGCACACCTTCGTCGACAACCTGGTCGGCTGATGATTTCTGCCGATCGGGCTGGCCGACAATCATCAGGTCAAAACGCCGGCCAAGGCGACCGATCATGTCCGCTGCGCCTTGGAGGCTCGTGCTTATGATGCGGGTTTCGTACGAAATTCCTGCGCGCTGGGCGGCTTGTTCGAAGCGGGCCTTGGCAGCGCCCGCTTTTTTGTCCGACTCACGCCGTTGTCCATCGATGATTTCCGGCGGAATACCGCCCATGACCGTGCCGGGAATGATCGGATCATAGGAAACCGCGACGGCGAGGAGATGGGCTTCGAAGATTTCCGCCATCGAAACGGCATAATCGACGGCGGGGTCGCTCGAGCCCAACCCCAGATTGACGACAATATCTTTGATCATGATGCAATACTCCGGACCGAGCGCCTACGGTCCTTATGTCATCCTATCCGTGGTTCCCCTCGCGACATTGACCAAGGTCAAACGTCAATTGTCCCCGCGTTCCTTTCGCGACAGTCTACTTTTTCTTGCCGTCCGGACCGAACTGCTTGAGATAGGCCCAGAGGTCGCCGGCTTCTTTTTCGTTCTTGATGCCGGGGAAAATCATCTTGGTGTTGGGAATCTTGGCGCGCGGATCCTTGATGTATTCCTTGAAGGTTGCCTCATCCCAAGTGATTCCGGAATTCTTGTTGGCGTCGGAGTAGGTGTACTCGGGGATCGAGCCGGAATGACGACCGTCAAGTCCGTTGAGCACGGGGCCGACCTTGTTTTTTGCCCCTTCACCGATCGAATGGCAGGGGAGGCACTTCTTGAATGACTGTTCGCCGGCGGTCACATCCTGTGCCTGGGCACTCGCAGTCAGCGTCGCCATGCTCAAAGCCACGGCAAATAACAATTTCATTACTGTGCTCCCGTTTTCCAGCCAATGGCCTCTCGACCCGGCCTGTTTCCATTGAGTTTTGCCAGCCCTATGTGCAAGTCGTCAAATGGCTGTATCGTGACAGCGCATGATCCCATGCGCGGTATAGATACGGACAGCCGGGAGTTGCCAGAATGTCCCTGCGGATGCCGGAGCCTGACGCCGCAATCCTCGGGCGTCGCGAGCGCATAGTCGCCACATTGCGAACGATCGTTCCCGGCGAGGGCGTGATTGCGACCGAACGCGAGTTGCGTCCGTACGAAAGCGATGGCCTTAGTGCCTATCGGCAGCTGCCCATGGTGGTGGTATTGCCGGAGACCACCGATCAAGTTGCTCAAGTTCTGCGCTATTGCCACGCAGAGGGCATCAAGGTCGTGCCCCGCGGGGCCGGGACGTCGCTGTCGGGGGGCGCCTTGCCGCTCGCGGACGGCGTTTTGCTGGGCATGGCGAAGTTCAATCGAATCCGCGAAGTCGATTTTGAGAATCGTGTAGCGGTGGTCGAGCCGGGTGTAACCAACCTCGCGGTCAGCAATTCGGTTGCATACGCGGGATTTTATTACGCGCCGGATCCGTCCTCGCAGATTGCGTGCACAATCGGCGGTAACGTGGCGGAAAATTCCGGCGGCGTGCATTGCCTGAAATACGGCATGACCACCAATAACGTGCTCGGTTGTGAGATCGTGCTCATGACTGGTGAAGTCCTTCGCCTCGGCGGGAAACACCTCGATGCGTCGGGCTACGATCTGCTTGGCCTTGTCAACGGCTCGGAAGGTCTTCTCGGCGTGGTCACGGAGGTGACGGTACGGATACTGAAGAAGCCGGAAACCGCCCGCGCGATGCTCATCGGCTTTCCATCGTCGGAAGATGCCGGCGAATGCGTATCACGTATTATCGGATCGGGAATCATCCCGGGAGGCATGGAAATCATGGACGGTCCGGCCATCGCGGCCGTTGAGGAATTTGTCCATGCCGGCTACCCGCTCGACGTAGAAGCGCTGCTCATCGTCGAACTCGACGGACCGCCGGCGGAAGTCGATCATTTGATCGAACGCGTGGAAAAGATTGCGCGCGAATCTCGTTCGGCTTCGTGCAAGGCCTCACGCTCGGAACAGGAGAGGCTGCTGTTCTGGGCCGGCCGAAAGGCGGCGTTTCCGGCCGTCGGACGGATCTCACCGGATTACTACTGCATGGATGGGACGATTCCGCGCGCCCAGCTGCCGCTGGTGCTCAAGCGGATGAAGCAGATGTCCGCGAAATACGGATTGCGGGTCGCCAACGTATTTCATGCCGGCGACGGCAATCTGCACCCTCTCATTCTCTACGATGCTAACCGGCCTGGCGAACTTGAGAAGACCGAGAAATTCGGCGCCGAAATTCTGAAACTGTGCGTGGAAGTCGGTGGTGTCCTCACCGGCGAACACGGCGTCGGTGTCGAAAAGCGCGACCTGATGTACACGATGTTCTCCGAAAACGATCTCAATCAGCAGCAGCGCGTGAAATGCGCGTTCGATGGCAAAGGGCTGCTCAACCCCGGCAAAGTTTTCCCGCAGTTGCACCGCTGCGCTGAACTCGGCCGCCTGCACGTTCATGCCGGGAGGCTGCCATTCCCGGATATCCCGAGGTTCTAGGAATGCGTTTCGGTTTGTTCTGTTCGCCGAAGGCGGATCGGCCCGGATTTGGTCCGGAAACCGGCCAGGGCTTTTTTGAGTTCCTCGATTTCAATGTCGAAGCCGAAGCGCTCGGCTTTCACTCGAGCTTCTCGGTCGAGCACCATTTTAGCGGCTGGAACCAGGTTTCCTCGACCTTGATGCTGCTCGCCGCATTGGCCATGCGCACGAAGACACTCCGCCTCGGCACCGCCGTCATCGTGCCGCCATGGCACAATCCGGTGCTGCTCGCCGAGGAGGCGGCAATGCTCGATCTTCTTTCGAAGGGTCGGCTCGATCTCGGCATCGGCAAAGGATATCGCCACAGCGAGTTCAAAGGATTTCAGATCGCCCCCGACGAGGCCGAAGCTCGGTTCGAGGAAGGCCTCGAAGTCATGAGGCGTGGCTGGACCACGCGAAAGCGCTTCTCGCACAAGGGCCGCTTCTGGCATTTCGAGGACATCGTGATCGAGCCGCCCCCGGCTCAAACACCCCATCCGCCGCTTTGGGTTGCCGCCGGCAATCCGCATTCGATCAAACGTGCGGCAGCGCGCGGGTTCAATCTTATCCTCGATCAGTATGCTTCGCCCGCGACGCTGGCCGAACGCCTTGCGATCTACAAGGCCGAGCGCGAAGCAAACGGACTTGGGTTCGATCCGATGCAGGTCGCGGTCGCGCGACAGCTTTACGTCGCGAAGGACGCGGCCGACAAGGAAGCCGCGTTGGTGCGCCAGGCCGAATATACCAAACGGACTGTTGATGTTTCGCGGGATCCTTCGGCAAAAACCGGATCGCACGTGCTCGCTTACGCCGACAAAAAAGGGGCCACCGAAGAAAATGCGCTCTACGGTACGCCCGATGAAATCGCGGGCATGATCGAGGCGCTACGTGACGCCGGCGTAGCCTACGTACTGCTCGCGATTGCCGGCGGGGTCGATCAACTGCGCCACTTCGCGCGGGATGTCATGCCTGCATTCACGCTTGACGTTACCGCGTGTGCGGCCGAATGACGTTGCAGCATGGCTGACACGCTCAAACCAAGCGACGGCAAGGAAGTCGAAGACGTCGTGCGCTGGGCGCTCGACCACGACAAGCCGCTCGAACTCGCCGGGCGCGGAACCAAGTACGGTATCGGCCGCCCAAGCCAGACAGACCTGACCCTCGATCTTTCGGGACTGGCCGGCGTGACGCTTTACGAACCGGCCGAACTGGTGCTTTCGGCTCGCGCCGGAACGCCGGTCTCCGAGATCGAGGTATTGTTGGACAAGCACAATCAGGAGCTCGCCTTTGAGCCTATCGACTACGGCCCGCTACTCGGTGCGGAGGCAAATAACGGTACGTTGGGGGGAGCGATCGCCGCCAATCTTTCAGGTCCGCGACGCATAAAATCCGGCGCTGCACGCGATCATTTCCTCGGTGTCACCGCCGTCACCGGCCGTGGCGAAACGATCAAGTCCGGTGGTCGCGTCGTGAAGAATGTCACCGGCTATGACCTCTGCAAGCTGCTGGCCGGGTCATGGGGCACGCTCGGCGCCATGACCGACATTACGGTCAAGGTGCTGCCAAAAGCGGAAACCGAAGCGACACTGCTGATCGAAGGTCTTGATGATGCGACCGCCTGCGTGGCCATGACGGCGGCCATGGGCTCCTCCTGCGATGTCTCGGGCGCGGCGCACTTGCCCGACCATATCGCGCCCTGGTTCGAGAACGTGGCCGAATCTGCCGCATCCACCGTGCTGCGCCTGGAAGGTTTCGCTCCTTCGGTATCCCACCGCAGAGAAGCGCTTGCTGCGCAGATGAAACGCTTCGGGCCGGTTACCGTTCTCGACGAAAGAGAATCGCGCGACCTGTGGCGCAGCATCCGCAACGTTAAACCCTTTGCCGCCGAGGCGGTCCGTACGCGACCGCTTTGGCGCATTTCCGTGCCGCCGCGCCGCGGCCACGAAATTGCGGGCGCCATCACGCCGGCTGCGCAGATGTTTTACGACTGGGCTGGAGGTCTTATTTGGGTGGCGATGCCGCTCGAAAATGAACCCGACGCACCGGCAATCCGCCGCGCCGTCGCGGCTATCGGTGGGCACGCGACACTGGTACGTGCGCCGGCCCCCGTGCGGGCAAGCGTTGACGTCTTCGCACCCGAGGATCAGGCCACGCGCGCTTTGGCCAAGCGCGTAAAGGAAAGCTTCGATCCGAAGGGTGTACTCAACCCGGGCCGAATGTGGGCAGGTGTCTGACAATGCAAACCTCGTTCACGCTCGCACAGCTGCAGGATCCGCAATTCGCATCGTCCGAGAAGATCCTGCGCGCCTGCGTTCACTGCGGGTTCTGCACGGCGACTTGCCCGACCTATGTTCTGCTCGGCGACGAGCTCGATTCCCCGCGCGGACGAATTTATTTGATCAAGGAAATGCTCGAACAGGACCAGCCAGCGACGCGCGAGGTGGTCAAGCATATCGATCGTTGCCTCTCATGCCTTGCATGCATGACCACGTGTCCGTCCGGCGTCCACTACATGCATCTGGTCGATCATGCGCGCGACTACATCGAGCAGACCTACAAGCGCCCGATAAGTGATCGTCTGCTGCGGAGCCTGCTCGCACGCGTGTTGGTCGACCTGCGGCTCTTCCGTCTCGCTGTCGTGCTTGGGCTGGTCGCACGTCCGCTGGCGCCCGTATGCGACGTACTGGGTCTGCGCAGGTTGGGCGCGTTGCTGCGCCTGACACCGCGCCGCAAACCGGCCCCACCGGTTGATCGGGTTGGCAAAGTCTATTCGCCGGAGGACAAGCGGCGCGGCCGCGTCGCGCTTTTGTCCGGCTGCATCAATCCAGTCCTCGCGCCCTCGACCATTGACGCCACGATCCGGCTGCTCAATCGCCAAGGCATTGAGGTCGTTGTCGCAGCCGGCGAGGGATGCTGCGGTTCGCTCGTGCACCACATGGGGCGCGAAGACGAAGCGCTGTCACAGGCGCGCAATAATATTGATGCATGGACCCGAGAGATCGAAGGAGCGGGCCTCGATGCCATCCTGGTCACCGTTTCCGGGTGTGGCACAACCATCAAGGACTACGGGTTCATGCTGCGCAACGACCCGGCCTATGCGGCCAAGGCAGCGCGCGTTTCGGCCTGCGCGCGCGACGTCAGCGAGTACTTGGCGACGTTGAAGTTGCAGGATGCGCGCGCTCCGGTGCCGCTCACCATTGCCTATCACGCCGCCTGTTCGCTGCAGCACGGACAAAAGGTTCTGCGCGAACCGAAAGATTTGCTGAGCGGAGCTGGCTTTGTGGTGAAGGATGTACCGGAAGGTCATTTGTGTTGCGGTTCGGCCGGCACTTACAACATCATGCAACCTGCGCTTTCGGAGAAATTGCGCGCGCTCAAGCTCGCCAATATCAAACGGCTCAACCCGGATATGATTGCGGCTGGCAATATCGGCTGCATCACGCAGCTGGCGACCGGCACGGATGTGCCGATCGTACACACGGTCGAATTGCTCGACTGGGCGACCGGCGGCCCGACCCCCGAGCCGCTTGCCGAACTCGCCCGGCGCAAGGCTTCGGCAGCCTGAAATCGACTGAGCGAATGGAGAGCGAACATGGCAACGAAGCGCAAGAAGGCAAAAGCGAAGAAAGCAAAACGAGGGAAACGAGCTACACCGGCGCGCAGGAAAAAAAGCGCGAGGAAGGTCGCGAGAAAGGTAAGGGCGAAAGCGAGAAAACGAACGAAAGTGTCGGTGAAAAGGCCTGCCGTCGTGCCCACGGAACCGAGTGAAACGGCTCCGAGCGCGCCGCCACCGCAGATGTCTTTTGGCGGTCCGTTCGGCCACGACAAGACCGAAGATCAATAGTTCGACACGGAGATCTGTCAGGCCGTTGCCGCCCCGGGGAAGTCCACGGGCGGTGCGGCCCGATTGCATCGATCGGAGCGGCCTAATAGCATGCATTCATCAGACGCATGGCCCTTAAGGGTCGGAACTATTTCGGATTTTACGAACAAAACATAAGGGAGGCCGCAATGCCGGCGACTTACAAAATTCTTATCATGGGCGCGTCCTACGGCTCGCTGCTCGCTTCCAAAATTCTCTTTGGCGGCCATTCGGTGCATCTGGTCTGCCTGCCGGCGGAAGCGGACCTGATCAATGCTGAAGGCTTCCGCGTTCGGCTGCCGGTCAAAGGCCGCAAGGAGCAGGTCGAAATCGACTCGCGCAAATTGCCGGGCAAGGTCAGCGCCGGTGGCGCCGCGGGCGTAAATCCAAAGGATTACGATCTCGTCGGCCTGGCAATGCAGGAGCCGCAATACCGTTCACCCGGGGTGCGCGAACTGCTGGACTTGGTGGCAAAATCTAAAGTGCCGTGCATGTCGATCATGAACATGCCGCCGCTTCCCTATGTGAAACGCATTCCCGGACTGAATTACGATGCGCTCAAGCCGGCCTATACAGATCCGACGGTGTGGGACAACTTTGATCCCGGCCTGCTGACCTTGTGCAGTCCCGATCCGCAGGCGATCCGCCCGCCCGATGAGAAGATCAACGTGTTGCAGGTGACGCTGCCGACCAATTTCAAGGTCGCCAAATTCGACAACGATATGTACACCGGAATTCTGCGGCAGCTTGAAAAGGACATAGATGCTGTCCGCTTTGACACGCCGGAAGGCAAAATCGAATTGCCGGTGAAATTACGCGTGCACGATTCGATTTTCGTTCCGCTCGCCAAATGGTCGATGCTGTTGGCCGGCAACTATCGCTGCATCACCAAAGACGGCATGCGCACCGCGCAGGAAGCGGTGCACTCGAACATCGAGGAATCGCGCTCGGTCTACAATTTCGTGTTCGACCTTTGCGTCAAGCTCGGCGCGTCGCCGAGCGATCTGGTGCCGTTCGAAAAATACGCTGCCGCTGCACAAAGCCTCACGCGTCCGGCCTCTGCCGCGCGCGCTTTGCAAAACGGCGCTCCCTACATCGAGCGCGCCGACAAACTTGTGCAGCTGATCGCAAAGCAGAAGGGCTTGAGCCATCCGGTCATCGACGGAATCGTCGCACTGGTCGACTCGCGGCTCGAAGCCAATCGAAAAAAGGCGGCTGCGGCCTAGACCAAAGCCCGCACACTTCGACTGACCGTCCGCCAAGATGTGGAAAACTACCTTGGCGAGAGGGGGCGTTGCGCCGATTTGCGGACTGCATTTGTGACATTCACGCAACAGCTGCGATCTTTCTGACGGTATTCCCCTGAAACGCCTAAAAAGGCGGCAATTGCCGCCGTTTTCTGCTTGAAGGCACGTAATGTCACAGGTCTAAATTTCCCGGTAATGCACGTCAAACCGCGTAAGGGTCGGCTTAAGTCGGGGACTTTTACGGCTCTGTGGCGGGCAAAAGGGGATCGCCTGGAACCCTCGGGCCGATCGATACAAAGGGGCAGATTCAATGAACAAAGTTGTGTTGTCGCTCGCCGCTGCACTCGCGGTCTCGACCGTTGCACCAGCATTCGCGGCTGACGTGCCGGCGAAGGCGCCAAAGGTGGCTCCGGCTCCGCCGCCGAGCCCGTGGGACATTGCCTTCGGTTCGGCGATCATGAACGATTACATCTTTCGCGGCGTGACCCAGTCGGGGCACAAGCCGTCGGTCGCGGCCTATTTCGAGCCGCGCTACAACATCAATGCGAACTGGCAACTCTACGCCGGCATCTCCGGTGAGAGCATCAAGTTCGCCAACAACGCGGCCGCTGAAATCGACTTCTACGGCGGTGTCCGTTCGACGTGGGGTCCGGTCGTGTTCGATGTGGGCTACTGGTACTACTACTATCCGGGTGGCAAATGCTTCGGCACCGGCCCGACGCAAGGCTTTGATCCGGGGTGTGATCCGAACTTCATCTTCCCCAACGGGAACGCGGCGAAATCAGTCGCCAGCTTTTACGAAGTCTATGGAAAGATTACCTACACATGGACCGATTGGGCGTTCGGCGCGAACTTCTACTATTCGCCGAACTTCCTGAACTTGGGCGCCAACGGTGAATATCTCTCCGGCACTATCAAGTTCACCGCGCCGGAGAAAATGGCGCTTGGTCCGTTCGGCTGGTACGTCTCTGGTGAGTTCGGCCATCAGTGGCTCGGCACCAGCGATGCGTTCTATGGATGCAATTCCGCACACCCGGTCGTCGGCTCCGCTGGCGGCTGCCTCGCGAACAATCCTTTCGGTATTCCATATGCCGATTACAACACCTGGAACGTGGGCCTCGGCTTCACCTGGAAGGTGTTCACCCTCGATCTGCGTTACTACGATACGGATCTGAGCAAGGGTAACTGCAACGCCTTCACCAGCGATCCGACTGCCGGAGGCTTTAACGGAGTAGGGGGGTTCCCCGCCCCGACTGCGATCAATGGTGGGCCGGCCTCGAGTTGGTGCGGTGCTTCCTTCGTCGCCAAGCTGTCGGCTGACCTGACGCTCGGCAGCCTGAAGTAAATAAATCCTAAGTCTGTCCCGGAAAGGGCGGCGGCCATGTTTGGTTCGCCGCCCTTTCTCTTTTGTCCGCTTTGTTTGTCCTACTTGGCGGGCGCGAGATTTGTCTCCTGCATCACGTAGTGATCGCCCTCGCGGGTGAAGGCCAGCCGACGCTGGTGGAATGCCGCGAGCGTCGAGCGGTGACCGATCGACACGATGGTCGCGCGGGGAAGCTTTCGCTGCAGCAGTCGGTAGAGTGCCGCTTCGGCCGGTTCGTCGAGCGATGCGGTGGCCTCATCGAGAAAGAGAAAATCCGGCTCGGACAGAAGCGCGCGAGCGATGCCCAACCGTTGCTGCTCGCCGAGCGACAACATTCTGTTCCAGTGCGCTTCTTCATCGATTCGGTCGGCGAGTCCGGGCAAGCCGACGGCCCCGATCAGTTCTGCGATTTTGCCTTCGTCGTAGCTTTCCCGTCCGGCGGGATAGGCAACCGCAGTCGCAAGCGGCGCAATCGGGAAATAGGGCCGCTGCGGCAGGATCATCACGCGCGCATTCTTCGGCACGGTGATCGTGCCCGAGCCGAACGGCCAGACCCCGGCCAAAGCGCGAAACAGGGTGGATTTTCCGGAGCCGGAAGGCCCGCTCACCAGCACATGTTCTCCAAGCTTTATCGACACGTTGCTGGCGCTGACCAGCGGCGTGCCTTGTGGCAGGCGCACCGCGACGTCTTTCAAGCTAACGGCGGACGCATCACCAGGCGCCAACATGATAACGGGCGGAGTAGTAGCGGCATCCCTTGCGGCGACGATGGAATGATCGAACCCGGCCAGACGTTCGACCACCGCCCGCCACTCCGCGAGACTGCGATAGATGTTCACGAACACCGACAGGGCATCCTGCACCTGGCCAAAGGCGTTTGCCGTCTGCATCAGTCCGCCGAGTTGTACAGCGCCGGCAAAATAGGCCGGGCTAACCATGATGTAGGGGAACACCACGGCAGCCTGCCGATAGCCGGCCGTGAGAAAGGTGAGCTTTTTCTGCCGCGACATGATCGCCATCCAGTTGGCGACCACATTGGTGAAACGCAGCAGCAGCCCGTCGCGCTCGGCGCGCTCTCCGTTCAGCAGCGCGATCTGCTCCGAGTTCTCGCGCACGCGCACCAGGTTGAAACGAAAATCCGCCTCGTATCGCTGCTGCTGGAAGTTCAACGCGATCAAGGGCCGGCCGATGAGGTGCGTAAAAATCGTTCCTCCAACGGCATAGACCAGCGCGGCCCACAGCAGATAGCCGGGGATATCGAATTTGATCCCAAAAACATGAAGCGGCGCGGCTGCTGATAGGTTCCACAGGATCACGGCAAACGAGCCCAGCGTGACGACCGCATTCAGCAGGTTCAATCCGATCGGAAGAATTCCGGCGTCTATGAATTGCCGGACGTCTTCAGCGATGCGTTGGTCGGGATTGTCGGCGGCATCGCCGAGCAGTTGCATGCGGTAGTGGTTGGCACCCGCCAGCCAACGATCGAGATAGGTCTCCGTGAGCCAGCGCCGCCAGCGAATCTGCAGCCATTGATTGAGATAGAGCTGATAGACCGCGAGCAAGATAAAGGCGGTGGCAAGGACACAGAAATAGCCGAGTTGAAAGACGAACGCGTCCCAATCCTTGTCCTGAAGCGCGTTGTAGAACGCGTTGTTCCACGAGTTCAGCAGGACGTTCAGTCCAACGATCGAAAGCTCGATCGCGACTACCGCGGAGAGCAGAATGCGCCCGGCCCAGCGGTCTTCAGAATAGAAATACGGGCTGGCAATTCGCCACACGATGCCGAGCGTCGAAAACATGCCTCTCACGGGAGGTCTCCTGTTGGGCAGAAAACGGCTGTCCTGGCCGACACTATCTACTGGCTAGAAGCCGTGTTGGAGATCAATTTATCGCCCATTCCCGCATAAAACGGGCTTATCAAGGGCGCTCCCTCGGGCAAGTGCAGCGCGCGCTTTCGCTGCCAATGCTGCGTCCCGTCGCCGCACCTCGTACGATTACTTGAGATTACCTCACCCGGATAATAAAGCTGGATCGGGAAACGGGTTATGGAAGAAGACCCGGCAACGACTGTTCAAAAGAATAATCAATCCAAGGGAGGGTGATTGAAATGAGCCAAAACAAGAATTCGTCGACAGCGACGCGCCGCAAATTCTTGAGCGGTGCGGCGGTTGCCAGCGTGGCCGTAGTTGCGCCGACGGTCGTCAAGGCCCAGGGCCCCATCAATATGCGGTGGCAGAGCACTTGGCCGTCGAAGGATATTTTCCACGAGTATGCGGTCGACTTCAGCACGAAGGTCAACGACATGACCGGCGGCGATCTTAAGATCGAGGTGCTTCCGGCCGGCGCGGTCGTGCCTGCGTTCCAGTTGCTCGATGCAGTTTCCAAGGGCGTGCTGGACGGCGGCCATGGCGTGCTCGTCTATCACTACGGCAAGCAGCAGGCGCTCGCGCTATGGGGCTCCGGCCCTGGCTACGGCATGGACGCCAATATGCTACTGTCCTGGCATAAATACGGCGGCGGCAAGGAGCTTCTGCAAAAGCTCTACGCGTCGATCAGCGCCAACGTCGTTTCGTTCCCTTATGGCCCGATGTATACGCAGCCGCTCGGCTGGTACAAGAAGCCGATCACCAAGGTGGAAGACTTCCAGGGCCTCAAGTTCCGCACCGTCGGCATATCGATTGACGTGTTCGCGGGCATGGGCGCTGCAGTCAACGCGCTGCCTGGCGGCGAAATCGTCGCGGCCATCGACCGCGGCCTGCTCGAGGCGGCCGAGTTCAACAACGCAACGTCCGACCGCATCCTCGGCTTCGCCGACGTTTCCAAGGTCTACATGCTGCAGAGCTATCACCAGAATGCCGAACAGCTCGAGATCACGTTCAACAAGACGAAGTTCGACGCACTTCCCGACAAACTGAAAGCGATCATCTCCAACGGCGTTGAAGCGGCATCGCAGGACATGCAGTGGAAATCGATCGACCGCTACTCGAAGGACTACATCGAGTTGCAGACCAAGGACAACGTCAAGGTTTATAAGACTCCCGACGCAATCCTAAAGCGGCAGCTCGAAGTCTTCGACGAAGTCGCCAGGAAGAAAGCTGCGGAAAACCCGCTGTTCAAGGAAATCGTCGAATCGCAGCTTGCCTTCGCCAAGCGGGCGGTCCAATGGGAACAGGATACGGTCGTCGATCGCAAGATGGCATTCCTCCACTACTTTGGTCCGAATGCGAAAAAGCCAATCTGACGGCGAACTGAACTGACAGGGCACCATTCCGCTGAAAACGGGATGGTGCTTTGTTGTTCCAAGATACCCGCTGGGGAGCGGCGATAGATGAACGTCCAAAGCGTCCTTCACACAATCGACGCCATCAGTACCTGGGTGGGCAAGGCATTTTCCTGGCTCATTGTCGTGCTGATGACCGTCGTCTGCGTCGAAGTGTTCAAGCGCTACATCTTGAACGCTCCGACGGCGTGGATATTCGATCTCGAAAACATGCTGTACGGGACGCTGTTCATGCTCTGCGGTGCCTATACGCTCGCGCAGAACGCGCATGTGCGCGGCGACTTTCTCTACAGCTCAATGCGGC
The DNA here is from genome assembly GCA_051986235.1 of Pseudolabrys sp. Lineage (GTDB taxonomy): Bacteria > Pseudomonadota > Alphaproteobacteria > Rhizobiales > Xanthobacteraceae > Pseudolabrys. The sequence continues at coordinate 58,047 of JBPYDR010000056.1, forward strand.
CGCGAATGCAGGCGAGTCTCGACCTGTTTCTGTACATACTGTTTTTTCTTCCAGGTATTGCCGCCCTTATCTATGCAGGTTGGATCTTCGCGGGCGAATCCTGGCGAATCAATGAGCACTCCACTGTGACGGCCAACGGGCCGCCGGTCTGGCAATTCAAATTCATGATTCCGCTGGCCGGGACGCTCGTTATGATCCAGGGCATCGCCGAAATCATCCGTTGCGTCGTTTGTCTGCGGACCGGTGAATGGCCGAGTCGGCTGAAAGACGTGGCCGAGATCGACGTCGTCGAAGAACAATTGGCGCACAGCGAATATGTCGACGAAGAGTCACGCAAGATCGCCATCGAGCGCGCGAAAGACATCGACGAAGCCGCACGGCAGCGCGGCATGGGTGGAGACCTCCAGACATGAGCGACCCCGCCCTCGGCCTTCTGATGCTCTGCCTCATCGTGGTTGTAATCATGATGGGGTTCCCGACGGCCTTCACGCTGATGGGCCTCGGCATCGTGTTTGGATTTATCGCTTACTTCAAAAGCGGCCAGTTCTGGTGGGAGAACGGCGTTTTTGACCTGATGGTCCAGCGCACTTACGGCGCAATGACCAACGACGTTCTGATCTCAATCCCGTTGTTCGTGCTGATGGGTTACGTGATGGAACGCGGCGCGCTGGTCGACAAGATGTTCTATTCGATCCAGCTAGCATTTCGTCGTGTTCCGGCGTCGCTTGCGGTCGCAACTTTGATCGTCTGCACGTTCTGGGGGATAGCCTCGGGACTTGTCGGCGCGGTCGTGGTGCTGATGGGCGTTATCGCCTTCAACCCGATGCTGCGCGCTGGTTACGACGTGAAACTCGCATCGGGCGTCATCACCGCGGGAGGCACGCTCGGCATCCTCATTCCGCCATCCGTCATGATCATCGTTTACGCGGCAGTGGCCGGTCAGTCGGTCGTGAAGCTCTATGCCGCGGCGATGTTCCCGGGCTTCTTTCTGTCATTCCTTTATCTGATCTACATCGTCGGCTGGGCGATGATCAGCCCGAAGATAGCGCCACCGCTGCCCGAAGAGCAGACACGCGTACCGGTGCCCGACTGGATGCGGAAATTCCAGAGCGTCTATTCGCACAACATGTTCGTTGGCCTTGGCTCTGCACTGTTTTCGCCGTCGCGGGCAATGGCTATCCAGAGCGAGGAAAAACGCATCAGTTATCTGGCGATCGTCAGCAATTTTGTGTACTCGCTGGTCCCTTTCCTGATTGTTGCCGGGACGCTTGCCCTAACCTGGTGGTACGTGGTCATTCATACGCAGGCTGCACCCGAGGCTGCGGTCGAAGGCGTACAGCAACTTGGAATAACCGGTCTGAAAAAAGAGGCGGTTGCCGCCGATTTCGGTCCGCCGGCTGCGTTCTATTGGTGGTTCGCCGGGATCGCGCTTGTCTGCCTGCTGTGGCAGATCCGCTATTATGCGCGACTGGACGCCGACCGGCTGCAGGTCATCAAGCTGCTGTCGACCTCGATTATGCCGCTCGGCATTCTCACCGTTGTCGTTTTGGCGGTGATCCTCTTCGGTATCACGACCGCAACCGAATCAGCGGGTGTCGGCGCCGCAGGTGCCTTCCTGCTGGCTATCCAGGCGAGGACGCTCGACTGGAAACGGACCAAGGAAGCCGTATTCCTCACCGCCAAGACCACGGCGATGGTCTGCTGGCTGTTCGTCGGCTCGGCCTTGTTCTCGGGCGTGTTCGCCATTCTCGGCGGCCAAGCCTTGGTCGAGCAATGGGTGTTGTCACTCAACATGACGCCCATCCAGTTCATGATCCTGTCACAGGCGATCATTTTCGTTCTTGGCTGGCCATTGGAATGGACCGAGATCATCGTGATTTTTGTTCCGATCTTCCTGCCGCTCCTCAAGCATTTCCAAATCGATCCGGTCCTGTGGGGCGTTCTGGTGTTTGTGAATTTGCAGGCTGCGTTCCTGTCGCCGCCGGTCGCAATGGCGGCCTTCTACCTCAAGGGCGTGGCGCCCAAACACGTCACGCTCAACCAGATTTTCAACGGCATGATGCCCTATATGCTGATTGTGATCCTTTGTATGATCATCATGTACCTCTGGCCGGGTATGACGCTGTGGCTGCCCAACTATCTCTACGGCAACTGAAACGGGGTTTGTTACTTTGGCCGCCAAGGACTTATCGGCGCTGACCGCCGCGCAAACCGCGACTGAAATCGCGAGCGGCGCGTTTTCGTCCGAGGAAGTTACGCGCGCGCGCCTCGACCGGATCGAGGCGGCAGAGGACACCGTCAAGGCGTTCGCGCATTTCGACCGCGAATTCGCACTGACGCAGGCGCGCGAGAGCGATCACTGGCGCAGAAGCGGCCGACCGATCGGCCCGCTGCACGGTGTACCAGTAGCGGTCAAGGACATCATTGAAACGGCGGACTGGCCAACCGAGTGCGGCTCACCGCTGCTTGCCGGACGCCGGCCGCGCAATGACGCAACCGTGGTTTCAAAATTGCGCGCGGCGGGGGCGGTGATTGTCGGCAAGACCGTAACCACCGAATTTGCCTATTTCAGTCCCGGCAAAACGCGCAACCCGCGCGATCCAAAGCGCACGCCTGGTGGTTCGTCATCGGGGTCGGCGGCGGCGGTAGCGGCCGGAATGGTACCGATCGCACTTGGCTCGCAAACCAATGGCTCGATCATTCGTCCGGGCTCGTTTTGCGGTGTGTTCGCGATGAAGCCGAGCCACGGCCTTGTTTCTCGGGCCGGCGTACTGCCGCTGTCGCGAACGCTGGATCACATCGGCCCCTTTGCACGCTCGCTCGAAGATATTGCGCTGGCGCTCGACGTCATTGCCGGTTTCGACGCCGATGATCCGGATACACGACCGTTGGCAGCAAGAAGCTTCCAAAAGACCGCGACGGAAGAGTTCGAGCTCGATCCCCGGCTTGCATTCGTGAAGACCCCGATGTGGGACAAAGCCGATGCCCACACGCATGAAGTATTCGAGGACCTTGCGAAAGAACTCGGCGAGACCTGCTTCAACTATGATTTGCCGGCGCACTATGCGTCCGCTTGGACTTCGCATCGCGCGATCATGGCGACCGAGATGGCGCACAATCTGGGCAAGCTGACCGATCAGGGCGGCGACAAGATCAGCAAGCAGTTTCGCGATCTGATCGAGGAGGGCCGCAAGGTCTCGGCCACGGACTATCTTGCGGCCATCGCCGAGGGCCGGGCTCTGCGAGCGGCCATCGAGGAATTGTTCCTGCAGCGATGCACGGCCATCATCACGCCCGCAGCGCGTGGTGTCGCGCCAAAGGGTGAAGCGACCGGCGATCCCGTGTTCTGTACATTCTGGACTTTGCTCGGCCTACCCGCCATTACGCTGCCGCTTTTGACCGGCGAGGATGACATGCCGCTTGGCGTCCAACTTGTCGGCGCGCCCGGCGATGACGCCCGTCTGCTGCGCACGGCGCAGTGGGTGGTAACGAAGCTTGTTGGCGCAAAATGACGCGCGATATCCTTGTGTGTACCGGGGCTGCTATCGTTCTGTCGTTCCTGGCGTGCAGCCCAGCCGCGACGGCGGACCAGTTTCCGTTCGATCAGGAGTTTTTGCTCGACGCGGCACCCATGCGACCGGGAAAGCGCATGCCGATCCTGCTCGTCGAGCCAAACAGCAACGCCAAGATCGACCTCTGGTGTAAGTCCGTGCGCGCGCGCGTAGAGATCTCAGACATGACCATGAAGATCGAGCCCGACCCGTTGCCGGAAGGTTTACCGGAGATGCTGAGTGCAGGGCAGTGCACGCCCGAACGCATGCAGGCAGATCAGGAACTGCTCACGCTCCTGGCGCAAGTCACCGGCTGGCAACGCCAGAACGAGGGAATCGTTCTTCTCGGGCCGAGCACGCTGAAATTCCGTCCCAGCGATCACTAGCGAGACACCATGGCCGCAAAACCGCGCATCGCTTTGATCGGTGGCGGGATCGGCGGACTCGCCGCCGCGATTGCCTTGCGTCAGCGCGGCTTTGAGCCGGTGGTGTTCGAACAGGCAGACAGGCTCAAGGAAGTCGGCGCAGGTATTCAGATTACGCCCAACTCGACCAAGATCTTGCGTGCAGTCGGCCTCGAGGATGCGGTCCGCAAGCGTGGTTTCGAGCCCGGCTTCATGCTGACGCGCGACATGACGACCGGTGAAATTCTGTTCCGCACTCAGGCCAAGGGGGCCATGGCCGAACGTTTTGGCGCCGGCTGGTTTCAGATCCACCGCGCCGACTTGCTGGACATACTCACGAGTGCGCTGGGTGATGCCGATATCCGCCTGAACGCATCCTGTGTTGCAGTAGAGCCCACAGAAAATGGTGCGACCGTCGAGATCGGCGGCGGCAAGCGCGAGCCGTTCGATGTCATGGTCGGATGCGACGGCATTCGTTCGCTGGTGCGTGCCGCACTTCACGGCGAGCAAAGTGTCCGCTTTACTGGAAACATGTGTTGGCGTGCGCTGGTCCCGATCAGCGCGCTGCCGGAAAATCATCTCGAGCCCGTCATGAATTACTGGATGGGTCGGCGTGGCCATGTTGTCGCATATTTCGTACGCGGCGGTGCCTTGATCAATCTCGTGGTGGTCACTGAAACCGATCAATGGGTGGAGGAGTCATGGTCTGTGGAAGGCCGGCGGGAGGATATGCTCGCGGCATTCCCCAACGCGCATCGCAGCCTGCGCATCCTGCTTGAAAGCGTCGAGCGTTGCTTCAAATGGGGGCTGTTTGATCGTGATCCCTTGCCGCGCTGGGGGCAGGGACGCGTGACGCTACTTGGCGACGCCGCTCATCCGATGCTGCCCTTCTTGTCACAGGGCGCCGCGTCGGCGATTGAAGACGGATATGTTCTGGCCCGCGAATTGGCGCGGACTCCGCACGACCCCGGCGCCGCCCTTGCCGCATATGAAGCCGAGCGGCGCCCGCGCACGGCGCGCATTCAGCTGGCGGCGCGGGCGCAGGGTGAGGTCTTCCACCTGCATTCGCCCTGGGCGCGCATCAAACGCGCGCTCCGTCTCGACAGGTTCGAGAAACCGAGGGCGGACCTGCTGAGTAAAGACTGGATCTACAGCTACGATCCGATCGCCTCTTAATGAAAAAGGGCGCAGCCTGGGCCGCGCCCTTGCGTTGGATTGCGTCGGGCTTAGAAGCCCATTCCGCCGCCCATTCCACCACCAGGCGGCATGGCCGGGGCAGGCTCCTTCGGCAGTTCAGCGACCATGGCCTCGGTGGTCACAAGCAGGCCGGCAACCGAACCCGCATCCTGCAGCGCCGTGCGCACGACCTTGGCCGGATCGACAATGCCCGCTTCGATCATGTCGACGTACTTTTCGTCCTGAGCGTCGAATCCATAAGTCTCCGACTTCTCTTCCACGATCTTGCCGACAACGATCGACCCCTCGACGCCGGCGTTTTCCGCGATCTGACGGATCGGCGCTTCCAGGGCCTTCAGCACGATATTGATGCCGGCCTGAACGTCTGGATTCTCGTCCTGAATGCGGCCGACTGCCTTCTTGGCGCGGAGCAGGGCGACGCCGCCGCCTGGAACGATGCCTTCCTCGACCGCAGCGCGGGTCGCATTCAGCGCATCCTCAACGCGATCTTTCTTTTCCTTCACCTCGATCTCGGTCGCACCACCGACACGGATCACCGCAACACCGCCGGCGAGCTTCGCCAGCCGCTCCTGCAGCTTTTCCTTGTCGTAGTCCGAGGTTGTTTCCTCGATCTGCGCCTTGATCTGCTGCACGCGGGCCTCGATGTCGACCTTTTTGCCCACACCGTTCACGATCGTGGTCTTTTCCTTCTCGATGATCACCTTCTTGGCTCGGCCAAGCATCGCGGTGGTGACGTTCTCGAGCTTGATCCCGAGATCTTCGGAGATCAGCTGACCACCGGTCAGGATGGCGATGTCTTCCAGCATGGCCTTGCGCCGATCACCGAAGCCGGGCGCTTTGACAGCCGCGACCTTGAGACCGCCGCGCAGCTTGTTCACGACCAGCGTGGCAATCGCCTCACCTTCGACGTCCTCGGCAATGATCACGAGAGGCTTGCCCGACTGCACGATAGCTTCCAGCACGGGCAGCATCGACTGCAGGCCGGAGAGCTTCTTTTCGTGCAGCAGGATGTAGGCGTCTTCGAGCTCCGCCAGCATCTTCTCCGCATTCGTGATGAAATAGGGAGAGATGTAGCCGCGATCGAACTGCATGCCTTCGACGATCTCGACTTCGGTATCGAGAGCTTTGGCTTCCTCGACGGTGATGACGCCCTCATTGCCGACCTTCTGCATCGCTTTTGCGATCATCTGGCCGATATTGACGTCACCGTTGGAAGAGATGGTGCCGACCTGGGCGACCTCAGCCGAAGAACCGACTTTCTTGGCGCGCTTTTCGATGTCCTTAACCACCGCGTTGACCGCAATGTCGATCCCGCGCTTGAGATCCATCGGGTTCATTCCGGCAGCAACCGATTTGGCGCCTTCCCTAACGATGGCCTGAGCGAGCACTGTCGCGGTGGTGGTGCCATCGCCGGCGACATCGTTCGTCTTCTGAGCGACCTCACGCACCATCTGGGCGCCCATGTTCTCGAACTTGTCCTCGAGCTCGATTTCCTTCGCGACAGTGACGCCATCCTTGGTGATGCGCGGAGCACCGAAGCTCTTGTCGAGCACCACATTGCGGCCCTTCGGGCCCAGGGTGACTTTCACGGCATTGGCGAGGATGTCCACGCCACGCAACATGCGCTCGCGCGCCTCACCTGAAAATTTTACGTCTTTGGCAGCCATTTCAAATTACTCCGTTGGGTTCGATGCGACTTAGGCGATCACGCCCATGATGTCGGACTCCTTCATGATCAAGAGTTCCTCGCCGTCGAGCTTGACCTCGGTGCCCGACCACTTGCCGAAAAGCACGCGATTGCCCGGCTTCACGTCGATCGGGATGAGCTTGCCGCTTTCGTCACGGCCTCCCGGGCCGACAGCGATGACTTCGCCTTCCTGCGGCTTCTCTTTGGCGGTGTCGGGAATGATGATGCCGCCTTTGGTCTTCTCTTCGGCGTCGATGCGGCGCACGACAACTCGGTCATGCAATGGGCGAAACTTGGTCTTGGCCATGGGCTCCCTCGTGGCGCTGGCGCGCGTCTGGTGTAACCTAAAGTGTCGATTATTCAGTGACTTAGCACTCTATAGAAAAGAGTGCCAAACGCTGCCCGGGAAATATTGATTCCGGGCCGGGGAGTCAAGCTAGGGGATAGCTAGATCTGACAATCACAGCCGACCCAAAGCCCTCCTTGCGCTGTCCGTCTTTGCCCTCCAAAGTCTTTCGCGCCTGTCTGCAAGGAGCCGGAATGATCCCCTCAAATCGCCAAGCACTGTCGACCGCGATGGCCCTCGGACTGTTTGCGCTGGGACTGGCCGGCTGCTCGACAGGCGGACCTCAACTCGATCAGCCGGCTGCGCCGGCAATGGGTCCGGCCCTGCCGCCGGCTTTTCCGCCGCAGGACATTGTCGGTCGCTGGGGACTTGCCGCCTATCACAAGGAGGAAGACCGCGCGCGCACGGAGGCAGCGGCGAGAGGTCAGTGCAACCAGCCTTACGTCATCACGCTTGGGCCCAGCGGCGGCGTCATGATGCACTTGGCGGATCAGGCGACGCCGACAGAGCTGCGTCTGAGGGGCGGTCCCGGCGGCAAGACCTATATCGGACCGGCCGACAGTGAAGTTGGCGGATCGCAGGACCGCGAAGTCGTTCTTTTCGACGGCCGCATAATGATTCTTCGCTGGATGGATTCGGAAGTGCAGGGTCGTTACGGCACGATGGTCTATGTCCGTTGCGGCACCGAAGGCGCATCGCGAACCGCCGCGAAACCCAAGCCAAAAACGGCGCCAAAGCCGCAATAGTTGCACCCCATCCACAGCAGCTGTGAGCACGACTGTGCTCACGTGCTAAACGTATCAGCTAAGTCGTCTGCAACGGCTGCGCCATGATTTCTGCGCGTGACTTTATCGACGGTCCTTGGCGCGCTGTGCCGGTGCTCGGCGTCACGCAGATTCTGTCCTGGGGCACGATCTTCTACACGCCGGTTTTGATCGTTCCGCTGATTGCGGCCGATCGCGGATGGTCCATCTCGTTCGCCATGGGCGGATTTTCAGTGGGGCTTCTGATCGCCGGGCTCGTCGCGCCTTACGTCGGTCATTCGATCGATCGCTTCGGCGGTCATGTTGTCATGACCATCGGCTCGTTGATGGCAGCGCTCGGTCTTTTCTTGGTCGCGCGCGCCAGTAATCCGGTTGCCTACTACGCGGTCTGGATGGTGCTCGGTGTCGCCATGGCCGCAAACCTCTACGATTCCGCCTTTGCAACCCTTGGCCGCATATTCGGCGCCGGCGCTCGCCGGCCGATCACGGCACTGACTCTCGCGGGTGGTTTTGCATCAACCGTGAGCTGGCCGGTGACCTATCTCCTGATCGAACGCGTCGACTGGAACGGTACTTATCTTGTCTACGCGGCACTCATGGCCTGCATCGCCGCGCCTCTTCACGCCCTTGGTTTGCCGCGCAGTCGCTTCGAATCAGATTCGCCGGCCAAAAAAGACAGTGGAGAGCCAGCAAAGATACTGCCGCCACACGGTCTGCCGTTCCTGTTGGTCGCCGCCGCGTTCGCGTCATACGCTTTTGTTCCTTCCGGACTTTCGGCGCACTTACTCGCGATATTTGCACGGTCAGGCATCGATGCAGGGACCGTCGTCTGGATTGGTGCCTTGTTTGGGCCTGCGCAAGTTGGCGCGCGACTGATCGAATTTACATTCGGGCGCGATCTGCATCCGCTGTGGGTCGTGCGTTTTGCTCTCAGTACGCTGCTGTGTGCTTTCGTCATGCTTGCGTTTTTGGGCGTCTCGACGGGTACGGCGGTAGCATTCGCGCTCATGTTCGGCGGTGCCAACGGTCTCGTGACGATTACCCGCGGCGCCGTCCCGTTGGCGCTGTTTGGCGCATCCGGCTATGGGCGGCTGATGGGCCGCCTTGCAGCGCCCGTTCTGCTGATGCAGTCGGCCGCGCCTCTGGTGATGGCGTTTGTGGTCGAACGGGTGTCCGATCCGGCTGCGCTGGCCCTTGCTGCTGGGTTTGCCTCGATTGCGCTGGTCTGTTTTATCGCGATCCGCCGCTCGGGCTAGGCGAACATTGCATCGATATCGAGCTGACTCGCATGGCCCGACGCTCCGTCGAGTCGCGGACCACTGATGTGTTCCGTCGAGGGTGTGGACTTCGATGTCTGAATCGGTTGGGCGCGCGTAAACCGCCCGTTCACCTTACTGCATCGTGGTTTACACCGATTAACCAATCGGTGTCCGTTTCCGCTTTTTATTGTGAAGCACGAATTAATCCACGAGGGTGCCTTCATGTTGCGTTCGGTCGTTGTTGGCGTGGTTACGATTTCGTTGTCGGGCGCGGCGGCACAGTCAATGTTCGCGACATCCGATCCTGTACCGGAAACACGAACAACCGTCCTGGCCGCCGCGCAGCCCGAACTGCCGCCCAATCCCGTGACCGGGTTCATCGAATTCCTGTTTGGCGAACCCGCTCGTCAGGCTCAACGCGGGTCGCGCCAATGGTTTGGCGGCCCGCCACAGCAGGACTATTCCCGCGGCGAGCAGGACGGGCGAGTGGCCTATGCCAACGCGCCTTCGGACGATCAGGAGTTGGAACCACAGCGCTCGGATGAGCCGATCGACCCGCGCTTCCTACGCCAGGAAGTTGCCTATAACGGAACGGAAGCGCCCGGCACCGTGGTCGTCGATACAGCCAACCATTTTCTGTATCTGGTCGGGCCCGGGGGCAGGGCTCTTCGTTACGGCATCGGTGTCGCCAGGCCGGGATTTTCATGGGCAGGACGGCATGTGGTTTCGGCAAAGAAAGAATGGCCGGACTGGATTCCGCCCGGGGAAATGCTCAAGCGCCAGCCATACCTCCCGCACTTTGTCGCCGGCGGTCCGCAAAATCCGCTCGGGGCGCGCGCGCTTTATCTCGGCTCGAGCATCTATCGCATCCACGGTTCGAATGAGCCTTGGACAATCGGCAAGAACGTATCGTCAGGATGCATCCGCATGCGCAATGCGGACGTCATCGACCTTTATGAGCGCGTGAAGGTCGGCACCAAAGTCGTGGTGATGTAGCCGATCAGGCGCTGTCGCCGCCGAAATCGCTGCCGAAATCGGCGCCTGAATCAGGGTCGTCGTCGAGATCGACCGACTCCGAAGCACTATCGTCATCGAACAGCGAGGCAGAGCGTGCATCGCCGCGCGTGTCACCTCCGATGTCGTTCAGACCCGCATCGCGAGCAAGGTCGCTTCCGGCTGCACTGCTGTTGTCCCAAGGCGAGCCCGATGGCGAGCGGTCAGCCGCGAATGCACGTGATCCGTGGTTACCGAACATTGAGCTGATGGAGTTGAGAAGCAACGCGCCGCCGATCACGCCCGCGGCCGATGCCGCTGCGGTGCCAAGGAAAGAACCGCCTGATGATGATGCAGGCTGGGCAGGTGCAGACTGAGCAAGAGTGCCGCCAGTATTCCAGCGCGGATCGGGACCGGCCGACGTGCCAGGGCGGACACTCGGGACGGATGTCCCGCCCGCGCGTCCCGTCAGGACCTGACGCATGCTGTCGAGAAAACCACCAGTCGCGGTCGCGGCGGGCTCTTCGCCGGTGAGTTCGCGGATACGTGCATCTGCGCGTCTGAGCGCCTCATCCTGTACCAGCGCCGTCTGCACGAGCGGGTAGATGGCGTGCGGCGCGCGCGCCAATCCGCTAGAGATTGCACGCTCGGCGTCGGTGTCGCGTGGCGCGTTTTCAAGCTGGGCGAGCCGGTCGAACAGCTCGTCAACCAGCTGGCGTTCCTGTGGGGTCATGGCGTTCTCCCGTAGCTATCGGCGGTGTTATCTAGGCAGTGCCGTAACTTTCACCAGTAGGGTGGGCAAGGACGACACCGTGTTCAGCCAAGATCCGCGGAAAGGCGTCGGAATTGAAGAAGGAAAATTCGTCCTGGCGCAGAGTCGTCAACGAATCGAGGCTTTTTAGCGCATCGTCGACGAAACCCGGATGACACATGACGAGACCATCGTCGGGTAAGCCCGTCAGAAACCGTGGAAAAATCTTTGGGTAATTCACCCGGGAATTGAAGCTGTAAGTTCCGGCAAAGCCCGGATTGAATTTAATGCCCAGTCTTTTGGCTTTCCGGCGGAACCCGAAACTAAGAATGTCCAGGGTCAGCGCCTTCCGGTCCTGTAGACGTCGGCCCGCCTTCGCGCGGGCGCATTGTCGCACCCAGGCTTCGGGAGCCCCTTGCGCGACGACCCTTAGAAAAGCGTCGCGTATCTGGGGAAACAGATGAACGTGTTGGTGACCGTCGACGAAATCCGGAGGTCGACCGAACACATCGATAAAGGCGCGGAGTTGGGTCGCGATTTCAGTAATGAGCAGTTCCGACTGGAGGCGACGTGCAACTACCCCTCGCAGGACGTCGTTGAGTGACAGAAAGTGCCCTTTGCGCAAGGGCGAAAAATCCGCGCTCATTGCGCTGAAAGGCGAGGTCAGTGTCACGTGCAAGCCGAGGGCCGCACGCTTTTCACCTGAATTGAGGGTATCAAGCGCAGCTGCTTCATCGCTGTTGAAGTAGGGCGACGCCACCATGATCGAGGTGGCATTGATCCGTCCACGCGCGATCAGTTCGCGGATACCCGCGTTCACGCCTGGCGAAATTCCATAATCATCTGCGCACAACCAGATGTGGCGAGGCCCGGAGCGCATGACGCTTTATCTTACTCGGCTGCGCGGGAGGCGATCGGTCGTGCTTTGTCCGATTCACTCGCACGCTTCACGGTGTGGTCGGCGACGAAATACACCGGCCGACCTTTGATCTCGGACAAGAGCTTGCCGATATACTCGCCGAGTACGCCAATGAGGATAAGTTGCACGCCGCCGATGACCATAACGCTGACCACCAGTGACGGATAACCGGGGACGTCTTTGCCGTAGAGCAGCGTTTCCAACACAATCCAGCTACCGAAGAAAAGCGCCGTCGCCGCGAGCGCGAGGCCGAGCAGGCTGGCGACGCGCAGTGGGGCCACGGAGAACGACGTGAGCCCCTCGATCGACAAGCCGATCAGCGTCCACACATTCCAGGTGGTGTTGCCATGCGCGCGCACCGCCGGCTCATAATCGACTCGCGCCTGACGAAACCCGATCCAGCTTGAAAGTCCCTTGAAGAACCGATTGCGTTCCGGCATCTGCCGAAGCGCGTCTGCGGCGCGAGGCGACAAGAGCCGGAAGTCGCCGGCGTCTTCAGGAATTTTGTGACGAGCTCCCCAGTTTAGCAGGGCATAAAACGAGTGAACGCCAGCCCGTCGCAGCCAAGACTCATTCTCGCGATGAGCCTTTGCTGTGTAGACAACATCGTAGCCGTCATCGAGCCAGCGGGTCACCAATGTGTCGATCAGATCGGGTGGATGTTGTCCGTCGCCATCCATGAACAACACCGCGCCGGCCGGGGCGTGATCGAGGCCCGCAAGGAGCGCGGCTTCCTTGCCGAAATTTCGCGACAGCGTAACAACCTGGATGTCAAGCGGGATCGCGGGCAGGGATCTGGCGACGCCGCCGGTGTCGTCGCTGCTCCCGTCGTCGACATAGACGACTTCAACATTGAGCCCGCGTCTGGTTTGCTGATAGCGCGCGACCTCGGCGATGCGTTCATGCAGCGCCGGCAGCCCCTTGGCCTCGTTGAATAACGGTACGACGATCGTCAACGTCGGCGTCAACGAAGATGCGCGCGTGCGCGAGCCAGATTTGGTCGATTTAGCGGCCATCCTTGGTGAACCTGTCGCCTTTATTGGCGATCTATACCGCACCGGAATGCCCCTGTCGCGTCTCGGCCTACCGGGACATGATTTGCCGTGCTAATCGAAAGCGGACGATGATCCCGGCGCCGTTCCAAAACATCCTCGATCGTCTTGCGGTGGCATGGCATGAGCGGGCCATCGCGCTCAAGGCAGCCAGTTTCGCGCTGATCGGGGTTCTCAATACTGCGATGGATTTCAGCGTCTTCTGGGCAGCCGCCACTTTCCTGCGCTGGCCCCTGGTACTTGCCAATGTGATGGCTTGGCTTATCGCCGTGACGTTCTCCTACGCAATGAATTCCTTCATCACGTTCGGTCCGGAATCCGGCCGCATTCTGCGATGGCGCGACTACGCGAGCTTCGCCGCTTCGGGGGTTGCCGGGATGGTCACGAGCACGGCAACCTTGCTCGCGCTGTCCTATTTCATTCCGGTCCTGATGGCGAAGCTTGCATCGATCCTGGTCAGCTTTGTAGTGAATTTCTCACTTTCGCATTTTGTCGTGTTCCGCGAACGTCCACCGCATCAAAACGCCGGGCGATAAAGCACGACACAGACGAGTCCCTGCATGAAGCACAATGACAACCTGACAGCCGAGCTTCCTAGTTTCGTCACCCATCTTGAATGCGCGATGACCGGCGAACGCCACGAGGCCGACCAGGTGCACAACCTGTCGCGCGCCGGCAAGCCGTTGCTCGTGCGCTACAATCTCGAAGGCGTTCGCAAGGCGCTAGGCAAAGAGACGCTCGCAAAGCGGGCGCCCGACCTTTGGCGTTACCGCGAATTGCTGCCCGTTCGCAAAACAGAAGACATCGTGAGCCTGGGTGAAACGATGACGCCGATTGTCGCGATGCCGCGTCTTTCGAAAAAACTCGGCGGCAGCGAAATCCTGGTCAAGGACGAAGGGCGCCTGCCGACTGCGTCATTCAAGGCGCGAGGTCTGGTGATGGCGGTCTCAATGGCCAAGGCGCTCGGCATAAAACATATGGCCATGCCGACAAACGGCAATGCGGGTGCGGCACTCGCCGCCTACGCGTCGCGCGCAGGCATCAAGACGACGATCTTCTGCCCTGAGGATACGCCGGAAGTGAATGTGAGCGAGATCGCGCTGCAGGGCGCGACCGTTTATCGCGTCAACGGTCTGATCGATGACTGCGGCAAGATCGTCGGCGAAGGGAAAGCGAAAGTCGGCTGGTTCGATACGTCGACCCTGAAGGAGCCGTACCGTATCGAAGGCAAGAAAACCATGGGCCTCGAACTTGCCGAACAGCTCGGCTGGCAGGTGCCGGATGCGATTTTCTATCCGACCGGTGGTGGCACCGGATTGATCGGCATGTGGAAGGCGTTCGCCGAACTGGAGGCGATCGGTTTCATCGGGAAGAAACGCCCTCGCATGATCGCCGTCCAGGCAGCCGGGTGCGCGCCGATAGTGAGGGCATTCGAAGCTGGCGTCGAACACGCGCCGCGTTGGGAGAACGCCCACACGATTGCGTCCGGAATTCGCGTTCCGCAGGCTATCGGCGATTTTCTGATATTGCGCGCCGTGAGGGAAAGCGGAGGTTTCGCAATCGCCGTGCCGGACGCAGCGATCAGTGCTGCGCTCGACGAGATGGCACGGGAGGAAGGCTTTCTTCTTTGCCCGGAAGGGGCGGCAACTTATGCTGCATATAGGCAGAGCCTTGCTGACGGGCGCGTGAAACGCACCGATCAAGTGATGCTTTTCAACTGCGCCAGCGGCCTGAAATATCCGTTGCCGCCCGCGAAGCGCACGCTCGATCGGCATAAACCAATCGATTTCGCGTCGCTCTAAAGTCCGGATTCGAGTTTCGCGTAAAGGGGGTTATCGCGCGAAAATACGTAGTTGAGATCGGCCACAGCAACAGCTTCTGCGCCGTTTTCGCGCAAATAATTTGTCAGCGCATAAACCTGATCCGGCGGGCAGTGCAGGATCAACATGCCCGACGAAGATGGCCCGCCGAAAGGCGCTTCGATGGCAAATTTCCGCCTGGCGTTTTCGACCAGCATGTCGGTGCCGGCCGCAAATCGTGCGCGTACCTCACGGAATGCCCGCGCGCGCGCCTGTGCCGCGACCCTATCAAGGATCACGCGAGCAAGATCCCGTTCGCCCTTACCCCAGGCGGCGTTTCGCGCCGCTACCAGGTTGGCCTGTGAACGCAGGATGGTGCCGTCTTCCACGACTTTCAGGCCGTTCGCGGCAAGCGTTGTCCCGCTTGTCGTAATGTCGACGATCATCTCGGCGGTGCCGGCCGCAGGCGCCCCTTCGGTCGCACCCGAGCTCTCCACAATGCGATAGTCGATGACACCGTGCGATGAGAAGAAGTCGCGCGTGAGATTGATGTACTTGGTCGCGACACGCATCTTGCGGTCATGGTGATGGTGAAAGGCAGTGGCAACGTCGTCCACATCCGCCATGGTGCGCACATCGATCCAGGCCTGCGGCACGGCTACAACGACGTTGGCAAAGCCGAAGCCGAGTCCTTCGATGAGCACGACGCGCTTGTCTGCGTCCGGAATCATCTCACGAACGAGATCTTCGCCGGTGACCCCAAGATGGACAGCGCCCGCCGCGAGCTGCGTAGTGATTTCCGAAGCCGACAGGTAGGCGACCTCGACATCATCGAGCCCAGTGACAGCACCGCGGTAATCGCGCGTCCCACGCGGCTTGATGAGAGGCAGTCCCGCCCGCATGAAGAAGGCCTCTGCATTCTCCTGCAGGCGGCCCTTGGCCGGAACGGCGACGATCAACGGGCGGTTCACGACACACCCCCGTAGATCGCCAGTCTTTCGATCCAGACCGCGAAGCCGACGGCAGGGATGGGATCGGAAGCACCAAGCCGTGTGAGCAGATCATCGTAGCGGCCACCCGCAACAAGCGGGTCGCCGGTGCGCTCGGGATCGGTGAGTTCAAAGACTAGACCGGTGTAGTAGTCGAATCCGCGGCCGAACGCTGTCGAGAAGCGTACACGTTTGACGTCGATGCCGCGCGCTTCCAGAAATCCGGTCCGGCGCTCGAACTGATCGAGCGCAGGTGCAAGGACCGGCATCATATTGGCATCCTTCGTCAACGCGCGCAGCGTGGCCGCGGCCCCGTCGGGATTGTCCTGAATCGCGAGAAAGCGCTCGATCAGGTCTCGCACATCGCGTGGCAGCCTGGTGCTCGCACCGAGCGCAGATTGTTCGAGAAAGCGTCCGGCAATTTCTCCGACCGAGCGGCCGCCAACGGCATTGATGCCGGCGATCGACAACAGGTCGGTTATCAACGCGCGCGCGCCTTTCGGATCGGAGCCGGCGAGCGCGGCCAGCACGCCCTGGTACTCGGGACGTGCATTGTTTCCACCGAGCACAAGCCGATCGAGGTCCTGCGCCAGG
This sequence comes from Pseudolabrys sp., assembly GCA_051986235.1. GTDB lineage: Bacteria > Pseudomonadota > Alphaproteobacteria > Rhizobiales > Xanthobacteraceae > Pseudolabrys. The sequence goes on from JBPYDR010000056.1 coordinate 74,352, forward strand.
TTGGACTTGCGGTTGAAGTCCTTGATAAGCCGCCGCTTCCACGCGGGCGGAAGATCGAGTCCGGCAACGAGACCCGCGAACAGCGCGACGTCGCCAATCTGGATGTCGGGCGAAGCGACGCCATAGTGCGCGGTCGCCTCGAGGCCGAGCGAAAGCATTTCGGCGTCGGCAGCCGCCTTGTCGGAGCGCCCGAACGATTCGATGCCGGCTTGCAGAAATTCCGCGGGCCCGTTGGCGCGATGACGAAAGACAGGGCCGAGATAGCAGAAGCCCGTCGGGTTCCCCGCAGCGCGAGAGGCGAGATAGTCCCGTGACACGGGAATGGTCAGGTCAGGACGCAGACAGAATTCGCCGCCGTCCGGCGCCGTCGTGAGATACATGCGCCGGCGAATGTCCTCGCCGGACAGGTCGAGAAACGGTTCTGCCGGCTGCAGCATGGCGGGCGCAACACGGACATAGCCGGCACGCTCGTAGGAGGAGAGCAGCGTCTCCGCCCGCGCATCGGGTCCCTGTTTCACTGTCGTTACGCTCGCGTCCATGGTGTCTCAGTCCAGCTTTTTCGTCCGGCATTCGCGGGCCGGCCTTTAGCACGCTGGTCTTAAGGATTCGACGACGTTTGTGCGCAGGCCTTAACGGGTGCAGTCGTCAAATGATTGTCGTCGTTAACGAATTTTCCGGGTCGCGCGGAACCCGCCGTTCGGGCGACCCCGGTTGCTGCCTTACCGTAAGCGGGTAAGGAAATTCAAGACAACCGGGATCCACCGGTTGGGACGGGGGTCCAATGAGCCCAGTCCCGCGCGGGTGTGAGACCTTTTACCATTCCGACTAATTCTGTGCGGTGACCGCGACCTCGACCGACATGTCGAGAAAATCTGCCGTGCTGCCAATATAGCTTCCCGAAATCGGAATTGCCTGGGACGGGTCGCGCGTCACCGCGACGCGGATCAGATTCTCTCCGGCGATGAGCACGTCCGTCGGATCGTACTCGATCCAGCCGGCACCCGGCAGATAGACTTCTGCCCACGCGTGGGTTGCCGCAACGGCTTGCGTGGCATCACCGCGATCGAGCGCAGGATCGTACAGATAGCCGCTGACGAAGCGCGCGCCGAATCCGAGATAGCGCGCGGCTTCGATGAACACCATCGCGAAATCGCGGCACGCGCCCGTCTTCGTTTCCAATGTCTGCGCGGGCGATTGCGTTCCCGGTTCGTGACGTTCGGCGTAAATAATGTCCGGCTTCAGTGCCGCGTTCATGTTTGTGAGGAGTTCGAGCGTCCGCATCGGTCGCGACGTGACGAAACCGTCCGCCCAGCGCGCCAGAACGCCGTTCGGGTCGGGATAGTGCTGCTCAAGCAGCCGGCCCAGATCGACGCGGTCACTGCTCGAATAAATGAAGGGATAGAATTCAGCTTCCGGCGCGATGGGGAATTGCAGGCCCTCGAGTCCGTACCGTTCGATTCTGAGCGTACTCGTGATGCTGAGCATGCTGGCACTGGCGTTGAAATCAACGAGGGCGACAGAGTTGCCGAATACGTCGTGCATCCAGCGAAGATTTCCGGGCGGCGACAGAGTGAGTTCCGCAGCCACCAATCGCAGGTCATGGGAGTCGCGCGGGCGCAACATTAGCCGATGTTGTCCAAAGGTCACTGGTCGCGCGTAACGATAGGTCGTCGCGTGGCGTACGGTCAGGATTCGCATTGTTTCACTGTCCTTAAAGCCATCCATCCGGAGGCAAGGGACGCGCCAATTTATGCGCTTAAATCAACTTGTGCCGCGCCAGGAGCGCGCGCACGGCCTCGACCAATGCCGCTTCCTTGACCACAAATTGCGCTTTAGCCTGCTTCTTCAAATAATCCTCGCGGTCCTTGGTATCGGCCAAGGTCGCGCCCAGAATGAGATCCTTGATCTGAACTTCGCCGCGCGCCTTTTCGTCGCCGCCCTGGATAACGGCGCAAGGTGCACCACGCTTGTCGGCGTACTTAAGTTGAGTTCCGAGGTTATTTTTCGGATTGCCGAGATAAAGCTCCGCACGAATCTTTGCTGCGCGCAGCGCCGACACCATTCGCTGATAATCGGCGACGCGATCCCTGTCGAATATGGTGACAACTGCCGGGCCGGGCGCGGGCTTTTCGCTGATCTTGCCGAGATGGGTGAGCGCGGCCTGCAGGCGCGAGACGCCGATGGAAAACCCGGTCGCAGGGACCGGCTCGCCCCGGAAGCGTGACACGAGCCCGTCGTAACGCCCACCGCCGGCGACGGAGCCGAAACGTACCGGCCTGCCTTTCTCGTCCTTGATCTCGAAGGTCAGTTCAACCTCGTAGACAGGGCCGGTGTAGTACTCGAGACCGCGAACAACCGTTTTGTCGATGCGAACCCGATCGTCGTATCCGGTCGCGCGTACCAGCTTGGCAATCTCCGAAAGTTCTTCTTCACCTGGGGCTCCTGTGCTGCCGGTTTCGCCAGACACTCCGGTGATTGCCGTGACGATGCCTGCGATCTGCGAGTCCGAAAGCTCCGCGCCTTTTGTAAAGTCGCCGCTTTCGTCCTTGCGTCCCTTGGCAAGCAGCATTTTGACGCCTTCGATCCCGAGCCGATCGAGCTTGTCGATGGCGCGCATCGTCGTGAGTCTTTTTTCCGCCGGAATGTGAACGCGATCCATAGCGCCATCGAGAACCTTGCGGTTGTTCACCTTCACGACGTAGCTGCCGCGCGGAATCCCGAGCGCTTCCATCGTGTCAGAGGCGAGCATGCACATCTCGGCGTCGGCTGCCATCGACGCGGCGCCGACAGTATCCGCATCGAACTGCATGAACTGCCGGAATCGTCCCGGACCCGGCTTTTCGTTGCGGAACACCCAGCCGAGACGGTATGAGCGGTATGGCAATGGCAGGTTCTGGAAATTCTCGGCCACGTAGCGCGCCAGCGGCGCCGTGAGGTCATACCGCAACGAGAGCCACTGCTCGTCGTCGTCCTGAAACGAGAACACGCCTTCGTTGGGTCGATCCTGATCGGGCAGGAACTTGCCGAGGGCGTCGGTATATTCGATCGCCGGCGTCTCCACCGGCTCAAAGCCGTATCGCTCGAACACAACGCGAATTGCCTCCACCATTTGACGGGTAGCGGCGATCTCCGCCGGTCCGCGATCGGCCAGGCCGCGCGGCAGGCGCGCTTTGAGCTTTTGGGGCTTGCTGAGCTTATCGGCCATTTGCGGTCTACATATCAGACGGCGGTATTACGGCAACGTTGGAAACTACTGCCGGCGGGCTTGTCCCTGCCATCCACCTCTTTATGTTGCGAAGGCGCAGCACAAGGCCCCGGCGCGACAGCCCAAAGGGTAGCAGTCATGGCAACAGCCCAGGCACAAGCAAAAATCGCCATTCCCAACGATCTCGAACCCTATTGGATGCCGTTCACCGCCAACCGCGCCTTCAAGAAGCGGCCAAAGATGATCGTTGGCGCCAAGGACATGCATTACATCGCCAGCGACGGACGCCGGCTGCTCGACGGCGCCGCTGGTCTCTGGTGCACGAATGCCGGCCATAATCGCGAGCCGATCGTCGAAGCCATCCAGCGCGAGGCGGCCACACTGGACTACGCGCCGGCGTTCCAGTTCAGCCATCCCAAGGCCTTCGAACTCGCGAGCCGGGTTGCCGCGCTCGCCCCGGCAGATCTTGATCACGTATTTTTCTGCAACTCCGGTTCCGAGGCAGTCGACACCGCGCTCAAGATTGCGCTCGCCTATCACAACGTTCGCGGCAACGCCTCGCGCGTGCGTCTGATCGGTCGCGAGCGCGGGTATCACGGCGTGGGCTTCGGTGGCATTGCGGTTGGCGGCATCGTCAACAATCGCAAGCAATTCGGTGCGCTGTTCGCCGGCGTCGACCATCTGATAACGACTTACAATCGTGAGAAGCAGGCCTTCAGTATCGGTGAGCCGGAATGGGGCGCGCATCTTGCCGACGATCTCGATCGTCTTGTCGGATTGCATGACGCATCAACCATTGCTGCCGTGATTGTCGAGCCGGTCGCTGCATCCACGGGCGTATTGCCGCCGCCGAAGGGATACCTCGAGCGGCTGCGTGCGATCTGCGACAAGCACAGAATTCTGCTGATCTTCGACGAGGTCATCACCGGCTATGGCCGGCTTGGGTATCCATTCGCAGCCGAACGTTATGGCGTCGTCCCCGACATGATCACTTTCGCCAAAGGTGTCACTTCGGGCGCAGTGCCGATGGGCGGCGTGATCGTACGCAAGGGCGTCTACGATGCTTTCATGAAGGGGCCGGAGTACGTTATCGAGCTGTTCCATGGCTACACATATTCGGCGCATCCTTTGGCTTGCGCCGCCGGGCTTGCGACGCTGGACCTTTATCGGGAAGAGCGTCTGTTCGAGCGCTCGCGCAAACTCGAAGGCGTGTGGTCCGAGGCGGCCATGCGTCTCAAAGGTTTGCCGAATGTCCTCGATATCCGGACGGTAGGGTTGACCGTCGGCATTGATCTCGCTAGCAAGCCCGATGCGGTCGGCAGACGCGGCATGGAAGCGCTCGAAGCAGCCTTCTTTGAACATGATTTCATGTTCCGCGCCGTTGGCGATACACTGGCACTCAGTCCGCCGCTGATCGTGAGCGAAATCCAGATAGACGAAATCTTCGACAAGCTCGCGCGTATCATCAAGGCGGTGGCGTAGGCTCGCCGAGAGCGAATGACGGCCTCGGGTAGAGGATCGCCCAGCCGACATTGACGTTCGAATCTCCGCGCAGGTAATGCAGCAAGAATGGGGGCTGCACCGCGGCATCTGCAGCAATTGACCGCAGGCCCGGTGGCACAGCGCTCAGGTCGCCTGCCGTCCACACAACAACCGCGCCTTTGTTTCTAAGGTCGGCAAGATCGATCCACGGGGCACGGGCTGGCTTACCGTCGATCAGCACGCGTGGCTGTTCAGGTGCGTAGTGAGCGACGTTGCCGCCATCCCACATGCTGCCGATCACGTAACTGATCGGCTGCCCCGTCGCCGCACGGTACCGTTGCGACAGTTCGCGCCCCAAATCGTTTCCGGGGAAAAACACCGCCCGGTAGCGATGATCGTAGTTCGGCAAGACGCCGTAGTTGGCGACAAATGCGAGTGCCAATCCCCCGAACACCAGAGCCCAGATCAGAAGCACGCGTGCAAGGCGGGCTTCATCAAGCGTGCGCCGCGCGAACATCACGATCCATAACCCGAGGAAGAGCCAGAGCGGGTAGCCCCACATCGCAACCGTGCCGCGGCCGCTGATCGCTGACATGGCGATGACCGTCGCGAATGGCCCAAATGCGAGCCAGTCGACAATGCGGCGGTCGAAAGCATCGGCGCCGAGCGCGAGCTCGTTGGGGCGTCGGCGCGGAAAAAACAGCGGCAGCGCAATCAGCGCAGACGGAATTAAAAAGAACGCTTGATCAATCCCGGATTGCAACGGATGCCAGATGTGATCGATGAGTCCGCGCGAGGGCAGGGCACGGTGTTCGGCATAGGTGAACGGTAGAAAATCATTCTGCACCAGCCAGACGATGTGCGGCGCCATCGTTACGAGCGCGACCGCGACCGCGATGTAGGGCCCAGGCGTGGTCAGGACTCTGCGTGCCAAGCGGTCGTAGAGAATGAACAATGCGAGGGGTGCGGCGAGCACCACCACGAAGTATTTCGACCACAGCGACATTCCGATTGCGAGACCAAGCAACAGCCAGTGCCCAATCCAACCGCCGCGCAAAGCGCGATGGAAGGCAAATCCGGCCAGCGCCCAGAACGGCAATTGAACCACGTCGTGGTTGAACTTGGGCGATGTGTAGTTGAGATAGTGCAGACCATCGACGATCAGCACCGCCACCAGCGCTCCGAGCGGGCCGACCAGCGGTCGTGCCGTCACCCAGATCAGCCAAAGCGCAGCTACGACCGCCGTTTGCGCCAGCAGGTAATAAGCAAAATCGTGACCGATCAGGCGATCGACGATTTCGACGAGCCACCAGGGCAACGGCGGCAGCTTGTCATAGCCGAGTTGCCATTCCCGTCCGTAGGTCAGTGCTTCGATCAGATCGAGCGGCAAATTCGCATAGAGCAGGGTCGGCAGAGCCGTCCACACCAGGGCGTGAAGGCACAAAATGGCGGCCAACGCCCGCTCCGGGGCTTCGAGGATCCGGGCCAGCACGGAATGACGGTGGGACGCCAACGTCGACTTAGCGGTCCACAATAGGTTCAACTTCCTGCAAATAAGGCGGTAGTTTTGGGCTACCATAACAGACTTCGAGTTGCACGAAGCTGCTCCCTCGTGAACATTGCTGTCCGGCTAAACGAATCACTCGCCCTTGGTGGCATTGCATTGGCCCAGCCGGTCGGCCCAGGATAAACCCGCATGCGACGTATCAGTGCTATTTTCATCGCCGCCTGTGTGGTGCTTATCGCTGCCTCGGCGGGGGCGGCGCTCTATCTCGGCTTCGGCGTCGATGCCAGCACGTCCGCCATTGTGGCGCTGGCGGCACTGACCGGAATGGCGCTGTTCAATTCTGTCAGCAATCGTTTGCGTGACCGTCACGACCTTGGCGACCAGATCGCCGATCTGTCGCGCGGTACGGCCGATCTCGCCCGCCAGGTCGCGGAAATTTCCCGCCGTCTCAACGCGGCGGAAGCCAAGATCGCATCACCGACTCAACGGGCGCGCGCTGCGAACGATCCTTTGGCGACGGAAATCGGCGAGCTCGGCGCATTGGTAAAGCAGGTTGCCGAGACCGTTGCCTCACATGCAGCGACGTTGCAGAAGCAGGGAGCCTTGGCGGTCCGGCCTATGGTCACCGCCGCGAAGTCCGAGCCTGCGCTCGCCGAAGGCTCGCTCACCGCCAGCGAAAGCGCCGCACTTCCCGGCGCCGAGCGGTTTCGCGGGCTCCCGCGCGACAGCATTGCAGACGTGATTTCGAAGGCTGTCGATGCGAGCCGCATCGACCTTTATCTGCAACCGATCGTCACCCTGCCGCAGCGCAAGGTTCGCTACTACGAGGCAGTGTCACGGTTGCGTACCGAAGATGGCGACATCATTCCCGCCGGCGATTTCATCGACATCGCTGAGAGCGTCGGACTGATGCCGAAGATCGACAATCTGGCAATTTTCCGTTGCGTACAGGTCACTCGCCGTTTGCTTCTGAAGAGCCGCGATGTCGGCCTTTTCTGCAACATCAGTGCCGCATCGCTCACGGACGCGCTGATGTTCCGTCAGTTCCTCGATTTCATGGATGCAAATCGGGCGCTTGCGCCTTCACTGATGTTCGAATTCACGCAGGAGGCCTATCGCAACTTCGGTCCCATCGAGCACGAGAGTCTGGCAGCGCTTTCTGAACGCGGCTTCCGCTTTTCCATGGATCATGTGACCGATCTGCACATGGAGCCGAATGAACTCGCCAACCGCTCGTTCCGTTTCCTCAAGGTTCCGGCCAGGCTCCTGCTCAACAAGACCGGCTCCAATCAAAGCGACATCGATCCCGAGGACCTCTCGGACCTGATGGCGCGTTCGGGCATCGACCTGATCGCCGAGCGGATTGAAACGGAGACGACGGTTGTCGATTTGCTCGACTACGATGTTCGTTTTGGACAGGGGTTCCTGTTCTCGCCGCCGCGCCCGGTGCGTGCGGAGGCACTTCAGGGTAACGGCGACGCCCTGAAACCGGGCGCAAGCGAAAGTCCGGGCGCTTTGCTGGCGGCGGGCTGACGCTTTTTCTTTCTTTATTGACGAGTTTTATGAGTTCTTTGCCCCCCTTGATCACCGAATTTTCAACGATCGCGTCCGGCTATGACGTCGTGCTTTCGGACGTGTGGGGCGTGATACACAACGGCATCACATCCTATCCGCATGCCTGCGATGCACTGACGCGTTTCCGCGGGGGCGGCCGTGTCGTCCTCCTCATCACCAATGCGCCGCGACCAAGCGAAAGCGTAGCCCGACAGCTCGATCGCCTGGATGTCCCGCGCGAGACCTATGATGCCATCGTTTCATCAGGGGACGTGACCCGCAGCGTGATCAAAAAGCGCAACGGTCAATCGCTCTATCATCTCGGCCCCGAACGCGACCGCTCGATATTCGCAGGGCTCGATATTCATTTCGCTTCGCCGGAAACGGCCGACTACGTGGTCTGCTCTGGTCTGAAAGACGATGAGAGCGAAACACCGGACGATTACCGCCCGCTGCTCGAATCCTTGCTGGCTCGCAAGCTGTTTATGGTTTGCGGAAATCCGGATGTCGTCGTCGAGCGCGGTTCGACCTTGGTTTATTGCGCCGGCGCGATCGCGGACCTCTATGCGAGCATGGGCGGAGAGGTGCTCTACGCCGGAAAACCCTATCCACCGATCTATGAGATGGCGCTCGCTAAGGCAGAAACCGCCGCGGGCCGCAAGATCGCGCCCGGCCGTGTCCTCGCTGTTGGCGACTCCGTGCGCACGGACCTCAAGGGCGCGCACGCGATGGGCCTCGATTTCCTTTTCGTGACGTCAGGAATTCACGCCGAAGAACTCGGTAGCCGCGAGGAGCCCGACCACGCCGCATTGTCAGCGACGTTTGCCGCCGCCGGCGGCATGCCGAAGGCCGTTACTCGGGAATTGAAGTGGTAGTGTTCAGGCCGCGGGAGCGGGGATCTGTTCTTCGCCGAACACTGCGTCGATCTTGGTCTTCAGCGTCTGCGCGTTGAATGGCTTGACGATGTAAGTCGACACGCCTGCACGCTTCGCAGCAATGACGTTCTCGGTTCTCGATTCCGTCGTGACCATGATGAAGGGAATTTCAGCGAGCGAAGGATCGGAGCGCATTTCCTGCAACAGCGCGAAGCCTGTCATCGGCTCCATGTTCCAGTCGGAGATGGTCAGGCCGTATTCGCGCCTGCGCAATTTGGCGAGCGCAGACGATCCGTCGCTGGCATCGTCGACCTGCTCGAAGCCGAGCTGCTTGAGCAGGTTGTGCATGATGCGAATCATCGTGTTGTAGTCGTCTACAACGAGAACTGGCTTGGTCAGATCGACAGCCATCGCGCATCCGCCCGACAGGGCTCTCCCCCGTAAAGGTGGCGATTGACAGCAATGGGCCTTGAATAAGGGGTTAATTTGAAGGCTTGTTAACGGCGCGCTAACCGTGGCGGCGCTTGAAAACCACCCAATGACGGCATCCACGTACTTCTGATTGCGACATAGTCACTCGGACGAGCGATGAGCGGGCCCCTACCCACGAAACAGTTCCATGTCGCGCGCGGCGGCGCGCAAGGCGTCGACAGCGGCCCGCTGGCCGGTGCGGTGGTGGCGATCGGCAACTTCGACGGCGTTCATCGGGGTCATCGCGCCGTCATTGGCGCGGCCCTAACGCGCGCCCGGGCGCTTGGCCGCAAGGCGGCGGCGCTGACGTTCACACCACATCCGAGGCTTTTCCTGCGACCTCAGGACACGCTGTTCGAGCTCAGCGATGAACGCAACAAGTTGCGCCTGCTGAGGGCGACCGCGCTCGATGGCGCTGTCGTCATGCGTTTCGACGCGGCGCTGGCTGCCACTTCCGCCGAGGATTTCATCGTCAAGATTCTCAAAGGCGCGCTCGGCATCGGCGGTGCGGCGATCGGCTTCGATTTTCATTTCGGCAAGAACCGCGTGGGATCGCCGAGCTTTCTGGCGGAGCAGGGCGCGCGTCTGGGGTTTGCAGTCGATGTCGTGCCGCCACTGGAAGACGAAGGCCGGCCGGTATCATCCGGTGCGGTGCGTTCAGCGCTTGCGGCGGGAAGGGTCGTCGAGGCGGCCGAACTGCTGGGCGCGCCCTGGTTCGTCTCCGGCGAGGTGATCCATGGCGACAAGCGCGGTCGCGAGCTGGGTTTTCCGACGGCCAATCTGAAGCTCAGACCCTCGTGCGGTCTCAAGCATGGCATTTACGCGGTGCGCGTTGACATTGCGGGAAAGCGCCATGACGGGGTTGCGAGCTTCGGCCGCCGCCCGATGTTCGACGACGGAGCGCCCTTGCTCGAGGTATATCTGTTCGACTTTAACGGCGACCTTTACGGTCAGACGGTCGATGTTGCCTTCATCGGGTGGATCCGCCATGAGCAGAAGTTCGATTCAATCGAGGTGCTCAAGCGCCATATGACGAGCGACGCAGCCCAGGCGCGTGACGCGCTCCAGCGTGCGGGAAATGCTTTCCCGCTGCTGGGTGACATTTAGCCGGCCGCCCTGCTACATAGCGCGCCATGCCGAAGCCCGAGCGCGACTATTCCGAAACGCTGTTCCTGCCGCAGACCGAATTCCCCATGCGCGCGGGCCTGCCGCAGCGCGAGCCGGAAATCCTGGCGCGCTGGGAAAAGGGCGATCTCTACAAGCAATTGCGCGCCGCCGCGAAGGGCCGTGACAAATTCATCTTGCATGACGGCCCGCCCTACGCCAATGGCAATATCCATATCGGGCACGCGCTCAATAAGATCCTGAAGGATGTCGTCACACGCAGCCAGCAAATGCTTGGCTACGATTCGAACTACGTTCCCGGGTGGGACTGCCACGGCCTCCCGATCGAATGGAAAATCGAAGAAGAGAACTACCGGTCGAAGAACAAGACAAAGCCGAATCTTTCCGACCCGGCCGCGATGGTTGCCTTCCGGCAGGAATGCCGGGCCTACGCCGAACACTGGCTCAATGTGCAGCGCGAGGAATTCAAACGGCTCGGCGTCGTGGGTGACTGGGCGCATCCTTATACGACGATGGATTTCTTCGCCGAGGCGCAAATCGCGCGTGAGCTGATGAAGTTTGCCGCCAACGGCACGCTATACCGCGGTTCGAAGCCGGTGATGTGGAGCGTGGTCGAGAAGACCGCGCTGGCCGAAGCCGAGGTCGAGTATGAGGACTACACCAGCGATCAGGTGTGGGTGAAGTTTCCGGTCGCGGATGTCTCGCTGGAGGGCGACAACAAGAGCGATGTCGCGGCGGCATTCGAACTTGTCGGTAACGCATCTGTCGCGATCTGGACCACAACGCCGTGGACGCTACCCGGCAATCGCGCGATCAGTTTTTCACCGAAGATTTCCTACGGTCTTTACAAGGTCGTTGACGCGCCCGCCGATAACTGGGTGAAGACGGGCGATCTCCTCATCCTTGCCGAAAAGCTGGCGGAGGCTGTTTTCAAGCACGCGCGCGTCACTTCGTTTGAAAAAGTGAGGGCGGTCAATGCCCGCGTGCTCGCCGGCATGACCTGCGATCATCCGCTGAAGGGAAGGGGTTACGACTTTCCGGTGCCCTTGCTTGCCGGCGATCATGTGACCGACGAGGACGGGACCGGCTTCGTGCATACCGCGCCCGGCCATGGCCGTGACGACTTCGAGATCTGGATTGCAAACAGAGCCGAATTGCAGAACCGCGGGATAAGTCCGGCCATTCCTTACACAGTGGATGAGAATGGAGCATTTACCGAAGCTGCGCCGGGTTTCACGGGCAAGCGTGTCATCAATGACAAAGGTGAAAAGGGTGACGCCAACGAAGCGGTCATCAAAGCGTTGATCGACGCCGGCATGCTGATCGCGCGCGGCCGGCTCAAGCACCAGTATCCGCACAGTTGGCGCTCAAAGAAGCCGATCATCTTCCGCAATACGCCGCAGTGGTTCATCGCGATGGATAAAGACATCGTGGGAATAGGCGACACGCTGCGTCATCGTGCCTTGTCCGCGATCAAGGTGACGCGATGGGTGCCGGAGCAGGGCGAAAATCGCATCACCGGCATGATCGAGTCGCGACCCGACTGGGTCATCTCGCGCCAGCGCGCCTGGGGCGTGCCCATTGCCGTCTTCGTCAAAGAGCAGGCGGATGGCTCAGTCGAAATTCTGCAGGACCCCGAGGTCGAGCTGCGCATCGTTGAGGCCTTCGAGAAGGAGGGCGCCGATGCCTGGTACAAGGCAGGCGCGCGCGAGCGCTTCCTCGGCAAGCTCGCCAACGATTCCTGGAAGAAGATCGACGATATTCTCGACGTCTGGTTCGACTCCGGCTCCACGCACGCTTTCGTGCTGGAGGATCCGCAGCACTTCCCAACGCTCGCGGGGATCAAACGCAAGATGGATGGCGGCAAGGATACTGTGATGTATCTCGAAGGCAGCGATCAACATCGCGGCTGGTTCCACTCGTCTCTGCTCGAATCCTGCGGCACGCGCGGACGCGCGCCCTTCGATTTCGTGCTGACGCACGGTTTCGTGCTCGACGAGCAGGGTCGCAAGATGTCCAAGTCGCTCGGCAACGTCACCGCGCCCCAGGATGTGATCCATCAGTCCGGCGCCGATATTCTGCGGATGTGGGTGTGTGCCTCGGACTACGCAGACGACCTGCGGATCGGGCCGGAAATTCTCAAGACGACCGTCGAAACGTACCGCAGGCTGCGCAACACCGTACGTTGGATGCTCGGCAGTCTTGCACACTTCCATGAGGAGGACCGCGTCAAGGCTGACAAGATGCCCGAACTCGAGCGCCTGATGCTGCACCGGCTGGTCGAGCTCGATGCTGTGGTGCGCAAAGCCTACGTCGACTTCGACTACAAGCGAATCTTCGCGGCACTATCGAGCTTCATGACTTCGGATCTCTCGGCGTTTTACTTCGACATTCGCAAGGACACGCTCTATTGCGACCCCTATTCATCAGTGAAGCGCAAGGCATGCCTCACGGTTCTCGACCATCTGTTCCGCTGCACGGTCACGTGGCTCGCGCCCATGCTCTGCTTTACGGCAGAGGAGGCGTGGCTTTCGCGCTACGGCGATGCGGCGAAATCCGTCCACCTTGAAATATTTCCGGAAGTCCCGGCGTCCTGGCGCGACGACAACCTCGCCGATAAGTGGCGCAAGATCCGCACGGTGCGCCGCGTCGTGACCGGAGCGTTGGAAATCGAGCGCGCGCAAAAGCGAATCGGGTCGTCACTCGAGGCGCATCCGATCGTGCACGTGTCGAACGCGGAGCTGTACGAGGCCGTGGTCGATTGCGACCTTGCTGAGGTGTGCATCACTTCGGCCGCGACTCTTGTCCAGGATGAAGGACCCAGTGGTGCGTTTCGTCTGCCGGACGTGACAGGCGTGGCAGTCGTTCCAAATCTCGCTGAGGGGAAAAAATGCGCGCGCTCGTGGAAAATCCTCACGACGATCGGCGCCGATCCCGAATATCCAGACGTGTCGCCGCGTGACGCGAAGGCGCTGCGCGAATGGGAAGCAGCGCGCAGAGCGGCGGAGTAGAAATTGATCTCCCGTTCCTATTTTACCGGACCATTGACGCGTTTCGGATTGGCCGTCGCTGCAATCGTCTGCGCGCTCGACCAGGCTGCCAAGATCTACCTGCTTTTCGTTTTTGATCTCGCCGCCAACGGACCGGTCAGGCTCGGCCCCTTCATCGACATCGTGCTCGCCCGCAATACGGGCATCAGCTACGGACTTTTCCAGACGCAAGGAGCGCTCGGGCAGTGGATATTGCTGGGCTTCAAAACGGTTGCCGTCTTGTTGCTCGTGCTTTGGCTTGCGCGCGTGCAGGACAGGCTCACCGCGCTCTCCCTTGGCCTGATCATCGGAGGTGCTTTCGGTAACGCCATCGACCGCTTGGCCTACGGGTGGGTTGCCGATTTCGTCTTTTTCCACATTTCGACGGCCAACTGGCGCTTTGACTGGTACGTTTTTAACCTCGCGGACGTAGCCATCGTTGCCGGGGTTATCGGCCTGTTGTATGACTCTCTTGTAATGGACCGCGCCGCAAAAGCGCCCTGATCCGCCGCAAGAGTCGCGACAATTCGAGGGGTTCCATGGTCCGGATTCGGATGAATACGATGCGTATGACGAGCGCCTTTGGCGCCAGCGCCGCTTTCGGCCTGGTACTCGGTGCGGCTGCGCTGTTTTGTCCTGCTCCTGCGCATGCAGGCGATGACGACCTCCCGGCCGATCAGAAATTCTTGCGCGGCGTCATGGAAGGGCTCGGCTTCCGCCGTGACGGCGAGGAGACGATTAACTACCAGGAACGTTCACCGCTCGTCATTCCGCCTGGCCGTACGCTACCGCCGCCCGAAAAAAGCGGCGCTGCGATTGCCAACAATCCGGCCTGGCCGAAAGACCCCGACGTCGAACGGCGCAAGACCCAAGCGGCCATGGAGAAGGGTCGCAACATCAGCGACGAACGGGAGCGCGAACAGAATCCGCTGCGTCCAGATCAGCTGACGCCCGGCGGCAAGCCGAAGAAAAAGCAGACCGACGACGGTTACGAGCCGCCAGCATCCGGCGTGGGGAGCCAGGTCATGCCGTCGGAACTCGGATTCAAGAACAGCATGTTCGGCAACCTGTTCAACGGCAAGAAAGAGGAATCGGCGAAATTCACCGGCGAGCCGCCGCGCAATTCGCTGACCGATCCGCCGCCGGGCTACCAGACGCCGTCGCCGGATCAGCCGTACGGCGTCGGCAAAAACCCGACGCCGAAGGCAACGGACTACTACGCAACTCATTCCGAGCCGGTGAAGTAGTGTTCTCGGCTGTAGATCAAGTTTTGCTTGGTGGTGGGCGACGTCACCCGATTTCGTGTTGACGCACGATCGCAACATATTCAGGCCCAAAAACGTGCTTCTCAGAACAAACCTGGCGCTAATTGCGCTCGCCACCGCGATCGCAACGCCCTCGCTCGCCGCCGGACCTGAGGTGGCCGACTTCACGCTCGCCAACGGACTTGAGCTGGTGGTCATTCCGGATCACCGCGCGCCCGTGGTGACGCACATGATCTGGTACAAAGTCGGTGCGGCCGATGAGACGCCGGGCAAGTCCGGGTTGGCGCACTTTCTTGAACACCTGATGTTCAAGGGTACGGCCAAAAATCCCACGGGAAAGTTCTCGCAAGTTGTCGCGCGTATCGGCGGCCAGGAGAATGCCTTCACCTCGCAAGACTACACGGGCTACTACCAGCGCGTTGCGAGCGATCAACTCAATACGGTAATGGAGTTCGAGGCCGACCGGATGACCGGCCTTCAACTCACGGATGCTGTCGTTTTGCCCGAGCGCAACGTCATTCTCGAAGAGCAGAACCAGCGCATCGGAAACAATCCTCGCGCGCGCCTCGGTGAGCAGATCGACGCCGCGCTTTATCTGAACAACCCTTATGGAAAGCCGGTGATCGGCTGGCGTCATGAGATGGAAGAGCTCTCTCGCGACGACGCGATCGGTTTCTATCGCCGATTTTATGCGCCGAATAACGCCGTGGTCGTGATTGCCGGCGATGTCGATCCCGCAAAAGCGCGGGCGCTCGCCGAAGAAACTTACGGAAAGGTACCTCGTCACGGAAACATTGCGCCGCGCCTTCGCGCACAGGAACCGCCGCCGGTAGCCGCGCGGACACTCACGCTCGCAGATCCCCGCGCGGAAATACCGACGCTGCAACGTGAATATCTCGTGCCGTCTTTCGCGAGCGGCAAAAACGGGGAGTCGATGGCGCTTGAAGTGCTCGCCCACATCCTCGGCAGCGGTTCAAACAGCCGCCTCTATCTGGGTCTTGTCGTCGATAAGCAAGTCGCTGTCGCCGCGAACGCCTGGTACGACGCGAGCACGTTGGACCTGTCGAAATTCACCATCGGTGGATCGCCCCGTCCCGGCGTTACGTTGCCCCAACTTGAAGCGGAAACCGATGCGATTATCGCACAGGTGATCGAGAAGGGTGTGACGGCAGAAGAGCTGGAGCGCGCGAAGACCAGATTGATCGCGGACGCAGTCTATGCGCAGGACAACCAGGCGAGCATGGCCCGCTGGTACGGGACCGCGCTGACGACGGGCGCATCAGTCAACGACGTCAAGAACTGGCCGGATCGCATTCGGGCTGTTACGGCAGAACAGGTGCAGGCCGCCGCGCGTCAATGGCTGGACAAACGGCGCTCCGTCACAGGCTATTTGATCAAAGATGTAAGCCCGCAAGCGGAGAAGCGGTCATGATCCGGCTGGTTGCGTCGATTTTCTTTGCTGCCGTTGTCGCGATTGCGAGCACGAATGCCGCTTCGGCGATGACGATCGAAAAGATCGTCAGCCCTGCCGGTATCGAGGCCTGGTTGGTGCGCGAAAAGTCTCTGCCGCTGGTTACGCTCAATTACGCTTTCCATGGCGGCGCCACTCAGGACCATGCCGACAAGGCCGGCACCGCCAATCTTGCCGCTGATCTGCTTGATGAAGGCGCCGGTGACCTTGACGGCAAGACCTTTCATGAGCGGCTGGAAAATCGTGCTATCGAACTCAGCTTTCAGGTCGGCCGCGACTACATCTACGGCTCTTTGCGGACACTGAACGAGCACAGGGACGAAGCCTTCGACCTGTTGCGCCTGTCGCTTACGAGCCCGCGCTTTGACGCGGATGCAATCGACCGTATCCGTGGCCAGACCATGGCCACGCTCCAGCGCGATACCACCAATCCCAACGACCTCGCCAGCCGACGTTGGTGGCAGACCGCTTTCCCGGATCACCCCTACGGTCGCGAAAGCAAAGGCACTCTCGAATCCGTACCGCGCATCACTGCAGCTGATTTGCGCGAGTATGTGCGCCGCGTGTTCGCGCGCAACGAATTGAAGGTCTCCATTGTCGGCGACGTCGATGCCAAGACAGCAGGCATGCTGATCGACCGCGCCTTCGGCGTATTGCCCGCAAAGAACGATCTCAAGCCGATAGCGAACGCGACGCCGACCGGTCTCGGCAAGCGCATCGTGATAAATGTCGACGTTCCGCAAGCCGTCGTCACCTTCGGCGGACAGGGGATTGCCCGACAGGACCCGGAATTCATGGCGGCTTACATCGTCAATCACATTCTGGGCGGCGGCAGCTTTTCGTCACGCCTTTACAGGGAGGTGCGCGAAAAGCGCGGACTTGCCTACGGCGTTTCCGACAGTCTGGTCTGGTTCCGACGGGCTGCGGTCATGCTTGGCGGCACGGCAACGCGATCCGACCGCACGGCCGATGCGTTGGCGGTGATCGAACAGGAAGTCAAACGGATGGCCGAGGAAGGTCCGACGCCCGAAGAGCTCGCCGCCGCCAAATCGTTTCTCAAGGGGTCCTATGCCCTGTCCCTCGATACGTCAGGCAAGATCGCGGCACAGCTGACCCAGATCCAGATCGACGATCTCGGCATCGACTATATTCAACGACGCAGCGCGTTGATCGATGCAGTGACAATCGAGGATGCCAAGCGGGTCGCCAAGCGCCTGTATGGCGGGGGATTGTTGGTAACGGTTGCCGGCAAGCCAAAGGGCCTTACGTCGAGCGGAACCACGGAATAGCGTTCGTATTGGTTTTCGCCCGTTGCGCCTGTTGCGCGACTCTAGGCTAATACCGGCATGAACATCGTCCAATCGATCGAGAGCGCCCGCGAAGAGAAGGTCGGGTCGCACGGCATTGGCGCCGACGTCCTGAAGACCGCTTTGACGCGGGCGGAGAGTGCCCTGGTCTGGATTCGGGCCCGGCATGCCGACCGCGCTTTGCCGCTGCTGCGCTTTCTAAGAGTCGACCCGTTTGACCAGCCGGCGGTGGAAGAAGGCAAGGTGCTCGCGAAAAAGTATTTGGTGTCGTGACGTCGGGATGATCCGTATCACAGACACCATCTCCATCGACGAATCCGAGCTCTCGGAATCATTCGTGCGCGCCTCCGGTCCGGGCGGGCAGAACGTCAACAAGGTTTCGTCGGCGGTGCAGCTGCGTTTCGACGCGCGGCATTCCACGTCTTTGCCGAACGATGTTGCCGTGCGTTTGATGCGCATTGCAGGTAAGCGGCTGACCAAAGAAGGCGTGATTGTCATCGTCGCTCAGCAGCACCGGACTCAGGAGCGCAATCGAGAGAGCGCCCGCGACCGGCTGTTCGCTATGATCCGGCAGGCTGCAGTCAGGCCGACCCCGCGGCGACCAACGAAGGTGCCCAAGGCCCAGCGTCGCGAAAGGCTGGAGGCCAAAAAGCACCGCGCCGGCATCAAGAGCCTGCGCCGGAGCGAGCCCGGCTGGGATTAGGCCTGGGATAGCGGGGGCAGCTGGCTGCCCTGTCTCGCAGCCGTCGCGATGCGCCGGTAGAGTCGTTTCGATTCGGATCAGGCCCCCGCAATGCCCGTTCGTCAGTTATCCGAGGCTGTCATCAACCGGATCGCCGCAGGCGAGGTGGTTGAAAGGCCGGCAAGCGTCGTGAAGGAGCTCATCGAAAATGCGCTCGACGCCGGCGCGCGCCGGATCGATGTGCTGACGGACGGCGGTGGCCGAAGGCTTATCCGCGTCACCGACGATGGCGAAGGGATGACCCGCGCCGATCTTGGGCTCGCCGTTGAGCGACATGCGACATCCAAGCTCGTCGGCGACGATTTGCTGTCGATCCACACGCTTGGATTTCGTGGCGAGGCGTTGCCGTCGATTGGCGCCGCGGCCACGCTGACGATGACCACGCGCCATGCCGACGAACCCCATGCGTGGAGCATTACGGTTGACGCCGGCGAGAAGTCGGCGGCCCGGCCTGCTTCACTCGGGCAGGGAACCACGGTCGAAGTCCGCGATCTTTTCCACGCGACGCCCGCGCGGTTGAAATTTTTGAAGGCCGATCGCAGCGAAGCCGAGGCCGTGCGGGAAGTCGTGCGGCGGCTGGCGATGAGCAGGCCCGACGTTAGCTTCACGCTGTCGGGCGAAGAGCGGGCTCCATTGACCTGGGGACCCGCGGCCGAAGGCGACTACCTTGCCCGGCTTGGCGATGTCCTCGGGCCCGATTTCCGCGCCAACGCAGTTGCCATCGATGGCGGACAAGAGGGCATACGCCTGACGGGCTTTGCCGGACTGCCGACGCTCTCGCGCGCCAATTCGCTTGGGCAGTATCTATTCGTCAACGGGCGACCGGTGCGCGACAAGTTGTTGTTTGGCGCAGTGCGCGCGGCTTACGCCGACTATCTGCCGCGTGACCGGCATCCGGTGCTTGCACTGTTCGTGACGCTCGATGCGCGTGATGTCGATGTCAACGTCCATCCCGCAAAAACAGAAGTTCGTTTCCGCGATGCCGGTCGTGTGCGGGCACTGATCGTAGGGGCGCTTAAGGAAGCATTGGCGCGCGAAGGCCAGCGCGCGGCAACAACTGGCGGCAGCGCGACGATCGCGACCTTTCGCCCAGCCGCTGCGTCGCGTCGCGACGCCTATGACTGGCGGCGATCTCCGGCGCGACCGGCAGGCTTTGCGCCGACACGGAGCGGGGCGGCGGTCGGCTTTGCCGAGGCCGGGCAAGCGGCGTTCGACGTAGGAGAACCCGCTGCGGACGCC
This sequence comes from Pseudolabrys sp., assembly GCA_051986235.1. Classification (GTDB taxonomy): domain Bacteria; phylum Pseudomonadota; class Alphaproteobacteria; order Rhizobiales; family Xanthobacteraceae; genus Pseudolabrys. The sequence continues at coordinate 93,624 of JBPYDR010000056.1, forward strand.
GCGGTCGCGCGTTTCGAACCCGCGGCCGACCAAATCGATCGTCCGCTTGGCGCTGCACGCGCACAGGTGCACGAGACCTACATCGTGGCGCAGACGCATGATGGACTCGTCATCGTCGATCAGCACGCCGCCCATGAGCGCATCGTTTACGAGCGGATGAAGGCAGCCATCGAAAAGACCGGGGTTGCGCGCCAGATCCTTCTCATTCCGGAAATCGTCGAGCTCGATGAAGCCGATGTTGCGCGACTGGTGACCCGCGCCGAGGAGCTGGCGCGATTTGGCCTGGTGATCGAGACATTCGGTCCTGGCGCCGTGGCCGTGCGCGAAACTCCATCCATGCTGGGCGATGTCGACGTAAGAGGGCTGATCAACGATCTCGCGGAGCACGCGGCGGAATGGGATGATTCATTGCCGCTGGAGCGCCGTCTCATGCATGTTTCGGCGACAATGGCCTGTTACGGCTCCGTCCGCGCCGGACGCAGGCTGAAACCGGAGGAAATGAATGCGCTGCTGCGCGAGATGGAAGCGGTTCCGAATTCCGGCCAATGCAATCACGGCCGGCCTACTTACGTGGAACTGAAGCTCACCGATATCGAGCGGCTGTTCGGGCGACGGTGATCTAGCTCAGTCGCACGAAAGTGAACTCGGAGTCGTCATAACGGCGCCGTTCCAATTCGGCAAATCCGTCTGGCGCCTTGAATCCGGCGTCGGCCGCTTCCTCCACGACCAGCAGCGCTTCCGGCATCAGCCACCCACCGTCGCGTGCAGAAATGAGCGATTTTTCCGCGAGGCCCTTGCCGTACGGCGGATCGAGAAAGACCAGCGAGAAAGGATCCAGCGGGTGGGCTGGCCCCAGTCTGCTTGCATCGCGTCGGAAAATCCGCGTGACACCACCGAGCCCGAGCGACTCGACATTGTCGCGCAACAGCGCGCGCGCCTCGACGCCCTCGTCGACGAACAGCGCGTAGTCCGCTCCGCGCGAAATGGCCTCGATTCCAAGCGCGCCGGTGCCGGCGAACAGATCGAGCACCCGTGCGCCGGCGACAGGATCGCCATACGAATGCGTGAGAATATTAAACAGCGCTTCGCGCAGTCGATCGCTTGTAGGGCGCACGGAGTCAGATTTTGGGCCTGCGATCGGCCGCGAGCGAAGCCTGCCGCCGACAACGCGCATTATCTTGGCCTCGACGGGCGCGGCCCGCCCGAGCGGTCGCGCCGGCCAGCCCTATGCTTGTCGCGTCCACTGGGACGCTTTGCGTCCTTGTCGGACCTTTGAGGTTCGCGCGTTTCGCGCCGCCGGTCCCGATGCAGCTGCCGCGAAGGCGGCCGCTGTTCATCGGCTGCCAAGGGCGCATCGAAGTCGGCATTGGACTCGGCGACGATCTGCTCACCCAATTTTATGCGCAGCTCGGAAGTTTCGACTTCTCTAACCGCTCCGTCTTCGATGTCTCCCAGGTCGAAAGGTCCGAACGCGACACGGATCAGCCTGTTCACCTTCAGGCCCAGCGATTCAAGAACCTTGCGCACCTCGCGGTTCTTGCCCTCGCGAATGGCAAAGGTCAGCCAGATATTCGCGCCCTGTTCGCGGTCGAGCGTCGCTTCAATCGGACCGTAGTGTATTCCATCGATGGTGACGCCGTTTTTCAGACGATCGAGCGCCTCCTGGCGGACGCGGCCCAGTGCACGCACGCGATACCGGCGCAGCCAGCCGGTTGCCGGCAATTCCAACACGCGTGCCAGACCACCGTCATTGGTGACCAACAACAGACCCTCGGTGTTGATGTCGAGTCGCCCGACACTGATGACCCGCGGAAGTGTTTTTGGCAGTGCACGGAAAATCGTGTCCCGCCCTTGCGGGTCCGAGTGCGTCGTCACCAATCCACGTGGCTTGTGATATAGGAAAAGCCGTGTGCGTTCGCGCGCCCGCAGAGGCGTGCCGTCGACCGCGATCTGGTCCGATGGCGTGACGTTGAGAGCGGGCGACGAAATAACCTCACCGTTGACCGAGACACGTCTGGCCTCGATCCACGCTTCGGCCTCACGCCGGGAGGCGAGACCCGCGCGCGCGATGACCTTTGCGATGCGCTCGCCGGGCCTTTCCTTAGTGGGAGTCGCTGCCATATGGATTTCTTCGCCAACGCCTTTATACACGGAGCGGCATAGAAGACGTGGAAGGCTGGGACAAGCCCGGTTATGACTGAACATGCCATCGCCTACATTCATGTCCATCGCCCTCGAAGAGGCCCGCGCTGCAGCTGCGCGGGACGAGGTGCCTGTTGGCTGCGTAGTCGTGAGGGACGGAGGCATCGTCGCGCGGGCCGGTAACCGAACGATCGCTGATCATGATCCGACCGCGCACGCGGAGCTCATTGCCATTCGCGCCGCCGCCTCGGCGCTCGGCAGCGAGCGGCTCGCGGATTGCGATCTCTACGTCACGCTGGAACCTTGTGCCATGTGCGCGGCGGCGATGTCCTTTGCTCGCATTCGCAGGCTTTATTTCGGCGCTGCCGACACCAAAGGCGGCGCGGTCGAACATGGCGTGCGCTTCTTCGCCGCGCCGACCTGCCACCATCGGCCCGAGGTCTATGGCGGCATCAACGAAAGCGAATGCGGCGAGCTCCTGAAAGACTTCTTTCAGGCGCGCCGATAATTCTCAAAAAGTTCAATCAGGCGGTTTTATCGACGAGCTTGGCCATTCCGGGCGGCGGCGGGGCCTGTCGCACGACGGGCGCTGGCACGGGCGCGGCTTCGCTCACCTGCTGCGCCGAGGGCTTCCGTTTGTTTCGGTCTTCGGCATGGCGCCAACAACTTAGGCGCGCGGGTCTCAATGATGTGCATCATCCGCATGACAAATCCGCGCTTCTCGCGACTGGATTTGTTGACCCTGCAAAGCGTGTCAGCCGCGCGTCGCGAACTCCCAGGCCTTGTCGGCAAGGGGGCGGATCATCTCAGCCTTTGCCGGCGCAAATTCGCTTGTCGCCGTGCCGTCGCGCACGCGCCCAATGATGCCCTGCAAAATCGCGGCGATGCGGAAGAAGTTATAGGCGAGGTAGACTGACAGATGCGGGCGTGGGTCCAGTCCCGTACGCGAGATATACGCATCGACGTAATCGCTCATCGACGGAATTCCCAGTGCGCGCAGATCGTGGCCGACGAGGGTGGCCGTACCGGCAGCGCTCTCGGAATGCGGCATGTGCCAGGCCATCAGGTGATAGCTAAAATCGGCTAACGGGTCCCCCAGCGTCGATAGCTCCCAATCGAGCACGGCGACGATTTTCGATTCGTCATGCGCGACGATCAGATTGTCGAGTCGATAGTCGCCATGAACCAGCCGCACTGATGCGTTCGGCGGGATATGTTTCGGCAGCCAGTCGATCAGGCGCTCCATCGCGTCGATTTTTTCCGTTTCGGACGCGCGGTATTGCTTCGACCAGCGCTCCACTTGCCGGCCGACGTAGTTTTCGCCCTTGCCGAAATCGCCGAGGCCGATTTTGTTTGGGTCGACCCCGTGCAAATGCGAGATCGTTGCATTCATCGAATCGTAGACGTCGGCGCGCTCTACCGGATTTGAACCCGGCATCTGCGGCTCCCAGAAAACGCGGCCATCGATGAAGTCCATAACGTAAAACGCTGTCCCTGCCACACTCTCATCGGCGCAATAGACAAGCGGTCCGGCGACAGGAAAACCCTGCGCATGGAGTGCACTGATGACGCGATACTCGCGGTCTACGGCATGCGCAGAAGGGAGCAATTTGCCTGGTGGCTTGCGACGCAGAACGTAGCGTCGACCGGGCGTTTCGAGGAGATAGGTCGGGTTTGATTGACCGCCCTTGAATTGCTTGACGGTCAGTGGTCCCGCAAAGCCGGCTATTTGGGCATCGAGATAGCGCGCAAGCTGTCCGGTATCGATGCGCAGCGCCGGTGCTGCATCCTTCGTTCCCGAAAAAGCCTGCTGGCGGTCGACGGATGTCATCGCCGCAACGAGATTATTTGCGCGTTCCGAAGAATATCGGAGCGTCGGCGTAAATCTTGTAAAGCTGCGATTTCGGCTTCGTTTTGTCCTCCTCGTTGACGTATTGAATCGAGCTTTTCCCTTGAAGTTCGCGTGGCAATATCATCACGCGAATAAAGCGGCTTGGTTTGTCGGACGACGCCTGCGCGAACACGGCATCAGGTCCCGATTCATACCACGCACCGCCGGGACCAAACGAGGTTGAGCGCCCGTGCGTGTCGATTCGAATGCCGCCCTCGATCAGGCAGCGGATGCCGGGGCCTTGATGGCGATGCAGGTGGGCGCAACCGCCCGGCGGAAAAGCAACGGTGTCGCCGCGCATCAGTAATTCGCCTTTCGGCATCGTTTCCAGAAAAGCGGTCAGCTTCTCATGCGTGACCATGCCGGGCGCGTTCGCAGTTGTGCTGCCCTGATCGCCGCGGGCGAGTTCCCAGCGCCAGCAAGTGACCCCGGTTGCGCCGGGCTTGATTTTGACTGCGGTCTCACCTTGCCAGGCTTGGCCCTCGCGCACCGTTTCTTCGCCGATTGCCGCGGAGCCGTGCACGACGAAGATAAAACGCGGTACGGACGGCAGTCTGAGTTCGATCTGTTCGGCGCTTGCCAGCACGTCCTCGTAAAGCCTCAGCACGGGATGCATTCATCGGTCTCCTGCGTCACCCGGCGAAGAAATCAAACAACGCCGCCGCGGTTGCTTCGGGGTTTTCCTCGGTTAGGAAATGGCCAGAGTCAACCGGCTTGCCTGTAGCCTGCGGAGCCCATTGTTGCCAGATCTTCAGCGGCCCTTCGGTCTCCGACGCAATTCCGACACCGCCCCACAGGGCCAACATCGGACATGTGATCGTCCGTCCGGCCGCGCGGTCGGCCTCGTCTCGGTCGAGATCGGCATAGCGCCCTGCACGGTAGTCTTCGCAATGGGCGTGGATGCGCAGCGGATCGGCAAACGCCGTCCGATAGTGATCGAGCGCACGGGGGTCGAAGGCAGAGAGGTTTTTGGCCTTCGTCCAGCTGGCCATTTTCCATTCCAGATACTCGACCGGTGCTTTTGAGATCAGCATTTCCGGCAGCGGCTCCGGCTGCGCCAGAAACGGCCAGTGCCAGACCTTCATCGCCAGGTTGCGGTCCATGCGGTGCCACATGTCGTATGTCGGAACGATGTCGAGGGTCGCCAATTGCTCGACTCGGCCTGGATGATCGAGCGTGAGCCGATAAGCGACGCGCCCACCACGATCGTGGCCGGCCAACCTGAAGTGCACATGGCCGAGTTGCTCCATTGCCTCGATCATGATCTTCGACATCGAACGCTTGTCATAGGGCGAATGGGCTTCGTCGGCTCGCGGCACATCCGACCAGCCGTAACCGGGCAAATCCGCAATGACGAGGGAGAAGCGTTTGGCGAGCACCGGAGCGACGCGATGCCACATCACGTTTGTTTGCGTATAACCATGTAGCAACAAGAGCGGCGGACCATTGCCGCCGGCTCGCGCAAAGATTCTTCCGGCGCTTGTGTCGATCCAGTGCGAAGCAAAACCCGGAAACAGGTCAGCCAGGTCGGGCATGAAAATACCTTACTTGACGGGGCTCATTTGTGGGAGAGGCCGCTCGGCGAGAACTTATTCTCGCTCTATCGCGCGCCAGCCAATGTCGCGCCGGCAGAAGCCGTCAGGCCAACGGATAAGATCGACAGCAGCGTAAGCGCGGTTCTGTGCGTCCCGAACGCTCTTACCGCGCGCGCATACGTTCAGCACGCGTCCGCCATTTGCGAGGATGCGACTGCCGTCGGCCTTGGTGCCGGCGTGAAAGATCTCCACGCCGTCGACTTGCGCCGCTGCGTCGAGCCCTTCAATGACCGTACCTTTCTTGTAATTTCCAGGATAACCCTTGGCCGCCATTACCACCGTGAGTGCCGCGTCCGGGTACCAGCGCAGATCAAAATTCTTCAACTGCCCATCGCGCGCGGCCAGCAGGGCGGGGACGAGATCGGACATCAGGCGAGGCATGAGCACCTGGCACTCGGGATCGCCGAAGCGAACATTGTATTCGATCAGCTTGGGACCATCCTTCGTGATCATCAGGCCGGCGAACAGCACGCCCTTGTATGGCGCGCCGGCATGTTTGAGCGCGCGTACAGTGGGATGAATGATCTCCTCCATCACGCGGCGGTTCATTTGCTCGGTCATGATCGGCGCAGGCGAATAGGCGCCCATCCCGCCTGTATTTGGTCCCTTGTCACCATCGCCAACACGTTTGTGATCCTGCGCGGACGCAAGCTGTATCGCAGTCTCGCCGTCGCAGAGCGCGAAGAAGGAGGCCTCTTCGCCGACGAGGCATTCCTCAATGACGATTTCCCATGCAGGCGTCCCCAAGCCGCCGCCGAACATCATGTCGACCGCCGACTCGGCTTCTTGCACTGTTTCCGCGACGACCACGCCTTTGCCGGCGGCCAGCCCGTCAGCTTTCACGACAATGGGCGCGCCCTTTTTGCGCACATATTCTTTTGCAGCGCTCGCGCCTTTGAAGCGCTCATAAGCTGCGGTCGGGATATTGTTGGCTTTGCACAGATCCTTGGTGAAGCCCTTTGAACCTTCGAGGCGCGCTCCCCATTTGGTTGGACCGAACGCCTTGATCCCTGCTGCCTCGAGATCGTCGACAATGCCGGCGCAGAGCGGCACCTCGGGCCCGACCACGACAAGGTTGATGTCCTTGTCCTTGGCAAACGCAATGACGGCCTTGTGGTCAGCGAGATCGAGCGCCACGCATTCGGCCTCGCGCGCTATGCCCGCATTGCCGGGCGCACAATAGAGCTGGTCGGTAAGTGGGCTGGCGGCGATTTTCCAGGCGAGCGCGTGCTCGCGGCCGCCGGAACCGAGAATGAGGATGTTCATGAGACGCCCAGGCGGCCTTTAGGGACTGGTTGCGGTTTGGTGTAGCATGGCGCCTTGCACCCGCAAGAGATTCGGCACTGATGACAGAGGCAGCCCTCGATAACGTTGTGGAATGGACCGTCTCGGAGCTTTCGGCGGCGCTCAGACGCACCGTTGAGGATGCATACGGCTATGTACGGGTCCGCGGTGAGATTTCCGGCTTCAAGGGCCCGCATTCCTCTGGGCACGCGTACTTTGCGCTCAAGGACGAGGGCGCCCGCCTCGAAGCCGTCATCTGGAAAAGCAGCTATGGCCGCATGCGCGTCAAGCCCGAGGAGGGGCTTGAGGTCATCGTCACTGGCCGGCTGACGACCTATCCAGGTCGTTCGAGCTATCAGATCGTCATCGACAGGCTGGAGCCCGCCGGCGTTGGCGCGTTGATGAAGCTCCTCGAGGAGCGCAAAAAGAAGCTCGCCGCCGAGGGATTGTTTGACGAAGCGCGCAAGCAGCTCCTCCCGTTTCTTCCAAGAGTCATCGGCGTGGTGACTTCGCCGACCGGCGCGGTGATTCGCGATATCCTGCATCGTCTCGAGGACCGCTTTCCCCGCCGGGTTCTGGTGTGGCCGGTTCGGGTGCAGGGTGAGACATCGGCCGCGGAAGTCGCCAACGCGATCCGCAGGTTCAACGAATTGCCCGAGCTTGGACCTGTGCCCCGTCCCGATTTGATCATCGTTGCGCGGGGTGGGGGCTCGCTCGAGGATTTATGGTCATTCAACGAAGAGATTGTCGTGCGCGCCGCGGCCGCCAGCATGATTCCGCTCATATCCGCCGTCGGGCACGAGACCGACATCACGCTCATCGATTTTGCGGCCGACCGCCGCGCGCCGACACCTACGGCGGCCGCCGAAATTGCCGTACCGGTGCGTGCCGAGCTCATGATGTCGCTGTCCGATCTTGGCGCCCGCAAACACGCCTGCTGGAAGCGCAACGTCGATAGGCATCGCAAGGAACTCTCCTTGCTCAGCCGCGCAATGCCGGCGCTTGATGAGCTGTTGTCGGTACCGCGCCAGCGCCTCGATTCCTGTGCCGGCCGACTGCCTCGGGCGCTTCGCGCGAACGCGCAACTCCACCACACGCATCTGACACGTGTGGCATCGCGCCTGTCTCGGCGACTTCTGTCGCATCGCATTGAGCGGTGCGACGAGCAGATGAGGAATTTTATCGGTCGGGCCCGGCGTGCCTTCCGCATTTCCCAGGATCGCCGTGATCAAAGGCTCCGCAGTGCTGGCCAGCTCCTCACTGCCTACTCATACAAAGGGGTACTCTCACGCGGATTTGCACTTGTTCGCGACGGTGAAGGTCATCCGCTGCGCTCCTCGGGTGCGGTAGCACCGGGCGCGCGGCTCGACATCGAGTTTGCTGATGGGCGAATTGGGGCAACCGCCGACGGCGAACATGCCGCGCAACCAATCGCAAAAGCCAAGGTGCGAAGGCGCGGCAGTGGAGAAGGCCCAGGCGGGCAGGGCAGTCTGTTCGGCTCGTGATAGGTATCAAGGGTTTCGCTCGCGCGGCCGACCGACTATGTTTAGGTGGGCGCCGGGCATTGGAGGCCGCTTTTGCTGAATCGTTATGATCGCGACCCACCGATGAGTGGTGAGGCGGAAGTAAAGTACCTCGACGGCGATTTCCGGGTCGTTCGGCCCGGTGCATTTGTTCGCTGTTCGGTAACCGGCGTGCCGATCCCGCTCGAAGAGCTCAAATACTGGAGCGTCGATCTGCAGGAAGCCTATGCGACACCCGAGGCGGTCTTGCAGCGTCTTCGCGCGACGTCAAAATAGTCTTTCAGCTTCGTAGCTTTGCGAGCACAAGCCGGCGCAATTCATCCGCTTCCTCAACGACCATGGTAACGCGCAGGACATGCGCGCGCGCAGCGAGCGCGTCGAGCAGGTGCTCGCCCGTCATCCGCGCCCGGTCCTTCTCCGTGGTCAGCAGCGCGAACCCGCTGTGCTCGGCCCGCATGATCAGCCCTGCCGCTTCCTCGGCCGTATAGCGATGATGGTCGTCGAAGGCTTCGCGCTCCGCCACGGCGATTCCGGCATTGAGCGCGCTTGCAAAAAACTTGTTCGGATCGGCGATCCCTGCAAATGCCAGCACGCCGCGGCCTTTCAGTGCGGTCACGCAGTCGAGGTCGGGAACGAGTCGGCCATGGAATATCGGCAGCGCGTGGGCACGACACTGTGCAATGACGGGCTCTGCGCTGATGCCTTCACCGACCACCAGCAGCGCATCAGTCTTTTCAAGCTGCGCGGCCATGGGTGCTCGCAACGGTCCGGCAGGAAACACAGACCCATTGCCGATGCCGCGACGCGCGTCGACCACCGCGAGTGTAAAATCCTTCTGCAGCGACGGGTTCTGTAGGCCATCGTCCATGATGATCAGCCCCGCACCTTGCTCGCGCGCAAACGCAGCGCCGGCAACGCGGTCTCGCGATACGACGGCTGGTGCGGAGTGCGCAATCAAAAGCGGTTCGTCGCCAACCTCGGCGGCACTGTCACCGTGAACATCCACACGCTTTGGACCGGCGACGTTTCCCCCATAACCGCGGCTCAGGCAAAACGGTTGCATGCCGGCGTCGGCAAGCATTCTAGCGAGCATGATCACGGTTGGTGTCTTGCCGGCGCCACCCAGCGTGAAATTGCCCACGCATATAACCGGTAGCCCAGAAGAAACGCCCTTCGCTGCCATGCGTCTTGCTGCGACGGCGCCATAAGCAAGCCCCAGCGGCGCGAGCGCCCTCGCGGTGAGCCCGGCGTCGCGCCACCAGAAGGCTGGCTCACGCATGACCCGCCTGTTGCTGCAACTGCAGTTGCATCAGATAAGGGTCGAGCGAAGCAAGCGTGCGATCCAGCGCCCCGCTCAGGTTCTCCACGACGCCATTTGCTGCCGCCACCACGCGGGCACGCGCGTCTGGGTCGTTCAGCCATGCCGCCAGATGCGCAACGAGTCTGTCCACGCTTTCAATCCGTTCTGCGCCGTGAACGTTGTCGAGCGCGGAATAGATTTCCGCGAAGTTCCAGACATGTGGACCATGCAGAATCGCCGCGCCCAGCTTTGCGGCCTCGATAGGGTTTTGACCGCCGTGCTTGATCAATGAGCCCCCGATAAACACTACCGGTGCCATCCGGTATATTAGACCAAGCTCGCCGACTGTGTCGGCGACATAGACCCCGGTCTCGTGCTGGGGTAATTCTCCGCGTGAGCGCAGAGCGACGGGCAAGCCGGCTCCGGCCGCAACCTCGGCGATCCCCGGGCCGCGCTCGGGATGCCGCGGTGCGATTACTGTCAGCAATCCGGGAAAATTCCGACGCAATCGCGCATGCGCTTCAATTACCGCTTCCTCCTCACCGGCATGGGTTGAGGCGGCCGCAATCACCGGCCGGCGATTGATCGCATTCTGCAATTCTGCAAGCGCTCTGGGTTCGGCTGGCGGCGCCGGTGCGTCAAGCTTGAGATTGCCGGTCGTGACGACGTTCGATGCGCCGAGATCACTTAAACGTAGGGCATCGGACGAAGTGCCGGCCAGACAGAGATCGAGACGTCGGAGCAGATCGGCGATCGAACGCGGCGCACGGCGCCAACGCCGGTAAGAATTCTCCGAAAGACGCGCATTGATCAGCACCATCGGTATGCCACGCGTCGATGCTTCGATCATTAGATTCGGCCAGAGTTCCGATTCCACGAACAATGCGAGATCGGGTCGCCAATGTTCGAGAAACCGCCGGACGAACCGTGAAATGTCGAGCGGAATGAATTGGTGGATCACGCCACGCTGAAGGCGTTGTTCGGCAAGCCCGCCCGAGGTGACAGTCCCCGTTGTGACAAGCATGCCGAATCCTCGGGCTCGGATCCGGTTGATAAGCGGCAGGACACTGGCAAGTTCGCCGACACTTGCGCCATGCAGCCAGATGAGCGGACCGTCAGGCCGCCCAATGCGGCTTTCGCCGCGGCGCTCGGACATGCGTTGACGATGTTCCTTGCCGCGCTTGAGGCGTCGCGCCAGCAAAATTGGAGTGAACGGACCGACTGCCGCGGACAACAGCCGATACACCCGCAAGCCGGTCGGCAATTTACCACTCAAGATGCCTGGCCCCCGGTCCTGTCGGCGATCTCGTACGCGCGTGCCGTCACCCGATTGAGCTCACTTTCGACCTTTTGCCGCGCCGCTTCCAGGGCCTCGCGGTCGGCGTTGGGCGGCACAAAAACAGCCTCGCTCGCGACTATACCCATTCGTGCAAACGGCAGATTGACGGCGGAGCGATCCCAATTGTCGAGCTCGATGCGCCGACTCGACGCCATTGCAACAGGATATATCGGCCGACCCGAATGCTGAGCGAGTTTCACGATTCCGAGTCCGGCAACGCGCGCGACTTTTGGAACATCGGCGGTCATTGCTATATTGTATCCATCCTTGAGAGCCTCAAGCATCTCCGTAAATGCGGCAGGGCCACCTTTGTGGTGAAAGCCACTGTCATGGGCGCCGGAGCCCCGGATGGTGCCAATGTCAAGTCGCTCCGCGGCACGAGCATTGATCTCTCCATCGCGGTGGCGTGAGATCAGCACCTTGGCGCGATGGCGCGGATTGTCGCGTTTCTTGATGAATGGCGCCATGAAATGCTGACCGTGCCACATCGCGACAATCGCGGGCATTTCGACTTCGTCGTAAATATTCGGAGGCTCGATCGTCACGCGGCTGGTGCGCCACACGAATCGAAGATACCAGGCGGCCATGACCCCGACGGTCTCGTGAAAAGCCGGCGAGGTGGAAATGTTCCGTCTGAACGATCGCATCGACATTCAGCGTACCGATCGAGTTGTTGCTTCGGGATCGAGCAACCGATGCAGATGGACGATGAAATAGCGCATGTGGGCGTTATCGACAGTCCGCTGCGCCTTGGCCTTCCAGGCAACATACGCGCTGGCGTAGTTCGGAAAAACACCGACGATGTCGATCTTCTCGAGATCCTTGAATTCATTGCTGCCAAGCTCGGTCAGTTCGCCGCCGAGGACGAGATGCAATAGCTGTTGTTTCACGGTCGGCAATCCTTCAGCCATGGCCCGAATCCCTGATTGATCCCCGACGTGATTTTTCGCAGTTGGCCGAGCCTACGCGAATTCGGTTTCGTGGTCGCGCACAAGCTCGATCAACGCGGCGTGGCGCGCAGGACCGGCGGCGATCAGCGCGCGATATGGAGCTTCCGACTCGTTGTACGTGAGTGGCCGGTCGGCAAAATCGGTGAGCGCGCCGCCGGCTTCGTGCACCAAAAGATCGGCGGCTGCAAGGTCCCAATCGTGACTACCACCAGACGCAAATGCTGCATCCAGCGCGCCGTGTGCAACACGGGCGATCCGCAAAGCCAGCGAATGCACCTTGGGTTGGGCCCTTATCCCCGGCGTGATCGCGGACAGCCGGTCCAGGAAACGCTTGGGTCCGGCCAGACTGGCGCCTGCGAGCGTTGCACCGTCCGACACTCTGATCGACTCGTTGTTAAGCGTAGCGCCGTAGCCTCGCAAAGCGAGAAACATTTCGTCGGTCACGGGTACGTAAATGGCCGCGATCGACGGTCGGCCGTGCTCGGCGAGGGCGACGGAAATGGACCAGTCGGCGCTTCCGGAAATATAGGCACGGGTGCCATCGATCGGATCGACAATCCACACGAGCGGTGCGGCACGGTCGGGCTGGTCTCCGTGAGACTCCTCCGACTTCCATTCGGCCTCGCGAACCAGGCCCGAAAGGCGATCGCGCAGGAACTCGTCGACCGCAATGTCTGCCTCGGTCACCGGCGACCGGTCGGCACCCTTGGTCCAGTGTTTGAATGGACCGCGCGCGGTCGCGCGGGCGATATCGCCGGCAGTGCGCATGACGGTTGCAAGTGGCTCCCGCAGCGCGAGGAAATCATTGGCCGGCAACGGTCAATCCCTCTACGCGTAACGTCGGCGCATTGATGCCGTAGCGGAATTCAAGATCATTGGCAGGCCTAAGCGAGCGGAACATCTCGATGAGATGCCCAGCTATCGTCACTTCGCTTACGGGATAGGTGCGTTTGCCGTTTTCGATCCAGAAGCCCGAAGCTCCACGGCTATAGTCACCCGTCACCATATTGGCTCCGACGCCGATCAGATCGGTCACGTAAAATCCATCGGCGATATCAGCAATAAGCTCCTTGGGACTTAGTAGCCCCGGCTCCATATACAGATTGCTCGATCCGGGTGATGTCGCTGACGAACCACTGCGTTGAGCGTTGCCGGTAGTGACGAGACCAAGCTCGCGCGCCGTCGCGCTGTCGAGCAGCCATGAACGAAGGAAACCGTCATCGATCAGTGCGAGCTTTTTGCAGGCGACGCCTTCGCCATCGAACGGGTGGGAGCGAAGGCCTCGTCTGCGAAGGGGGTCATCGACAATGCGAATGCCGTCGGCAAAGAGCTTCGCGCCCATCTTGTGGCGAAGAAAGCTGGTTTTTCGCGCAACCGAAGCACCGTTCACGGCGCCCGACAGGTGCGAGACCAGCGAGCCGGCCGAACGTGGATCGAAGATGACGGGCACTTTGCGCGTCGAAACTTTGCGCGGATTGAGGCGCGCGACCGCGCGCTCGCCGGCCTTGCGCCCGATGTCTTCAGGCCGCTCGAGATCCGCGGCGTGACGCACGGACGAATAGTCGTAATCGCGTTCCATGCCGGTGCCGTCGCCGGCGATGGCCGTCATCGACAGGCCGTGATTTGATCCGATATAGGCGCCACGGAAACCGTGACTGGTGACCAGCACCATTCCACCGATCCCGGCGGAGGCCGACGCCCCGCCCGACTTGGTGACTCCTTTGACGGAAAAAGCCGCTTCTTCCAGCGTTTGCGCTTGCGCTTCAAGTTCTCCAACCGTCGGCAATTTGGGGTCGATCAGGTCGAGATCGGGAGTTTCACGCGCTAGCATGTCCGGATCGGCGAGGCCGGCGAATTTGTCTTCCGGTGTTGCACGGGCCATCGCGACTGCCCGCTCGGCCAAAGCCGCGCTGTTGTCAGAAATCTCGTTCGTGGAAACCATGGCTTGCCGGCGGCCGACCAGAACGCGCAAGCCTATATCATCACCCTCCGAGCTTTCGGATTCTTCGACGCGTCCGTCACGCACTTCGACGCCCAAGGACATTGAGCGCAAGGCGACGGCATCGGCGGCGTCCGCGCCGGCGGCCCGTGCGGCCTTCACCAGCCGTTCGGCACGATCGGTCAGGGGGTTGAGATCCAAAAGGGAAGATACGGGAGCGAGCATATGTCCACTTCTAAATGGTCGAGATCGCGATACCTTTCAACCGCCGAACCGTACAATTTGCGCAACGACGGCAACACCTCGTCAATCATGGTTTTCAACGGGACGTCAATCATTCCCGGCAAACGCCTCACCGCTACTTCCGGTTAACCCAGAACATTAAGCGGATTCCGACGCGTTTCTGCCATATTACCGCGTGACCCGGCACAAAAGCCGGGCGCGGGAGAGTTTCGAGGCGTCAATGCGAAGTGGCGGATGCGCCGGGTCGGGCCGTGCTCTACGGCTCGACCCTTGTCGTTCGTATGCCGGAAGAGTCGCACCATCGGCGTCAAAAACCAAGGACGATGGTTGTGAAACTCAACGCGTCGGATTGCGGTTGACGCTTATTCGGCGCCATAGCCGCCTGCGGTGGGCGTTTGGATAATGATGGCCTCGTTCGCATCGATAACCGTTTCATCGCACCCCTGCAGACGCTCCATGCGTCCGTCTTTGCGTCGCACCCAATTCTCGCCAACCTGGCCAGCCTCGCCACCGGCAAGTCCGAATGGGCGCACCCGTCGATGACCGGACAGGACCGTGCATTCCATCTGTTCCAAGAAACGGATCGTGCGGCGAATTCCGCCGCCGGCGTGCCATTTTCCGCGTCCGCCCGAGCCGGGGCGAATGTGGAAATCTTCGAGCACGACCGGGTAGCGGAATTCGAGTACCTCAGGATCGGTCAGCCGGGTATTGGTCATATGCGTATGGACCGCATCGGTGCCATTGAATCCAGGACCTGCGGGGGAACCTGAGCAGATCGTTTCGTAATACTGATAGCGGGAGTTGCCGAAATTGAGATTGTTCATGGTGCCTTGCGCTGCGGCGAGCGCACCAAGCGCGCCGAATAGACAGTTGGTCACCGCCTGAGAGGTTTCGACATTTCCTGCGACGACCGCGGCGGGAAACTCCGGTGAGAGCATCGAGCGTTTAGGAATAACAATGTTGATCGGCCGCAGGCAGCCCGCGTTCATCGGAATGTCGTCGTCGACCATCACGCGAAACACGTAGAGCACCGCGGCCCGTGTCACCGGCTCGGGCGCGTTGAAATTCGTCGGCTGCTGTTCGCTTGTACCTGTGAAGTCGACGGTCGCTTCTCGCGCCTTCTTGTCGACGGTTATCTTCACGTTGATAGCCGTGTCTTGATCCATTTCGTAGGTGAATTCCGAATCGTGCAATCGGTCGATCACGCGCCGGACGCTTTCGGCGGCGTTGTCCTGCACGTGCTGCATGTACGCCTTCACGACCGGCAGCGTGAAATGGGTCACCATCTTGCGCAGCTCGGCGACGCCTTTTTCGTTGGCGGCGATCTGCGCCTTGATGTCGTTGATATTCTGTACAGGGTTGCGTGCCGGATATTTCGCCTCGGTCAACGCAGCCATCAATTCCTTCTCGCGAAATCGGCCACGGTCGATCAGCTTGAAATTATCGAACAGGACACCTTCCTGCTCGATCGTAGTGGCATTCGGGGACATCGAGCCGGGCGAGATACCGCCGACATCAGCATGATGGCCGCGCGATGCCACCCAAAACAGGATGGATTTCTTCCGGTCGTCGAACACAGGTGTGCAGACAGTGATGTCCGGAAGATGAGTGCCGCCGTTATAGGGGGCATTGATGACGTAAACGTCCCTGGGACGAATGCGGCCCCGGTTCTCGCGGATTATCGTTTCGACCGCACGGTCCATCGAGCCGAGATGCACGGGCATGTGCGGCGCGTTGGCGACCAGGGTGCCGTCATGCGCGAATACCGCGCAGGAAAAGTCCAGCCGCTCCTTGATGTTTACCGAGTAGGCGGTGTTCTGCAGCGACACGCCCATCTGCTCGGCAATCGACATGAACAGATTGTTGAAAACCTCCAGCATGACCGGGTCGACGTGCGTGCCGATCGCATGGGTACGCTTGAGTTTTTTCGCGCGCGTCAGAAGCAGATGATTTTTTGCCGTCAATTCGGCTTGCCAGCCGAGTTCGACCACGATTGTCTGATGCGGCTCGATGATGATGGCGGCGCCATTGACGCGCGAACCAGGCCTGAGCTGGTCACGAATATAGACATTAGCCTTGTGCCAGGCGCCGGCTGAGAAGAATTGCGTGCGCAAAGCCGGCGGCGGCAGTTTGGCGCGGCTGCGTTTCATAGGTTTCTCGTTGAATTTGGCGCCGCCGCCAACGGCCTCCACCGAGACGGCCTCCACAACCAGCTGTTTCGCGGGGTCGATGAATCCGAACCGCGCTTTGTGCGCTTTTTCGAAGGCACGCTTCATCGCAGCGGCGGTGCCGGCGGGCACGACAAGCGCCGTATCGGTGCCGGTGTAACGAATATGCGCGCGCACGAAGACTTTGATCTTTTTCACTGGCACGCCCTGGCCGGCGACCTGGGATCTTGTCTCCTTGCCGAGCGCAGCGCCAATGCGAGAAATTGCATTGAGCGCCTTGGGACTGAAATCCAGCTCGACTGCCTGTTCGCGTGTGGCGCGGATATCGGCGAGCCCCATGCCGTAGGCAGACAGGAGTGACGAGAAAGGGTGCATGAGCACGCGCGTCATTCCGAGCGCGTCGGCGACCAGGCATGCATGTTGGCCGCCGGCGCCGCCGAAGCAGTTGAGGGCGTACCGTGTGACGTCATAGCCGCGTTGCACGGAAATTTTCTTGATCGCGTTCGCCATGTTTTCGACCGCGATCTTGATGAATCCGTCGGCTACCTCTTCGGCCTTGCGGCCGCCGACCTGCTGCGCGAGTTCGGTGAACGCATTGCGCACCGCGTTCGCATCGAGAGGGAGATTCTGTGCCGGACCGAAAATCTTCGGGAAGAATTCCGGAATTAGCTTGCCGACCATCACGTTGGCATCGGTGACCGCCAAAGGTCCATCGCGTCTGTAGCATTTGGGCCCCGGATTTGCGCCGGCAGAATCAGGCCCGACGCGGAAACGGGCGCCATCGAAATGCAGGATCGAGCCGCCACCGGCGGCGACCGTATGGATAAGCATCATCGGCGCGCGCATGCGCACGCCGGCGACTTCGGTCTCGAATGCGCGTTCGTATTCGCCGTCAAAATGGGATACATCAGTCGACGTACCACCCATGTCGAAACCGATAAGGCGATGCAATCCAACTTGCCGCCCGGTCTCCGCCATTCCGACAACGCCGCCTGCGGGGCCGGAAAGAATTGCGTCCTTGCCCTGGAACAACTCGGCGGCGGTAAGTCCGCCGGATGACATCATGAACATGAGACGCACGGCAGACCGCCTGGCATCGAGGTCCCGGTCCACCTGCGCCACATAACGGCGCAGAATCGGGGATAGGTAGGCATCCACAACCGTGGTGTCACCACGTCCGACCAGCTTGATCAGCGGCGAGACCTCATGACTGGCCGAAACTTGTGCAAAACCTAATTCACGCGCGAGCGCAGCGACGCGCTTTTCGTGTTCGGGAAAACGGTAGGCGTGCAGGAACACCACCGCGACCGCCTTGATGCCATCGGCTTTTGCGCTCTCAAGGGCAGCGCGTGCCGCCGCGAGATCAGGTTCGCGCTCAACGCTGCCATCGGCGCGTACGCGTTCATCGACTTCGACAACGCGCTCGTAGAGCATGTCGGGCTTGATGATCTGACGCGCAAAAATCTTCGGGCGAGCCTGGTAGCCGATCTTGAGTGCGTCTCGAAAGCCCTTGGAGATCAAAAGGAGGGTGCGCTCGCCATTGCGTTCGAGCAGTGCATTGGTCGCAACTGTCGTGCCCATCTTCACGGCGCCGACACGGCCGGCCGGGATTGCTTCACCGGCTTTCAGTCCCAGCAGATCGCGAATGCCTTGCACGGCCGCGTCGGAATAGGCACCGGGGTTTTCCGAGAGAAGTTTGTGCGGAACGAGCGTACCGTCAGGCCGCCGACCGACGATGTCGGTGAAGGTGCCGCCGCGGTCGATCCAGAAATCCCAGAGTTGTAGTGATGCTTTTTTCGGCATGTTGGCTGATGCGGTCGGACAACCGCACTATGTCCGGCCTGTCGGGGGCAAAACAAGCCAGCTAGGCTGACGACGGCGAAAAACGCGATGATGCCATGAGGATGGGTCTTGCGTTGGCGGGCGGTCTGTTGGTCATGGCCTCGCTGGCGCAGGTAGCCGAAATCGAAGTCTTAAGCGGCAACGGCGCCAAAGCCGCGGTGCGCGAGCGTTGCACGCAATTTGAACGGGCAACGGCAATAAAATCAATCTCCATTTCGAGGTCAACGTCGACATCCAGAAGAAGATCGAGGCTGGCGAAGCTTTCGACGTCGCGGTGCTCAATCCACCGGGGATTGAAGCCCTGTCCAAAGAGGCAAAGATCGTGCCCGGCAGCCGAGCCGATATCGGTCGCGCCGGTCTGGGCGTCGCAGTGCGTCAGGGCACACCGAAGCCGGACATCTCATCCGTGGACGCCTTCCGCCGCGCGCTGCTTGCGGCGAAAGCCTTCGCCTACCCAGGAAAAGGAGCTAGCGGATCGTATTTTGTGGGCCTGCTGGATCGCATGTGGATAAAGGAGGAAATGCAAGGCAAGCTCAAGCCGTTGGGGGGCGGAAGACATCGTCGAAGTTGTGGCGCGAGGGGATGCCGATCTTGTGGTTGTCGTCGCCACGCGCATTGTGGACGTCGGCGGAGCCGACATGGTGGGTCCCATTCCAGAGGAATTGCAGACGAAAATAGGCTTCGCTGCCGGCTGTATCACTCAAACAGGTTCTGAATTCTGTTGCTGACTGGGGGGCCCAACGCCATCATGCGAGGAGTTGAGGATGGCACGCGTATTACTCGACAAGCTTCTCGACGAGCAACTCACAGCCGATTGGCTAAAAAGCGGGCCCTGACGGTGAAGCCGTGATCGCCGCTTATAAGAAGTAGGTTCGATCGCGTGGCGATTTCGATGAAGTCCGTTCCCGGATTGACGCTTGCGTGGGCTGTTGTCGGCCTCGCCAGCGCCGCTTCGGCGCAGACTCAATGGGATTTGGCGACCAACTATCCGGCGGGCGTTTTTCACACCAGGAACATCGTTCAGTTCGCCTCTGACGTGGACAAAGCGACCGGCGGCTCGCTGAAGATAGCCGTCCATCCAGGCGGCACAATGATCAAGCACGCAGAAATCAAACGCGCGGTCGGCGAGGGCAAGGCGGCCGCCGGCGAGGTTTTGATTTCGCTCGCCGCCGATGAGGCCCCTGTCTACGGGGTCGACTCGATTCCCTTCCTAGCCACCGGATACGATGGCGCGCGCAAGCTCTACGACGCTCAGAAGCCGTACCTCGAAAAGCAATTGGACAAGGAAGGATTGGTCCTTCTGTTTTCGGTGCCGTGGCCACCGCAGGGCATCTATGCCAAGCGCGAGATCAAGGCGATCGACGATCTCAAGGGACTCAAATTCCGCACCTACAACGCGATGACTGGGAGAATAGCTGAGCTTGCCGGCGCGCGGCCGACTCAAATCGAAGTGCCCGATCTTGCCGCCGCCTTCGCATCAGGACGGGTCGATGTGATGATCACGTCCGCGTCCAGCGGAGTGCAGACGAAGGCCGAGGAATATCTCACTCACTACATCGACTCTCAGGCATGGTTGCCGCGCAACATGGTATTTGCCAACAAGGCTGCATTCGAGCGTCTCACTACCACTGAAAAGAAAGCGGTGCGCGAGGCAGCACGAGTCGCCGAAGCGCGCGGCTGGAATTTGTCGATCGAGGAAATGACGGTGAAAACCAAGGCGCTCAAGGATGCCGGCATCACCGTGCTTGCGCCGACTCAAGAACTCAAATTCGGAATGGGAAAAATCGGCGATACGATCGCAAAGGAGTGGGCCGCATCCGCCGGCACCGATGGCGAAGCGATGTTGGCCGCCTACCGAAAGTAGTCTCGACTGTCTTCAAATGTGTCGCGTATGACGCTCAGAACAAGATTCTGAATTGCGTTTGGCACGCTAAGCATACTTTGGATTCTCCCCGATTACTTTTTCTAGACGTGCGCTTCCGACGGCATTTTCGGTGCGTGCCGCTAAAAATCAAAATACGAAATAATGAGAGGACGTGCGATGTACTGGATTTTGAGTCTGTTGTGGCTGGGCTGGGCGCTTGTCGGAAATGCGGCCGCGCAAGACTTCCCATCGAGACCCGTGATGTTCATGGTGCCGTTTGCTGCTGGCGGACCTTCTGACGTGATCGCCCGCGACGCCAAGGCCGGTCTTCGACAAAGTTTTGGCCGCACTGCAGAAGGCTCTGCAGGATCCGGATGTGCAGGAACGGCTGGCACAATCAGATGGCGAGACCGTGCCGCCCGAGCGGGCGAGGCCAGATGTGTTGCGCGATCATCTCAAAGCGGAAATCGACAGGTGGGTGCCGATCATCGGGAAGGCCGGTGTATTGGCCCAGTGAGCAGTCAGGCCGGCGCGCGTTGAACGATCCGCAACGCCGCGAAGGCCTCCGCCGCTTCAACGCCGACGGTCGCACCCCGCGCGCGTGCCAGGTTTTCCAGCGCGCGGATCGACCGGGCGTGTGGCTCGGGCCGCATATCGAATTGATAGAGCCCAAGCGCCTCGAGTTTAAGATCGAGAACGGACGTGATCTCGACGAAGAGCGACGGGTGGAATGTGTCACCGAACCCGGGCGGAGCCCAGTCGGTGCTGGACGCGACCTCGTAGGTGTAGAACTCGCTCACCGGACTTCCTGGTACAGGCCGCAGCGCCGTGGCCGCTGCCCGATAGGCGGTCTGGTGATCGACGTGCAGGTTGCCACCGTGAGTCACATACACGACGCCCGGCCTCAGAGTGCTGATCGCGCGCTCGATGGCGCTGACGGCGTCCGACAAAGCGACCATATCGCTGTTGTTCTCCGGCAGTCCGACAAATTGCGGCGGCTCCGCGCCGAGCAAGTCGGCAGCCCGGCCCGCTGCCGCGCGCCGTTTTAAATCTTGGCCGCCGCCGTCGCCGCAAAGAACGAGGACATGAACCGAAGAACCGGCGGCCGCATGCAGCGCCATCGTGCCCCCGCAGCCCAAAACTTCGTCGAGGGCGTGAGCGGCAATGACGAGGACCGACGGTGCGCTCATGATGCGCTCATAAAAGCCCTAGGCTCCGTAGAACTCGTTTACGGTGTCGGCTACGTAGCCGATCTGGTCTTCCGACAGCTGCTGATGGTGGGGTAGGGCGAGGACGCGATCGGCTTGGTGCTCCGCCTTTGGAAAGTCGCCGCGCTTGTGCCCAAGACGCTTCGCGGCCGCGTGCAGGTGAAGTGGCGTGCCATAGTAGACCAGCGATTGGACGCCGCGCGCGGCTAGGAACTTCTGCAATTCGTCACGCCGCTCCGATTGCGTGATCATCATCACGTAGGAGTTCTTCTCATACTGCTTGTCGGGCGGGATGTGCACTTCCTTCGCCTTGATCTTCTTGCGGTAGAGATCGACGTTCCGCTGGCGCCGTCCGATGATTTCATTCAATCGCCCGAGCCGGTACATGAGGACTTCGGCGTTGAGCGAGTCGAGGCGTGAATTCACACCATACATCACGCAGGTGTCGCGGTCCTGCAAGCCGTGATTGCGGTAGAGCCTGGTTTTCTTCGCCAGGTCCTCGTCATCCGTCACCAGAAATCCGCCGTCGCCGATGGCGTTGAGGTTCTTCAGCGGGTGTGCCGAGAATGTGCCGATATTGCCGAACGTGCCGCCGTGCTTGCCCTTGTAGTAGGCGCCCATCGACTGGGCGGCATCCTCGATCACGGACAGCTTGTGTTTGCGCGCGATGTCGAGGATCGCGTCCATGTCAGCGATTCGGCCGCTCCAGTGCACCGGCATGATCGCCTTTGTGCGAGGAGTGATCTTCTTTTCGATTTCGGCCGGGTCGATGTTCTGGTCCTCGCGTACGTCGGCATAGACGGGCGTTGCGCCGACATGGGCAATTGACCCGGTGGACGCGATAAAGGAAATCGGCGTTGTGATGACTTCATCACCTTTGCCGATGCCGAGCGCCCAAAGCCCCAGCATCAGGGCGTCCGTCCCGTTCGCGCAACTCACGCAATGCTTGGCACCGGTGAATTCCGTGACGCGGCGCTCGAAATCGAACACCTCCTGCGTCATTACCAGATGTCCCTGCGAGAGAATGCGCTCGACGCAGACCATCAACTCGGCCTTTTCTTCGATAAAGCGCTGCTGCAGATCGATGAATGGAACCTTGAACTCGGTCATTGACGTTTTCCAACGTAGAATTCCCTGACAGTCTCTATGACGTAATCCTGCTCCTCGCGGCTCAGATGCTGGTCTACGGGAAAGCTGATGACGTCGCGACAGTGGCGCTCGGCGATGGGGAAGTCGCCAACCTTGTAGCCGAGATGTTTCAGCGCATCCTGAAGATGCAGCGGGATCGGATAGTGCACTTTGGCCTCGATGCCGCGGTCGATGCAGTACTTGAGCAACTCATCGCGTTCGCGGGCGAAGAGCACGTAGAGCAGGTAGACGTTCTTCGTTTCGGCACGGCGCGCCGGTACGCGAATTTGTGGAATGGTGCGAAATCCAGCGTCGAAATAAGCTGCATTCTCGATCCGCTTGGCGACGATGTCAGGTAGCTGGCGCACGATCCACTTGCCAACCACGGCCTGGATTGAATCGAGGCGCGAGTTGTAACCGAGGATTTCCATCTCGTCGCGATTACGCAGGCCATGATTGCGCAGCAGGCGTACGCGGCGGTTCATCTCGTCGTCATTGGTGACGACGATGCCGGCATCCCCCCAGACGTTGATGATCTTCAGCGGGTGCATTGAAAATGCCGTGGCGTCGCCCCAGCTGCCGACGCGCCGGCCCTGATATTCGCCCATTAGGCTCTGGCAGCCGTCTTCTACGATGGGCAGCTTGTGGCGTTTGGCGATGTCCATGATCCGCGGCATCTCGGCTACGTCGCCCGTCAGATGAACCGGCACAATGGCTTTGGTTCTGGCAGTGATGGCCTGCTCGAGTTGATCGACGTCGATGCAGAATGTGTCGTCGCAGTCGACGAAAACCGGTTTCGCGCCAATCTCGCAGACCGCGCCGACCGTCGCATAGAACGTGTTTGCGGCAGTAATCACTTCGTCGCCGGGTCCGATGCCCAGTGCACGCAGCGGAATCTTGATGGCATCCGTGCCCGAGCCAACGCCGATCGCGTACTTGACGCCGATCGCGGAAGCGAACATAGCCTCGAATTCCTGCACGGGTTTGCCTAGCGTGAAATCTCCGCTCGCCACGAGCGCGCGCAATTCTTCAAACACGCTGTCGACGTGCGCGAATTGCTGGCCGAGGGGGGAGTAACGGACGCGCATCTTATCTGTCGTTCGCCATTAGCTAGGCTGGCACAAAGAGGGCCTAGAACGGGCCCTTGAAGAAAGGATCCGGCTGGTCGATCTGCAAATCTTTGCGCTGGATGTCGAGCTCCTTCAGCGCCGAATCGACTTTGGCCTGATCGAGCGCGAGCATCTTCCCCACCTCGCGCACAATGCGCTGGGAATCGGGATAGAAACCAGGGATCAATCCGCGCGAGCTTGGTGTCGGGTGATCCGGGAGGCCTAGCCGAACGGGTGCGGCTTTTAGCGCATCGAAGGCATCGGTCAGGACGCTGGCGATGATCTCCGCGCCCACGCCGAAGCGAACAAATCCAGTGTCGACAGTGACCAGACGGCCAGTCTTGCTCACCGAGGCAACAATTGGAGCGACGTTGAGCGGACGTAGAACGCGCATGTCGATAACTTCGGCAGAGCAGCCGATCTTGTGCAGAACATCCGCCGCGCGCATGGCCTCGAGAACGCCGTGCGAGGTCGCGACGATGGTGACGTCTTTGCCTTCGCGAACCACGCGCGGGCCGTCGAGCGCGTTTTTGTAGTAGCCCTCCGGCACATGGCCAGTCGAATAGTGGAGAAACCGGTGTTCGATGAAAATCACCGGATTGTCGTCTTCAATGGCCGCGATCAGCATTCCCTTGGCGTCGGCGGCGAAGGCCGGCATCACGACCTTGAGGCCGGGGAAATATGCAAACAGCGGTTCGAGGCTCTGCGAGTGCTCGGGGCCTTGGCCCCAACCGCGCCCGACCACCATGCGAATGACCAGGGGCACCTTGTGCTGGCCATTGCTGATGTACGAACTCTTCGCGGCGTTGTTCACGATCTGCTCGAATGCGAGCAGCGCGAACTCCACACGATGAAAGCTGATGATCGGCCGCTGACCGGCAATCGCGGCTCCGATCGCGATACCGACTGCGCCATTTTCGGCGATCGGCATCTCGATGACGCGATCCTCGCCGAATTTGTTGCCAATGCCTTTCAGCGTGCCCCACATCGATGACGGGTCGGACACGCCCTGGGCGAACAGGAATGTGCTGTCGTCCTTCGCGAACGACTCCGTGATCCCCTCGCGGATCGCATCGGCGAGCGTGATCACGCGCTGCTGGCCTTGCGCTACTGCGTTCATGCGTAGACGTGCCGGGTGGCTTGACTTGGGTCAGGCAGAGGCGTGGCTCGGGCGAACGCGCGCGCGTCCTCGATTTCGGCCATAATGTCGGCCGACATGGCGCTTTCCATCTTGGCATCGAGCGTGGCGCCGATGCGCGCACGGTAACGCCGGATCGGGTCACGCTGCTCCCAATCCTTGAATTCGCTCTCGGCGCGATAGCCGATGTGGTTGTCGAAAGAGGGACCGCAATGTTCGCGCCAACGATAGGTATCGAGAACCAAAAGAGTCGGACCCTGATCATTGCGCGCGCGTTCGACAGCCTGAACCGAAAGTTGATAGCATTCATCGAGATCGTTGCCGTCGCCGTGTGCATCATGCATCCCGTGCGCCTTTGCCAAGTCAGTTAAGGGACGGTTCGGCTGGCGCTGATCAATCCGCGTGTAAACGGAATACAGATTGTTTTCGCAAAGGAAGATGACGGGAAGTTTGTGCAACGATGCGAAGTTTGCACTCTCATGGAAGACGCCTTCTTCCACCGATGCATCGCCGATGAAAGCGACGGTCACTTTCCCGTTGCGCATGCGCTTGTCGGCGAGCGCGCTGCCGACAGCGACCGGGATCGAGCTCGAGACAATCGGAATGCTCGCCATGACACCCTTCGGGATATCCATCAGATGCATGGAACCGCCGCGGCCGCCGACGCATCCCGCTGCCTTGCCGCAAATCTCCGCCATCATGCGTTTGAGATCGCCGCCCTTGGCGAGATAATGCGCGTGGCAACGGTGGGTGCTGTAGACCTTGTCGGACATTTCAAGTGCCGCGCAGGCGCCGACAGCAATCGCTTCCTGGCCAATCGAAAGATGAACTGGGCAGCGCATCTCACCTTCAGCGTAATGATCCGCGATCGCCTCCTCGATAAGGCGAATGCGAAGCATCTGGCGGTACAGATCAATCTGCCTCTTGGAGTCAAGCGACCCGACGGCGGAGAGACTCTTACGCGGTGCGGTAACCGTGTTCACGCAGAACAATCCAGATCGTGTCAGGTCTTAGTATGGCGATGCAGAATGGCTTTTGACGCGCGCCGACACCCGGTCTGGTCCCCCTTGGGTTCCCAAAGAGCGCCCAGCCGCGCAGTCGGCGAAACCATCCCTCTCGGAAGATGCCGCAGAGTTATCGCATGTGGTTTCGGATGTCTATTCTTCGATTTGTGGCCGAAACCGTCGGTTTTGCCGCAAATCCGAAGCTAAATTGGCGGGGGCCCGGCGGTTTTCCGCCGAGCCCCCTTTCTAAGATCAGCCGGCCTGTAAGCCGGGTTCTGTATGGCCTGCGGCAAGAACCGCAGACGTGACGACCATTCCTCTTGCACGCCAGTTGCCCGGCGCATCAAGCAACCTACCCGAACGGCAGATCCGGACCGATCCGGGATTTCTCCCGCGCCGCTCCTATTCGGTCTTGCTCCCGGTGGGGTTTGCCGTGCCGCTTCCGTTGCCGGAAACGCGGTGCGCTCTTACCGCACCGTTTCACCCTTGCCGCGGCTAAACGCAACGCGCCGAGGCGGTCTCTTCTCTGTGGCACTGTCCCTGGGGTTTTATCCCCGCCGGATGTTATCCGGCACCGCTTGTCCGTGGAGCCCGGACTTTCCTCTCCGACCGCCTTTCGGCATTGGCGCGGAGCGGCCGTCCGGCCGACTGACCGGATAGCAATGGGGATATGCGCGTATTGCGTCAAGGTCTCTTGCGCGTCAGCCTTAAGAAGACTGGAAGCGTCTTGTCTACGCGATTGTTTTGGGGGGCAGTGGCGCAGGCCGCGTTTCGATCAACGCACGTAATGTCAGCAGTGTGGAAGGATCGGCAATGCCATCGACGCGAGCCTGCCGAAAATGGCGCTGGAATGCCGTAACCACTTTTTGGGTCGCGTCGTCGTAGCTCCCAGTATCAGTTACTGCATAGCCATACGTGCGCAGCGTGCGTTGCAGTCTGATGACTGCGTCGCCTCGGTCACCCGGCTTGAGGCTGGCGCCCTCAAGATCGAGATGCGCGGCGCGAACCCAGTGGCCGACATTGGAGTCGCTCAACAGGCCCCATGGAAATTTTTCCCCGGGATCCTGCTTGCGCGCGGGCGCCACATCCGAGTGGGCGAGAATACGGTCGCCGCTGATCGGACCGCGACGGGTAATGATCGACTTGCAAAGCGAAATGACAGCTGCAGTCTGGCGCAGCGGGAAATCCGGATAGCTGAATTCATGGCCCGGGTTCACGATCTCGATGCCAATTGAGCACGAATTGATATCGATCTCTCCGGCCCAGGACGATGCACCGGCGTGCCAGGCGCGTCGCGCTTCCGGCACGCACTGGACGATGCGGCCGTCTTCGAAAACGACGTAGTGCGCGGAAACCTTGCTTGCTGCCGTGGTCAGCGCTTTCAGCGCCACATCGCCGCTTTGCATGCCGGTATAGTGCAGCAGGATCATGTCCGGCCGGCGGCCGCCCTTGCGTTCGTCGAAGTTCGGTGACGACGCGACGTCGGCGACGATGAAGGAATCCGGCGAAAAAGAAGACATGGGCCGGATATGACCGGTGCGTTGATGGCGGGCGGACATCATTCACCGCCCGGTCAAAAAAGCAAGACTTGCGAAATGCGTCCGCGGTCCGGTTGCCCAGACCGCGGCTGCATTCGTCTAAGCACTATCAACGACTAACGGCTACTTTGACGATGGGCCCCCGGAAGGCTTCATTCCGCCACCGGTCGTCGTGCCGGAGCCGGTCGTGCTGGCTGGACGCGGAGCCTCATAGTGCGCGAAATTCTGCGCGTCCTTGAGCTGGTCCTTCGTCGCCGCAACTTTGAGCTTCGGGGACGAGCCGTTATCGCCCGGTACGACGTCGAAAGAACTTGGTGCTAACGCCACCTCTTTGGAGCCGACGCCGAGGAAGCCCCCAACGCTAATGACAAAGGCTTCGATCTTTCCGGTCTTGTCGAAAAGAATGTCGCTGACGTCGCCGATCTTCTGGTTGTCGGATCCAAGGACATCGGTGCCCTTGAATTTCGACGCTAGCCATTGGTCAGGCTTCTGCGACGACACGAAGTTCATCTTGCCTGAAGAGTCTTTGGTCGCCGGCTGCGCCTGGGCCGCCGGTCCTGGCTTGGATGAGTCAGTTGAACTCGACTGTGCCCATGCGCCCGTTGCGACAGCAGCGCTGAGCGCGGTGGACAACATCAATTTCTTCAGCATTTTCGTCTCCTCCTTCTCACACAAAATGATTTTCACGAGACCACAAATATGTTCCGTGATCACAACGCGCGGCATGGATCGCCGTTCCCTTTTCGGAACAGTGCACTTGTTTTTAAGAGCGGAACCGGATCGTCGCGTGTTCCCGAAAGGAGCGCTTACGAATTAGATCTCTCTATCGAGCGCCGGGCGAGCGACAGTGACAGTGCAAGGCGCTTCAGCAACGACACGGGCGGACACGCTGCCGATGTGGCGACGCAACATCGAGCTTCCGCTCGAGCCCATTACGATGTGATCGACCCGGTTGTGGCGAGCGTAGTCAATCAGCTGGCTCGCAGGATCGGTCGATTCGAGAACGTGATAGGTGATGCGCTCGGGCGGCATCGGAATTTCGCGCGCCCAATGCTTGAGTTCTACGAGCCGGCCCAGATGCGGATTGCGTCCCTGCGCGTCCTCGGTTTCATCCAGCGCAAGACGGGCAATTTTCAGCACATTGACGCAGGCAAGGCGGGCGCTTGGTTCCGCCATGAGGACCCGTCTCACCGCCAGTGCGATGGCTTGGCTCAATCGCTCATGCCCCGGCTCGAGATCGATGGCGGCTAGCACAATCGGCGCCGTTGAGAGATGACTTGCGAGAGCGCGGCGTCGCTGCCCTTGCTGATTGTGCGACATGCGAAGCCGCCGCCAGGCAACGGTGAGCGGGCCATCGCGCCGTGTGCGTGCGGCCCGTTCCGTCAGCATGACCTGGTCCGGATGCTGCAGGTCGAAGGCGATTTGCGCTGCGGTTGCATAGCGTTTATCCGGATCGACTTCCAGGCAATGCAGAATGATCTCCTGCAGCCAAGGAGGGACGTCGGCGTTGCGCGCGCGGGGCGGCATCGGATCGCGCCATAGCCGACGCCGCCAGTTTTCAATCAATTCCGGTTCTCCGAACGGGGTCGTACCGGTTGCCAGCTGGTAGAGGACTACGCCGAGGGCAAACAAGTCGCTACGCGGGTCGCTGCGGTTGCCCAGCACCTGTTCCGGGGAGATATAGGCGCCACTTCCCGCCGGGCCTTCTGCCTCCTCTTGCACTAGATCCGGCAATTGGTCGTGGCGAGAAAGGCCGAAATCAATCAGGACTGCATCGTCGCCGCGCAGGATCGCGTTACTGGGCTTCAAATCAAGATGACTTACGTGCTGTTGATGAATGTCGTGCAACGCGAACGCGAGCTTCACGCCGATCGCGGCGACTTCGTCCGCGGGCAATGGTGCTTTTTCCAGCAATGACTCCAGCGAGAGCCCGGAAACAAATTCCATCACGATGTAAGGCCGCTCGAAATCACCGGCGGCGATGAAGCGTGGTACGTGCGGGCCTGTGAGACGTGGGAGCACCATTTGCTCGACTTCGTAGCCGATGATCGTCAGAGGATCTTCGCCGGGTCTTAATAGCGGGATCTTCATCAGCATCGGCCGGTCGTTGCCGTCTCGCGCGACGCGCCAGAAACTCGCCATCCCGCCAGACGGAAGTCGTTCGAGCAGGCGAAAATCGTCGATCATCTGACCGGCTTCAAGTGCGCGTTGGTTCACGTCTCAGGCCCCCTCGATTAGTCGGTGGCTGAGAAGTTCCGGCAACCCAGCGTCGCGCACTTTGCGTGCCGCCGTCTCGTTGTCGTACGGCACGCGGACATAAACCAGCACGTTTCGCTCAACGTCGAGGGCGCCGTAACACGCGGCGGGATTGTAATCGCGTGGTTGTCCGACCGAACCGAGCACGGCGACCCAGCGACGGGGCGAAAGTAGGGGGATCTCCACGGACTGCACCGGTTCGAACCCGGCAATCTTGCCGGTTGGTGAAAGGTGAAAGAGGGCCGGAACATGGACGTGGCCACATAACGTCGCCTGCGCACGTGTGGCCAGGAAGCTGCGGGATGCGCTCTCGACGCTGGTGATATACTCCCAATGTTTCGGCGCGTGCGCGCTGGCGTGCACGAACAGCCGTTGGTCGTCTTCGAAGGTTAGCGGCAATTGGGCGAGGAATTCGCGCTGCGTGCTGTTGAGTTGAAGCCGTGTCCAATCGAGTGCTTCCGCGGCAATCGCGTTCATGCCACCCGTGCCGCTCGCGATGGCATCGTCATGGTTGCCGAGTAGGGCAACGGCGCCGCCTTCGACCTCGCGCATGACGATGTCGACCGCAAAACCGGGGTCAGCACCGTAGCCGACATAGTCCCCCAGAAAAATGAAGCGGTTTATGCCTTCACGTCCCGCATGCGCGAGAGTCGCCTCGAGCGCTTCACGGTTCGCGTGAATGTCGCTGAAGAGCCCAACCCACATCGCGTGACCCCTAACCGGCGGCGGCCCGAATTCGGCAACGCTTCTTTAAGTTTAACCGCCGTTAATGGCGTTGATCCGCCTCAAGACCATGCCTCGGGAGGATTTGGGCCCAATCAATTGACGGCCATCTAATCCCATGATATCCCATTACTTCCCATATTGGGACACTGCGTTGTCGAGTGTCGGCCTGCCCGAAAATGCAGGTCATTTGTCACGTGCCAGTGCCCCCGATTGGGTCCGGTCGGTGAGGAGTACGGGGTGTGGACCGCTTTGTGTCGAATTTCACATTGCGGCTCGACTCCAAAGGGCGCGTCTCGATCCCTGGTTCGTATCGCTCGGTTCTCGGTCGCGGCGGCTTCGAGGGCCTTTATTGCTACCCGGCACTGGATCGCCAGGCCATCGACGCAGGGGGGAGCGCGCTGATGGCGGAGATCGAGGCTTTGATCGGCCGCTACGCACCATTCTCCGACCAGCGCGAGCAGTTTGCTCTCGCGCTCTACGGGACCAGCGAGACGCTGAAGATCGACGGCGAGGGGCGTGTGGTGCTGAGCGAGAACCTGAAGCGCCATGCGGGCATTACCGAGACAGTGGCGTTCGTCGGTCTCGGCCACAAGTTTCAGATCTGGGAACCCAGCCGTTTCCAAAACGAGCTCGCGGAGGCCACCCAAAAGGTGCGCGCGCTCAAGGGCGAACTGGGATCCCGATCGGCGGCGCGCGATGCGCCCGGAGCACGGGAATGATGGTGGGCGGCGGCGGCTCTGCTGTCGCTGGCGGACCAGCCCTCCACATTCCTGTGCTCGGCCGTCCTGCGGTTGAGCTGCTCCAGCCCAAGCAAGGCGGCGTCTACGTCGATGGCACGTTCGGGGCGGGGGGCTATACCCGCGCGATACTCGCCGCGGCCGATTGCAGCGTGATCGGCATCGATCGTGATCAGACCGCCATCGCGCTCGGCACAGACCTGGTCGATCAGGCCGGAGGCCATCTGACGCTGATTGAAGATCGATTTTCAAATCTCGATGCGATTGCGCGCGACGCTGGGTTCGCGGCCGTCGACGGTGTGGTACTCGATCTTGGCGTTTCGTCGATGCAACTTGACAGCGCCCGCCGCGGGTTCTCATTCCGCTTTGATGGCCCCCTCGACATGCGCATGGGTGGTGACGGCCCAAGCGCGGCCGATGTTGTCAACAAGGCCAGCGAACGTGATCTGGCCAATATCATCTTCATTCTAGGGGAAGAGCGGCATGCGCGGTCTGTTGCACGCGCCATCGTCAAAACGCGCGCGGCGGCTCCGTTTGAAACGACGCGCACGCTCGCGGACACGGTTGCGTCAGTTGTACGCTCGCGTCCGAACGACATCCATCCGGCAACGCGCACGTTTCAGGCCCTGCGCATCTTCGTCAACAATGAACTTCACGAATTGGCGACTGCACTACGCGCAGCGGAAGGCGTCATCAAACCGGGCGGGCGACTGGTGGTCGTTTCGTTTCATTCGCTCGAAGACCGTATCGTCAAAACATTCCTTGTCGATCGTAGCGGGAGCCGCGGCGGATCCCGTCACGCGCCCGAGCTTGATCGCCTTGCGCCGACGTTTAGCACGCTGACCAAGCGGCCGATCGCGGCAGATTACGAGGAAATCGCGAACAACCCGCGCGCCCGCTCCGCCAAGCTGCGCGCCGCAGAACGAACCGTTGCGCCGGCACGCGCGGACGCGCCGTCGAACCTTTTGCCCGACCTCCCGACGCTCGCCGACGTTGTTGGGAGGCGCTGACGATGCGCCTGGTCAACATTCTCGTCATTGCTGCACTGATCCTCGCGGCGTCTTTTGTCTACAAAATCAAGTTCGATTCGACCCTGCAGGCCGAACGCGTCGCCAAATTGCGCAGTGAGTTACGCCGCGAACGCAACGCTATCGCGGTTCTCCGCGCCGAATGGGCGAGGCTCGACACACCCGGTCGTATTCAGGGGCTCGCTGACCGCCATCTGGCGCTGCAGCCCGTCAAGCCGGCTCAATTCGACAAACTGGAGCGCCTGCCCAACAGACCCCCAGCTGCCGAACGACCATCCGGCAAGGATCCGATCGGCGCGATGCTTTCACCCGCCCCCGACATTACCGGCAGCGTGCTGCCGCCCGCGCGGCGGTGACATCGTGCAGGGATCAACCAAACACACCGAAAATCGCTGGCAGCGCGTTCTGCGGTCGTTGCTTTACGGACAAGGTGTCGATCGCAACGTAAAGGCGAAAGCGCGGCTTGGCCTCGCCATCGTCGCGTTCGCCGGCATCTTCTCGGTGATCGCCGTGCGCCTCGTGATGTTTGCAACGGTAACCGAAGGTCATGGTGACCGTCGCAGCATGGCGCAGGATGCGGTCGCCACCGCGCGACCCGACATTCTCGACCGCAACGGCGAAATTCTCGCGACCGACGTGAAGACCCCGTCGCTGTTCGCTGAACCGCGCAAGATCATCGACGTCGACGAGGCCGTTGAATTGCTGACCGCTGTCCTGCCGGATCTCGACGTTAGCGAAGTGCGCGAGCGCCTTTCATCTAAACGTGGCTTTGTCTGGCTCAAGCGCGAAATTACACCCAGCCAGCAGCAGGAGATCCATCGTCTCGGTATTCCGGGCGTTGGCTTCCTGACCGAGAACAAGCGTGTCTATCCCAATGGGCCGGTGGTCTCACATGAAATCGGCCATGTGAACATCGACAACCAGGGCATCGCCGGCATTGAAAAATGGCTGGATGGGCAAGGCCTCGCCGCGTTGCACATGGCAGGTCTTGCTACCGATCAACTGCAGCGGCCAGTCAATCTCGCGGTCGACCTTCGCATACAATACGCGCTGCGCGACGAACTGATCGTGGCGCGTGAAAAATATAAGGCCAAGGCATCGGCCGGAATAATCACCGACGTCAACACCGGTGAAATCATCGCGATGGTGTCCGAGCCGGACTTCGACCCGAACAATCCACGAGAAGCGAACGATCCAAACCGGCTGAATCGATTGACTACTGGCGTTTACGAGATGGGCTCGACCTTCAAGGCGCTGACCCTGGCGATGGCGCTGGACAGCAGCCGTATTTCCTTGTCGTCAACTTTCGACGCGCGACTGCCCTTGCGTTACGGCAAATTTGAAATCAACGACTATCACGCGCAGAAGCGCGTGCTGTCGGTCCCTGAAATCTTCACGTACTCGTCCAATATCGGCACGGCGCGAATGGCGCTCTCGCTTGGCGTCGACTACCACAAAGCGTTCCTGAAAAAATTGGGACAACTTGATCGATTGCGCACGGAGCTGCCCGAAAGTGCCGAGCCGTTGGTTCCCAAACATTGGGGCGAACTCAACACAGTGACGATCGCATTCGGACACGGCCTCTCGGTCGCCCCGCTGCAGGCGGTGATGGGCATTTCGGCGCTGGTCAACGGCGGCAAGATGATTCCGCCGACGTTCCTCAAGCGCAGCACGGACGAGGCTGACCGCCTTGCGAAGCGCGTCATCAAGCCGGAAACGGCCGACAAAATGCGTTATCTGATGCGCCTCAATGTGGAAAAAGGCACCGCGACGCGCGCCAATGTCCCGGGTTACTATGTCGGCGGTAAAACGGGCACTTCGGAGAAAGTGGTCGGGGGGCGTTACTCAAAGACCAAAGTCTTGACCAGTTTCACCGCCATATTGCCGGCTGACAAGCCGCGCTATCTGTTGTTGATCATGCTTGACGAACCGCAGGGTCTGCCGGAGACCCATGGCTTCACCACTTCGGGCTGGAACGCCGTGCCTGTCGGCGCGCGCGTGATCGAACGTGTTGCACCGCTGCTCGACATGACGCCGCGCTTCGATTTACCCAAGGCCAATCAGATGCTGCTGGTGAGCGCGAAGGAAACGCGGTGAAGCTGCGCGATCTTCTGGCGGAAGCAGCGGACGATCCGCGGCTTGATGGAATTGAGGTCGTCGGGGTCACTTCCGACAGTCGCAAGGTAAAACCGGGTTTCCTGTTCGTCGCGATTGCGGGTAACAAAACCGACGGCGCGCGTTTCGTAAAACAAGCCGCAAGCGATGGGGCCGTGGCCGTCATAGCCGAGCAGCGCCCGGACACACTGCCTGACGCCATGACGTTTATTCGTGCTGCGAATCCGCGACGTCTGCTTGCCCTCGCTGCGGCGAAAATCTTTCCGCGGCAGCCACCGACCATTGCCGCGGTTACGGGCACCAGCGGGAAAACATCGGTTGCCGCCTTCACCCGTCAGATATGGAACGAACTGGGTTACCGCGCAGCAAGCATCGGCACGGTCGGGGTGGTTTCGCCGGCGGGCGAACGCTACGGATCCCTGACCACACCCGATCCGGTTGAACTTCACAAAACGCTCGATCAACTGGCAAAAGAAGGTGTCACACATCTCGCACTCGAAGCGTCTTCGCACGGTCTTGACCAGCATCGCCTCGACGGGGTGTGCATCGCAGCCGGCGGATTTACAAACCTGTCGCGAGATCACCTCGACTACCACCCCACCATAGAAGCCTATCTCGCCGCCAAGCTTCGTTTGTTCGAGGATTTGATTGTGCCGGGTGGCACGGCCGTTATCGGCGTCGACGATTGCTATGCACGCAGGGTCGCTGAAGCAGCGAAAAGGCGTGACCTGAAAATCATCGCCGTCGGAGAGCAGGGGGCCGATATCAAGTTTGTCGGTGCGACGATCGATGGATTCAATCAGATCGTCACGATTGTGCATAAGGGGCACAAGTACAAAGTGCGCTTGCCGCTTGTCGGCGCGTTCCAGGTGCAGAATGCCGGAATTGCGGCGGGATTGGCGATCGCAACCGGTGCTGAACCCGCGCGTGCATTCGCGGCAATGGAAAAGCTTGTGGGCGCCAAGGGCAGGCTCGAGCTTGCCGGCACTCACAAGGGCGCACCGATATTCATCGACTATGCGCACAAGCCCGACGCACTCAAGAAAACGCTTGAAAGCTTGCGTCCCTATGCGCGCGGGAAACTGGTCGTCGTCTTCGGCGCCGGCGGGGACCGCGACACCGGAAAGCGCCCGATCATGGGACGGATTGCGTCGGAGAATGCGGACCGGGTTATCGTGACCGATGACAATCCGCGCAGTGAAAGCCCGGCCGCAATCCGGGCTGCCATTCTCGCGGAAGCTCCTGGCGCCGTGGAAATCGGCGACCGCGCTGAGGCCATTAAGAAAACCATTGCGGCGCTAGCCACCGGTGACGTGCTACTGATCGCGGGCAAGGGTCATGAATTGGGGCAGATCATCGGCGATCGCATCGTGCCATTTTCGGACCATGAAGCGGTCGCGGCAGCCCTGAAGGGCAAAGTGGCATGAGTGCTCTCTGGTCTCTCGATGCCATGGCGACGGCGATGCGGGCCAACCGCTCGGGGACTTTGCCATCGAACGTTGCCGGCATTTCAATCGACAGCCGTACGTTGGCGAAAGGTGATGCGTTTTTTGCCATTCAGGGCGAGAACCGGGATGGGCACGAATTCGTCGACGGCGCGTTGAAGGCCGGCGCCGGCCTCGCTGTGGTGGCGCGCGACCAGGAACAACGCTTTTCCGGCGCGCCGCTTTTGATCGTTCCCGATGTGCTTGAGGGCCTGCGGGATCTTGCACGTGCCGCTCGCGCCCGCCTCCACGCACACGTCGTCGCAGTGACCGGCTCGGTCGGCAAAACGGGCACAAAAGATGCACTGCGGCTCGCGCTTTCGGCGAACGGCGAAACTCACGCCTCAGTTTCGTCCTACAACAATCACTGGGGCGTCCCACTGTCACTTGCGCGTTGCTCGGAGAGCGTAAAGTACGCGGTGTTCGAAATTGGGATGAACCATGCGGGCGAAATCACGCCGCTGACCAAGCTCGTGCGTCCGCAGGTCGCCATCATTACAGCCATTGAACCGGTCCACCTCGAATACTTCGGCTCGCTGGAAAAGATTGCCGAAGCCAAATCGGAAATTTTTGCGGGCGTCGACAAAGGCGGCGCCGCTGTTCTCAATCGCGACAATGGCCAGTATGAGCGATTGGCTACCGCCGCGAAGGCGGCCGGTGTCGGGCGCATCATTTCCTTTGGTGCGCGCGAAGGCGCTGATGCACAGTTGCTCCGCGTATCGCTGCAGGCCGATTCTTCGACGATAGAAGCTCGTATACTGGGGCAGGCCGTCACTTACCGTTTGGGTGCGCCGGGACGCCATCTTGTGCTCAATTCTCTCGCTGTGCTGGCCACGGCTTCGCTTGTCGGGGCCGACCTCGCGCTGGCGGCGCTTGCTCTCAATAATCTCAAGCCCGCAAGCGGACGCGGAGCACGAACTCTGCTCACAGTGCCAGGCGGAGCCGTCCTGCTGATTGACGAAAGTTACAATGCCAACCCCGCCTCGATGCGAGCAGCGATTGCACTGCTAGGTCAGGCAGAGGTGGGAGATCGTGGCCGGCGCATTGCAGTGCTTGGTGACATGCTGGAACTCGGACCGACGGGCACCCAATTGCATGGTGCGATCGCTGAGGCTGTCGAGGCAGCGGGGATCGATCTTGTCTATTGTTCTGGACCACTGATGCGAGCGTTGTGGGAGGCCCTTCCCTCGCGGGTCCGGGGCGGCTATGCCGAGACTGCGGCGGGGCTTGAGACAACCGTGCTGGACGCCATCCGAGCCGGCGACGCGGTCATGGTGAAGGGCTCTCTCGGTTCAAAAATGGGGCCAATTGTTAGCGCGTTGGAGCGGAAGTATCCCAGGCAGACTGCGCACGCTTAGGCGAGAGCGCAGGGCGAATACCGAGGGTTCGACTCAATGTTCTACTGGCTGACCGAACTGTCCGATAAAATCTCTTTCTTTAACGTGTTTCGATACATCACGTTTCGCACCGGTGGTGCGATTGTCACGGCGCTCGTCTTCGTATTCCTGTTTGGTGGACCGATTATCGATCTGCTCCGGCTCAGGCAGGGCAAGGGCCAACCGATTCGCAGCGATGGTCCGCAATCCCATCTTGTCACCAAGACGGGCACGCCCACCATGGGTGGCCTGATGATCCTTTCCGGCCTGCTGGTGTCGACCCTGCTGTGGGCGAATCCGAAAAATCCGTATGTGTGGGTGGTGCTGGGCGTGACGCTCTCGTTCGGGATGATCGGCTTCTACGACGACTATCTCAAGATCACCAAGCAAACGCACGCGGGTTTTGCCGGCAGGACGCGCTTGATCATTGAAACGATCATCGCGGTCGCCGCCTGCACGACGCTTGCGCAGCTCGGCCGCGGGACGATCGCGACCTCGCTCGTGTTTCCGTTCTTCAAAGAGCTCGTTTTCAATCTCGGATGGGCATTCGTGCTGCTTGGCGCCTTCGTGATCGTCGCGGCCGGTAACGCAGTCAATCTCACGGACGGTCTCGATGGCCTTGCGATTGTGCCTGTGATGATCGCGGCGGCGAGCTTCGGTTTCATTTCGTATCTCGCAGGAAACGCCGTGTTCGCGGAATACCTGCAGATCCACTATGTCGCCGGCACCGGCGAGCTGGCGGTGCTGTGCGGTGCAGTGATCGGTGCCAGTCTTGGATTTCTCTGGTTCAACGCCCCACCAGCATCGATCTTCATGGGCGACACCGGTTCACTTGCACTCGGCGGAATGCTCGGTGCGGTCGCTGTCGCGATCAAGCACGAGATCGTACTTGCCATCGTCGGCGGCCTGTTCGTGCTCGAAGCGGTTTCAGTCATCGTTCAGGTGGTCTCTTACAAGGTGTTCGGCAAGCGTGTATTCAAGATGGCGCCGATCCACCACCACTACGAGCAGCTTGGTTGGACCGAGTCGCAGATCGTGATCCGCTTCTGGATTGTCGCCGTTGTACTGGCACTTGCTGGGCTCGCGACACTCAAGTTGAGATGAGCCTTGATTCCGGTCACCACGTTCGCTGGGAAGCGGGTCGCGGTTTTTGGCCTCGGCAGTTCGGGTCTGCTCGCGGCGCGCGCGATGAAAGAAGGCGGCGCAGACGTTGTCGCTTTCGACGACGACCAGAAGAAAATTTCCGATGCGCAGGCAGCCGGGTTGAAGACGCAAGACCTTCATGCGATCGACTGGGCAGGCGTCGCCGCTCTGGTGCTAGCCCCCGGAGTGCCGCTGACCCACCCTCAGCCACATTGGACAGTGACCCTTGCCCGCAAGGCAAACGTGGAGGTCATCGGCGACATCGAGTTGTTCTGCCGCGAGCGCGCCAAATCGGGTCGCCAGTGCCCGTTGATTGCAATCACGGGCACCAACGGAAAATCGACGACCACCGCGCTCATTGCCCACCTGCTTAACAGTGCCGGACGCGATGCACAGATGGGAGGAAACATCGGTGTGCCGGTCCTCGCTCTTCAGCTGTTCGGACGAGATCGTGCCTACGTGCTCGAAGTCTCTTCATACCAAATCGATCTGGCGCCTTCTCTCAAGCCGACCGTGGGTGTACTTCTTAACGTGACCGAAGATCATATCGACCGTCACGGAACTATCGAAAACTACGCGGCCATCAAAGAGCGTCTTCCAGCAAACGTGGAAACGGGTGGCACGGCCGTGATCGATATCGATGACGGCTTTACGCTCGCTGCAGCCGATCAAATCCAACGTGCCGGCAAAAACGTCGTGCGTGTTTCCGTCGTGACGCCACTGGCAGACGGCTATTACGCGGAGGGAAGTCGCATCTTGCGCGCGAAAGGCGGCAAAGTGGTGGTCGTGGCGGATCTTGCAGGGATCGGATCGCTGCGCGGGGTGCACAATGCCCAAAACGCGGCGTGTGCGGTCGCGACTTGCACAGCGCTCGGCATTGACGCCGCCACGATTCAAAAAGGTCTCAAAGGATTCCCCGGCCTTGCCCACCGGATGGAACAGGTAGGACGCAAGGGCCAGGTTCTGTTCGTCAACGATTCGAAGGCGACCAATGCCGACTCAGCGGCCAAAGCTTTGGCGAGCTTCGAGGACATTTTCTGGATCGCGGGCGGAAAGCCGAAGACCGGCGGAATCGACAGCCTGATCGAGTTCTTTCCGCGCATCCGCAAAGCCTACCTGATCGGAGAGGCCGCGAACGAATTCGCCCAGACGCTGGACGGACGCGTGCCTTACGAAATCAATCGAATCCTGTCAGCGGCCATCGAAGCGGCGGCACGCGACGCGCAGGCCTCGGGTCTCAAAGAGCCGGTGGTACTATTTTCTCCGGCCTGCGCCTCATTCGACCAGTACCCAAATTTCGAAGTGCGCGGCAAAGCCTTCACGGACATCGTGTTGGGACTGGGCGTCACCCCGATTTGAGCGAGGGCGACGCGCACCGTTAATGCTTCCTAAACCGCGAAGCGTCAGCTTGGGCGGCGACGGGAAGTGGGATGATTTCACGCGCGCAACGCACACCCTTTGGTGAATGGTGGTGGACGGTCGACCGGCTCACGCTTGCGGCCATCGGCGCGCTGATGCTCGCCGGGATTGTGCTTTCCCTGGCCGCGAGCCCGCCGGTCGCAGCCCGCCTGGGCCTTGATCCGTTCTTTTTCGTCAACCGGCACATTCTCTATGTGCTTCCGGCGATCGCGGTGATGCTCAGTGTGTCTTTTCTCAGTCCACGCCAGATTCGCCGCCTATCGCTGATGATCTTCTTCGTGAGCCTCGTCATGGTGGCCGCCACACCGTATTTCGGACCCGAAATCAAAGGCGCGCGGCGCTGGCTTGTGCTGCTTGGCGTCAACATCCAGCCGTCCGAATTCCTAAAGCCCGCCTTTGTGATCATCGTCTCTTGGCTGTTCGGCGAATCCGCAAAACGACCCGACATGCCGGCAAACACATTTTCACTTTTGCTTCTGCTGACGGTGATCGCTTTGCTCGTCGTGCAACCGGATTTCGGACAGACGATGCTGATCGCGGTGGTCTGGAGCGCGCTGTTCTTCATGGCCGGGATGCGGCTTGTTTGGGTTGCAGGGATTGCGGGACTCGCCGGGATCGGTCTGCTGAGCGCGTATTACACGGTGCCACATGTGGCGCGGCGCATTCAGCGCTTCCTTGATCCGGCCTCGGGCGATACCTTTAACATCGATATCGCCACCGAAAGCTTCATGCGTGGCGGCTGGTTCGGCAAAGGCCCCGGCGAGGGTACCGTGAAGCGCATTCTACCCGAGAGTCATACCGACTTCGTGTTCGCGGTTGCGGCCGAGGAATTCGGAGTGGTGCTGTGCCTTGCCCTCGTGGCGCTGTTTGCCTTCATTGTCATCCGCATGCTTATACGCGCGATGCGTAACGATGATCCGTTTGCTCGTTTTGCCGCCGCCGGCCTAACCATCCTGTTTGCCACGCAGTCGGCGATCAACATGGCGGTCAACTTGCATCTGATGCCTGCCAAGGGCATGACACTGCCGTTCATATCCTATGGTGGGTCTTCGATGCTGTCGGTTGCCTATGCAATGGGGATGTTGTTGGCGTTGACACGCGAGCAGCCACGGGCGGCGATGACTTCGCCCGAACTGGCGATGGCCGGGGGCCGGATCTGATGGATGCGAGCGGTGCGCCGCTCGTTCTGCTCGCGGCCGGTGGCACCGGAGGTCATCTCTTTCCGGCCGAAGCGCTGGCGGACGCGCTTCATAGGCGAGACGTAACGATAGACCTAGCCACCGACCATCGGGCGGCACATTTCAAATTTCCTTCGCGCGCGGTCCATGTAGTTCCGAGCGCCACCGTGCGAGGCCGTGATCCGCTGTCGTTGATGCGGACCGCAAGCTTGCTGGTTGTTGGCATCGCCAAAGCCTGGTCGCTGGTCCGTCGTATCAGGCCGAGCGTGGTCGTCGGCTTTGGCGGATACCCGACCGTGCCACCGCTTCTCGCGGCGAGCTTGTACGGGGTGCCGACTATCCTGCACGAGCAGAACAGCGTTATGGGACGCGCCAACAGATTCCTGGCGCCGCGTGTGACCGCGATTGCCACCGGATTCCGCGTTCTGAAAAATCTCAATCCGGACTGGCAAAGCAAGATAACGTTCACCGGCAATCCGGTGCGCCCACAAGTCATCGCTGTCGCTGGGACGAGCTACGCCGCGTCAAATTCAAAACATAACTTGCTTGTCTTTGGTGGCAGTCAGGGCGCCCGTGTGATGGCTGAAATTGTGCCGCCGGCGATCGGACACTTGAGCGCCGATCTCCGCAGGCGACTATCTGTTGTACAGCAGGCACGGGCGGAAGACGCCGACGCCGTTCGCTCTGCCTATGGCGAACTTGGTGTCGAGGTCGAGATTGCTCCGTTTTTTTCCGACCTGCCGGCACGCATGGCGGCAGCGCAATTGGTCATCTCCCGTTCCGGCGCTTCGACAGTTGCTGAACTGTCGGCCATTGGCCGTCCGGCCGTTCTGGTGCCTCTGCCGCATGCGCTTGATCAGGATCAGTTCGAAAACGCGGGCGTTCTGGCCGAAAGCGGTGGCGCAATCCGGATTGAACAGCGCGACTTCACGCCTGAAAAACTGGCCCTGGAAATCACGGCGCTCCTGAGCGAGCCCGCACGGCTTGCCCGAATGGCAGCCGCGGCCAAAGGAGCGGGCACCACGGCCGCGGCCGAGAGGCTGGCCGACCTTGTGTTGAAGGTCGCTCGGAATTAACCATTACCTTCGTGGATGGCCTTGTTTCGGCCTTGCGTCTCCTGCAGACATGGCCGCGGCGCGCGCCAGCGCGTAGCGAGGGTGTAAGGGCGACCTTATGAAGCTGCCGCGCGACATCGGTCCGGTGCATTTCGTGGGCATCGGCGGCATCGGTATGAGCGGCATTGCCGAAGTGCTGGCCAATCTCGGATACAGCGTCACGGGCTCCGACGTTGCGGATAGCGCCAACGTCAAACGCCTGCGCGACAAAGGCGTCAAAGTCGTCATCGGTCACAAGGCGGAAAACATAAACGGCGCCGATGTGGTCGTCGTCTCGTCCGCAATCAAACGCGACAACCCTGAGCTCATCTCCGCGCGCGCGAAGCGCCTGCCGGTGGTCCGCCGCGCCGAGATGCTTGCGGAACTGATGCGCTTGAAAAGCTGCGTCGCGATTGCCGGCACCCATGGCAAGACAACAACGACATCTCTTGTCGCATCGCTGCTTGACGCTGGCGGCCTCGATCCGACCGTGATCAATGGCGGGATCATCAATGCGTACGGCACCAATGCCCGGCTTGGCGGTGGAGAATGGATGGTTGTCGAAGCTGATGAATCCGATGGGACGTTTCTGAAATTGCCGGCCGATGTTGCCATCGTCACCAATATCGATCCAGAGCACCTTGACCATTTCCAGACATTCGAAGCCGTACAGGATTCGTTTCGCGCCTTTGTCGAGAATGTCCCGTTTTACGGATTTGCGGTCATGTGCACCGATCACCCTGTGGTGCAGAGCCTGGTCGGCAAGCTGGAAGACCGGCGCATTCTCACTTACGGCGAGAACCCGCAGGCCGATGTGCGCCTCGTCGACCTCGATCATCTCAATGGACAATCGCGCTTCTCCGTCCTTTTCCATGATCGAGTCGGCAAGGTTTCGCACACGATCGACAAACTGGCATTGCCTATGCCGGGCCAGCACAACGCGCTGAATGCGACAGCAGCCGTCGCCGTGGCACGCTCGCTGGGAATTGGTGACGAGTCGATCCGTGGTGCACTGGCCAACTTCGGGGGTGTCAGACGACGCTTTACCCGTGTCGGCGAGTGGAACGGGGTGCAGATTATTGACGACTATGGACATCACCCTGTCGAGATAGCCGCAGTGCTGCGCGCTGCGCGTGAAAGCGCCAAGGGAAAAGTGATCGCAGTAATGCAGCCGCATCGCTACACGCGCCTGCACGATCTGTTTGATCAGTTTTGCACCTGCTTCAACGATGCCGATGCGGTTATCGTTGCGCCGGTCTATCCAGCCGGCGAGCAGCCCATTCCGGGGGCTGATCGCGACGCGCTCGTCAACGGATTGCGTGCGTACGGCCACAAGCAGGCGTTTCCTCTTGAAGGACCTGAAAAGCTTCCATCGATCATTAAGAACTTGGCAAAACCCGACGATTATGTGGTCTGTCTGGGTGCCGGCTCCATCACACAATGGGCCTACTCGCTCCCGGCGGAATTGAAGGCGCTATGAGCTTTTCCGACATCGTACCCGACCTGAAGGCCAGAATGCCCGAACTGCGCGGGCGACTCCTCGCAAATCAGCCGCTTGGAGAATTCACCTGGTTTCGTGTTGGCGGTTCCGCGCAGGCTTTTTTCATGCCGGACGATGAAAACGATCTGGCTTATTTTCTGCGAAATCTCCCTGCGGAAATTCCGATCACTGTGATCGGCGCCGGATCGAACCTGATTGTGCGCGATGGAGGCGTGGCGGGAGCTGTGATCCGATTGGGCCGCGGCTTCAATGATGCCAAAGTCGAGGAGCATCGCATCACCGCCGGCACCGCGATGCTCGATGTGATGGTGGCGCGCGCGGCACAACCCGCGGGCATCGCGGGGCTTGCATTTCTGAGCGGCATTCCGGGAACGATCGGTGGTGCACTGCGCATGAATGGTGGTGCCTATGGCGGCGAAACCAAAGATGTCCTCATCGAGTCGCACGGTGTCGATCGTCAGGGTAACCTGCGCAAGTTCTCTAACGGCGAGATGGGTTTCTCTTACCGTCACTGCG
The DNA here is from genome assembly GCA_051986235.1 of Pseudolabrys sp. Taxonomy (GTDB): domain Bacteria; phylum Pseudomonadota; class Alphaproteobacteria; order Rhizobiales; family Xanthobacteraceae; genus Pseudolabrys. The sequence continues at coordinate 137,402 of JBPYDR010000056.1, forward strand.
GGGTGCCCGAGGATGTGATCTTCACCACTGCGGTGCTGCAGGGGCAGGCCGGCCAGCCTGAAGAAATCGCCGCCCAAATGGCGACGATCAAGAAAAAGCGTGAAACAAGCCAGCCGCGCAACCGCACGGGCGGTTCGACGTTCAAGAATCCGCCGGGTCACAGTGCCTGGAAACTCGTTGACGATGCCGGTTGCCGCGGGCTCACGATTGGTGGAGCTCAGGTGTCAGAGCTGCACAGCAATTTTCTGATCAATCTCGGCGGGGCTACTGCGGCCGACATCGAAAATCTCGGGGAGACCGTCCGCGAAAGGGTGAAGACGCATTCGGGCGTTGAGCTGGAATGGGAGATCAAACGCGTCGGAGTGAGACGCTGAGGCAATGAAACACGTAGCGGTATTGATGGGCGGGTGGTCGGCTGAACGCGAGATTTCTCTGCGCTCGGGCAAAGCGTGTGCCGATGCTCTCGAACGGACGGGCTACAAGGTCAGCCGGGTCGACGTCAATCGCGAGATCGCTGCGACGTTGCGCGAGCTCAAGCCCGATGCTGCACTCAATGTATTGCATGGGCGCCCCGGCGAAGACGGTACGCTGCAGGGGATGCTTGAAGTTCTCGGCATTCCATACTCCCATTCTGGTGTGCTTGCGTCCGCGCTCGCGATGCAGAAGGAAACTGCCAAGACCGTGCTCAAGGGCGCGGGTGTTCCTGTGCCCGGAGGCAAGGTTGTCTCCCGCAAAGAAGCGGCAAAGCAACACGCGTTGCCACTTCCTTACGTCGTCAAGCCCCTGGCGGAGGGATCGAGCGTTGGTGTTTTCCTCGTGCGTGAGGATCACACGCATCCGCCGCAGGAATTGACTCGTCCCGACTGGACTTTTGGCGAATTGGTTCTCGTCGAACACTACATCCCGGGAAAGGAGCTTACCTGCGCCGTGATGGGCGAGCAGGCGCTCGGCGTGATCGAAATCGTACCCACAGTGAAGTTTTATGACTACGAAGCCAAATATGCGCCCGGGGGCTCAAAGCATTTGCTGCCGGCGCCGATCGCGGCGGAGGTGTATCGCGAAGTGCAACAAATCGCGCTGTCGGCGCACCGGGCGCTTGGCTGCCGTGGCGTGACCCGTGCCGACTTCCGCTATGACGATAGCCTTCCGGGGACAAAGGGCCTGTTCTGCCTGGAGGTAAATACCCAACCGGGCATGACCGAGACGTCACTCGTCCCGGAGATGGCACAACATGCCGGTATCTCGTTTGACGAACTGGTCCGCTGGATGGTCGAGGACGCCTCGCTCGACCGCTGAGGCTCGCGCCCGATCAAAATTGGTCCCGTAAGCGGCAATTCCTTCAGATTTTACTAATCATTTACCAATAAGCCCGAAGACTAGGCACTTGGCAGCGCACCGCGTGCTTAGCTTGCGAAACGTCATGCGTGCGGGGTTCGTCGCCTACGGCGGCCTCGGGGGACGGGGATTGGTCTCATTTGAACCGGCGCACGCCAAGTGAAGCAGGTTGCGATGGAGAGTCGTGTGCGCCTCGCTGAATCGCCGGAGCTGAAACGACGCTCCGTTGCGTGGCCGGAGTTTCACAGTTGGCGATGGCCGAGGGTCTTGCGGCGTTGGGGTCATTCGCTCGTTGAGTTGAAAGTGCCGCGCGGCGCCGGTTCGACGGCGGCTGCGATGCTGTTGCTCGCCAGCTCGAGCTATGGCGCGGTCAGAGGTGGGCATGTGCCGCAGATCATGGAAAACGCGCAGAGCCTCTGTGACGACGTTGCCAACAGGCTGGGCTTCCGCATTGCCGAGGTGGCGTTTGAGGGCGGCCATGGAGTCGCGCGCGACGAAATTCTGGTTCTTGCGGGCATTACCGGCCGATCGTCACTGCTGTTCCTCGACGCTGCTCGGACTCGGGCGCGCTTGCTTTCCAATCCATGGATCGCGGAAGCCACGGTGCTCAAGCTCTACCCTGATCGTTTGCGCATCGAGATCAGGGAACGCAAGCCGTTTGCGCTTTGGCAGAAGGACGGCCGCATCGCTTTGATTGCCGCCGACGGCGTCGTGTTGGAAAACAACGTCCGGGCGCGCTTTGCGGATTTGCCGCGGGTGGTCGGAAAAGGCGCGGAGCAGAGCGCTCAGGATTTTCTCGCCCTCATAGGGCGGTATCCGGCAATCGCGCGTGTGACCGAAGCCTCGATCTTTGTTGCGGAGCGCCGCTGGAACCTGCGCCTCAAGGACGGCGTGGAAATTCTTTTGCCTGAAAACGAGGCCGAGCAGGCGCTGCAAATTCTTGTCGATCTTGATCGCAACCAAAAGCTGCTGTCGAGAGACATCATCGCGATCGATCTGCGACTGTCAGATCGGATCACCGTCCGTCAGTCTGACGCTGCGTCATTCGCGCGCGAGCAGGCGCTCAAGGAGGCGGAGAAGGCGAAGAAGTCCAAGTCGGGAAGGGGGGGCGAAGCATGACCGTGCTGCGCTTCGGCGTCACCCCGAAGATGAAACCGGTTTCGCCCAAGCGCGCCGCTGTCGTCGCAGGTCTCGATATCGGCACGAGCAAGGTCGTTTGCCTCATCGCACGGCTCGAGCCTCAGGCGCCACAAGACGTCCTCCGTCGTCGCAGCCACGGTGTGCGTCTCCTCGCATTCGCTCATACTGCCGCACAAGGAATGAAGGCAGGATCGGTCGTCGACCTGGTCGAAGCAGAGCAGATGGTTCGCCAGGCCATCGACCATGCTGAAAGCGCTGCCCGTGCGCAGCTCGAGTCCGTCGTGGTGTCGATGTCCGGCGGCCGCCTCGGTAGCGAACGTTTCATTGCGACGATCGATCTCGCCGGTCGCGCCGTGACCGAAGCGGATATTGGCCGCGTGCTCGCCGCTGCCAGTCGTCACTCCGTCCGCGACGGACGCGCCGTTCTGCATTCCTTGCCTATTGGCTATTCAGTTGATGACGCGGCTGGTATCCGCGAACCCCGCGGCATGCTCGGCCACCGTCTCGGCGTCGATATGCATATGGTTGCCGCTGACGTAGCAACGGTGCGCAATCTGATGCTGACGGTCGAGGGCAGCCATCTTTCTGTGGAAGCCATGGTCTCGTCCCCGTATGCGGCCGGCCTCGCCGCCCTTGCCGATGACGAAGCCGATTTGGGGGCGGCTACCGTCGATATGGGCGCCGGAACCACGTCTTTGGCGGTTTTTTCGGGTGGCAAGTTCGTCCACGCGGATGGGTTCGCCCTCGGCGGCCTGCACGTGACCATGGATCTCGCCCGCGGTCTCAACACCGGAGTTGCCGACGCTGAGCGAATCAAAGCGATTTATGGCAGTGTTTTAGCTGGAGGATCAGACGAACGGGACATGATCACAGTACCGCCGGTCGAGGATGACGAACGTGAGCCACCGCAATTCGTCTCGCGGGCTTCGCTCGTGCGCATCATCCGACCGCGGGTCGAGGAGATTCTGGAAATGGTGCGCGACCGTTTGGCCGCTTCGCCGTTCGCTGCAGAACCGCGCGGACGCGTCGTGTTGACCGGTGGGGCGAGCCAACTCACCGGACTCGCCGATCTCGCCGCCCGCACCTTGCGGCGTCCCGTGAGAATTGGTCGTCCGCTTGGCCTAGCCGGTTTGCCTGATGCGGCAAAAGGGCCGGCCTTTGCGGTGGCTGCAGGTCTGCTTGTGTACCCACAAGCGGCTTATCTCGAACATTTTGAACCGCGGCGAACGCGGCAATTGATGACAGGAACGGGCGGTTACATGGCACGGGTCGGACGATGGCTGCGCGAAAGCTTCTGACCCTAACCCAACGCGACATCGAATCGGCCGGTGGCGGACCGGTCCAGTTCGGCGGCGTGCTAGTGCGTTCGCATTCAGGGCGTAACGCGGAGCCTGCTGCCCGTGCAATCATGAGGCAAACATGACCATCAATCTGACGATCCCGGACATCCGGGAAATGAAGCCGCGGATCACTGTTTTCGGCGTCGGCGGCGCCGGCGGCAATGCGGTGAACAACATGATCACGGCCGGCCTGCAGGGCGTCGACTTCGTTGTCGCCAACACGGACGCGCAAGCGCTCACAATGTCGAAAGCAGAGCGCATCATCCAGATGGGCACGCAGGTGACCGAAGGTCTCGGCGCCGGTTCGCAGCCTGAGGTTGGTCGCGCCGCCGCCGAAGAAGTGATCGACGAGATCCGCGATCATCTCACCGGCGCGCATATGGTGTTTGTCACTGCGGGCATGGGTGGCGGCACCGGCACCGGTGCTGCTCCGATCATCGCGAAGATCGCGCGCGAGCTCGGCATCCTCACAGTCGGTGTGATCACCAAGCCATTCCACTTTGAAGGTCAGCGCCGTATGCGCTTTGCCGAGGCAGGCATCATCGAACTGCACAAGGTTGTGGACACGCTTCTTATCATTCCCAACCAGAATCTGTTCCGGGTTGCGAATGAAAAGACGACCTTTGCCGATGCCTTTGCCATGGCCGACCAGGTCCTCTATTCGGGCGTAGCCTGCATCACGGACCTGATGGTCAAGGAAGGGCTTATCAATCTCGACTTTGCCGACGTGCGCGCCGTCATGCGCGAAATGGGCAAGGCGATGATGGGCACGGGCGAAGCGTCTGGCGAGAAACGCGCGCTTACCGCGGCCGAAGCCGCGATCTCCAATCCGCTGATTGACGATGCTTCGATGAAGGGCGCCAAGGGGCTGCTCGTCTCGATCACTGGTGGCAAGGACCTCACGCTTTACGAGGTCGACGAAGCAGCGACGCGGATTCGCGAAGAGGTCGACCAGGACGCCAACATCATTGTCGGCGCGACCTTCGACGAAAGCCTCGAGGGAATCATTCGGGTGTCCGTTGTGGCAACCGGCATCGACAGCACGAACGCGGTGCGTCACGCTCCGGCGGAAAGCGCACTCAAAGAGCTTGCCGGCAAGATCCGCACCGACAACCGCCGGCTCGCGGATCGCATCGAGCGTGCCCCCGCGTCGGTGACGCACGCGCCACCGTCGCTTGAATCCGCCGCACACGCAGCCGTCGCCGCGGCGATCTTGCCGCAGTCGATCGAGGACGTTTCGATCCGGCCCATGCCGGTCAAGCCGTCACTGTTCGAGCCGACCCGAAACGAGGCGCCCACCGCCGAGCCTCAAATGCCGGCCGCCTACATTCCGCCGGCGCCGGAGCGCTATGCGCGTACGCCTCGCATGCCGCGTGTGGACGAACTTCCGCTGCCGGCGCAGAACGAAATCCGTGCTCAACGTGGCGAAATCACCGACGATCATCCGGAGAAGCGTCGGATGACGTTGATGCAAAGGCTCGCTTCGGTCGGTCTTGGTCGCAAGACGGAAGCGGATGCGCCGCCGACGGCGGTCATGCCTCGGGCGCCCAGGCCGCAATACGAGCGTCCGCCACAGCGTCCGACGGCGCGCCAGTCGGAAGGCCGACCGGCCGAGCCGGTATCTGAATATGCCCGCCGCACGGCCCCACAGGGCCTCGATACCCATGGCCGCTCAGCATCTGTGCATAATTCACAGGACGAGGATCAACTCGATATCCCGGCCTTCCTGCGCCGTCAGGCCAACTGAAGGCCCGGCCAAATACCGGCAACCCCGCTTCAGGACGATAGCGGGGTCGTCCATCAAAGGGCTTTTGTCAGTCAATTTATTGAAAAGAATGACATTTCTGCGGCTTTATTCGCTGCAGCCAGGTTGCCGATAAACTGCGCCTGCGTCTGTGCGTACTCCACAGTCAGTCGGATTGTGGAACGGTGCCCGGCCGGCCGTTAAATGCGGCAAAAAAGAGTAACAGTCGGTAAGAAAGCGTGAGTTGGAGAAGGGCCGGTTATTGCCTAAGTTTCAGCAGTCAAAAGGACTTTCGCTCCTTAGGGGATTGCCGCTGAAGCTGTCTGGCGGTTGGGACTAAAGGCAGAAATGTGACTCCTCGAGGTCACGGGGATGGGGCCGCTCGGTATCCTGAAATGGGCCGGCGGGAAATTTGTTGATGAAGGGCGCTAAGCAAACAACGCTCCGCCATCAAGTTGCCGTTTCCGGCGTTGGTGTTCATTCCGGCCTTCCTGTCACGCTTACGCTGCATCCCGCTGACGATGACAGCGGCATTATCTTCCAGCGCATCTCATCTGACGGCTCCGTCGAGCGCGAAATTCGCGCCGACGTGCGGGCGGTGACCGCTACCGAATTCGCCACGGTCCTTGGTGACGCCAAGGGTCCACTCTGTTCCACAGCCGAGCACCTTCTGGCGGCGCTTCGTGGCCTGTACGTCGATAACGTGGTCGTCGAGATCGACGGTCCCGAAGTCCCGATCATGGACGGCAGCGCCGCGGCCTTCGTCGAGGCGATCGATCAGGCCGGGCTTACGGCGCGCGCCTTGCCGCGCCGCTACATCGAGGTGGTCAAGCCGATAACGGTGGCCAAGAATGACGCCTACGGCGAACTGCGGCCCAATCTGAACGGCTTCCGGGTCGAGGCGGAGATCGAGTTCGATCATCCGTTGATCGGCCGGCAGGCCCTCTCGCTCGATGTAGAGCCCGATACTTTCCGTCGTGAGATCGCGCGAGCCCGTACTTTCGGCTTCATGCGCGACGTCACCAAATTGTGGACCGCCGGCTACGCGCTCGGCGCGTCATTCGAGAACACACTCGTTGTGAGCGAGGACCGCGTGCTCAATCCCCAAGGCCTGCGGTTTGCCGACGAATTCGTTCGCCATAAGGTACTCGACGCCATTGGGGATTTGGCGCTCGCTGGCCAGCCACTACTTGCCACCTACAAGACCATTCGCGGTGGCCATAAGCTCAATCATGCCGTTCTTTCTGCGCTGATGGCCGATCCCAAGGCCTGGCGGGTCGTTGAGGCGGCTGCAGAACCGGTACGTCGCGCGCGGGGTCATGCCGACGTCGTTACCGGACTAGTGGCTCCGGCTTTTGGGCCGGAAGTATCCTGAAAACCTGAGGATTTTGGCTTTACCTTCGCCTTAATCCGGGCCGAATGTCGGCTTAGTTGCATAGCTAAACTGGTTGTTTTCGGATAAACCGGCGCGGATCGTCGCGCAGCGCAAAGGTCTTTTGCGAAGCCGCCTTTTCGGGGAAGCAACTTCGCGTGGATGCGTTCGTGTTCAAGACTTTCGTGGCCAGAATAATTCCCAAAGGCACGGCCCAACCGTCGGAGCGTGGCCGAGGGATGCCAATTGCCCGTGTTTGCGCGATCGCTCTTATGGCGGGCAGCCTTGGCGCCTGCAGCAGCTTCGATATCTTCTCCAAGAAGGATGACACGGCCCCCGATGAGCCCGCCGACCGGCTCTACAACCAGGGTCTCTATCTTCTCAACGCGAAGGAGGATCCCAAACAAGCAGTCAAGAAATTCGAGGAAGTCGATCGTCAACATCCCTACTCAGAATGGGCTCGCAAATCGCTCATCATGAGTTCATACGCCTACTATCAGGCGGGCGAGTACGAGGACTGCGTCAATTCGGCGAAGCGCTATATCACGCTGCATCCCGGCGGCGCCGACGCCGCCTATGCGCAATTCCTGATCGGCTCGTCGTACTTTGACGAAATTCCGGACATCACGCGTGACCAGGCGCGCACAGAAAAGGCCCTCGCTGCGCTCGACGAAGTCATTCGCAAATACCCCGGCAGCGAGTATTCGGTCAGCGCCAGAAAGAAAATCGAGGTTGCGCGCGACCAGCTTGCCGGCAAAGAAATGGATATCGGCCGCTACTATCTGAACAAGAAGGACTACACGGGGGCGATCAACCGATTCAAGGTTGTCGTCACCAAGTATCAGACGACGCGCCACGTTGAAGAGGCGCTGATGCGCCTGACGGAATCCTATATGGCGCTTGGCATTGTCGATGAGGCGCAAACCGCCGCCGCTGTCCTTGGGCACAATTTCCCTGACAGCTCTTGGTACAAACATGCTTACGCGCTGGTGAAAACCGGAGGTGGCGAGCCCACCGAGAACACGGGATCCTGGATCAGCAAGGCATTCAAGAAGGTCGGGCTGGGCTAGCCGTCCGCCTGCGAAACTTACCCACACGATCGCGGTCGGGCTTGTCCCGACCGTCTGCGTCTTTGATTATGCAGAATCTGTAAGGCGTGGATGCCCGGCGCGATGCCGGACAGAACGACTGCCAGGACAGTAAAGGCGCCATGCTCTCCCGACTCTCGATCCGCGACATCGTGTTGATCGACCACCTCGATATCGATTTCGCCGACCGGCTCGCTGTCCTCACCGGCGAAACGGGCGCCGGCAAATCGATCCTGCTCGATGCTTTTGCTTTGGCCCTGGGTGGCCGCGGGGATCAATCGCTGGTCCGGCAGGGAGTCGAGCAAGGCCAGGTTACCGCCGTGTTCGATGTCGCGCGCGACCACCCGGCGCGCGCGCTGCTCGCCGCCGACGATATTCCAGCCGAAGATGAGTTGATCCTCCGCCGCGTACAGTTCGTTGACGGTAGAACCCGTGCGTTTGTCAACGACCAGCCGGTGAGTGTGCAGGTGTTGAAGCAGCTCGGAAGTGCATTGGTAGAAATCCATGGCCAGCACGATGAGCGTGCCTTGGTCGATGCCGGCACTCATCGGCGCCTCCTCGATGCCTTCGGCGGCTTGGAGGAGAGGGCGGCAGATGTCGCGGCCCTGTGGGATGCACGGAGCGAGGCGCGGGCCACCGCCGATGCGCACCGCTCCGAAGTCGAACGGGCCAAACGCGAGAGCGACTGGCTGCGCCATGCGGTCGATGAACTCAACAAACTTGCGCCTCAGACCGGTGAAGAGACCACACTTGCCGACCGACGTACCGCGATGATGCAGGCTGAGAAGGTGGCTGAAGACCTTCGCGACGCGCACGATGTCATTGCCGGCACGGACTCCAGCGTCCCCGCGCTCTCGGGCGTGATCCGCCGGCTCGAACGGCGTGTGGCGCAGGCGCCGGGCCTGATCGAACCGACTATTAAGACGCTCGATGCCGCTCTGACGGCGCTCGACGACACCCGCGGCCATCTTGAGGCCGCCCTGCGCGCGGCGGATTTCGATCCGGCCGAACTTGAACGCATCGAAGAACGGCTTTTCAGCCTGCGCGCGGGCGCACGCAAATACAACGTCCCCGTCGATGAGCTTGCGGCGCTTGCGCAGAAGTACAACGGCGATATCGCGCTAATCGATGCCGGCGAAGAAAAGCTCAAGTCACTGGAGGCCGCAGCGACCCAAGCTGAAGCTGCGTTTAGGTCGGCGGCGCTGGCGCTCTCGCAGGCGCGTACCAAAGCCGCAACAGCGCTCGACAAGGCCGTGAACGGTGAGCTCATGCCGCTCAAGCTCGATCGGGCGAAATTTTCAACGGAGATCGAGAGCGATGCAGGCGCCGCCGGGCCGCATGGCGTCGATTGGGTCGAGTTCTGGGTGCAAACCAATCCAGGAACGCGAGCGGGTCCGCTGATGCGCGTGGCCTCAGGGGGCGAGCTGGCCCGTTTTCTGCTGGCGCTAAAAGTGGTGTTGGCCGACCGCGGTTCGGCACCCACGCTCGTCTTTGACGAGATTGACGCCGGCGTGGGTGGCGCCGTTGCCGACGCCATCGGCATGCGGTTGGCAAAACTCGGACGCGGCGTGCAGGTGCTTGCCGTGACGCACGCGCCGCAGGTAGCGGCGCGGGCCGATCGCCACTATCTGATAACCAAGGATACGCTGGAGAAGGGAAAACGGGTGGCAACCCGGGTGACCGAACTGGCATCAGAACGCCGGCGCGAGGAGATCGCCCGAATGCTCGCTGGCGCCGAGATCACCAACGAAGCCCGCGCCGCCGCCGAGAGGCTGATCAAGGCCGCGATATAGTCCGTGCATGCCAAGTCGCGATGCGCTGAAAATCGATCCTGCCAGGCTCACGGAAGCACAGGCCAAGGCCGAACTTAAGCGGCTTGCGACCGAAATCGCCGCGCACGACAAGCGTTACTACCAACAGGACGCGCCGACCGTAACGGACGCGGAATACGACGCCTTGCGTCAGCGCAATGCTGCAATCGAAGCGCGTTTTCCTGATCTTGTCCGCGCGGATTCACCGTCGAAACGAGTTGGCGCGGCTCCGACAGGAAAATTCAAGAAAGTCCGGCACGCGTTGCCGATGCTTTCGCTCGACAATGCCTTTGCCGAGCGGGACGTCCTCGACTTCGTGGCGCGCATTCGACGGTTCCTGAAATTGAGTGACGATGAAAAGCTCGCTTTCAGCGCCGAACCGAAGATCGACGGCCTTTCGATGTCGCTACGCTATGAAGGCGGCGAACTTGTCACGGCGGCAACTCGCGGTGACGGTGCGGAGGGCGAGGACGTCACCGCGAATATCCGCACGCTTGAGGATGTGCCGCAGAAGCTCAAGGGTCGCGGTGTGCCGCAGATCTGCGAGGTGCGCGGCGAAGTCTATATGACCAAGCATGCGTTCCTCGCGCTCAACGAACGGCAGAAGGCCGCCGGTGACACCGTCTTCGCCAATCCCCGCAATTCCGCCGCCGGCTCCTTGCGACAGAAGGATCCGAAAGTCACCGGTTCGCGGCCTCTCGGCTTCTTCGCCTACGCCTGGGGCGAGATGAGCGCGATGCCAGCCAACACTCAGTCGGGGATGATCAAATGGTTCGAAGCGTGCGGGTTCAAGACAAATCCACTTACCAAACTCTGCGACTCAACCGAGGAGCTCATCGCCTTTCATCGCAAGATCGAGGAAGGCCGGGCCGAGCTCGACTACGACATCGACGGCGTCGTCTACAAGGTTGACCGTATCGACTGGCAGGAGCGACTTGGTTACGTTTCGCGTACGCCGCGCTGGGGAATCGCCCACAAATTTCCGGCCGAACGCGCCATGACCATCCTCAAGGATATCGAACTTCAGGTCGGCCGAACCGGAGCGCTTACTCCCGTCGGCAAGCTCGATCCCGTCGGCGTGGGTGGAGTGATCGTGCAAAATGTCACCCTGCACAATGAAGACTACATCAAGGGTATCGGCGGCGACGGCGAGCTGTTGCGAGACGGCCGCGACATCCGCATCGGCGATACCGTTATCATTCAGCGTGCGGGCGACGTCATCCCGCAAATCGTGGACGTCGTCGTCGACAAGCGCCCAAAGAACGCCAAGCCCTATCACTTTCCGAAGAAATGCCCGTGTTATCTCCATACGGACGTCGTGCGTGAGGAAACAGCGACCGGCGAGGAAGGTGCCCGTACACGGTGCACCGGCGAGTTCGCCTGTCCCTATCAGAAAGTTCAGCATCTAATGCTTTTTGTTTCGCGTCGGGCTTTCGACATCGAAGGTCTGGGCGAGAAGCAGATAGAACTGTTCTTTGAAAAAGAATGGGTGAAGGAACCTGCCGACATCTTCACATTGGAAAGGAAGCACAGAGGTGAATTACTCGAGGAGGAGGGATTCGGCGAGACATCCGTACGCAATCTCTTCAATGCGATCGACGCCCGGCGTTCGATCGCGCTCGACCGGTTTATCTATGCGCTGGGTATCCGTCAGGTCGGCGAAACGACCGCACTGGCGCTCGCGCGCGGCTACGGTTCCTGGAAGGCCTTCCATGATGCCGGATTGAAGGTGGCCAAAGGCGACGAGGAGACCATTGCCGAGATGGATGCATTGGACCAGATCGGTGACACGGTAATCCATGCCGTCGCCGCCTATTTTGGCGAAAGCCACAACCGCGGGATCGTCGAGCGTTTGACAAAAGAAGTGAAAATTCTCGACGCGGAGAAGCCGAAGAAGGACACGGCCATCGCCGGCAAGACCGTGGTGTTTACGGGCGCATTGGAAAAAATGACCCGCGAGGAAGCCAAGGCCCAGGCCGAGCGCCTGGGTGCAAAGGCAGCAGGCTCTGTTTCGAAGAAAACCGATTATGTCGTTGCCGGTCCTGGCGCGGGCTCGAAGCTTGCCGACGCCAAGAAACTGGGCGTAACGGTGCTGACCGAAGACGAGTGGTTGAAACTAATCTTAAGGTAATCCTAGGTAATCATTCCTGTTAGACCAACCGAACCCACTCCAAACCGACGGTGCAGGCCTCGAATGGCCATAAGCCCTCAGTGCCGGATCGACGTTATCGAAGATGGTGATGCCACTAACACTCACCCAACCTGAGAGCAGCCCCCGAGTTCTTTAACTGAAGAAGAGGTGGTGAAATCAGGGGCCGCTCACCAATTATGGGCGACGGTGGGAGCGACCCCTGATCCCTCCCGACCCCAACAAACGAAAAGTCGGGCCCAACATTCTAACCGCACTTCACAGCCTCTAAGGTGGTAGGTGGCTGGCGCTTACGAATTTCCTTTGATCGTTGCAGTGAGGTCACGTCTGTCCGTTTTCCTGACTTAGTGCGATCTAGGGATATTGGGTTAGGGTCTTTGCAAGGTTCGTGATTGCGTCGGACATAAGTGGTCCAGGGAAAGCTCCTGCATCGATAGGGTAACGCTCACGTCACTAGCCATTCCTGCAATGCTCTGCGGCGCAGCATTGCTAACTATTAATGTCGTTGAGACTGGGAAGAGGAGTAAAATCGGGGCCGCTCTCGATCCCCGTTGAGAGCACGGCCCCGATCTCATACCCCGTCCCCAAGACCCCCAGAGGTCGGGGCCACCATCTTTAATTAGAAATCGGGGGTCGCTCTGTGGTGTGGCAACGGGAGCGCCCCCGATCGCTTCCGTCCCCAACCGATGAGTTCCCGCCCAATCGATGAGGCCGGACCAACATCCTAACCGCAATTCACAGCCTCTAGTTTGTTCGGAATTACGAATTTCCGTGATTGTTGCAGTGAGGTCACTTCCGTCAGCTTCGTGGCTTAGTGCGATCTAGGGATAGGGGTTTGATTGCGTCGCCTCTCGGTGGTTGGTGCTTACCAGTTTCCGACGACCAAGATTATGATGATAGCGCCCAGAACGAGCGCCCAATTGGAAATTGGAATGCCCGCTATCGATGTCTTCTGGCTGAACCATTCCATGACTTTCCTCCTGTCTTGCAGTCTTTAAGCGGAAGCGGCTCCGGTCAAAGCCTCGATATCGTCGAATGGCTCACGTTATAAGATCGACCGATCTCTACCAACGCCTCCCCAGCTTCCCTACGCCGTATAGCCTCAGTGATTTGATGGGGCGTTAGCTTAAGCTTTCTCCCAAATCGAACACCCCGGACTTGGGCTCGCTTACGTCCTTCGTCGGTTCTAGCTCTGATAAGTTCACGTTCAAACTCAGCTAAACCACCAAGCACAGTCAACATCAACCTCCCATGCGGCGTAGTCGTATCGGCCCAAGCATCGGCGAGAGATTTGAAGCCAGCTCCTTTGTCTGTGACGGTAGCGAGAACATTCAGTAGGTCCCTGGTCGATCTAGCCAACCGATCCAGCCTCGTCACCAGCAACACATCTCCAGCACCAAGCGCATCAATAGCTTTGGCTAAAGCCTTGCGATCAGTTTGAGCGCCGCTGACTTTCTCAGCGAATATCCGATCAGCTCCCGCCGCCTTTAGCGCAGCTTGCTGAGCATCTAGCGTCTGTCCGTCTGTGCTTACTCGGGCATAGCCTACGATCATTCTTGATCTCCATCCATGCAGAGGGACTTCCCTGGCCCACTAATGACAACGTCCAATTTCGTGCGCGACATTTGCACAACCAAAGTCCTTGCAGATCAGGGCTCTCGTTTCAGTGCAAATCTCCTAAGTGGTGCACGACAGCTTTGGTTTCTCGGTGGTTTTAGTCGGCCAGTTGCAACGAGCCTGCGATAGCTTTCATTGGCCAGCGCTATGATCTCTGGAAAATGATCCTCAACGTATTGGTTCGCTGCTCTGTTGATCTCACAGGCTTCAACGTGAGCTAGCTTGACCCCTTTCGCATATAGCTCTTTCTTGACCGCCTGCTTTGCATGCCATCTCGCTAACGTCATAACTGCGCCGTTCATTGTCAGCTCCTCCAATGTGAAAGAGGTTTGAAGCTCGCTCTCATCTCGGCGCTTGTGTTCGAGAGCAGTCAACAATTATTCAAACATCTTCGTTGCGTTGTTGTGCTGATGTTTGGATCATCGTTACGTGTTTAAATTATCTTTGGCGTCGATAGATGAGGGGGCCGGGGCCAAAAATCTCTCGCTTGATCCGGCGCAATACCCCCTGCGCAAGTTGTGTAAAATCCCTGAAGGTATGACAATCGCTCCTTCGCTCCCCGACCGTAGGTCTGCGTAGTCCCATGTTCTTCCGCCGACGTTCGACAGCGACAGGACTTTTAATGATCGGTGCTGCTTGCCTCGTTGTGGTGGTGCTGACGCACGTAGCCGAGGCGCTTCAGGTATTTACGTTCATGGGATGGGGTCAGCCAGACAGCGCCGGTCATTACCTCGATCTCACAAGCGCTATTCTTGGCTGCACGCTAGTTGCCGTAGGTTTGCTCGCCGCCGCCTTAGATCGTCTCGGCAGATGATAAAGGCTAATGAACGAAACTGTCGCTAGGGAAAAGCTGCCTGGAACATTTGTCCTCGGATGGTGTTGGCCCACCTAGGGGCAACGCCGTCGATGATCAAGACTTCCACAATCACCTGTCCTAAGTGTGGGCACCAATCTACTGAGCAGATGCAAACTGACGCTTGTCAGTATTTCTATGTCTGCAAAGGGTGTGGTGAAATGCTTAAACCGAAGCCAGGCGACTGTTGTGTGTTCTGCTCATACGGTTCTGTGCGGTGCCCGCCAAAACAGGCTGAGCGAGAGCGAAACCAATTCGGAAGCCTAAGAGCGGAATAAAGATCACCGCTTGTCCATCTATCTTTGGCTGGTCTGATATGTCGGCTAGCGGACATTGGCTGTTGCACCGCAATGCCATTACGCGCAAACCTTGTTTCTGTAGCTGCTACAGGATGTACCATCTGCCAGCATCAAATTCGCCGGGGGCGGTGCTTTGTACTATGTGTTCGACCGCCGATTGTGTGTTGTCTGTTATCGGCTCGCCGACATGCAGACGCCAAGAGTGCCGTCGGAAGAGCAGCGATGTGCGAATTGCTGCGAACCAATCTGGGTGGCGAAGAAGTGGCCTGCCGAACCGGCTAAAATCTGTAGTCAGTGCACGGAACGCGATTGACCCAACGACTTGGGCAATTTCCTGCGTTAGGCCGACTATGTTGGCCCAAGGTCCAACTCCAATATACCTCTCACTGGTCCGTAACGGATGGCAACGTTGCTGCCAATGGATTTTATTGAAAGATATTTGGGTTTCTTACCTGATTACGACGAGCCATTTGAAGCTCTGGTGCTGATAGCGGTGGTGGCGATGATTGCCGTCTTGGCACGGCGGTTCTTTCATCATCTACGTGATTAGATAAACCGCAACTGATCCACCAAATCAGACATCGCTCTACCGGATGTACGTCAAGACGAAGACCAAGAGCACGACGGCCGCAAGGCAGAAAAGCACTAATTGACCGACATTAAAGTCGGATTGGCGCTTGATTGGCCGGGCCATGAAGTTCTCACCGAGGCTGGACCCGTCGTATCACTTGGTTGAGACAATGCCGTGTCAGCTTTCGACGTTGGTGCCCGAAGTTTGAGCAATGATCCCACCGTGCCCAACGCTAGTTCGTACCAAAGTATGATTACAATCTAAGCGTCCCACCGTCACACGTCTGTCATACTCAAGGTCCGGGGCAATCCAACACTGGAAATGATGTCATGTGGGTTCCAACGGAGGACGAAGCTGTATTGATGTATGCCCGGTTCCTAAAGGCTCGTCATGGGGCTGCAGCGAGCAAACTGGCTCGAATAAAAGCTAGCAAGCATCAACATCACGGCGATCATGAAGGCCATAAGATTTGGAATGACGTTGCAGATGCCGTGGACCGACCTTCCGCTTGGCCTAAGCCACGCTTACTCGACAGAGACGGGCCTGCATAAGGGTCCGCATCGGTATGAGAACTGAACGGGCAAGTTGAAATGCACTAGACCGAGGTCGGCGCAATCACAGCATCATCGAGGGCTGACCCTTTACATTGCAGCAAAGGAAGATCACAGTTTCCTTTCTTCTGAGCGGTGGAAAGGATTTATAGGGAGCGACGTTTCTTGGCTGCTTTTCCACCGTGCGCAGACGTTCTCGGGTAGGCCCCTTACCCGAGAACGTCTCTTAGCTAGAAGCGAAATTCATCCCCTCTGCGGACAAGGTTGGTGCGGAAGCGGACATTGGTTGTTGCACCGCACATCTCCGCTTTCCCTGAAACAGTAATGCATGCGTCATAGTCAAAATGATAGGATTAGGTTTTCCATTTAAGGAGATCGGCAATGGACGACCCACAAATAGGTTGGATTGCGGCCATCATCGTCGGCGGAATTGCAGGCTGGCTTGCCGAGCAGTTCATGAAAAGCCAAATGGGCCTCGTGATGAACATCGTCCTTGGCATCATAGGGGCCGCAGTCGCTAGCTGGCTATTCGGCATGCTGGGTGTCTCGCTCGGTGGTGGTTGGATAGGCTATTTGATCGCTGGCTTCATCGGAGCATGCATCCTCATCTTTGCCGCACGGGCAATCCGAGGGGCGACGGCGTAGCCTGAGGTTAGAGGCGTCGTGGCCCGTTAACGCGTGTTGGACTATGGTCCAACTGAATACAGCCGGTGTCACCTGATAGTGCAGCCAGGCAGGTCGCTTTCTTTTCCTTTCCTCGACCTGTTGAGGCGACGGCGGCCCGTAACGAACATCCGTTGCGGGCCGCTTCAACAACGGCTGTATTGATCTGCATCAATGCCGTGTCTCGCAAGCGAGTGATGTTTAGCAACGAACCCGGCACTTTGATGGAGTATCCAAATGCGAAAATACATTCTGGCAGCGCTCGCTGCGGCTGGCATTGGGCTTGGCGGGACCTTCGGTGCGTCAGCAGTGCCAATAAACGGAAACATACCAGGCGCAAGTGCTCCCGCGCCTGAGCTACAAAAGGCTTACTACTACCATCGGCACGCACGACGAGTTTACCGGCGGGCGTATCGTCGTCACTACTACGGTGGCTATTACGGTTACCACCGCCGCTACTACCACTACTACTAGCCTGACATCTTTGCATTGTGTGGCTTGCGACAGCCAGCGGCTAACGTTTCCACAGATCAATACGCGGATGGCTGGCGCTGTTGCGTTGGGGCGTCGGCTGTATCGTCAGTTGCTCAGTTGCGGTCCAAACAAACTGGCGGGCGCACGTTCATTACATGCCGACCAATCCAGCGTCATAGATCATGACAGCGCTAGAACGGTCATCGGCCTAGCAATGCCGTGGCGCTGTCGTCAGTGGTCTTAAAGGGATAGCAAGACCCGCACAGGCGGGTCTTGCTCTGCTTGACCTAATTGCTCTTTCGAGGATCGTCGGCCGGGTTCACATAAGTGATGGTTTGAGGGCCCATCCCGTGCACCTGAATAATCGTTTCTTCAGGATACCAGGCAAAGTGCTGCATGCCCTTGGGCATATGCACAAAACCGCCGGCCTTCAGTGCTTGCCCATTTTTCTCATCGAATGTGCCTCCCATCCCGATGTTAAACGTCCCGGATATAACTGTGACGTTTTCATCATTGGGATGAATGTGCGGCGGCACTTTGTAACCTGCCGGAACTTTGACGCGGTACACGTACAGACCATCCTTGGATGGATCGCCAGCCAATATGGCGATTTGTGCGCCCTTTGGGACTGCTGGCGGAGCAGGTCCCCACTTCAACTGGTCCGCAGAAACGGCAACATGGTCGTCGGCGGCAATTGCAGGTATCGACGCCAAACCGGTGACCAACAACGTTGTTAGCAAAGCAAGACGAAACATGTTGATCCTCCCATTTGCTTCATTGTGTCCGGTGAAATTACCACACAGGGACACTTACAAAAAGGCTGCCCTCAGCAGCCTTTAAAGTTCGGCAAGGACGCTGGGCGCGAACGTAACGCAACCTGCCCTGATGATGCTTGCCCTTGGAAGGGTTCTGTTACGGAGTGAACAGCGCAAGTGTGTGACCTGTAGATCGATGGAGGGGAACCTGTACCTGCGGCCTTTTAGGGCGGGAGCGAGGAGGAGCGAGGCTTGATGTGATCGGTGCCGCAAATCTGCATGAAAAATCTGAGGGTCTTCACCAACAAGCTTGGTAAAAGGTGTTAGCGCAAGCGCAAGGGGAAGACATGGCTGCGAGATTGGGGAATATGTTTTATTTCTGGACGAGCATCGGTGTTGCGGCGTTTTCGCTCTACGACGTTTACGGACCCGATGGCGAATTAAACCCAAGAGAGGATTTGACTGGCTTCGTCGTGGCTGCCGTTATCGTTCTTATCGGTTGGGCGTTTCGCTACATTCTCGCAGAACGTAGTACGTGACGTGGCGGAGGCGAAGAAAAGGCTGCCCTCATTGCCGTTGGGGGCAGCCTTCAGTCTGGCAAGGACGCTGGGCCTAGGGATGAGCGCCCAATGCCCTTGCCCTGGCGGGGCGAAAGGGAACGCCCTTATCATTGGGTCAGACAGTGCCAAGAAATGATGTCAGTAGTGCCGCCAGCGGATGGTCAAAGTGTGAAAAGAAATGGTCATTGCTGATTACGTTGAAGGCTTAATCAGCTCACCGCCAAACTCTTTCAGAAACGCCTTCGCATATTCCTGATTGGCAAAGCACCACCGAACATAATGCCGACCATCGTGAGGTCGCTGTAATTTCTTGCCATTTCAATGCCGGGGCGGCGACTTACGTCACGTGATGAAGCGCCATGCTAAGGATAAACAAGGCGATGGCGATGCACATAGCGATTAACCATCGGTGGGTCCGTGCATCCATGCTTTAGACCGCTCATCACCAAACATATGAACCGGCGACGATTGCGATGCATGCTAAAATAATTACGATCAAACCAAGCACTGCGCCGCTCGTACCATGCGTGTCCATGTGTCACCCACATAGATACGGAACAGGGTCCCACCTGTAGCAACTACAGGAACAACATTATTCGGCTGCTGCGGCGTTGGACCTTGGTCCAACGACGTTAACATCGGTGTCAGAAAAGGGGCGGCGACGGACCTCTTACCTAGGGGAGACGCTTGCCCACCTGGGGGTACAGACGTTTACTCCGACTACGTGCAGGAGGCCCTATGCGCTTAATTGCCTGCGTCACGGCGTGTCTCGTACCCATCTTACCAGCCGCCGCCCAAATGGCCCCGCAAACTTCGTCCGACCGTCAAGCTTATTGTGTTAATCGGAGTGCGGACTTTTATCCCTATACAGGTGAGCCCTGCAAAACTGGCTATCAACTCGGATCAGGCAATTGCCGGAAAACGAACGGGCGCATTGTTGCCGTGCAAAGAGAGGAGTGCCTCGCACAGGACGGGACGGTCGAATTACCCGTTGAAGAAGGACGTCCCCCGGGCCCTGCGCCTCGCCGCTGACGCCTGATTTCGCAGCCGAGCGCACGCAACGTCCGAGTGGAGGACTTCCTGGGCCACTCATGGCAGCGGCCAAGGGAAGCAGCGATGCAAGATTATCTGTCTAATCACTCTGGTAGCTTGACCAGCGGAACTAACGGTCGAAAGGCAGGTAGCCCATGCGCCGCACACTCACGGCCTACGGAATTGCCGTCATTATCGTTCTCGCCATCATCAACGGAATATTCTGGTTGAAAGGTAACCCTCAATTGCACGATGTGAACGTGTTCTCTGCTGGGTTCGTCCTGGGAATGCTCGGCATGTACATTGCGGCTTGGCTGTATGGATATCGCCGGATTGCTTAGTTCTTTCCACGGCACAAGTGCCGTGGAAATAGAAACGGACTGCTTACTGTGGTGCGCGGCTGTGCGAACCGTCAACGAAGGTCCTCTCTCAGCGAACGGTTTGATCGTTGAGGTCACTGGCTAGAGGTGGGCTAGCGGCTAATGCAGGCTTTGCTTGCAGCAACATTCTCTAACGATCTCATTCGCTTAACTCATGACATCTTCAAGTGGTTGAAACTAATCTTAAGGTAATCCTAGGTAATCATTCCTGTCAGACCAACGAACAGGCGACTTTGCTGAGCAATTAGAACGAGCGGTGGAACGAAGCCGAATGACAATGATCGAAGCGAAGCCCAACGTTAGCGCCAGCAACAGCCAACATTTCAACCGACACCAAGAGACCTACACCTGCGACCTCGAACGGTCATAAGCCCTTGGTGCCGGATAGGCGTTATCGAAGATGGTGACCCAGCAAAGTTAACCGAAGCCAGTAGCGGAGTAGGCCGTTGTGCTAACCGTTGAAGGCCCTTATGCAAAAAAGCGCCCATCGTTTTAGCCGCAGTTAATCGCAAAGTGTTGAAGTTGATGGAAACAGGACGGTGGTAAAACGGGGCCGCTCTCGTCCCCAAAGAGAGCAGGCCCCGATCTCACTCCCCGTCCCCAAAGTCCCCAGAGGTCGGGGCCATCATTTCTACAATGAATTGTGGTTGTTTGTGGGAGCGCTCGGCGCGCCGAT
Organism: Pseudolabrys sp.; assembly: GCA_051986235.1. Classification (GTDB taxonomy): domain Bacteria; phylum Pseudomonadota; class Alphaproteobacteria; order Rhizobiales; family Xanthobacteraceae; genus Pseudolabrys. The sequence continues at coordinate 157,812 of JBPYDR010000056.1, forward strand.
ACCTCTGAGGTCGGCCGCATTAAAATCAGAGCCTAGCTCTCGGTGGTGGAGGTGAGAGAGCTAGGCCCCGATCTCTCCTGTTACGCGCTACCGAGGGCGGCTTGCGCGCTCGACATTTTTACTACGAACAGAAGCCTCTCGTTAGACTATCAAGCGGTTCATATTTCAAATTTCCTGAATAGTCACCATTAGAACACAAGCATCACTGACCTGTTGATCATTGATTGCGTCGGACATGAGAGGTCCAGGGAAATCCTCCTGAGCCAACACAGGTTATGTCGGTGAGCCTCGATATCGTTGAATCGCTGACATTGTAAGACCGGCCTATCTCAACTAACGCTTCTCCCGCTTCTCTCCGCTGTAGCGCCTCTGCGATTTGATGTTGCGTTAGCTTTAGCTTCCTTCCAAACCTCACGACTCAGGCCTGCGCTCGTTTGCGCCCTTCATCGGTTCGAGCTCGGATCAGGTCACGTTCGAATTCCGCTAAGCCACCGAGGACAGTCAACATCAGCCGACCGTGTGGCGTAGCCGTATCGGCCCAAGCATCGGCTAGGGATCGGATGCCAGCGCCTTTGTCTGAAATCGTCGCAAGGACATTGAGTAAGTCTCGTGTCGATGTCGCCAGCCGATCTAGCCTAGTGACAAGCAACACATCGCCAGCACCAAGCGCATCGATTGCCTTTGCTAGCTGCGCTCGGTTGGTCTTAGCTCCACTAATTTTCTCAGCAAAGACCTTCTCCGTCACCAGCAGCTCTCAACGTTGTGTGTTGCGCATCTAGCGTTTGTCCGTCGGTGCTAACTCGGGCATAGCCTACGCGGACATGCCCTTTTGCACTGCACATTTCTGCTTATGACCCAAAGCGGACAGCAGCATGTCGTAATTGCAAAACCGTCAAATGCTGTCGCAGGTAGAAGCAGCCTGTGATAGCAAAAAGGAATGGGTCGCTCGGTTGGTGAGGGACAGCAGACTACGTCTGAAATACTGCCGCTGACGTCTATTAGGGGCGTCGCGGCGCTTTGGGTCATGTACGGACATTTGATCGGTCCGATTCTACGCGTCGTCGGGGGTGCACACCCGGAGGCGCGCCGCCTACTTACTAACCTTGCGCGCGGCGATCAATTTGCTGTCGATATATTTTTCGTCCTGAGCGGCTACATAATGATCGTCGCTTATGGAACGCAGGTTGATGCGGCAAGGTTTTATCTTCACAGGTTCGCCCGCGTCTATCCTCTGCACATTCTCGTGCTCGGTGCGGCAATCACTGGGTTCTACCTGCTGCAATATAGGGCGCTGCAGCCTGACGCGTATTCGTCCACAAACTTGATCTTTTATCTTACTCTCACGTTCGTTTGGATTGGCCTGCCGCCCGCTTGGAACCCACCGTCTTGGTCACTTAGCGCAGAGGTCTTCGCATATATTTTCTTTCCATTGGTGCAGTTGGCTGCCGGAGGGTTTAACCGGCGCTACGCTATCTTGTGCGTCTGCCTGTTGGGTGCCGCCCACACGACGGTGCTCGCTTTGTTGGGCTTTGCTGACACAGGGATCGGCGCTCTGCTGCGAGGACTACTGGGGTTTTGGGCTGGCGCATTATTGCGTGCTTCGTTAGCGCATCCGATGCCGCTCGCGCCTGCTACTGGGGCTGTCGCAATTGCGGCTGCCGTAGTCTTTGACCAATTCGAATACGCAGTACCCGCAATAATTTTGTTGATTGGGGGGCTTGGCGTGAATAAGAGCGGCACACTTATTGATGCTCTGAGTACGAGACCGATCGTGTGGCTCGGAAAAATTTCATACTCGATCTATCTGATTCACTTTCCACTCTTGATCGGTTCAGAGAGAGTGCTTAGCAAGTTCAATGTTCTGCAATCTCGTCCAGGTCAGTTTGTATTTTGCTTGTCGTATATCGCGGCTGTCCTCTGCATCTCCCATCTGAGCTGGTGGTTTTTTGAAACGCCAGCGCGAGTTGCGATTTACCGCTGGTATTCCCAAACGCGTCGATCAATGTCCGCTATTGGCCCATAACGGACATCCGTAGTTGCCCGCCCATGTCCGCTATGCCCCGCATCGGTCATTCCATGATGGATATTCCCGTCGTGATAACGACGGGTGGGTTTGAATGCCCCGAGTAGAGTGCCACTTATGCATATCGTTGAGGGTGGTCCCGAAGCCTTTCAGCGGCACCATTAGCTCAACAATGTACGGATAGTGGCGTTGTATTTCTTTAGTGCGTGTGCACCCCTTGTACCGAGCCCTTGAGATAATTTAGCACCATTGGCTGCGTAATCCTTCGCTGATCGAAGCTGCGCTCACACCATCGGGGAGGAATTTCCCTGGGCCCCTTATGGCATCGGGCCCGTTGTGATGCGCAAGGCTGCTGCGTTAGCATCGCTGTGCAGCATGTCACTCTTCCATGTATTTTGATACAAATGCATCAAATTCCTTTTTAGATGAACACGATCTTTTTTCCAGAGACGACGGCATCAGATCACATCGGAAGTTTGATTTCTGTGTGTTCATCTCAAAATAAACCGCATATGTGCGATACTCGTAGACGTCTATGAGCACCGCAGCTGAAAACGTCGACTTATTGTATCGAATGTTTACAAAGCATTTTTTAAGTCTCGTATTGTAATGATTTTGGAACCAATAATCATTAGATTGTTGGTCTCGGTTTTTCTCTTTCCAGTATTGAAGCGCATTTGGTGTTTGCTTGGCACACATTTCTTGCTCTTGAAGTGACTGCGACTTAGCAAGCGAGCCCAATCCAATGATGATGATTGCAACCCCGATAGCCGCTCGCATTGAGAGCCCCTGAAAGAGGACATTAGCGCTTTGTAGGGCTGTCATACTCCATGGCCCTCCATGCTTGCACATGGGAGGGTGCTGGTTGCTTCGATCCCTAACCCGGGACAGAGGCAGCGTCAGCAACGGCGTGAGGTCGCACAGGCATGGCCGGGCATTATCCGGGTAAAGACGTTGGACCTTGGTCCAATTCAAAGGAGCGCAGGACAACTTCACCGTAATGGTGCGTTGTTGATGATCTCCTAAGCGGTCGGTAACGAACTCCCTACGTTGCGCACCGCTTTTTTTTGGAATAGTGCCGGACCGCAACTGATTGATCGCCACCAAATCAGACATCGCTCTACCAGACGTACGTCAAGACGAATACCAAGAGCACGACCGCCGCAAGGCAGAAGAGCACTATTTGTCCAACATTGAAGTCGGAATGGCGATTAATTGGCTGAGCCATATAAGCCTTCCCCGAGGCACCACCAATCGTATTGCCGTGGTCTCCGATGAGCAAAATGGATTTTGTGACCGTTCTTTTTCTGTTTGTTTGCTCCGCAATGATAATCCTCGCAATTGTTTATAATCTAGGAGCCGATGCCCTCGAATGGGGTGCCATAAGGGAGCGCCTTAGGCAGCGTCGCACTCGTAGACGTGCCATCAGGGATGAACGCCGTCGATTGCGAACCGTCAGGAAGAAATCTCGCGAACGCACCTAGGCGTTGCCAACGCCTGCATCATGGATAGCGGATCGCTGATACAGAAAATGGTGACACACTATGATGAAACCAAAACACTACGCCTGGTATGCTCGTATCGAACAAGAGGGTCGACACTTCCGTGTCTACTACCAACACCACTACCCGAGAGGAATAGTTGAGGAGGAACGTGATCCACGTCGCTTTAACTCGTTGGAGGAAGCAGAACAGTTCGCTGAGGACTTGCGCCGTGCCAATCGTATTTACATGGCGCTGGATAAGGGTCATTTGGGAAAGCATCGCTGACCTGTTGGTTATTGATTGGGTCGGACATTCGGTGAGGTGACTCAAGACTTTGAATTCAAAGCGGATTACTTCGCTCCTTTTCCGATCACGCTGTCATTGCCCCGCATCATTTCGCACCTACATGAAGACGATTAATTCGTGTTGCGTGCGCCAATTACAGAGACATCGGCCAGCGCTCAGGGCGTCGCTACCGCAATGTTCAACAGAAACGCCCTTTAAAGAAATAGGAGTGCGTTATGGCTGAGAATCTCCACGAAAGACGCTGTTGAAAGAATGAGCGCGGCCACCACTGAAGCGGCCAATGATGTGCAACGTAGCTATGCGGTGGGCCTTAAAGGGGTCCAAGATTACAACAAGAAGTGGATGGAATTTGCTCAAGCCAACACACAAGCCGCCATCGAGTTTTACCAGAAGTTGTCTGTTGCGAAGTCGCCTTCGGAGTTCATCGAACTTTCAACCACGAATGCACAACGGCAGCTCACGACACTGACCGAGCAGACCAAGGAACTTGGGGAGCTCGCTCAGCAGGTAACCGTCGCGGCTGTTGAGCCACTTAAGACGGGCATTACAAAAGCATTCGGTAACTGATCCCGGAATAGTGCGAGCCATCATTTGAGGAGTTTCACCGACGATGGCTCGATATCCCAAATGTTCTTGAACCTGCCCGGGCAATTTGCCGGTGATAAGAAAGGGGCCGCTCTCATCCCCGTGAGAGCGGCCCCCATCTGACTCCCCACATTAAAATCAGGGCCTAGCTCTCGTTTCGGTGAGAGCTATGAACGGAAGCCTCTCGTTAGACTGTTGAGCGGTTCGTATTGCGAATTTTCTGAATAGTTACCATTTGTGCATAAGCATCGCTGACCTTGTTGGTCGTGAGCCTCGCGCCGACGATGTGATCGAGTAAAAGCGCCGCTTCCGGCCCTTAGTGGATGTCTGCGCTACGGCGACAACGACCGCGTCACTGCGGCGAGCCATGTTCGTGTCGGCTTGTCCACCAGCGGTCCGATGACCTCGTGCACGCGCGCGTGATAGCTGTCGAGCCAGACGCGTTCCTTCGTCGTCAGCATCCGCGTTTCGATCAGACGCCGGTCAATCGGCGCGAGCGTCAGCGTCTCGAACGCATTGAGGGGCTTTTCGGCCCCAACTGGCTCGGGCGCGGCGATCACAAGGATCAGGTTTTCGATGCGAATGCCATAAGCCGCTGTCTTGTAGTAGCCGGGCTCGTTCGACAGGATCATGCCGCGCCGCAGGGCGACAGTCCCCAACTTCGATATCCGTGCTGGGCCTTCGTGGACCGACAGATAACTGCCTACGCCATGTCCGGTGCCGTGGTCGAAATCGAGTCCGGCCTGCCATAGCGTCGTGCGCGCCAGCGGGTCGAGTTGAGCACCGCTGGTGTTTTCCGGAAAGACCGCAGTCGCAATCGCGATATGGCCTTTGAGCACCCGCGTGAAGCGATCGCGCATCTCCTCGGTCGGCTCGCCGACAATGACGGTGCGCGTGATGTCGGTCGTACCGTCCTCGTATTGAGCGCCGGAATCGATCAGGAACAGCTCGTTCGCGCCAATATGGCGGTTGGACGCGCACGTCACACGGTAGTGTACAATTGCGCCGTTTGGTCCGGCGCCGGCGATGGTCGGAAAGGAAATATCCTTGAGCGCTCCAGTATCGCGGCGGAAGCTCTCCAGCGCGGCCACAGCATCGATTTCGGTGAGTTTGCCGGACGAAGCCTCTTTGTCGAACCAGGCGAGGAAACGGGCCATCGCGACACCATCACGTTTGTGTGCCGCGCGGCTGCCGACGATCTCTGCGTGATTCTTCGTCGCTTTCAGCAGAGCGATCGGGTCGGCACCCTGCTGCGGCTTGCCGCCGCTATCGGTCAGCAATCGCGTCAGAGCATCTGACGCGCTCGCCTGGTCGAGGCGGACGGTTTTGCTGTTCAGCCTGCCGAGATCGTGCGTGAGGTCTTCCGGTACCCGGACATCGCTGAATTCTTCTAGTGCGTGGCGCACCTGGTTGTTGAGTTTGGCAGCCTCGATGTAGAGCGATGGCCGCCCGTTTTGTGGGATCAAGGCAAAAGCAAGTGCCAACGGCGTGTGAGTCACGTCCGCGCCACGGATGTTGAACGCCCAAGCGACATTCTGCGGGTCCGACACGAGCAGTGCGTCGGCGCGGATTCTTTTCAGTTCGCCACGAAGGCGTTTGAGCTTGTCCGGTGCGGCTTCGCCAGCAAGTTTAAGTTCGCGTAACGTCGCTGCGCCTGCCGGCGGAGCAGGGCGGTCGCGCCACAATGCGTCAATCGGATTGCTGTCGACCGCTACCAGTTCTGCGCCGGCGCTGGCGCAGGCCTTTCGCAGCTTCTCCACCTGATCGCTGGTGTGAAGCCAGGGGTCGTAGCCAAGCTTGGCACCTTTGCTCAGATTCTGTTCGACCCACTGTTCGGGCGGATGCTCCACAAGGTGCTCGATCGAGAAAACCTTGCTGTCGACCTGTGTAGCTGCCTGCACCGAGTAGCGCCCATCGACGAACAACGCCGCTCGGTCCGCCAGGACAACCGCCGCACCCGCCGAGCCGGTAAATCCCGTCAGCCAAGCCAATCGTTCTTCGCTCGCGGGCAGATATTCATTCTGTTGACGGTCGGCGCGCGGCACCACAAAGCCGTCGAGGCCGCGCCGCTTGAGCTCGCTGCGTAACTCGGCAACGCGTGCCGCGCTTTGCGCTCGCTCGCTCGAGTCGTCAAATGATTGGAAGCGGGCTTCGAACATGAAAATCGACTCTAACGCGCTACGCGGGCCTAGCAATGCAGGCATGCGCAAGCGCCGCATGTGCTTTGAGCAAACGCTGCCCGAGGATCGTAACGATTCCTTTCGTAAAGGTGGGCATTTCAGGTGCAAATCGGTCGTCGGCGACCGCTTTTGTGCGATGCATCAATAAGGCGCATCGATGCCATCAATGTCGGCAAATGGTTTATCGATTCATGCCGGAATTACACGGCAACCATGCAGGGTTGCGCGTGGTCGGAGACCGACTCACGAATATATTGCGGTGCAGTAGTCGGAAGCGGTGACGTCTGCCGATGCTGCGATTTGAGAAGGAGACATACAATGGTTGCTGTCACTTATGGCACTCACCGAATTCCCGCCGCCAAAACCGTTGAGCGCGCGAAAGCCGCGGCGCCGCGCAAAGGCCTGTTCGCCCGCTTCATGGACGCGCTCGTAGAGTCGCGTCTGCAGAGCGTCCATCGCGAGATTTCCAGGCACGCGCACCTGCTGCCGTACACGCTCGACGAACGCGGCAATCGGTTGATCAATACCGTCGACAAGATGCCGTTCAGCAGCTGACAACAGCCGCCCTGTCCGCGAAGCCACCTCGGTGCCCCCGCCCGGGGCGGTTTTGTTTCGGAATGCCTAACCTGAGGAGGCTGACCGCCGCATCACCAGTGTAACCCAGCCCTCGAGGACGGTCCGCCGTTCGAGCACAAAGCCCAGGGCGCTATAGATGCTGACGATGGGGTTGGCGTGGGTGGGTAGCAGGCCAGACAAAACGACATGGGCCCCGGGCGCGGCGAGGCTACGCACAGGCACCGCGAGTCTTGTGAGGGGCCCCATCAGAATATTCGCAAATATCAGATCGTAAGGCCCGCGCTCGCGTATGACCTGTGCGCGCACACCGGCGGCGCGCACGAAGGTGATGAACGATGCCGCGCGGTTCAGCCTGGCATTGTCACGAGCGGCGCGCACGGCCACCGGGTCGATGTCTCCGGCGGCAATGCGCTTGCGCAGCAATTGTGCGGCGGCGATTGCAAGCACACCTGTGCCGGTGCCGATGTCCAGTACATTGGGCGCGCGCCGGCGTTTCATCAGATCATCAAGCGTGAGGAGACAGCCGCGGGTCGTCCCGTGATGACCGGTGCCGAAGGCGAGGGCGGCCTCGATCTCGATGCCGATGTCATTGGCCCTGAGGCCGGCCCGGTCATGTGCGCCATGAACGACAAAACGTCCGGCGCGCACCGGCCTCAGTCCGGCAAGGCTCTCCGCCACCCAGTCGTTCGCCGGGACCCGCTCGATGCTGAGCGCGTTCGCCGCGGCTTCGCCAGCCGCCAGCTTGACCAAATCGCGCAACCCAGCCTCGTCGGGCGCGTTGCGAAAATGAATCGCCACCTGCCAGTGACCGGCATCGTCTTCGAACGCGGCGCAGGCCGAGTCCGTGGCATCGAGGCTTTCGCCAAGAAAAGCCGCAAGGCGCCGGGCGGTCAGTTCGTCGCAAGAAAGACGGGCGACAGTGGTGGGGGCATTCATTCGGCGCAAGATTGCCCTTCGCATTCGCTCGCGCAATGGCTATGTAGGCGCCTGTGACCCTCGAACGAGCTCATTCCACCGAGATTGAAGCACTCGCTTTGGCCCGCCGCAGCGGCTGGCCAGAAGACGTGCGTGTGCTGCTTGATCGCTACCCGCGCGAGAAATGGGAAGCCCATGCCAATTTGGGCGAAATGGCCCGTTTCTGGCTGTCGCGGCACGCCATGTTTCGCGAACTGTCGGGAACGATTGAAAAGGTCACCGAACAGTTTCGTGCCGGCGGGCTTCCACCGATTGAGTTCGCACGGCAATTTGTACCGCGGCTGCAGTTCATTTTGGACCAGCTGAATGTTCATCATCAGATCGAGGATTTTCATTACTTCCCGATCTTGCGCGCTGCGGACGCCCGGTTAGCCATCGGATTTGACGTACTGGAAGGCGACCATCACCACATTCACGACGACATGGCGCGGACCGCAGAGACCGCCAATGCGCTCTTGCAGGCGCTGCGCAGCGACAGCGACACCCTTCGCCGTTACAGTGACGGCTACGCGGACGCAAGCGCGGTCCTGCTCAAGGGGCTCATCCGTCATCTTGATGATGAAGAGGACCTTATCGTGCCGCTGATCCTCGATCGCGGTGAAGAGGAGCTCGGCGTTGCGCACCACGGCTAGTGCTGTGGAACGGCGGCAGCTATCTGGCTTCTGCGTTCAGTGCCGCTTGAAAAACTGAATCTCACGCTCGTGCCGTAGCGCTGCCTGCCTCGTAGAAAAGGTGCCCAGGTTTCGGCGCTTTCCCGTGCGCGGATTCTTTTTACGCGAATAGAGCCTGAACTTGCCGCCAGCGAGTTTACGGATCATCACGATCCTCCGTCGCTAAACAAGAAGAACCCGCGCCCGCGGATGCAAGTTCCCGATCAATTTGCCAGTTGCGCCTCGGGGAATTTCCATTTGCCGTTCAGCATTTCATCGCGCGGGCGATAGAGCCGCACCATGTAGTTCCAATCCTTCGTGGTGGGCAGGCAATTCGGGATCTTCCCGTCGCATCCGCCGAACTGGATGGCGGCAGAGCCATCATTGCCTTTCGTAGCGCTCATGCTGTTGACCGAATAGGCGTTGTATGGGTTTTTCAGGAAGCGGCCGTTGGCGTCGTAAACAGTAACCGACCAGAAGGCGTCGACGGGCACCTTGGCCGGAACCGTAAGCTTGTAGACGGCTGTGCCGTCGTTCTTGCTTGGCGTGACGTTCAGGTAGAGGACGTCCTTCTCTGGGTTGCCGCCCCAAGCCGATGCCGTGGCGATCAAGTGCCGGACGCCGTCCACCTGGGTTTTGGTTCCGAATGCTCGTTGCAGGTCGGGCAGCGTCGTGTTCAGTGCCAGAAGCAGATCACGCACCTTTTTCTGACTTACGGGATCCCAGTTGGTCGCCTCAAAGCGACCGGGAGCCTTCTGTTTGACGATCACTGCGTCCTGCAGTGCCTGCGCCTGTTTCATGTCCTGCTGATCGGCGGGATCAGCCAGAATTCGCAGCGCCACGAAAAGGTACCGCGTGCCGACTTCCCCTTTGTTGTAAGTGTAGTTGCCGGGACCATATGCGACTTCGAAAACGTAGTGGTTCTCGTTGATCGCGGTAATCGACATGAAGCGTTTGCCCGCCTTGGGCAGCGTGATTTTCACCGGACCGGCATCGAGATCAAACACCGCTTCGGAATAGAGCATGTCACGGTTTGGCCGTACGCCAACGCCTTCAACCGGCAAATCGCGGACGTGGACGAATTTGCCGAATGCTCCGCGTTTCACGAATTGCGCGAAATACATGTCAGTTTCCGCGCGATTGAAGTTGTCGGCAGTTACTGTCACGGCATTGCCGGCCGACGACTGCGCATAAGCCAGTGTTGAAATGCCGCAGGCCACCAGAGCGCCAACGAGAAATGCTTTGCGCATTTTTCCTCCATTACCTCTGCAGGTCATTTCTTTGGCTTCTTCAGGCTGCGAATGAACTTCTCTGCCTGCGTTTCGCTGATGCGCACCAGCGGCGGAGGAAAATACGTGCCGTCGGCGACATCTTTCGTCGGCCCGTAAAATCGATAGGTGAGGTTATATTTTTTGCCGTTCGGTGCGGGGAGCCAATTTGACTCCGGAATGTCCTCGGGCGGTTTCGGGCCAAAGACCAGCGTGAGCGAGCCGTCATCGTTCAATTTCAGAGGTGATTGCTTGTTGAGCAGATACCGGTTGAGCTGGTTGGGAATGACCTTGTAGTCCGCGGTATCGACCGCGATGACCGACCAGAAGTAACGCGTCTTCGAGAGCGGCAGCGCTTCTTTTGGATAGGTCTGCGTGTAGGTCTGGCTTCCGTCGAGACCCATGCCAGCGAAGTAGACCACTTCCTTGCCGGTGTTCGCCCAAATGCCGGCGTAGTTAGCCACGCTCCGCATCGTGTAGTCGGTTCGATAATTGCCTATGAGGCGGGGACGCATCCACCCGTTCACGAGCTTGCCCATCTTCTGGACTTCGCCCTGGAAGGCCGGGATCGCATATTTGCGGACCACTTCGTCGATGCGTGTCCGCTGAGCGGGATCGGCCGCAGCCTTTGCTACCGCGCGCGCTCTTTCCCGGATATCGATCATACCGACGTTGAGGTCGGCCTCGCTTGCGAGGATCTCTTCGGTTTTGTCGAATCCTTCGACCCCCGGCAACTTGCTGTTCGGAAAATCTAGCTTCACGACCATCGGATCGATTACAGGAGATCCGGTGGCCTTCATCGTGACCTTTTTCTGCAGAGCAATTGCGTCCGCGGGATTGGCACCCAGTTCGATGCGCATCAAGATGCGCGACTTTTTGCTGGGAAGATCGACTCGCTGCGTACTCTTCGGAAGCGTGATGCCTTTGGCGCCTTTCAGGCAGAACGCGAATTTGCCGGACGGGTGTTTCGGAAAAGTGCGCTCGTTGATGTTGGCTGAAACTTCGCCCCAGCCGTTGAGTGCCTGCACAGTGTAATAGCGTCCCTTGATCTCGGGGAGTTCGATTAACGTGCAGCTCTTCTCATCGACGGCGACCCAAGCCTCGCTGTAGACAACATCGAGATTCGGATTGGCCCAATCGACGCCGCCGGGCTCGCGGTGGATGATCTGGTTCCACTTGAAGCCTTCCTTGAAATCGAGGTTTTCCTGCCGCAGCACGAGCCACCGGCCGAGCAGGTATTCGTAAGCCTCGACGATATCCCTGTCGGAGATGCCCTGGGCGGGCTGCGCCTGCGACGAAGCGGTCACGCAAAGCAGCGCGAGCGCTGCGAGAATGGATTTTTTCATGACCCGGTTCCGTACAAATTGCGCCAATCCTAGCGTACCCGTTCGGTCTCCGTCAGCGGCCTTCCGCCGCGCCAAAGCTCTCTGCGGGCTCTCAGAATGGGTTGACACAGTTCAATATCGCGATCTGCCGCAGGATGACCTTGCGGACTACGTACGCCGGCTTGATGTGCTGGGTATAGATCGCCGCATCGCCCGCGGTTCCGGCGGGGAGGCTGGCGGCGAGCTAATGTCGATCATGACCGGGCCCTTCTCCTGATCCACCGTCTCAACTGTGCCGGGGCCGCGCGTGCGGCCGCCGGCCTTGTGCTGAGACGGGAAGCGTCGGCCTCATTTTTCCGTGTCGACGACCTTCCTCCAGTTATGGTCGGGGTTGAACTCGGTCATTCGCGAGGCGATGCGGCCAGTCCTCGGACCCAGATCCCTTTCATAAACATCACCGTCGTTGTTGATGATGAAGGTCATGATGCCGGAATTGCCGTATTCGGCCGGGAAAGCGACGAGCCCGAAACCTCCGATCATGTTGCCACGAACGACGTAGTCGACGAACCCGCCCGGCGCGTTTGGTCCTTGACCGGTCAGGATCTTGTAGTAGTAGCCGTGAAACGGCTCGCCGGCGCCGACGCGATAACCCTGTTGTGTCGCGGCAGCGACAGCTTCGCCGAGTGGACTATCAGGCTCGCTGCCCGACGTCGGCCAGTACAGGCCGTCCTTCTTGCCAGGTGAACTGACGATCTTCTGCGCGTAAACTGCCTGCCCAGCCTCGTCCTTGAACTTGTCGGCGTATTCGTTCTGCGCATCGTAGTAAGCCAAGGCGGCCTTGATCGCCCCCAATTCATTGCGGCCGATGCGTCGCGCCAGGATTTCCTCGCGGCCCGCCGCTGTGTCGAAACTCCATTGACCGTCCTTTTGCACAAGCGGAATCGGGAAGGGCCAATCGTTTTGACCCATCACGAGAATGGATGGCTTGCCGCTTTCAGAAACGATTCGATGCTGTGCGTCGTAGGCGGCGAGGAATTCCTGCTTGATATTGTCGTCGGCCACCGGGTCGCCTGATGAGACGAGTTCCTGAGACCCAGGACCGAGAATCGACAAGACGGTCCGGCGGTCGCCGCTTCTTGCAGCCGCCACCAGCGCTTCAACGGCCGCATCGGGCGTATTGAAGCGCTGTTGGGCTTGGGCGAGTGAAGCAATACCGAGAGCAAAGGTCGCGGTAGCCGCCAACAAAGCGAGTTTGCTGATGAAACGAATCTTCTGTGCTTTGGTCATGGCTGTCACCCGTTAATGCGAGTTCGAGGCGGTGGAGGGAATGCGCGCTCCGGACGCGATCCACCGGTTGTAGGTTTCGAACTTCACGCCGAGCTTGTCGTAGAAGACTCTCAGATAGCCGTCTCGGCCACGCACGACTGCATCCGGTCTGACTGTCTGCACTTCCTGAGCGATCACGCCGACATAGGCCTTGTCGCTGCCGTTATAGCTGAAGCGATAGAAGCCGAGCCCGTTGTCAAGGTGACCGATGAGGCTGATGTCGTGCTTAAGCGCGATATCGGAGCGTCGTCCGCCGCCACCACCGCGTCCGCCACCGCCGCCACCGCGGAAGCCGCCACCACCGCCGCCTCCCATACGGGCACCGCCGCCCCCGCCCCCACGTCCGCCAAGACTAGCGTGACCGCGTGAAGCTTGGGCCATCGCACCTCGACCAGCGCCGCTTCCAGCAAAAGCACTGCCACCGCCTCCGCCACCGGGACGGGCTCCACCGCTCGGACGCGCAGCGGCCTTGCCTTGACCTCCGCCTGGGCGCGCCTGGCCTTTGCCGCCGCCACCGGGACGATCACCGCCGCCGCCCGGACGGTTACCGGCACCGGCACCTGGACGATCGCCGCCGCCCGGACGGTTGCCGGCACCGGCACCTGGACGATCGCCGCCACCTGGACGCTGCACGCCGCCTCCACCCGCGCCCGGCCGATCTCCTGCGCCGCCCGGTCGAAGGGCGGCTTGACCATTGTGGCCGCGGAAATCCATGCGGTTCTGCGCGCCGTTGCGGATATTGTTTCCCTTGTTGAATTTGTTGGCGACGTTCTGATTGTTGTACCGGACACCGTGTCGGTGATCGACGTTGTGTTGCCAGTTGTTGCCGCTGTTGTTGATGTTGATCGGACGGTTCACGTTGATGTTATTGCCGCCCCAATTGACGCCGCCGCCCCAATAATTTCCCCCGGATGCCCACCGTCCGACGGCATAACCTGCGCCGAATGCCAATCCGGTTGCGAGGAGTGCACCGCCACCCGGCCAATAGCCGGCGCCCCAGTAGTAGGGCGGATAGGCTGGGTACGGCCACGCACCATAGACGACAGCGGGATCGTAGTAAGGAACGTAAACCGTTTGAGGGTCGGTCGGCTCGATCACGATATACTGCTTGCCACCCTCGCTTTTCTTCGAAACTTTTTGCTGCGGCGTCGATTTCAGCTTGTCGTTTGCATCGGCCTTGGCGCGCAGCCGCTGGATCGAGTCCATCACATCGGTCTGCTGCGCGAGCACGGCATCGCCGAGTTTCTGTGTCCAGTCCAGCTTGTCGCTCATCATCTTCAGCACATCCGGAGTCGCGGTGAGCGATTTGATGCTTTCGTCCCATCCTTGCTTGCCAACTTCAGTCTTCAGCGCGTCGCCTTTCAGATTCTTGTTCTCTGCAATCCAGCGAGCCCCCTGCACGACCTCGAGTGGATATGTCGAGGCCATCAGGACTTCTGCCAGCAACGTGTCGGGGTAGAGAGCTATCGGAGAGACCAACGCGTCGAGTTGCTCAGGCTTGAGCAACTGGTCTGACGTGGTGCTCGCCGGTGTAGAAGCCGGCTGGCCCTGTGCACTTGCTCCGTAAGCAAAGGCAAGGAACAGCACGAATGCGATTGATTGCACAAGCAGTCTGGACATCACCATCCCCTTGGTTCAAAGCCAACAACGCCGCTCACAGCGCGGCGTATCTGCTGAGTTTAGCCTAGAGAAATGGATACCGCTGATCGAGTTGGACAGAAGTCCAATATCCTTTTGGGCCGCAATTGTGGCCCCGCGAATTACCAGCGATGAAAATTCGCGTCAGGACGCCCGGTGCACTCCGGCAATTGCCGGAACATCCAGGTGAGGCCCGTTGACCGGCAGCTTCGCTTCGCGGCTGCTGTTCCTGAAATGATCCAGGACGAATACCCGGATCGCTGACGACAAATTGCGCCTATTGGGGCCGTGATCGATGGTCGCGACCAGCGCAGATACGGTCATATGCTTGAGGTCTGCGATCTCCCGCAGGCCGTCCCAGAACTGGTCTTCCAGCGACACACTCGATTTGTGTCCGTTACGGATAATCGAGCGCTTGATCACTGGTGAATTGGCGGCGCGGTGCGCGGGACTGCGATCAGTAACCGGCGCTTCGGAAGGCACAAGTGTTTTTGACATTTTCCTCGATCCTGATGCTTCAGCCCGGACCATTAAAAGCGGCCCAGCGAGTACGAATCGAGTTGGACCATGGGCCAACGCCAGGTCATGGACAGCCCAATTCAGCTCAAAAACGCTCGGTTTGGGGGTTGTCAGCCCGATTTCCGCAAGATCTTGCGTGCTGGTTCGAGTCGTGGCGGGGGCGCCCTCCTGAATTGACGGAAATTTGAAACTGCCGCCGCCCGAAATCTCAACCGTCTCCGATCGAACTTGTCGGGCTCGCGGGAGGGTCTTTGCGATCAGCGAGCGACGGGACGCCACCACGGATCAATCTGCGACTGCGCCACTAGCGGATTGAGTTGACCCGGCAGCACCTTCGGAAGCACCTGAGCAGATCCCGACCCCTGCAATCGGTGACGCGTGGCCTTCAGCCTTTTCAGGAACTTGCGCGATGACAAGAATGTTTGGTCGTGCCTGTTGCTGCTGGGCATTCGCGGTGGTTGATCCAAACAGCGGGCAGCATGCAATTCCGATGGCAGCGACGCCAGCAAGAATCAGGCTGCGACGGCGAGTACTCAGCGTAGCCGAAAATCGCAACCGGACTCGACTGGTCGTGTCATCGCTCTTCATCACTTTCTCCCTTTTGTCCGAATTGCGAGCGAGCGTTTGTACGCCGACAAACTATGCGATCACTCGTCCCTCAGTGTGGCCTCGTCGATTACCGCGATAGCGGTCTCCGCGCCCGCACGCGGCGTTGGCGCTAGCGCAATGAGAAGTCCGACGAGAAGACCAAGGACAGAAGAATTGCGATCCGTTTCATCATTTGTGTCCTTCACGAACTACGCAGCGAAATCCAACATGGCTGGTAGAGGTATCGACCGGCTGCGCATGGCGCGCGGCGGGTCGGTAGCGGCGACAATAATTCGGCGCGCAGAGATGTGAGCCGCCCTTCAGGACTTTGCGAGGAATCTTGATATTGGGTTGCCGAGGATCGTAGCTGTCAATTTCGGATCCGCCCCTCGGATTTTCAGGAACACAACATGCCTTCGGCGCGTCCGCGGCGTGCTTGGCCGAAAACCAATCGGTCGTCCACTCCCAGACATTGCCAATCATGTCGTAGACGCCATAACCGTTGGCTGGATAGGCTCTGACCGGTGAGGTGCGTTCCTGACCGGGAGGATTGTTTTTCTGGATTGGGAATTCGCCTTGCCACGTGTTTGCCATCGCGCGATTGCCGGGCATGAACTCGTCCCCCCAGGCAAATTCGTTGTCCTCACGCCCACCGCGCGCTGCGAACTCCCACTCGGCCTCTGTTGGTAAATTTTTTCTGGCCCACGCCGCGTAAGCCAAGGCATCCGAATAGGCGACGTGGACGACAGGGTGATCGTCAAGCCCTTTGATGTTACTCCCGGGTCCATAGGGACGGCGCCAACTCGCGCCTTTCATGAAGGTCCACCACTGACTCCAGTCGCTCAGATCGACAGGACGCTTTGGTGGAGTGAAAACCAAGGAACCCGCAAACAGCATATGCGGGAGTGCGCCCGGATAGTCATCCGGATCGGGTGGAATTTCCGCGAACGTGATGTGACGAGTTGCGTTTACGAATTTCTTGAACTGTCGGTTCGTTACTGGCTGAGCGTCGATCCAGAAATCACTGACAGTTACGCGATGAACAGGCGCCTCTTCCGGATAATGCCTGTCGGATCCCATGCGAAATGTGCCGCCCGGGATTCGGACCATGTTTTCTGTGCTGGATGAACTGTGCGTACTAGCGTCGGTAAGCAGGTCAGCCTCTGAACTAATCTGCGCGTGAACTCCCATACGGAAAGCTTCGCGTCGCACTAGCGGGAGGTCGAGTTGGACCCTAGTCCAATTGAGAAAAACCAAGCCCCGGCCTCCACCGCGCGAGGCGACTGGGGACGGGGAGGAGGGGGGATGTCGCCTCGCGCGAGTCCATGAGGCTGGCAAACCACAATGGATACTCTGGAGCCTGTTAGTGTGTGTCTCGACGTCGCATATGTCGATTGGACCCTGGTCCAATATTGCCCAGGTCCTCAGGTAAGAGCCGGCAACAATCCGCGCGCAAATGCATGTCTCCGAAGCGTTTTTCTCCTTCGTATGCGTGCCGCCGGGCGATACTTTGGCATAGTATAAAATCATTGTGATCCGGGTGATGGATGATGACCTCCTTCGTTTCCGGAATTCCAATGCGAGACGGGCAGAGCGGCGATCTGCCGGGCAATAACCTGGCAAAAACGCTTCGAAGTTTTTTCATCGTCGCAATTGCCTACTATCTCGGCGCCGAAATCGCTTTTCTGGTCGGTACGCTTTCGGACAGCATTTTCGCTCCCTTTTGGCCGCCAAACGTCGTCCTTTTTTGTGCGCTCGTTCTGACCCCGCCACGACAGTGGTGGATTTATATTCTTGCAGTGCTTCCGCCCCACATCGCGGCTGAATGGCGAGTGGGAATGCCGGCAACGCAATTGTTTGTCGCTTTTTTCACGAACTGTCTGGTCGCCGCTATCAACGCCTACGCGCTGCAGTGGCTTAAAGTTGGATCCCCTTGGTTCGGCACCATTCGCAACGCGACAGCCTATGTGTTCGTAACAGCCTTCGTCGGTCCGGCCTTTTGTGCGTTTGGCGGCGCGTTCGTTCAGATTCTCGGTGGCGGGTCCATCGATGACTACGGGTTGTACTGGGCCCGCTGGTATGCATCGAACGCTCTCGGCAGTCTGACTTTGGGACCGATAGCACTAATTTGCCTAGAGAGGTTTCCCTTCTCGATCGTGAGTCCGGTACGTCGTCGACTCGAGGCGTTGTTGATTGCGACCGTCCTCGCTCTGACGTGCATCGTCGCGTTCGAAGAAGTGCCAACGATCGCATCCGGCTACATTCCGGCACTACTTTATTTGCCCTTGCCGATTATCGTGTGGGCTGCCGTGCGGTTTGGCGCCAAAGGGGCGAGCGGAGCGATCATGGTCGTCAGTCTCGTGTTGATCTGGCGCACACTGAACAGTCCGAGTCCGTTTGTCGTCGGCACCGCCGAAGCCAATGTCTTTGCTATGCAACTATTCTTGATTGGTCTGTCGACACCAATTCTGCTGCTTGGCTCCGCCATTGAGGAGACCAGGCATGCCGAAACAGTGACACGCGAGCGCGAAGCCCGAATCTCGGTTGCCGCAGCGTCGTCGAGCGTTGGACTGTGGCAATATGAAATTGCTACCGGTGCGTTTTGGGCGACCGACTATTGCCGCAGGCTGTTCGGCCTTCCGCCGGACGCGCCATTGAGTCTCGATCGATTGCTCGGTCGGATTCACCCCAACGATTTTAAGGTGGCCGATGCGGCATTCAAATCGGCGATCATGCGCGCAGCACCACTAGAAATAGAATTTCGTGTGCAAGGCATGGATGACGGCATTCACTGGATCTCCGCACGTGCTCAGCCGATCTTTGGGGAGGCTGGAGAGCCTACGGCAATGACAGGAGCTTTCGGCGACACGACATCCAGGAAAATGGCCGAGGCCGATGCCGACATGCAGCGACAGGAAATTGCACATTTGATGCGCGTCTCGATGCTCGGCGAGTTGTCCGGCGGTCTCGCGCATGAATTGACGCAGCCGCTAACGGCGATCCTGTCGAACGCTCAGGCCGGGAAAATATTGCTGGCGGGCGGGAAGAAGAACCTGGAAGAAATCGGCAATATTTTCGATGACATCATCACGGAAGACGGTCGCGCCGGCGAGGTTATACATCGGTTGAGAGGCCTGCTTAAAAAGGGTGAAATCAAGTACGAAGCCATTGATATGAACGAGTTGATTAGCTCGACGCTTCGACTTCTGCACAGCGAGCTGATCGATCGCCGAATTACTGTCAGCGATGACAAGGCCGCGGATTTGCCGCTGACCCAAGGAGACCCGATACAGTTGCAGCAAATTCTGCTCAATCTTTTCATAAACGCGATGGACGCGATGGACGGCGTCGCGCCGACAAAACGTGCCATAGCGGTAAGTACTGCAATGACGCAGGAGGGTGGAGTCGAGGTTCGAATATCGGACTGTGGTACGGGGCTGCCGCCGTCACAGGAACAACATGTATTTCAGCCATTTTTTACGACCAAAAAACGAGGGCTTGGCCTTGGTCTTCCGATTTGCGCGTCGATCATGAAGCTGCACGGTGGCAGCCTGTCGCTTCAAAACAACGTGAGGGATGGCGCCACTGCGATCTTTCGGCTGCCCCCAGCGGGGACCTAAGATAAACTCTCGGTCGGTGAGGTGGTTGGTATGCGTGAGGCGGGCTTTACCACGTTTCTTGTGGACGACGATCCCGCTGTGCTTAAAGCGATCACGCGTCTTTTAAACGCCGCTGGCTACAGGACGAAATCATTTTCATCGCCACAGGAATTTCTATCCGCGCATGACCCGTCGATTCCCGGCTGCGCGATTATCGACCTTGTCATGTCCGAGCTCGATGGTTTGCATTTGCAACAGGCTCTGCTCGAGACGGGTTCTGAGCGACCAATAATTTTCCTATCCGGTAAGGGCGACGTGTCGACCAGTGTCAGCGCGATGAAAGCGGGTGCCGTCGATTTTCTGACGAAGCCGGTCAAGCGCGAGGCGCTTTTCTCCGCTGTCGTGAGGGCCGCTAAAGTTGACGCACTGTCGCGACTAAAGCGTGATGAATCAAAATCAATTGGCGACCGTCTTGCCACACTGACACATCGAGAGCGGGAAGTATTGGAGTACGTCATTGCCGGTCGGCTCAACAAGCAAATCGCCGCAAGTCTCGGCACTGTCGAAAAGACGGTGAAAGTCCATCGCGGGCGAATGATGTCGAAACTCGGCGTAAAGAGCGTGGCCGATCTGGTTCGCCTCGCCGACAAGGCCGGAATTGTCCCGGCACACGGGTCCGTCTAACGTCAGGCGCATGTAGGCCCTTCGGGCAACTCGACGGTTTTGTACGTTTGCCCGAAACTCGGGCAGATGTCGCCAAAAGCTCCTATAAGGGTTGCCATTGTTGACGACGAGCCTGCCGTACGCACGGCGTTGGCTCGTCTGTTGGACGCATCTTCTTTCGAGACCACGACCTATGGCTCGGCGCGGGAGTTTATCGACTCAATCCGCCGTGACGTTCCGGAGTGCCTCATCGTCGACGTTCATATGCCGGATTTTGGCGGCCTCGATCTGCAACGATATCTCAATCGCATCAACAAGAATATTCCCACTATTGTTATTACGGCCTTCGATGATGCCGGTATCCGTGAACGGAGTGCGGCATCAGGGGCCAAGGCCTTCCTGACCAAACCCTTGCACGGCCAGACCCTCATCGATGCCATCTTGGCTGCGACGACGGACTCGAACGCAGAAAGCGCCGTCGCCCCTGCAAAAAACGGCACGGACAAGTAGCTTTCGCGGGTACCGGTGCGGTGTCCACATTGGACCACGGTCCAATTTCAGGAAGCCTGCCCCCCAATCTACAAACTTATGCCGCTGTTTGACCGGAACTCCTACCGCATTTCGGGAGTTTCGCACCGGGCACTCGTGGCGGGGGCGCTAGCAATTGTTGCGGCGACTGCGAGGATTTCCGGTCGCCCTGAAAAACTATGGAGGGAGTAATGAAACGCATTTTACTTGCCGCACTGATTACCTCTTTTGCCGTCGGGAGTGCGATGGCTCAGTCCTGCGAGAGCCAGGCGGTCAGCAAGGAAGGCAAGCCGCTGACCGGTGCGGCGAAAACCAGCTTCATAAAAAAATGCAAGGTGGACGCGTGCGCGACCAAAGCCGTCAGCAAGGATGGCAAGCCTCTCTCTGGAGCGGCGAAAAACAGCTTCATGAAGAAATGCGCGAAGGAGGCCTAACCCTTGAAGGGGCGTAAGCCCAGGAGTTGAAGACATGCGAACCATCACAGCTATCAGTTGCGCCATTATCGGCGTGGCAGTTCTGTCTTTTCCGGCGCTCGCGCAGCAAAAGACAGTCAAGGCTTGCCAGGAAGAATGGCGGGCCAACAAGGACGCAAATCAGGCCAAAGGAATAACGGAGAAGGCATACGTAACGCAGTGCCGCGCAGGCGGGGTCGCGGCACAGCCCGCTCCATCCGCTCCATCGAGAGCAACGACCGCTGCGCCCGCGCCGGCCGCCGCCGGCCAAAAGACCGCCAAGGCGTGTCGGGATGAATGGCGTGCAAACAAAGATGCAAACCAGGCCAAAGGTATAACGGAGAAGGCTTTCGTGACGCAGTGCCGCGCAGGCGGAACGGTCGCGTCGCCTGCTCCTATGGCCCCACCGCCCGCTCAGACGAGAACAACAACAACGACAGCGGCGCCCGCGCCGACTTCGCCTCCACCTGCAGCGACGACGGGAACTCGGACGGCTACGACGACCCCCACGGGTGCAAATCAGTTTTCGACCGAGGGGCAAGCCAGATTCCGTTGCGGTGGTGGCACCGTTGTGTGGGCCAATCTGGATTCAAAGATCTATCACTTCACCGGCCATAAAGAATACGGAAGGACGAAGGCCGGGGCGTATATGTGCGAGCAGGATGCGACAAGCCAAGGCATGCGCGCTGCCAAGAACGAAAAGCATCCCTGAAGCAACTGCTCTTCATCGTGAACGCGCGGCGTTAAACCGCGCGTTTGCGATGAGATGATCTTGCCGGGTTCCGCGCGCATCAGCGCCCTTTTTTTGTGTGCGTACCGTTCCCACATGCGCAGAGCATAGGGGAGTACCACTACAATGCCGGAACCGCTCATCGTTGTAATTCCTCATCGGCTCGGCAAGGACGAAGCGCTGCGACGTATCAAGGATGGTATCGGTCGCGCCAAGATCGAATTCGCCTGGTTGCTGTCTTTGGAGGAAGAGGTCTGGGCTGACGACCGCCTGAGCTTCCGCGTGTCGGCGCTAGGTCAGCGGGTATCGGGCTTTATTGACGTGTGCGAAGCAAATGTGCGACTCGAAGTCATATTGCCGTGGCTACTTGCGCGGTTCGCTCAGGCGGTACAGCGCGTCATTGGCCGGAAAGGCCAATTGATGTTGGAAAAGAAATAATCGTTGGCCGGCGACACGACGCCTTGCCTGAAAGATCTATTGATAATATCGCGCTCCGGACGGCTGATGATTGGGGGCGTGCATGACAGTGGACCGGATTTTTTTCGTCTATATGGTGTTGGTGGGTATTTCCGCTGGCGCAATTTTGGTAGCCGCTCCGCAGATCCAGAACTTCGCCGTCAAGCCGTACTTCTGGGTCTTGATTGCTGTCGGTCTGTTCGATAGCGGGTTATATCTGTTGGGGCGCACAGCGCCGGGGCAGATGCTGACAATTGGTCCACGCATGGCCGGCTTTGTGTTCGGAATTGTAATGATGGTAGTCATTCCGGCGATCGCAGGCGCATCGGTGCGGTTTTTCTAGCGCTGAATCAGCTGCCGAGGTTCCAGCACCCAATAGCACTTGCCATTTGACCCGTCTGCCGAGGCGAGAGCGTAGCTGGTCACACCACGGCGCAGCATATTCGCGCGATGCGCCCAGAGCGCGCCTACATGCGGATGACACAGTCGTCCGTTGCGCAGCCATAAGCGACATTTTCGGCGGCGGGTCCGGAAGACACATCTACGCGTTGCCAAAAGCCCGAATGATCGAGGCCAAAAGCCCGAATGATCGAGACGTTGTCGTGCAGCAGACTCTAAGCGCGGCCGGGCGCCCGTGCTGCGCGCGAAAGGAATTGAGATCGAGCGCGAAAGAAGGCGTCACGAGAAGCGCACAAGCGGCAGCTGCACAGACGCACAAAGTCGCGGGACGGGGCGAGAGCATCCATGCGATTCAATGTCCGCTTGCGGTCGTCGGCGGGCCGTTGGATCAATAGACGTGGCGGCGCGTCCCGGACGGCGGTTTCCACCAACAGGAATAAGAAATGTAGTCGCCATAGACACGATGAACACTTGTGATCGCCGCATACTTGTTGAAACGGCCGCAATTGTTCTGGGCGATGTCGATTGCGGCAGCCTCTGCTTCGGGCGACCACGGAATAATGCCGCCGACATCGTTCCCCTTCGGACCAAAAACGCCGCAGGACGTGAGTGTCACGCCGAGCGCAGCCGCCAGCACTGCTTGCCTTCTCATAGTTCCCCCAGTCCGGGCCCCGTTCTCAGTCCGCCGATTCGATTTATGCTAAAAGCTTGCTGCTGAATAGGCCAGCCCTGCCGTCCTGAGTTGGCACCGGTCAGAATACACGAAACGGCCGGGGTTTCGGCGATGAAAAACATGTGCCGCGCCCGGCTCCCTGCCAGGAAGCCGCCAAAGTGATTGCTTCGAGCGAGCAGCCGCAAATCGGTCATGTTGCAAGGCGTGTGCGTACGGCGCTGGCCCGGGCCAGAGCGCCTGTCCAGCGGAGTGCCAAGCGCGAGCGCGGTTCCACCCAGTAAAAGCCGCACCAAAAGGTGCGTTTGTCACAGCGGTAAGCGGTTCCAACCTCGGGCCGCTGACACGTTGCCACGTCGCGTCAATCCAGTGCGCATTTCAATGTAATATCTGCTAAAAGGCCCCCGCGTACTGTTATTCCGCGTTGGGTGCCCGATGGCTGCGCCGCCTCCCACCGATTTGTTTTCCGACCTGCCGGAAGCTTTGACGGCGGGTATTCTAGCGAATGCCAAGCCGGTCAAATTGGCTGCCGACGAGATTCTGTTTCTTGCCGGTGATCCAGGTGATGGCTGCTATCGCCTGAACGAAGGTCTGCTCAAAGTTAGTATGGTCGCGCCCACCGGTGCCGAACGCATCCTCGCGATACTGGGGCCCGGCTCGATCGTCGGTGATATGGCGATGATCGATGGCCGCCCTCGGTCGGCATCGGTTTCCGCACTTCGTGATTGCAAGCTAAGTTTCGTCAGTCGCGCGGCGTTCGAAACGGTCGCCGAGAAAAATCCTGAAATCTACAAGCATCTTCTCAGTATGCTTGCCGCGCGCCTGCGCGACACGGATCAAGTTGTCGCGGCGGGAACGTTCTTGCCGGTCAAAGGCAGGGTCGCGCGTGCATTGCTTGATCTTGCGAAGGCTTTCGGCAACGAAGTCGGTGGTGGTCGTATCGTCATCCGGCAGAAGTTGAGCCAGAGCGACGTTGCGGCAATGGCCGGCATTGCCCGCGAAAACGTGAGCCGAATACTCAACGAATGGATGCGTTTGAAGCTGATTACCCGACTGTCAGGTTATTATTGCATCGAGAGCAGGCCTAAGCTCGAAAAGGAATTAAAGCTTTGAATTTTTAACGCGGGCTTGCCACGACGGCGGGACCTGATTGCTTTATTGACAAGATGAGAATGCAATTGGGCGGATCCGGGGAGCCGTGCATGGCTGGGGCTTAGCCGATGTCGGACGACGATGTTGTCGGGTTCAGTTTCCTTGCAGAATCAGAAATGCCGGTTTGGTACCTCAAACCGGGGGAAACGATCTTCAAGGAAGGAGAAACGGCGAAAGAGTTGTACGTCATCAAACGCGGGCAAGTGGAAATTCAGCTTGGCAACCGCCTGCTGGCTACGCTCGAGACCAACGACATCTTCGGCGAGATGGCCCTGATCGATTCAGCTCCCCGCAGCGCCACCGCAATCGCCAAGACTGACGTGGCGGTTGTTCCAATTTCAAAGAAGGAGTTTCTGGCCCTTGTCACCCGGGCGCCAACTTTTGCGCTCGACGTCATGAGCATGTTGGTCCGGCGTCTGCGTGAGGCCAATAGAGCCCTGTAATTGCAGGTTTTCTCTGGATCCGAAAAAAGCGATTTTGTGTGACGGAAATCACAGCACAGGAACCCCCTGTGCCCTACCGTAACTAGCACGAGATTAAGGGCTAACGGATATGCGCAAGACCATCATTCTCGCCGCCACATCGTTCCTCGCGGGCGATTCCGTGGTTACCGGCCTGGCTCGCACAGTCTATGCCCCGATCGGTGAAACCATTTCTGCGCGACCGGTGGTTCATCCCCTTACCACCGGCAGCCTGACGGCCAGCGTAGTCCCCGCCACCTGACCGTCTTCTGGCCTGCCCCTGAACTCGGGGCAGGCCCTGAATAACCTCCAAACTCCATAGCGGCCTGACCAGGCCGCTTTTTTTTGCCTCGCGCGGGCACCTAATTCATCGGATTAATATCCGTGGCCGGGTGATAGCTGGCCAGGCTGGGCGCGGTTACACGTTTGCCGCCCACCGAATGCACGCGCGGTCAATGCGATTGCAAATACGAGCCTTCGGGGACCGACCATTTGCACCGTTTTGATGCACTGCAGAAGTCCGGCACTAGGTCTTCGTCCTAGACCGCGCAGGTTCGCGCACTAAAGATTTGCCAGGATGGATTATGATTTGAAGTGCATTGCCATGCACGGAACGTGATTCGTATTATCGATGTGTGGCTTTCGTGATCCTTGCTAGCCTGCCCAACATTTTCGAAATGATGGTCCAGCGTGACTGCCCAAGCCCCCGGAATCGGTGACGTCGGCGCCAGCGTGCACACCTCGCCCGCGTCATGGCTTCACGGCATTGGCGTACGTCAGATTCGCCTTGCCACCGGCTTGATAATGTTCACTTACATTTTTTCTCATTTTTTCAATCACGCCCTTGGCAATATTTCCTACGACTTGATGGAGACCTGGCTGAAATATCATGTCTGGTGGTGGCGGATTCCGATCGTCAACGACACCCTCTACCTTGCCGCCATCGTCCATTTCTCGCTCGGCCTGTGGGCGCTCTATCAACGGCGGCATTTTCGCTATTCGATTGCAGAGATCACTCAACTTGTTTTGGGACTGACGATTCCGCTTTGGCTCGCAAGTCATCTTGGGGGCGAGCGGGTAGGTGGACTTCTCTTCGGATGGCCGCCATTCAATTACGCCTCGGCGCTTTACACCTACTGGGTCACGGAGCGCTACAACATCGCCTTGCAATTCATTTCATTGACGGTCGCGTGGACGCACGCTTGTATCGGGCTCTATTTCTGGCTGCGGTTGAAATCGTTCTTCGATTGGGCGGCCCCGATACTTTTATCTGTTGCAATTCTTATGCCGCCACTTGCGATGATTGGCGCGCATCACGGTGGTCGCGAGGTCGCAGAGCTCGCCGAGGATCCGGAATGGCGTGCCGAAAAGCTGAAGCGGGTTCCTGCTGCCCAGGCGCGAGTGATCACCCAAATCAGTCTCGTATATTTTCCCATCGCCTATGGCGCCGCAATTGGATTGGTTTTCGCCGGGCGTGGCCTTCGCTCACTTCGCGAGCGCAAGCGGGGCTTGGTCACAATTTCATATCCAGATCGACAGGTGCGCGTACCAAAAGGGCTGAGCGTTCTGGAAGCCAGCTTGCGGCACAAAATTCCGCACGCCAGCGTGTGCGGCGGCCGCGCGCGCTGTTCCACCTGCCGCATCCGCGTGGTGAGCGACCGCAGCAAGTTGCCGCGACCGTCAGGCCGGGAAGCGTTCGTGCTCGAGAGCATTGGCGTTTCGGAAAACCCATCGATCCGGCTCGCGTGTCAATTGCGCCCGCAGACGGACATATCCGTCATTCCGATTCTGCCGGCAAGCATGAATGCGGAGCTGTTGCGCAAAGGCAGCCGCATGAACATCGGCAAGGAGCGCTACATCGTCAGCATGTTCGTTGACATGCGCGGATCAACAAAACTCGCCGAGGCGCGGCTGCCGTTCGATGTCGTATTTCTCATCAACCGGTTCCTCGGTGCATGTTCCCAAGCCACGCTCGATGCGGGGGGCCAACCCAATCAATTCGTCGGAGATGGCGTGCTTGCTCTTTTCGGAATTGAAGTGGACGCAAAGACAGCGTGCAGTCAGGCGCTGCGCGCAGCCGCCAAAGTTGCCACCAACGTGGACTACATGAATCATCAGCTCGCGTCGGACCTTCCCGAGCCGATCGAGTACGGTATCGGCATTCAGGGTGGCGAAGTGATTATCGGCGATATCGGTTTTCAGGATCACACTGTTTTTACGGCGCTTGGCGACCCCGTCAATGTGGCAGCGCGTCTGCAAGACATGACTAAGGCGCTTGATTGCAAGGCTGTGATTTCCGACGAGGTTTTCACAACCGCCGGCATCGCAACCGGTTCGCTGGCGCGTAGGGAGGTCGCAATTCGCGGCCGCGAAGAGGCGATGATTGTGCGCGCAGTAACGGATCCGACTGTGCTTGCGAGCCTGGTGGAGGCAGAGAACGCGCAGACCCAGCAGGCGCGGGTTTGATAAGCGATAGGTCACGGCCGTTCCCACGACAACCATCACGCGCAAGTAGAAGCCCTTCGGCGGAACACGCCGGGGTGCGGCGACGCCGACACCTTGATCGGCACAGGGCTTGCATTCTCAGGGACAGGTGGAGGTAAGGGATGGATGCGCGGACAGACTTGCCCGCTGGGTCGGGTATTCGTATGGGCAGTGACGTCCAGCCGCCTTTGTCGCGGTTTCTGGAGCGCTGTCACGCGGAAGTTGCGGGGGACAACAGCGGCGCCGTAGCCGACTACATACCCCAACTATCCAAAGCCAATCCTGATGACTTCGGTATCAGCATTACGACCACCGACGGCTACGTCTACGAGGTCGGCGATAGCGATGTCCCCTTCACGATCCAGTCGATTTCAAAAGCCTTTGTTTTTGCGCTCGCCCTCGAGACGATTGGTGCCGAACGGGTTGAGGGCGTCATCGGAGTTGAGCCAAGTGGCGAAGCTTTCAATTCGATCCGTCTGCGCGCAGACAACCGGCCTTTCAACCCAATGGTCAATGCCGGTGCAATTGCATGCTCAGGTCTCATCTACGATGCGCAAGGGAAGGACGCTTTTGGGTGCATCCTCGCAACGCTGAGTGCTTTCGCTGGCCGGAAACTTGGCGTGGACGAAGCGGTATTAGCCTCCGAACGCGCGACCGGAGACCGTAATCGGGCAATTGCTTATCTTTTACGCAACTATGCCGTCATAAAAGGCGATGTCGACGCCGTTCTGGATGTCTATTTCGGCCAGTGTTCGGTCCTCGTCACCGCCCGCGATATCGCGGTCATGGCGGCGACACTTGCTAATCGCGGCCTGAATCCGTTGAGCGGCGAACAGGTGGTCAGTCCCTATGCCGTTGCCCGTACTTTGTCTGTGATGACCAGTTCGGGCATGTATGACTATGCGGGCGAATGGATCTACCGCGTCGGCATGCCGGCAAAGAGTGGCGTCGGCGGCGGCATCGTAGCGGCGCTGCCCACGCAACTTGGGCTCGGTACCTATTCGCCGCTCCTCGACGGCCACGGGAACAGCGTTCGCGGGTTGCGAGTGTGCGCGGCCCTCTCATCGCACTTCGATCTGCATCTGTTCAACCGCGGAGGGGATGTGAGAAATGGCATCGTAGCCGACTATGACATCGGCGGCGTCTCCTCTCGCCGCAACCGGCAGCCGCACGAGCAGAAGATTCTCGATGAGCGTCACACCGACTGCCACGTTTACGAACTCACCGGCGCGCTGACGTTCGGGTCTATCGAGTATCTGTCGCGTCGCCTGGTGCAAGGTCAGCCGCAGTCCCAGCTCGTCGTGCTTGATTTTAACCGCGTACCGACAATCACACGGGCGGCGGGCCGACTGCTTGCTGCAAGCCTCGCGGATCTAAGTGCGGTCAACACGACGGTGATCCTGTGCGGATTGCGGCCGCAATCGGCGGTCAATGCGACCATGAAGCCCCTGTTCGAACCGCTCTCAAAGCTGCGAAAGTTTCCTGTTCTCGATGAAGCTATCGAATGGGCCGAGGATCAGATCATTTATCGATATGGCGGATACGGGCAGTTGCACGATCCGACGACGCTGCCAGAACAGCAATTGCTTGGCGGCCTGACGACCGGTGAGATTGAAGCGCTTGAGGCCTTGATGACGTCACGGACATACCAGGCCGGCCAACGCATTATCGGTGCCGAAGAGCTCGCATCATCGCTCTTCTTTTTGCAAAGCGGCATGGTGAGTGTGAAGCTGCCGAACGGTGTGCGTCTCGCGACGCTTGTCGCCGGCATGGTGTTCGGCGAGATGGCGCTGCTTGAGGACCGGCGCTCGGCGGACGTATGGGCGGATACGGTGGTTCAATGCTTCGAACTGCCGCTGAGCGCCTACGCCGGATTTCGCGAAAACCATCCAGAGGTCGGAGAGCGCATCGTGCGCAATCTCGCTGTTCTCTTGGCTAAGCGGCTTATCCTCGCAAATACAAAGATCGATCTGTTGACGTCGTACTAGACGTTCAAACCTTCTCAACAAAGCTGTCGACCACGCGCTTTTCGCCGGCCTTGTCGAAAGCGATGGTGAGCTTGTTGCCATCCACCGCTATGACATTGCCGTTACCGAATTTCTGGTGGAAGACGCGCTCGCCCACCGCGAAAGACGAAACTGTGCCGGTGGATTTCGCAACAAGCTCGCCCTCGATTGTTAGCGGGGCTCGGCCTTGGCGTTTTGTGGTGCGGCCTCGGCCGCCCGAGGGTCGATCAGGATCGCTCGAATCGTCATCAAAAACGCCGTCCGGAGTGTACCGCGGCTGGCCGTTGTCATAGAAACCACCGCGACCCTTGCGGGCCTGTGCGCGTTGCCAACCGGGTGTCGTGTAACCGGAACCGAAGGCGTTCATCTCATCGAAGCGCGAAGCTCCATAGCCAGACATCCCGAACCTGCCGGCGCCTCCCGCGGCCTCTTTCACCTCGACATGCGCTTCAGGCAATTCATCGAGGAAGCGTGAGGGGACTGTCGACGTCCAAAGGCCGTGAATGCGGCGGTTGGTAGCAAAGTAGATCTTGGCCAGTTTGCGAGCGCGCGTAAGTCCCACGTGCGCGAGGCGGCGCTCTTCCTCGAGCCCAGCGCGGCCACTTTCGTCGAGCGAGCGCTGATGTGGGAAAAGGCCTTCTTCCCAACCGGGAAGAAACACGCAGTCGAATTCGAGCCCCTTTGCCGAATGCAAGGTCATTATGTTGACGGCTTGTTCGGACTCCGCACTGTCACGGTCCATCACAAGCGAAATGTGTTCGAGAAAGCCTTGCAGGTTCTCGAATTCCTCCATGGAGCGGACCAGTTCCTTGAGGTTTTCCAGGCGGCCGGCAGCATCGGCGGAACGGTCCTTCTGCCACATCTCGGTATAGCCGGACTCATCCAGCACTATTTCCGCGAGTTCGGTGTGCGGCATCGAATCCTTCTTGGCGCGCCAGCGCTCAAAGGCCGCCATCAGGTCGCGCAGCGCAAGACGTGGCCTTGGCTTCATCTCGTCGGTGGCTGAGAGCTGGCTTGCTGCTTCGGTCAACGGGACGCGCCTTTTACGCGCGTGGTCGTGCAGCATTTGCAGCGTCGCGTCGCCGAGGCCGCGCTTTGGCACATTGAGAATACGTTCGAAGGCAAGGTCATCCGCCGGTTGTGCAATGACGCGCAAGTATGCGAGGGCGTCACGAATTTCCGCACGCTCGTAAAAGCGCGGGCCGCCAATCACGCGATAGGGCAGCCCGAGCTGAATAAAGCGGTCTTCAAATTCACGCATCTGGAATGATGCGCGTACCAAGATCGCAATCTCATCTAGGGGGTGATCCTCACCACGCTCGCGCGCGGCACGCTGAAGCTGTTCGATTTCCTCGCCGATCGCGCGTGCTTCTTCTTCGCTGTCCCATGCGCCGGTCACCTGTACCTTTTCGCCCAATTCGTCCTCAGTGCGAAGCGTCTTGCCCAAGCGGCCTTCGTTGTGAGCGATGAGGTGGGATGCAGCCGCAAGAATATGCCCAGTGCTGCGATAATTCCGCTCCAGGCGGATGACCTTCGCGCCGGGAAAATCGTGGTCGAAGCGCAGGATGTTATCGACCTCCGCGCCGCGCCAGCCGTAGATCGATTGATCATCGTCGCCGACGCAGCAGATGTTTTTGGGAACGCGGAGGAGGTTCGCGCTCTGCTCAGTCATTTGGGAGCGCGTTGGAAGCGGGATACTGGATTCTGCGGACTCGGCAGCAGTGTCAATCTGCCGGTCCGCTGTTTGATCGCGTCCCGAAACGACCGCCATCGAGCCAGACGGAGTCTGTGCCAGCAGTTTCAGCCAAAGGTACTGGGCGACGTTTGTGTCCTGATACTCATCGACAAGGATGAATTTAAATCGCTCCTGAAAATTCCGCAGCACGTCAGCGTTCTGACGGAATAGCCGGATATTCTCGAGCAGCAGGTCACCGAAATCGACAGCATTCAGTGTCTTCAGCCTCTCCTGATAAGCAATATACAGCTTCTTGCCCTTACCATTCGCAAAGCTTGCCGCTTCGCCCGAAGGCACTTGTTCAGGTGTAAGACCGCGATTTTTCCAGCCATCGATCAGCATGGCCAGAACGCGTGCAGGCCATCGCTTCTCGTCTAGCTTCTCAGCTTCGAGGATCATCTTGATCAGCCGGACCTGATCATCCACGTCGAGGATCGTGAAGTTGTTCTTCAGACCGACCAGTTCGGCGTGCCTTCGCAGGACTTTCACGCCGATCGAATGGAAGGTGCCGAGCCATGGCATACCCTCGACGATCTGCCCCACCATTTGACCGACGCGTTCCTTCATTTCGCGGGCGGCCTTGTTGGTGAAGGTCACGGCGAGGATTTCCGACGGCCGCGCCCTACCGAGGTTGAGAATGTGCGCGATACGGGTCGTGAGAACGCGCGTCTTTCCGGTTCCGGCGCCGGCGAGGACCAGCACGGGACCGTCGAGGGCCTCCACTGCCTCGCGTTGCTCTGGGTTGAGGTCGCCAAGGTACGGCATTGGCCTCGCGCCAAGCGCGCGTGCGGCGATGCCGCCTGCAACCGGTTGCGGGCTCAATGGAGCAGAGTCGTTACGCTTGGGCTCGGCCATTTGTCGGTAAGGGGCGGCAATGCCGCCGGAACGATTCTTTCAACGCCTAAGGAACGATTCTTTCAACGCCTAAGATGGCATCGCTAGGCGCCAATTTCGAGGCCAGACCGGCTCTTGTCGCGCTCTCCTCACCGATTTAGCGTGATTTTTCCTGCTTATTTCCACACAGCTTGGGGGAACTCCGTGCGATTGAAGGACAAGGTGGCATTGGTCACCGGCGGCGGCCGCGGTATCGGCCGCGATATTGTTTTGGCGTATGCGCGTGAAGGCGCCCATGTCGTCGTCAACGACGTTGATCCCGCGACAGCCGAGGCCACGGCAAAGGAAGCCGCGGGGCTCGGCAGCAAGAGCCTCCCGGTCGCTGCCGACATTGCCAAGGCGGCCGACATCCATCAGCTCGTCGAAACGATCATCAAGGAACGCGGGCGTATCGACATTGTCGTTAACAACGCGATGAAAATCGTTCCAGGAAAACTGGAGGCGCTTCCAGAAGCGGCGTGGGACACGACGATGAACATCGGCCTCAAGGGCGCGTTCATGGTGAGCCAGGCCGCCGCAAAGCACATGATCGCCCAGAAATCGGGCAACATCGTCAATATCGCCTCTATCGCCGGCCTTTTTCCTTACAACTGGGCCGGCGCCTACAGTGTGGTGAAAGCCGGATTGATCATGCTTACGAAATTGCAGGCGATGGAATGGGCGCCGTACGGCATCCGTGCAAACGCAATCACGCCCGGGTATATCCGCACGCCCGGTACCGAAGCGATGTATGCCGATCCGGAAATCTACGAAGGCCGCCGCAAGGGTGTACCAATGGGCCGAGTCGGCTCTGGCGAGGACATCGCGGGGCCGGCGATTTTCCTCGCATGCGACGATTCGCGTTATACGACCGGCAGCGTAGTCGGCGCCGATGGCGGACAGGCGGTTGGCTATTTCCTTACCGTGCCAGGTCGCAGATTCTCTGGCGGTCGTATCGATTGACGAGCGATATCTTGGACAGCCCGCGCGTGACGCCGAGGGTATCGTGAACACCCAAGTCATTATAGTGGGCGCCGGACCGGTGGGCTTGACCCTGGCGATCGATCTTGGCCGCCGCGGCGTGCGCTGCATTCTGCTCGAGCAGAAAGATGCGCCGCAATTTCTGCCGAAAATGGAACGGTGCAACGCCCGCACCATGGAGATTTACCGCAGGCTTGGAGTTGCAAAGGAAATACGTGATGCCGGCTTTCCGCACGATGTACCCATGGATGTTTTCATCGTGACGTCGTTGGTCGAGCCGCCGCTTTTGCATTTGCCGTATCCATCGGTCGCACAAGCTCAGGCGGAGATTGCCGCATGCGCCGACGGCTCTATGCCGCTCGAGCCCTATCAGCTCATTTCGCAGTACACGCTTGAGCCGCTGCTCAAGTCGGTTGCAGAGACCTTGCCGACCGTTGATTTGCGTTATGGACATGAATTCATCTCGTTCGAGCAGGACGCCGCCGGCGTGTGTGCCCACATTAAGTGCGGAGACTCAACGATCGAATTGAGCGCGCACTACCTTGTAGGCTGCGACGGTGGCTCGAGTAATGTGCGTCGCCAACTCGGCATTGGACTGCAGGGTGAAGCCAATCTCCTGCAATTAAGGCAAGCGCTTTATCGCTGCGACGATCTGTTCGAGCGCATCCCGATCGGCAAAGGTCGCCACTATCATGTTGCCGATGCGCATTCGACTTTCCTGATTGTACAGGACTCGACCCGTCATTTTACGCTGCACTCGGTTGTCGACAGCGATGACGACATGAAGACGATGTTTGAACAGACGGTTGCCATGCCGGTCAACTACGAGATGCTGTCCTGTGCCCCCTGGCGGCAGAATTTGCTGTTGGCCGAAAGCTATGGTCACAAGCGGGTATTTCTTGCCGGTGACGCGGTGCATCTTGTGATTCCGACAGGCGGTCTCGGAATGAATAGTGGGGTTGGCGATGCCGTTGACTTGTCGTGGAAGCTCGCAGCCACGCTGAAAGGGTGGGGCGGCCCGGCGCTACTGGCATCCTACGAAATTGAACGCCGGCAAATCGGCGCGCGCAATGTTGAGGCCTCGCGGAATGCCTCGCGAGGCCGACGTGCCTGGCGGGCGGCGTACAAGCCCAACATTCGCGACAGGACACCAGAAGGGGCTGCAATCCGGGCGAACCTCAGCCGTATTGCCGATGTCGAACAGCGCAAGAGCAATGAAATGATCGGCGCGGAACTTGGCTATCGCTATGCAGAGTCACCGATCATTTTCCCCGAGGCAGGGGACGCGCCGGAAACCGACTTCATGAAATACGTTCCGACGTCCTGGCCGGGTGCGCGGCTGCCGCATGTTTGGCTCGCCGATGGAACGGCAATGCACGACCGCATTGGCGACGGCTATACGCTTTTGTGTCTTCGTGGCGCACGAGCAAACACCCCCGCGCTCGCCCAGGCCTTTGCCTCCTTTGCCGCACCATTTTCGGTCGTCGAAATCGATGAGGAAAGGCCACGCGATGTTTACGGCTATGATCTGTTGTTGCTACGGCCCGACCTCCATGTGGTGTGGCGCGGCAATAGCTTGCCGGATGATCCGGCAAAACTCGCCGCACTAGCAACGGGACACTAAGAACGAAAGCAAAAGAGTTTCGCATGCTGAAGAAAATCGCGCTTACGCTCGCCTGTGGCGACTATGAGATCGTTCGCCCGCTCCTCAACGAGAAGGTCGAGGTCGATGGCGTGGATCTGACGATCCTGACGGACATGGATTCCGCGACGCGTCACTGGCGGTTCTTGCGTAACGGCGAGTTTGATGTAGCGGAAGTTTCGGCGTCGTCTTATCTCGCGGCGCGCGACAACGGACTGCCATTTCGGGCCATCCCGGTATTTCTCCATCGCCGTTTCCGTCATGGCTTCATGTTCATCAACACTTCAAAAGGCATTGCGAAGCCTGCAGACCTGCGCGGACGAAAAATCGGCGTAAAGACGATGATGACGACGGCCGTGCTGTGGATGCGCGGCATTCTCCAGCATGAATATGGCGTGCCATTGAATAGCGTCGAGTGGATTGCCGAGATTGAGGATGACGTGCAAGTCACCCTGCCTCAGGACATCAAGTACTCATGCCTCTCCAACGATAAATCGGTCGAGACTATGCTGGCGGAAGGCGAGCTCGATGCGGTTTTTCATTCTGATTTGATCAAGCCGTTTGTCGCCCGGGATGCCCGCGTGGCGCGCCTATTCCCGGACCACAAAGCCGAAGAGGAAGCCTATTATCGGAAGACCGGCATTTTCCCGATCATGCATGTTCTCGGTATCCGTCAGGCCTTGGCGGACGAGTATCCGTGGCTTGCCGTCAATCTCTTCCAGGCCTTTAACAAGGCGAAGGACGCTGCCATGAAGCGCATGGCCAATCCACGCATTGTTCCGCTCGCCTGGTATCGTGACGCATGGGAGGAGCAGGAACACGTACTCGGCTCTGACCCGTGGGAATACGGATTGACTGAGAGGAACCGCAGGGTTCTCGAGATGCTGGTTGGTTATTCACACGAACAGGGCTTGATCAAGAAGCGGTCGACACTCGAGCAGCTCTTTCTCAGCGTCGATCACGGCCGCAAGCGTGGCGGCGAGTTTCGCATTTAGGATCACCTGCACCCGGCCTTGTCGCGCCCACCCGCGCCTTGCTTTACTCAGAAGAAAAACCGGGTTCCCGGCCGGACAGGAGATATTGGAGGATTCATGTTTTCGCCGTTGAAGTTGCCAGCTCTCGCGATTGGGTTCCTTTGCGGTATCTCGACCGTTCACGCGCAGGAAAAGGTCTGGAAGCATGGCATCCTCGAAGCCAAGAGTGATGCGGGCTTCATCGCGATGGTCGACAAAGGCGGTTTTGCTGCCAAGCGCGGCCTGAAACTTGAAATTTTGCAGATCAAAGCCGGCGCCACGCTGATGAAGGCCCTGCTGTCAGGTGAGATCGATAGCGTGGACATGGGCGCGGCAGAGTCGATCGTGGCTGGCGTGCGCGGTACTGGCGTCAAGATCGTCGGCTGCACCTGGCCGGGCGTGCCGCAGGTTGTTCTTGCCAAGGCTGACATCAACAGCCTGGCCGACCTCAAGGGAAAGACCGTTGCGATCTCTTCCCCCGGATCGCTTCCGGATTTGCTTTTCCGCGGGATGCTCGATGCCGCAAATGTCCCCTTTGCTGAGGTGAAGTTGGCAACGCAGGGCGCCGATCTGGACCGCTATAAGTCCCTGGTCGCGGGCATCACGGATGCGGCTGTGGTCTCAAATGAATTCGAAGCCGTCATGCCATCCAAGATCAAAGTGCTCGCCAAGGGCGGGAGCGCCGTGCCCAAATTCATCCGACTGTGCGTGGCGACCAGTAGCAAGGTTCTGGCCGAC
Source organism: Pseudolabrys sp. (assembly GCA_051986235.1). Taxonomy (GTDB): domain Bacteria; phylum Pseudomonadota; class Alphaproteobacteria; order Rhizobiales; family Xanthobacteraceae; genus Pseudolabrys. The sequence continues at coordinate 193,837 of JBPYDR010000056.1, forward strand.
CGCCGGGACGATCTCGTCAGATTCATCGCAGCGGAAATGGATGCCTACAAATACGCGGCCTCGCACCGTGACGAGACGGTCAAGGTGGCTCATGAAATGACCAATGCAAAACCGGACGACAAACGGGCCGAGTTCATCTCCGACCAGGCCATCCGCGAGAAGCAGATTGATCCGACCCTGGCAATTCCGGTGGATCGCATCGACTGGATGCAGCAGCTGTTCGTCAAAGCCGGGGTCATCCCGAAACCGGTGCCGACCTCGACCCTGATCGACGCTAGTGTGCGCGACGACGCGGCGAAGCTCGCCGGACAATAACCGCTGTCGTCAGCCCTTCTGCGGCATCGCAATCCGGCGCCCGGCCGCCTCAGGGCGCGGCAACTGCGAGTGCGCAGCCTTCATGCGCGCGAATGTACGCAGGATCGAGGGTGAAAACGGCGCGACTTTCTTGGCTATCATGTCGACATGCAGGGTCATGTTTTCTGACGTCGCCGAAACCCAGCCTTCGGTCGCATGAAACAACTGCTCGAAATAGTGAAAGCGCTTCGAATCAAAATCGAGCAACTGGAATGTCACGCGCACCGGGTCGCCTTCCTGTAACTCGCGCACGTAACGTACATGGACTTCAGCGGTGAAAGTGGAATGCCGATGATTTTTCAGATATTCGGCGCCAATCCCGAGAAGCTCGTAAACCTCATCTACCGCGCGGTCGAACAGAACGTTGTAGTAGGCCATGTTCAGATGGCCGTTATAGTCGATCCATTGCGGCTCGACTCGCATCATTGATGATACGAAGGGGGCGAAGAAGACCGGTTCGAAGTCGGTGCGATCCAGCATCTGTTCAGGCCGAAATCGGATAAACGGCCTTTTCGCCGCTCAGCACACGCGCGACATCGGTTGCGCACTTGGTCTGCAACTCGTTCAGCGCTTCGATCGAATAGAATGCAGTGTGAGGAGATATAATGACGTTGTCGCGGTCCAAGAGTGGTGAATCCTTGGCGAGCGGCTCGGCGGCCACCACGTCGAGTCCAGCACCACCTACCTGACCAGAATCAAGTGCGGCGACCAAAGCTGGTTCGTCGATCAAAGGCCCGCGCGCGGTGTTCACGATGTAGGCTCCCTTTTTCATTTTGCCGAACGCTGCGGCGTTCAGCATCCCGCGCGTCGCCTGAAGCAACGGCGCATGCACGGATACGTAGTCGGAGGTTTTGAGGAGTGTATCGAGATCGACGCTCTCGACTGCCGCGGCCTTAAATGCGTCAGGTTTGGCGAACGGGTCATAGGCGATGACCTTCATGCCGAATGCTTGTGCCTTGGGGGCGACCAGTCGCGGGATATGGCCGAAGCCGATGAGCCCGAGCACCGTGCCTTCGATGCGGCGGATCGGCACGACCGCCGGCATTTCCCAGCGCCCACTCTGCACCAGCTTGTTGGACAATGGAATTTTACGGATCAGTGCGAGCAGGAGAGCCACAGCATGGTCGGATACTTCCCGGGTGCAGTAGTCCGGCACGTAGTTGACGGCGATGCCCTTTTCCTTGGCAGTAGGCAGATCGATATTGTCGACACCCAGCCCGAACCGGCCGATGGCCCTGCAGCGGGTTAACTGCATGAGCACATCGCGCGTGAGCTTCGCGTAAGTCACGAGAACCGCGTCGGCATTCTTGGCAACGGCGACGATATCTTTGGCATTGACGCTCTTCGACATCCGATAGGTGGGATTGAGCCGCGCCAGCGCCGCCTTGGCCGGATCGAGCGAGGGAAAAACCGTGTCGGTCACAGCAATTACAGGGCCGGCCATCACAAACTCCGAGGTCATTCAAGCGCGGCAAGCTACGACAGCGACGCTGGCGCGTCCATCAGGCAAAGCCATCGCTGCCCAAGATTTCAAGGGCTTAGCGGATTAACCAAATCATAACGACGTTCCCGTGCGGCAGGGTTCGTCGACTATGCTGACAAAAAACACGGAGGCGACGGCCATGCTTGGCACGGTAGCTCGAGGAACGTACATGGTCGTTCTCGCGACGATGATCGTCGCTTGGGTCCTTTCGTTCAATAAAGAGGCCCCGGCTGACACCCAGCCCAGTCAGGCCATTTGGTACATATACTCCTGAAGCGATTCTTGGACGGCCTTTCGCACAATCAGCAATAGCGTCCGCGTCAGGTCGCGAGAAAATCTTCGACTTCTTCAAAAAACTTTTCCCACGCCGGTTCGCCGGCCAGCAGAACGTGATTGTCGCTCTCAAGCGTCACCAGACGGGCGTTGGGAATAGAGGCGGCCAGCAGGCGCCCCTGTTCAAGCGGGACGACATTGTCGTGCCGCGCATGCAGCACCAAAGTCGGCACTCGAATCGTGGGTAGCAGGCTGGCGACCTCAATTTCGTGACACGCGACACGAATGCGTGCACCATTTTCGGCGGTTGTGGTCATGCGTTGCAGATCCGCAAACCACTTGTTCTGCTCCGGCGTTCCGTTAGGGAGGAATAGCGAGCAGAAGGCGCGCATGAATGCCGAATGCTCATCTCCCCAGCCGTGCTGCATCAACGACAAAAACAGATTTGCTTTCGCGATCTCGTCGGGCGAGCCGCGTTTGTTGCGGCCTTGCGCGTAGCCGCCGTACAGAACGAGTTTGGTGACTCGTTCGGGATGAGCCGCAGCGTAGGCAATTGCGACGGCCGCGCCTTGTGATATACCGAGAATGGCAAATCGGTCCGGCTCGACGGCATCGATGACGGACTCGAAATCGCGCATGAATCCGTCGAATGAAAATTCCTTTACTTCACGATCCGACAAGCCGGTGCCGCGCGTGTCGTATCGAACAAGGTGATTTTTCTCTGCCAGGCGCTGAAGCAGCGGCGACCAGACCGGGCTTTCCCAATCATATTCAAGATGTGTGAGCCAGTTGGCGGCCTTGATCAGGGGAGGACCATTTCCAACCTCGGCATATGCAATGTTGATGTTGTCGGAGGACCGACAGAACGAAATTTCTTGTTTGTGAGCGAGACCGGATGAGCGGGGAGTTGCCCCCGACGACTCTTGTGCCTGCAGAACCTCTCCGACAAACCGAATGCCCTTGCGCGGAATTGTACGGACAAGCGCTTGTTGTTCCCCGCTGTCGCCGATTGCCTTGCGTACGGCGTTGATGCGGCTGTCTAGCGTTGAATCCGAAACGATGCGTCCACCCCAAACCGATGCGATCAGATCGTTTTTGCTGACGACGCGGTCGCGGTTTTGGATGAGGTAGACCAACAGGTCAAAAACCTGCGGCTCGATCGGAACGATCGTGCCACGCGCGCGCAACTCCCGACGCTCGCCGTCGAGCGCGAAATCCTTGAACGAAAACAGCACGTTGCCGCCCGCAACAATTTGGATGAACAATTATATCCAAGGTTCTCATCGATGAGAAATCAACCGTACCTCCGCGACAAATCAATCGTCTCGCAAGGACGGACGGCATGGTGTTCGGCACTCTGGAGGCATGCTGGGGTCATTAAATCATTCGTCAATCAATTCGAATCGGACGGGTCTATGGGCCCGTCTGTTCGCGGTCCTTATGGTGTTTAGAGCCTGGGGTTTGGGGACGGCGCATACGAAACCGTTACGGATCAATCGGTTTCACTGAAAGGTCATACTTCCGGCACACCCGCCTTGCGCAACCGTCATAGTAGCGATCAATTCCCATGTCGCGACTGAATGGGTGCATGGTTCGGACAAACGCAATTGAAAAGGTCGGCCTCAACCGCGTGACCTCGGTGACATAACGTCGCGCCTCTTCGTGTCGCCCCAATTGTCCCAGCGTTGCGCCGGAGCAACCAGCTCGTCGCCGTAGAGCCGCAGGTTTTCGATGTTTTGATCTACCTCTTTGAAAATCGTGATCGCGTAGTCAGCAAAGACGACCTGATCGCATCGGTTTGGGGTGGACGCATCGTTTCGGAGTCGACCCTGACCAGCCGTATCGAGCAAGCAGTCTGCGAAGCTTATCTGCAAAGAGCGCTCTATCGGTGCCTAGATCCACAACGGCTGAAGGTCTTCTGCGGTATGCCGGCCAAAGAACCTCCGAATTTCGACAAGACTGAGTGCGGGCCTGATACGTCGCGCGTCGCCCAGCGCCGTTCGCGCCTCTTGGTTGCGGTCAAGTTTCAGAAGTGTCCAGGCGACAACGATACGAGCCGTGTACAGGCGGCCATCGCGGCGTGCCGCGGCCGACGCCTCCGCCAACGCTTCCTCAAAACGGCCCGCACGCCCTAGCGCGTAGGCAAGTATCATGCTCCAGAAGGTCAATCGAAAATCCTTCGGACTCGATCGCATGCCGAACTTCATACTCTGGATGCCTTCATCGAAGCGACCGAAGAGGACGAGCGATGCGCCGAGCGCTACGTGCGCCTGTGCGTTACTCGGATCGAGAATCAGTGCGCGCCGCAGCAGCTCGACGCCCCGCTCATGCTCTCCAATGTCGGCAAAAGCGCAGCCAGCGAATCCAAGAACATCGGACGCATTCGGATCGATGGTGATTGCGCGCTCTGCCTCGTCGTGAGCTCTTTTCCTCGCGGCCTCGATATCCGGGACCAGAGACAAGTTGGCTCCGAAAGCATTGAGCAGCGCCAGGAACGCACGTGCCAGCGCGAAGTCTGGGTCGATGACAAGTGCCTGATTCACCCCGTCCAGGGCCTCCGCAACGGACTCCTCGCTCCAGCCTTGCACGGCAATTGCGCCCGCGGCCTGACGAAAATGCGACCATGCATCGACGCTCTCGATTCTTCGTCGCTTGATTCCCGAAAGATCAGCTTTGGTCAGCGCCGGTTCCAATTCCACGATGATGCGGCGCGCGATCTCGTCTTGCAGATCCAGTGTATCGCCGCGGCTGACGTCATAACGCCCGGCCCACAACTGGTTTCCGCTCTCGGCCTCGACAAGTTGAACGTTGATCCGAACGCGATCACCTGAACTGCGTGCGCTGCCGGTGACGACGTAACGGACCCCCAATTCGGCGCCGATCTGACGCGAGTCGGCGCGCTGCTGCGTGTAAGCGAAGGAGGAAGCGCGAGCGATGACAAAAAATCCCGGCACGCGTGCCAAAAGGGCAATGACGTCTTCAGTCAGTCCATTGGTGATCAATTCCAGCGCCCGGTCATCAGACATGTTCTCGAATCGCAAGACCGCGATTGAAGGACGGTCGGCTATGAGTGGCGGATGAGCGTCAGCAGACTTGCCGGTTGCCGCACCGTTGACGTCATCGACCCCAGGCTGGTGTTCCTCTCGGACATCACCCACGAAGCGAAAGCCCTTTCGAGCGGACGTCCGGATCAGGCGCTGCTGTTTTCCGCTGTCGTCGATTGCCTTTCGTGCGGCGTTGATCCGGCTGGTCAGGGTCGACTCCGAGACTATTCGCCCACCCCATACGGACGCGATGAGGTCATCTTTGCTGACCACGCGGTCGCGGTTTTCAATCAGGTAGACCAGAAGATCGAAGACCTGCGGCTCAACTGGCACCGCCGTGCCATGCGCACGCAGTTCCCGGCGCTCGCAGTCGAGCTCGAAATTATCGAACAAAAACAGCACGTTGCGCCCCCGCAATCAGGCTGCCGAATTATACCGGTTGGGCGTCTAAAGCGAAATCAAGACTTCCTCAAGGACAAATCAAGCGGGGCTCAAAGCCTTTCGTGCCGGAAAGGCGCATTCCAACGGCCAGAAAACGAATGGAGTGTGGAATGCGAACGGAGAATGTCCATCGCAGAACCAGGGAGACCGGCGACATCGATCGCTGGCACCGGGAGGTGCTTGGCCGGCGCGCCCAGACCGGAACTGAATTCTTTCGTGTTGCTCGATCGCTGATCGGAACCGTGGCGATTCTGGCGGCCTACGTCTCTGGCGCACGGATGTTGTCCCCATTGCCTGCTGCAGCCGAAGTGCCAGATGCAATCGCAGCACCGGGTGAAATTCCTGTCACGAGTGTCCACGCGGTCGGCGCGCAGGTCTACGAATGCCAATACAGTCCGGCCGGCAAACTCGTCTGGCAGTTTCGCGAGCCGGTCGCGACATTGCTTATCGCGGGGAAAACGGCTGGTCGCCACTACGCAGGGCCTACATGGGAAATGAGCGATGGCAGTGCAGTGAGTGCCAAGGTGCTCGCTCGCGCGCCCGGTGCCAGCGCAAATGACATTCCGCTGCTTAAACTCGAGGTCACTGCGCGGCACGGGTCCGGCAAACTTAGCAACGTCACGACGATCCAACGGCTGAACACGCAGGGTGGTACTGCGGATGGAGCGTGCGACTCATCCGGTGCCCTGCAGAGCGTGCCTTACACCGCCGACTACATTTTCTACAGAAAAGCATCCGACCAATCGCATTGAGTCTGTCACTGGTGAGAATGCAATGAGCATCGAAAAAATAAAACGCCGTAGCAACGGTACTGTCGACGTCGACTTCTATCGTCAGGAGGCGTTTCTCCTCCGAAGGGAAGCGACGAACAAATTATTCAAACGCATCAGACGGGCCAGCCGACCACTCATCGGTACGGTCACGATTGTCGCCAATTATGCTTTGTTGACGCCACGCGAGTCATTGCCGCGAAGCGCCAATTCAATATTCGTATCTGCTGAAGTCCCGTTAATGCCAACTGAGCCAAAAAAATAATTGGATGAGAAAGGAGAATTCCATGGCAAGAGTCATTGCACTTTTATATGGCCTCATAGCCTATGTCGCGTTCGCCGCAACGATCATCTACTCGATAGGCTTTGTCACGGGGTTGGTTGTGCCAAAGACCATCGACTCCGGTCCCGCAGGACCGCCGATGCAGGCCATCATCATCAACTTGTTGTTGATGTCGCTGTTCGCAATCCAGCACAGCGTGATGGCGCGACCCCAATTCAAGAAATGGTGGACGCGTATTGTGCCGGCGGCTGTTGAACGAAGCACCTTCGTCTTGTTTTCGAGTCTGACGCTGGCGTTTCTGTTCTGGCAGTGGCAGCCGATTCCCGCCGTGGTATGGCAGGTGACAAACCCACAAGTCGCGGCCTCGTTGCTGGGGCTGAGCCTGTTCGGTTGGGTTTTTGTGTTTGTCAGCACCTTCCTGATCAATCACTTTGAACTCTTCGGCCTGCATCAAGTCGCCAACAATCTCGTAGGCAGGCCTATGCCGGCAGTGCGCTTCAAAACCCCGCTTCTCTACAATCTGGTGCGCCACCCAATCTATCTTGGTTTTCTCATCTTCTTCTGGGCGACCCCGGTCATGACCGCAGGCCATCTCCTGTTCGCCACGGTTACGACGGCCTACATCTTCGTCGGGATCGCCCTTGAAGAGCATGACCTAATCGAGTTGTTCGGGGACGAATATCACCGCTATCGGAAAAGAGTCTCGATGATCGTTCCATTCTTTGGAAGGTCGTCGTAAAAACGCGGCCGCGGCGGTGCAGCCAATCATGGCGGGTGTCCCCGCACAGCCGCCACCGGTCTCGTTCACCCGCTACCTGTCCTCTGCTAACGTTCGCCAAAAGGACCAGCAGAGGACAGTCGAATGGTGTTGGCCAAAGCCGCTGCCGAACAAAAAGCCCGGAATCCTGCAGCAATCGGCAAAGCAGTGACCGAATTAACCGCGGCGTTCGGCAATCGCGTTGTCACGTCGCAAGCTGTGCGTGAGCAGCATGGCAACACGCTTACATGGATTGCCAACCAACCGCCCGACGCCGTCGTTTACCCCCAAAACACCGAGGAGGTGCAGCAGATCGTCCAGATCTGTGCGGCGAACGGTGTGGCGGTCATTCCATTTGGGGTTGGAACTTCGCTTGAAGGCCACGTGAATGCGCCGATTGGCGGCGTATCGATCGATTTCCGTGACATGAACAGAATTATTGCGGTCCACGCGGAGGACCTCGATTGCGTCATCGAGCCCGGAATTACCCGAAAGGCGCTCAACGAGCAGCTCCGCGATAGCGGACTTTTCTTTCCTATCGATCCCGGCGCAGACGCTTCGCTGGGGGGCATGGCGGCGACCCGCTGCTCAGGCACCAATGCTGTGCGCTACGGCACGATGAAAGACAATGTCATCGCACTCAAGGTTGTGCTGTCGGATGGTGAGGTAATCGATACCGCACGACGAGCAAAGAAGACGTCTGCCGGCTACGACCTCACGCGCCTCATGGTCGGCTCTGAAGGCACGCTCGGAGTCATCACGCAACTGACACTGAAACTCTCGGGCATTCCGGAGGCGATTTCCGGCGGGATATGTCCCTTCCCCTCCGTCGAAGCTTGCTGCAACACGGCCATCCAGACGATTCAGTCAGGTATTCCGGTTGCGCGAATTGAGCTTCTGGACTCCCTGCAGGTTCGGGCGTGCAACCTCCATTCAAATCTGGGATTGCCGGAAACGCCCATGTTGTTCCTGGAATTCCACGGAACCGAAGCGTCGGTCGCCGAACAATCCAAGCGCTTTGGCGAAATCGCAGCCGAGTTCGGGGGCGGTCCTTTCACCTGGACCACGCGACCCGAAGAGCGCACGCGTTTGTGGGAAGCGCGACACCACGCAGCACTGTCGAATTTCGCACTGCGTCCGGGGGCCACGATGGTCGCCACCGACGTCTGTGTGCCCATTTCACGATTGGCGCAATGCGTGACTGAAACACAGCGCGACATAGAAGCAAGCCGCATCCTTGCGCCGATTGTCGGTCATGTCGGCGACGGTAATTTTCACCTGACGCTGCTTGTCGATATGGACGATCGCGATGAGCTCAAGCGCGCGGAGGCTTTGTCGGAACGCCTGGTCGAGCGGGCACTTGCGATGGATGGGACCTGCACTGGCGAACACGGGGTGGGGCAGGGCAAGATGAAATACCTAGTTGCAGAACATGGAAGGGCAGCGTTGGATGTGATGGCCTCCATCAAGCGGGCGCTTGACCCTCACAACATCATGAATCCGGGCAAGATTGTCGCGCTTTCCTGACATGGCGACATAGATTTGCCGCCATAAATCGCCAATATAGCCTCGATTCACAATTGGCTGAGGGTCGCGCCGAATGCGGCTTCGGCGCCGGAGCGGGTTTTGCAGACCACCCTGCTTGGATTAGCGATCGCAACCATTTTGGCGCTTCTGGCGGCGCTGGTCGGTCCGTTGCTGATCGATCTGGGTAACTACCGGTCGCTGTTCGAAGCGGAAGCGCATCGTCTTACCGGCCTCAACATCCGGGTGACCGGTGCGATCGACGCTCGCCTGCTGCCATCGCCCCGTCTCACATTGCATGACATCACGGTCGGTGATGGTGATGACGCGATTCATGCGAACTCTCTCGATGTAGAATTTGCCCTCGGGCCATTGATGCGCGGAGAGTGGCGCGCCACGGAGATGCAGCTTGCCGGGCCACAGGTGAGCCTTGGTCTGGATGCCTCGGGCCGTGTGCGCGCGCCGAGCCTCGCAGTTTCGTTCAGGCCCGATGACCTTTCGATAAATCGGCTCCGAATCGAGGATGGGACGATAACGCTTACGAATGCCGGAAATGACGGAAGCATCACTTTTGGACGTGTGTCATTCAATGGTGAAGTTCGGTCGCTGGTAGGGCCAATGAAAGGAGAGGGGAGTGTAACCGTTGGCGGTAAACTCTATCCCTATCGCCTTACAACAAATCGCTTGGGCGACGACGGCTCAATAAGGCTTCGCGTCAGTGTCGACTCGGCTGACTACCCCCTTGGCATCGAAGCCGAAGGAGCAATTGCTTTCGTTGCTCGGGAACCGAGTTTCGACGGCACCCTAAATCTGTCGCGGCCTGTCGGAATCGCCGGGCGTAATGCAGGCGAACCAGCGGATGCTTTGACGCAGCCTTGGCGGATTGGAGGAAAGATCAAAGCGACCGGAAAATCGGCGCTGATTGAGAATGTCGAGTTCCAGTACGGTTCGGAGGAACAAGGGTTCAAGCTTACCGGGGTGGCTGATCTAAAATTCGGACGCAATCCACGCTTCCAGGGCGTTCTATCCGGACGACAAATTGACGTTGACCGAGTGGTCTCCGGCTCCGGCGGTGCCGGCCAATCGCCTGTCGTCATCATGCGAAAGGTTGCTGAATTGGCGACCGCCGCGTTCCGTACCACAATGCCAGTGCAGCTCGGCTTAGGCATCGACCTGGTCACACTGGGGGGGAACAGTATCCAGAACCTGCGTGGCGACATCAGCAGCAGCGCGGACGGATGGAGTCTCGATCGCTTTGAATTCCGCGCACCCGGCATGACCCAGGTGCGGGTCAGTGGTCGTCTCGCGGTTGACGCCAATGGCGTTGCTTTCACCGGGCCTGCCGAAATCGAGGCATCCGACCCGAAGGTTCTGGCCGCATGGCTGGAGAGTCGCAGCGAGAGCCAACAAGGTGGCGATCTTCGACCAATGAGCCTTCGCGGCGACTTGGTTCTCTCCTCGGAAAAAATAGCGATCGACCGTTTGAACCTCGAATTCAACCGCCAGCCTTTAACCGGGCGCTTCGCGTATTTTTTGCCTTCGGGGAACCGCCCGGCCAGAATCGATGCCGAATTGAAGGCCAATCAATTCGACCTCGACTCAGCTTTCGATTTTGGCAAGGCCCTGCTCGCAGGGTCGGCTCTCGATCGTCCGCGCGAGATAAATCTCAAAGCTGACATCGGCCGGGCGATGTTTGGGGGTATCGAAGCTAGTGACGCGCACGCACTTATGAAGGTGGATGGCGATGGGTTGCTCATCGATCGCTTTTCGATTGGCGACTTTGCAGGAGGAAACTTCGCTGCGAGCGGGCGCATCGAAACCGGTGGGCATGCACCACGTGGCACTGTGTCTGTGGATTTCGAAGCGAAACAAACTGCCTCCCTTGCCTCCCTTGCAGCTATTGCCGCGAAGTTCTCCGCCGAAAAGATGCGGCCGGTCATAGGGCTGTTGGAGCGTGTCGGGCCTGGAAAATTGCGCGCCAAGCTTGAAATGTCCGGAGATGACAAGTCCCCAGTGACGGACGCTCAACTCGCAGTGAAGGGAGATCTCGACGATCTACGCATTGACGTCCGCGCGCGGGCAAGCGGCGATTGGACCAAGCTATCGACAGCAAACATTCGCTTAGACGCGGTGATAGACTCATCGCGGGGCGAGCAACTGCTAAAATTCATGAATCTTGACCGACTGGTCGCTGCTGGAAACGGCGCTGGACAGTTGAAAATTCAACTGGCGGGACCGGTCGGTGGAGATATGACGTTTGACACGCAATTATCCGCGGATGGCCTGTCCGCCCGTGCGAACGGAACCGGCCGCTATTCGGACTCTCAAGGGATAAAGGCCTCTGCCGGATTACAGATAAACGAGGCCGACCTGAAGCCACTGCGGTCGACAGCCGGCGGGCCTCTGCCGCTCCGGATGAAGTCGCGTGTGTCGATTGCGGCCGGAACGACGACATTTGATGATATCGAGGCGAAGGTTGCAGGATCTAGTATTCGCGGGCGCCTTGCGGTGGGTGAAGCGACACCACGCCGGATCGACGGGGCGATCGAAGTCGACGTGGCCGATGTGCCGGCACTCATTGCTCGTGCAATCGGACTGCAACCGCAAGCGTCCGGGAAAGACACCGCGTGGAATTGGTCCGGCGAACCATTTGGAGCCGGGTTGTTCGGCACATTCACTGGCAGACTCGCAGTCAAAGTTGCTCGCGCGGAGGTCCTGCCGCAATTGACGGCGCGTCAGTTCAACGCTGCACTACGACTTGCCAACAATGAACTGTCCTTGGACGACATCGCGGGTGACGTGGCAGGGGGGCGCCTTTCTGGAAGAATTCTGTTCCGGAGCGCCGACGATGGGTTGACCTCGCAGCTGAAGGTGTCGCTCTCCGGCGCCAATGCGGCGACATTATTTGCATGGATACCGAGACCATCCGTAGCTGGCTCACTCGACCTGGCAACTGATCTGACGGGCACTGGCCTCAGTGCGGTCGCTCTCGTCGGTTCGCTGAAGGGGTCTGGCAAGATTGCGCTGACTGACGCCAAGCTGTTCAGTCTCGACCCTCGGGTTTTCAATGTCATCTCCCGCGCAGTTGATCACGGCCTCGTCATCGACAATGGTCGCATTTCCGACCTCGCCGGAAAATCTTTGATCAATGGGCAGTTTTTTCTGAAACACGCGGAATTCCCGTTCCAGATTACTTCCGGGCAACTGGGATTGGCTGATGTTTCAGTTGAGAGCAAACAGGCGGGTCTATCCGTCACCGGTATGTTCGATCTCACCAATGGATCGCTCGATACCAAGCTCACGCTATCGGGAGCGAACGATCCTGCCGGATCTCGGCCGAAGATTTTCGTGTCGTTGAAGGGGTCCGTGACGGCGCCGTCGCGCAACATCGACGTGTCCGCATTGGGCGGATGGCTTACGCTTCGGGCGGTCGAAAATCAGACAAAACGGCTGCGCTCGATTGAGAATGTCCCGCCACAACCTCAAGGGCGAGGCTTGCCCAAGACGAAGCAAGCACCCGCCCTTCCGGCACCCATTGATGTCAGGCCCGCGCCCACGCCGCGAAGCGCGGGCCAGCCTGCTGCCTCAGTCCGCTCGCAGAACTGAATGAACCACGCGCGGGCTTTGAATCTCGCGAGCCTCAGTCTGCGGGATACGCTCCTCACCGTGGATCCGGTAGTGGTCGAGGACAAAAAGGCGAATCGCGGATGACAGATTTCCATGGCGGCGATCTGTATCGATGGATGCTACCAAGTCTGACAGAGTGACCTCTCTGCCATTCGCGATTTCTTTCAGTCCCTTCCAGAATGCGTCCTCGAGACTCACACTCGTCTTATGGCCCGCGATTACGATCGAGCGTTTTACAACCGGTGATTTCATTGATGGTCCCCTATTTCGACCCGGTGCCGATCGAGGTCGCGCCCGGCTTTCGCCTGACGCGCGGCTTCAATCTTGCGAACGTCCTTGGGCTGACCAAAGGCAAGGCGATTGGCGTGCGCACGTTGGTCGTGCTCTCGCCGCTTGTCCCGCTTTCGAACGGTCCGAAGATTGATCACTTCAGCCATTCCGTCGCCCCTCGATGGTAACGGGTTACGTTTCAGTTCGGCGCTCACCTGATGCGAAGCATTGCCATCAAATGCGCCGACACGTTGGCGGAAAGGTGCCTTTACGGCGAACTCCACAAGACCGCTTTGCGACAGTCTGTCCTATTGTCGCTGTAGTTCAATACACGGTTGGTTGATCGCAAAAGTGAAACAAGTGATCCTTGCCGAATACGAGTAGAAATGGGGAATGTATTTTGCAAGATACCCTGGAACTTCCAAATGTATATTTAAACATTCGAAAGCTTATACTAGCGAAGACATGAAAATGCCTCTGGTGAAACTCTACGGAATGTTTTTCGTGTTAAGAAACTTGACATGCTGCTTCCGTAGAATAGTAGCCGGATACGTATTTACCGCCCGCGCAAATACATAGTGTTTAACGGAATAGACTCGCGATTTTATTGCGCATCTTTGCGCCAGTGGCCGATTTTCCCTACAAGCCTGACCTACCTAGATACCATTCGATCACCGGGGACGAGTCATTTTTTCGGGCTGAACGAGGTGATCGAATTCAGGCCCGCCAATAAATCCAAGTCGAAGCGCCTCTTCACGGAGAGTTGTACCGTTCGCGTGCGCCGCCTTTGCGACCTGCGCGGCCTTGTCGTAGCCGATCTTCGGCGCGAGCGCGGTCACCAACATGAGTGATCGCTCCATATGCTCGCGGATGCGAGGCTCGTTGGCGCGGATCCCAATGACACAATTGTCGGTAAAAGAATTTACGGCATCGGCAAGCAGCCTGATCGATTGCAGCATGCAATAGGCGAGAATGGGCTTGTAGACGTTGAGCTCGAAATGTCCCTGGCTGCCGGCGATCGTGATGGTTGTCTGGTTCCCGAACACCTGACAGCAAACCATGGTCAACGCCTCGCTCTGCGTCGGGTTTGTTTTGCCCGGCATTATTGAAGAGCCCAGTTCGTTGCTCGGCAGGATTAGTTCGCCGAGGCCCGACCGTGGGCCGGATCCAAGAAGTCGGATATCGTTCGCAATTTTGTAAAGCGCGGTCGCGGCCGAGTTGATCGCGCCATGCACAAACACATACGCATCATGACCGGCCATATGTTCAAATTTGTTCGTCGCGCTGACGAACGGCAGTTTCGTCAGCTGCGCGATGCGACGAGCAACAGCCTTTGCGAATTGAGGCCTTGAGTTGATCCCGGTACCAACCGCTGTGCCACCCTGCGCGAGCGGGTATAGTTCGCGCTGCGCCAGCGCGAGCCGCGTCAGCGATGATTTTACCTGCGCCGCGTAGCCGGAGAACTCCTGACCCAGTGTAATGGGAGTTGCATCCATTGTATGGGTGCGACCAATCTTGACGACGGTTGCAAATTCCCGCGCTTTCTTGTCCAGCGCCGCGTGAAGGTGCGCCAGCGCCGGCTTGAGGTGCCGCTCTATCTCCGTTGCTGCGGCGATGTGCATGGCCGTCGGGATCGAGTCGTTCGACGACTGGCTCATGTTCACATGGTCGTTCGGATGGATCGGTGACTTCGCGCCAAGCGCGCCGCCGAGGCTGAGGTTGGCTGCGTTGGCGATCACTTCATTGACGTTCATGTTGGTTTGCGTGCCCGATCCGGTTTGCCACACCGACAACGGAAAGTGCTCATCTAATTTGCCGTCAGCGATGTCTTGAGCGACAGCAGCAATGGCCGACGCACGTTTGCGGTCGAGCGACCCAAGTTGCCGGTTGACCTCGGCAGCCGCGCGTTTGATGACGCCAAGCGCGTGCACGATCTTGATCGGCATGCGTTCGGTGCCGATACGAAAATTGTGAAGCGACCGTTCGGTTTGCGCGCCCCAGAGTCGGTCGGCAGGAATCTCGAGAGGTCCGAAAGCGTCGCTCTCAATGCGCGTCCCGGCGGATTTACTGCGTGCCCTGGCCATATGGTCCATCCGAGATCATCAAACCAACCGTGTCGGCGCGACGTTAGGCCGACTGCAACGGAAACAAAATGCTGGTCGCGAGCCACTGAATAGAGCGGGGCTATTTTTTGCGAAAGCGATCAAGTCGCACCACTTCTCCGCCGCCACCGCTGGTCGGTTTTTCCGGCTTTTCGCGTTTGGAAGTCGAAGTAGACGAGCGCGTGAGCTTTTCTTTTTCCGGCTCACTTGCGGCGACGGGCACAGATGGACTCGCCGAAGAGCGCTTCTTCTTGTTGTTTGCGGTAGATGGCTCCTGGACATTTGCGGGCGCCGGACGTTCGTCACCTTCCGTGGCTTCTTCAAATTGCAGACCAAATTGAACAGACGGATCGAAAAATCCGTTGATGGCCTCAAAAGGCACGGTGAGCCGCTCCGGAATTCCGCCGAAAGACAGTCCGACCTCAAAATCCTCTTCACCGACCTTCAGATCCCAGAATTGGTGTTGAAGAATAATCGTCATCTCTTCGGGATATTGCGCGCGGAGCCGATCCGACAGGCGCACGCCGTCGGCTCGTGTATCGAACGAAATGTAGAAGTGATGGTCGCCCGGCAGACCCTTCTTGGCGGTATCGGTCAACACGCTGCGCACAACGCCGCGCAATGCCTGTTGAGTGAGAAGATCGTAACGAATCTGATCAGCCATGGACGGTCGAAGCCTGGGTGAATCATTCAATGCTACCGCGACGTATGCTGGGAGCGCTATCCCCGCGCAGGACTCATAGTCTGCCTGTCATATTATTTCGTTCCGGACAGATAAAGTGGAGGCTTCTGTTGCCAGGTGCCTCCGGACCCCGCCTGACGGAGCTTAACCCGTCAGGGCTTTAGATCGGTCTTTCAAACCGCTTACGCGGCCTGAGCAACCGGAGCATAGTTGTCGTTGGCAACTATGAATGTGGCCCGATATCGGCGGTACCATGCCGAGCAAAAGCACGCCCTTTACGCCCTCGTCGATCCTATTTCGCCCCCGCCGAAACCTGTGCTCGCCGGGCTTTGGTGGAGGCGCCGGGTACTGCCCCCGGGTCCGATGGGTTTATTACGACGGCCATTTATCGCCATAGCCGGGTTGCCCCGGCATACAGGAATATAAGCGCTGAAGGTTACCGAAGAAAGAGCGCCCGCTTCGCCCAGATATTGGGCCTTATAGTGGGGCTGGTGTCGTTTCGGCGCAGCCGTAGGCATAGGGCCCCGGGAGACTCCCCCACCGGTACAAGGTGAGTAACCACGCTTTCGAATCCGGTCCGGGAAGCCATGCGTGCAAACGGAAGGTTGGAGGCTCGATTCTGAAAATCTCCGGCCAGCGTGGTTCGAATGCGAGGGTAACCGCCTGCTCGAGAAATGCCCGCGAACACAGTTTGGGCCGAACGATGAATATGTCCTGCCGCGACCAGCAGTACGCGCGGGTGTCGTCCAAGAACTGCGGCAAGCGCGTCGGAGTTTCGGAGCCGCGCGGCGTCTGTGTACGCAATTCCAGTGTCGAACGGAGGATGATGCAAAAAGAGGAGCGCCGCCAATGTCTGTCTCCGGCACGAGCTGCACGGTCATTTATCGCATCGGAAAGTAAATATTGATTACCGGCCATCCGTTGTCGCCCTCACAGGGGAGATTTGCGCACCACTGCCTAGTCGCTGCTTTCGTCCCGTTGTAGCTTGCCGGCGCATGTCGGCATCCTCCGCGCCATCATCGTCCTCAACGGCAACCCGCCCCAAGCTTTCAGAACTTTTCCGAGCCTTCGTGATCGTTTCCATTTCAGGGTTCGGTGGCGCGCTTCCCTGGGCGCGGCGGATGATCGTCGAGCAGCGTCGTTGGATGACGTCTGAAGAGTTCAACGAAGCTTTCGCACTCTCTCAATTTCTACCCGGACCGAACGTCGTGAATTTTTCCGTCGTGTTTGGTTCGCGCTTTGGCGGTGCACCGGGAGCGGCTGTCGCACTTGCCGGGCTTATGGGACCGCCTCTGATCATTGTCACCATCCTCGCAATTCTCTATGCGCGTTACGGTGACGTCGAAGCACTTGGACGTATTCTCACCGGCATTACGGCTGCCGCCACCGGCCTGTTGATTGCGGTAGTCGCAAAATAGCCAGCGAGTGCAATCAGCGTGTTGTCATTCATCTTGTCATCCACGCGCACGCAACGCTGACCGGTGCGAGCACTGCGAAAACCAACGGCAGCGGCCACTGCATGATGGCGACGCCCATAAAGGCTGCGATCGCAATGAGAGGCGACCGAACATCATCATCGTGACGTTGATCGGATATCACGTTGGTGGCCTGGTCGGTGCGGCCGTAGCGACGGCGGCGATGTGCGGGCCGACCTGCGTTCTGGCGTTTCTCGTGGCGCGATCCTGGGATCGTTTCAAGGAGGCGCGCTGACGCATCGCCATTCAGGCCGGTCTGGTTCCCGTGTCGCTGGGATTGATTGCGGCCAGTGCGTTCGTGCTTGCGCGGAGCGCCGATCACAACATTTATGCGGCTGCGATTACTGCAATAACTGCAATTGTCGGCTTTGCGACCCGCATAAATCCACTGTGGATTTTTGCCGCGGGTGGGGTTCTGGGCCTGTCCGGTTGGCTTTAGAGGGTTTGCCAAACATCCGTGCTTCCGGCCGGGGTGTCTCGTGTGCTAGGGATCAATCGGCAGGGGACAGCCCAAGAACCAAGAAGTAAGAAGCAAGAATAAAGAGCAGGGGAGGAGCACGATGTCCGAGGGGGCAAAGACCTCCGCGAACGGGGGTGGGTTTCGCTTCAAGGTGCGTGGTCCACGCGATTTTTATGGCGGTCTCGGGCTGATTGCGCTGGCGATCATCGCCATCTGGGCCTCCGGTGATCTCCCGGGCACGCACGGCTTTGCGTTTGGGCCCGGCACGGCGCCGCGCCTGTTCGCCGGTCTGCTTGCCATTGTTGGTGCGCTCGTTGCTCTCGGCGGACTGCTCTTCGACGGACCACCGCTCGACAGTTATGCCATTCGCGGTCCGGCCTGGGTCATTCTGGCTATTCTTGCTTTTGCCGGCATGATCCGCGGCTTTAATCTGAGCTTTGTCAGCGTTCCGCCGTTGGGACTCGTGCCTTCGACCTTTGCCGCTTTCATGATCTCGATTTTCGGCTCAAGCGAAATGCGGTGGGTTGAAAGCTTGATCGCCGCAGTGGTGATGACGGCGTTTTGCGTCGTGCTGTTCGTCTACTTGCTGCAACTGCCCTTTCAGCTTTGGCCCTGGTACTGAGAAAATAGACCGTCATGAGTGAACTTCTGGCCAATCTCGCGCTCGGCTTCTCGGTCGCCGTTCATCCATACAACATCGGCTTTTGCTTGCTTGGCGCGCTCGTCGGCACGTTGGTCGGTGTGCTTCCCGGCATCGGCACCGTTGCGACGGTTGCCATGCTGCTCCCGATTACGTTCGGGTTGCCGCCGGTCGGCGCGCTGATCATGCTCGCCGGAATCTATTACGGCGCCCAATATGGCGGCTCGACCACATCGGTGCTGGTCAATATTCCCGGCGAGGCAACCTCGGTCGTTACGTGTCTCGATGGCCATCAGATGGCGCGACAAGGCCGCGCCGGTGCGGCACTCTCCATCGCCGCCATTGGCTCGTTCTTCGCTGGTTGTGTGTCGACGGTTCTAGTGGCCGCGCTAGGAGTTCCGCTCACCTCGATTGCACTTCTGTTCGGGCCTGCGGAGTATTTTTCGCTGATGGTGCTGGGCCTGATTTTCGCCGTGGTCCTTGCCAAGGGTTCGGTGCTCAATGCTATCGCCATGATCCTCACCGGTTTGTTGCTTTCGATGGTCGGCTCTGACCTCGAAACTGGCGCCGGACGTATGACCTTCGACATCGCCGAATTGTCGGATGGCATCGGCTTTACCAACGTGGCGATGGGTGTCTTCGGTTTCGCGGAAATCATCCGCAATCTGGAAATGTCGCAGGAAAGCCGCGACATCGTGAAGGGCAAGATCAAGGGCCTGATGCCGACGCGGCAGGACCTGATCGACTCGTCCGGCGCAATTGCGCGGGGGACCATCCTTGGCTCTCTGCTGGGGATCCTGCCGGGCGGCGGCGCAGTCGTTGCGTCTTTCGCCGCCTACACCTTCGAAAAGCGCATTTCGAGAACGCCGGAGCGCTTCGGTCGCGGTGCCATTGAAGGAGTTGCCGCACCCGAGAGTGCCAACAACGCGGCCGCACAGACGTCATTCATTCCGCTACTCACGCTCGGCATTCCGCCCAACGCGGTGATGGCGCTGATGGTCGGTGCGATGACCATCCATGGCATCGTCCCGGGCCCTCAAGTCATGACCAAACAGCCAGAGCTGTTCTGGGGCATGATCGCCTCGATGTGGCTCGGCAACCTCATGCTGGTCATCATCAACCTGCCGCTCGTCGGCGTATGGGTCAGTCTGCTGCGCGTGCCGTACCGGCTGCTCTATCCCTCGATCATCGTGTTCTGTTGTATCGGCATCTACTCGATCAACAATTCGCCGACTGACGTGGTGATCGCCGCGATCTTCGGCTTGGTCGGATACTGGCTGACCAAGCACGAGTTCGAGCCGGCCCCTCTGGTGCTCGCTTTCGTCCTGGGTCCGCTGATGGAAGAGAACTTGCGCCGCGCCATGCTGATCGCGCGAGGCGACGCCACGGTATTCTTGACTCGCCCGATCTCGGCGGGACTGATCGCGATTGCGGTTGGATTGCTGGTCATCGCGGCTCTTCCGATGATCCGCAAACGACGCGACGAAGTGTTCGTCGAATAGCGCAAATCAGCCGGGCCGGGCGTTGCCCGTCGCCCATTGATCAGCCCGCGCCTGCTCCACTGACCGCCACGAGTCCGGCCGCAAGGATGACGAGCTGAACCGAAAAGGCCGTGATATTGGCGTCCCATCTCTTTGCGATGATTGGAATGGGCGCCTCGAACGGTTGATAGCCGTTTTCATCGTAAGCCGCGCCGTCATAGATTGGCATCGCGATCAGCGCGGCAAAGAACGCTGCATACACAATCGCCCCCATGAGCGCCACGAAGTAGAGCCGCTCTACCGCCAACGGGCCTGGCCACCAGATCAGGGCGAAGGCAAGCAGCCCGAAGCCCACATAGCTCAGGACCTGCCAAACAACGTGGAAACGCGCGTGTGGTGTCCAAGCGGGATTGGTCGCGTGCGTTCTGTTGAAATCGGCGACAACGGTCAGGACGCCCCAGCCAATAGTCACCAATGAAAAAAGAAGGCGAGCGATGAGAATGCGATCGAAGCTCATGGCGATCCCCAATACGGCATCGCAATACTATCAGGTTCGGACCTCAGTCGACCGTAAAACAGCGCATTTCGGTCGTTGATAAAAGCGTGCCGGGAGTTGTCGTCGGGAGTAAACTTCCCCACCTTTCCGAGTCGCGGAAAGAATCGACGACCGATGCGCCAGTATCTCGACCTAATGGAACTCATCCTTAGCGGCGGTGCGGAAAAGCGCGACCGCACGGGCACCGGCACCTTATCGGTGTTCGGCTATCAGATGCGCTTTGCCCTGGACGAAGGTTTTCCTCTACTGACGACGAAGAAACTTCATCTGAAATCGATCATATACGAGCTCCTTTGGTTCTTGGCGGGCGATACCAACGTCAAATATCTGCAGGAACATGGGGTGCGGATCTGGGATGAGTGGGCGGATGAGCGCGGCGAGCTCGGTCCGGTCTATGGTCATCAGTGGCGTTCCTGGCCGTCGCAGGACGGCAAGACGATCGACCAAATCGGTAATGTGATTCAGATGATCCGGCGCAATCCGGACTCGCGTCGCCTGATTGTCACCGCGTGGAATCCGGCTGACGTCGACAAAATGGCATTACCCCCGTGCCATTGCCTGTTTCAGTTTTACGTTGCGGACGGCAAACTCTCGTGTCAGCTCTATCAGCGCTCGGCGGATGTTTTTCTCGGCGTGCCGTTCAACATTGCCTCATATGCGCTGCTTACGATGATGGTGGCTCAGGTGACCGGCTACAAGCCGGGCGACTTCATCCACACGTTCGGCGATGCTCATTTGTATCTCAATCACCTCGAGCAAGCGCGGCTTCAGTTGTCGCGCGCGGCACGGCACTTGCCGACGGTGCGTTTGAATCCCGTGGTGAAGGACATATTCGCGTTTCGATATGAAGATTTCGCGATCGAGAAGTACGATCCGCATCCGCACATCAAGGCGGAAGTGGCCGTGTAACCGGTCGCCAGGGCGTTCTTGATGTCGCCGTTTCTATACATCAAGCTAAGACGATTTTAATTGGAACCGAGGGCCGCCCGGATTTTTCCGGCTCTCTTGTTCGTCACAAAGTGCCCGAGCGTTAGTGAATTATCGGAACAATCGTTCTAGCATTGATGACGGATCGCCGGATCATGTCGTGCCTTTTGGCAAATTTTGTCTGTGATTTCCCAACCGGGAGCGCGGATCTATTTCGCCAAAGGGTTCCTGTCCCGGAAAGGCGCTCAGCCGGCGGGACGTCGATATGAAAATCGTGCTGGTTGCAGCGATCGGCGACAATTCGGTCATTGGCCGCGAGGGTCAACTGCCGTGGCGACTGAAGTCGGATCTTCAGTATTTTCGGAAGCTTACTCTCAATCGTCCGCTGATCATGGGCCGCAAGACGCATGAGTCCATCGGCAAGCTGCTTGACGGGCGGACAAACATCGTGCTCACGCGCGATTTAAGTCTTGTCGCGCCCGGCACCGTGTTGGCCACGAGCCTCGATGCGGCATTTGGCTTTGCGCGCAGCGATGCAATCCGGCGTGGAGTCGATGAAATCATGGTGATAGGCGGCGGCGATATTTTCGCTGCAACCATGCCGATGGCGGATCGGCTCGAAATCACCCACGTGCATGTTTCACCCGATGGGGATGCGCTGTTCCCGCCAATCGATCCAGAGGTCTGGCAAGAGGTAACGCACGAGGATCGCTATGCTGGGCCGGACGACGATGCCAACTTCACGTTGGCGACATATGTAAGACGTTAACCGGCCAATAGTCGCGGCATCGGAGCGCGTTGTAACGGGCCTTAGGGTCCCCTATAACCCCTTCCAACT
Source organism: Pseudolabrys sp. (assembly GCA_051986235.1). Taxonomy (GTDB): domain Bacteria; phylum Pseudomonadota; class Alphaproteobacteria; order Rhizobiales; family Xanthobacteraceae; genus Pseudolabrys. The sequence goes on from JBPYDR010000056.1 coordinate 215,824, forward strand.
AAGGTCAGCCGGGTAAATGGCCGGTGCGGGAGATATCATTCAATGCCTTGGACCAATCAGGGCGGCGGAGGGCCGTGGGGCAGTGGCGGCAAGGGCCCGTGGGGCTCAGGGCCGCAATCACCGGGACCGACTCCGCCCGATCTCGAGGAAATCCTGCGCCGTGGTCAGGACAGACTGCGGCGCGTACTGCCAGGTGGCAACCTCGGCGGCCGCGGCCTCGCTCTCATTGCGCTCGGTGTTCTCGCGCTCTGGGGATTTTCCGGCTTTTTCAGGGTCGAGCCGGACGAGTTAGGTGTCGTGCTTCGTTTCGGGAAGGAAGTGCGCGAAGTACAGCCCGGCCTGAATTATCACTTGCCGTATCCGATTGAGACTGTGCTCACGCCGAAGGCGCTGCGCGTGAACAAGATCGACATCGGCATGCGGGTGGTCGACGACATCCGGCGCGGCGGAACGACGGTCCGCGATGTGCCGGAAGAAAGCCTGATGCTTACCGGAGACGAGAATATCGTCGACGTCGACTTTTCGGTCCTATGGAAAGTGAAGCCAACAGGTGTCGGTGAATTTCTCTTCAACATCCAGAATCCCGAAGGCACGGTGAAAGCTGTCGCGGAAAGTGCCATGCGCGAGGTGATCGGTCGCTCCGAAATCCAGCCAATTCTGACCGGCGCCCGACAGACTATTGAGACGGCCGTGCAGGACTTGATGCAGAAGACGCTCGATCACTATGGCGCCGGAGTCATCGTGCAACAGGTGCAGCTGCAGAAAGTCGATCCGCCGGCGCAGGTTATTGACGCGTTCCGCGATGTGCAGGCCGCGCGCGCCGACCTCGAGCGCGCAGTAAACGAAGCGCAGACTTACGCCAACCGTGTCGTGCCAGAGGCGCGCGGGCGGGTGGCGCAGATCACCCAGGCAGCCGAGGCCTACAAGCAGCAAACGGTCGCTGAAGCCATCGGCCAGACATCGCGCTTCCTGAAAATCTACGAGCAGTACAAGAAAGCTCCGGACGTCACCCGCGAGCGTATGTATCTCGAAACCATGGAACGTGTGCTTGGCGGCACGGACAAGATCATCCTGGACTCCAACGCCGGCGGTAACGGCGTCGTGCCTTACTTGCCGCTCAGCGAGTTGTCTCGCCAGCCACAGACGCGCGGCCAACCGCAGACGGGAGGCCGGCAATGAGGTTGAATTTTCTCGGTGGAATCCTAGCGGTCCTTTTCGTCGCTGCACTGATCATCGGCTACTCGTCTTTGTTTACTGTCTATCAGACGCAGCAAGCTTTGGTGATCCGCCTGGGCCAACCGGTCCGCGTCGTGAATGAGCCGGGCCTCAACGTAAAGGCGCCCTTCATCGACTCCGTTGTCTACATCGACAAGCGCATTCTCGACCTCGAAGCGCCGCCGCAGGAAGTGATCGCCTCCGATCAGAAGCGGTTGGTGGTCGATGCGTTCGCGCGATATCGTATTCAGGAGCCGCTCCGTTTCTATCAGACACTCGGCTCAATCGCGGGTGCCAACTCTCAGCTCTCCATCCTTCTCAATTCGGCACTGCGTAGGGTGCTTGGCGAGGTGACGTTCACGCACGTCGTGCGCGACCAACGCGCCGACCTGATGGCACGCATCCGCGAATTGGTTGATCGCGAGGCTGCCACCTACGGCGTCCAGGTCGTCGATGTTCGTATTCGACGCGCGGATCTTCCCGAGCAGAACAGTCAGGCTGTTTATCAGCGCATGCAGACCGAACGTCAACGCGAGGCCGCGGAGTTCCGCGCGCAGGGCGCGCAACGCGCGCAGGAAATTCGCTCGCGTGCGGATCGCGAAGTCACGGTGCTGGTCGCGGAGGCGACATCGAAAGCGGAACAGACCCGTGGTGAAGGCGATGCAACCCGAAATCAGGTCTTCGCAGATGCCTTCAACCAGGACCAGGACTTCTTCGCCTTTTATCGCTCGATGCAGGCGTACGAACATGGTCTGAAGTCGAACGATACACGGATGCTGCTGAAACCCGACTCAAGCTTTTTCCGTTATTTCTCTGATCCTTCCGGGAAAGCACGGGACAAAGCGGCACCGTCGTCCGGCCAGGCTCCAGCCCGATAGCAAGCAGCGAGTGGCATGTCGGACTTTCTGGCCGCGCTCGGACTGGTGTTCGTCATCGAGGGGTTGATATTTGCGGCCTTTCCCGATGCGGCGAAGCGAGCAATGACCAGCGTTCTGGAAACGCCTGACATCTCGCTGCGTCTCATTGGAATCGGGTCAGCTCTCGTCGGACTTATAGTGGTCTGGTTGGTTCGCGGATAAGGTGCAAATCAGCTTCGCGTGGTATTGTCTTAAAGTGCCCTTGAATCGCCCGCCGGTCGGGGCCACTCTCACTGAAAGCTAACTCCCAGGAGACTCGACGCCCATGGGCGCACACTATTTCCGCTTGAGGAACCCGGTCGGCCGCGCTGGCTTGGCCATTTTAACGGCCGCAGCCATTGCCTGGCCGCCCTTCAGTTCGCCCGCGGCAGCTCGTGGGCCCGAGGGAATAGCGGATGTGGCCGAACAGGTAATAGACGCCGTGGTCAACGTGTCGACCAAGCAGTCCGTCGATCTCCGAAACGGTGGCGCGATGCCACAATTGCCACCGGGTTCGCCGTTTGAGGAGTTTTTTGAGGAATTCTTCAAGAACCGGCGTGGTCAGCCGGGCCAAAACGGGCAAAACGGACAAAACGGACAAAACGGACAGAACAATCAAACGCCGACGCCGCGTCGCGTCAATTCGCTCGGTTCGGGCTTCATCGTTGATGCGGCGGGCCTCGTCGTTACCAACAATCACGTGATTGCGGATGCCGACGAAGTGAATGTCATTCTCAATGACGGAACCACTCTGAAGGCAGAAGTTGTCGGCCGCGATCAGAGAACCGACCTCGCGTTGCTCAGGGTCAAGCCGACCAAGCCGCTGAAGGCGGTCAAATTCGGCGACAGTGATAAATTGCGGCTCGGTGAATGGGTGATTGCCATTGGCAATCCCTTCAGCCTGGGTGGAACGGTTACCGCCGGGATCGTGTCGGCGCGCAACCGCGATATCCAGTCCGGACCGTACGACAACTACATTCAGACAGACGCCGCGATCAATCGCGGCAACTCGGGCGGTCCGTTGTTCAACCTGAATGGCGAAGTGATCGGGGTAAACACCGCGATCATTTCGCCGTCCGGCGGCTCTATCGGCATCGGATTTGCCGTTCCTTCGAAGACGGCTCTGCCGGTGATCGATCAACTGCGTGAGTTCAAGGAAGTGCGCCGCGGATGGCTTGGCGTACGCATCCAACAGGTGAGTGACGAGATCGCCGAGAGCCTGAGCGTGAAGCCTGCGCGGGGAGCACTGGTTGCGGGCATCGACGAAAAGGGTCCGGCAAAGCCGGCCGGCATCGAGCCGGGCGACGTCATCGTCAAATTTGACGGCAAGGACGTGAAGGAAATGCGTGACCTGCCGCGGATCGTTGCCGACACGCCAGTCGGTAAGGATGTCGACGTGGTAGTCATTCGCAAAGGCAAAGAAGAAACAAAGTCCGTCAAGCTTGGGCTGCTTGAGGATGAGAAAAAGCAGGCTTCGATCAGCGACAAGAAAGACGGTACGCCGGAAGAAAAGCCCGTAGTGAAAAAAGCGCTCGGACTCGATCTCGCCAATCTCACCGACGATCTGCGCAAGAAGCACAACATCAAGGACAAGGTGAAAGGCGTCGTGATTACCGGCGTTGATCCGAATTCGCCCGCGGCCGAAAAGCGCCTCGCGCCAGGGATGGTCATCGCCGAAGTCCAACAGCAGCCGGTGTCGAGCGCGGCCGAACTTCAGCAACGCATCGAAAAGCTCAAGAAGGACGGCAAGAAAGCGGCGGTGCTGCTTGTGGTTTCGCCTGACGGCGATCCAAGCTTCGTAGCGCTCAGCCTCCAATAACGCTGTCCGTTGAAGTACCTACGGCCCGTATTGCTTGCGCCGGCCGTTTTGCTAATCGAGCACGTGATTGACCATGCCGTCGGCGAGTTTCGGCTCGAACCAAGTCGATTTCGGCGGCATGATTCCCCCTGCGTCGGCCACCGCCATCAGATCTCCCATCTGCGTCGGGTAGAGGGCGAACCCGATGGCCATTTCGCCGGACGACACCCGGCGCTCGAGCTCTGACAGGCCGCGCGCTCCTCCAACGAAGTCGATCCGCTTGTCGGTGCGCGGATCCGTAATGCCAAGCAACGGCTCAATCACGTTGCGTGCGAGGATGGTTATCGGAAGGCGGCCGATCGGATCTTGCGGGACAAGCTCCCGCCGGATTGTGAGCCGGTACCAGCGCCCGGCTAGATACATGCCGAATTCGTGTGATGAGCGCGGACGTACGGGCTCTTCGGAGCTCGCCAACGCAAAGCTTCCGCGCAGCTTCGCCAGAAATTGTTCGGCAGAATGGCCATTGAGGTCTTTCACGACACGATTGTAGTCGAGGATGGTCATCTCCCGTTCGGGGAAGATTACCGACAGAAAATAGTTGTGCGAACCTTCGCTTCGTCGAGCCGCGGCGACGCGCGCGGCCGCGGCCGAACGGTGGTGACCGTCGGCGATATATATCGCGGGGAGGGCTTCGAATGCGCGCGTAAGCTTGTCGATCGTTCTCGTGTCGGCAATGCCCCAAAGCTGGTGACGAACACCGTCATCAGCGGTGACATCGACCTCCGGCTTGCCGGCTGCCGTCTGCGTCAGAATGGCGTCGATCTCGGGCGCATTCGGATATCCGCTCATGACCGGTCCGGTCTGCGCATTGATGGCCTCGATCTGGCGTACCCTGTCGTCTTCTTTCAGCGGAGTCGTGAGTTCGTGTTTGCGGATCCGGTTGGTCGCATAGTCGGCAAGTGAGGCAATGGCGGCGAGACCCGTTTGGGAACGGCCCCGCCAGGTTAGGCGATAGACGTAGTAGCAAGGCTCCGCATCGCGCACGAGAATCCCGTCGGAAACCATACGCTGGAGATTTTCACTGGCCTTGGCATAGACCGTCTTGTCGTAGGGATCAGTGGCCGGATCGAGATCGATTTCCGGCTTCGAAATGTGCAGAAAGCTCCACGGCTTACCCTTCGCGCGTTCGCGTGCTTCTGCGCTGGTCAGCACGTCGTACGGAGGCGCCAAAACATCCGCCGCGCGCCCTGCAGCGGGCCGTAAGGCGCGGAATGGTTTAATAAGCGTCAAGCAAGTCTCCGTAGCCGTGGGTGAGTTCTCATCGCACCGGTGCTATCAGGATCGCAACCAAGGCGGGATGATGACAACCAAGGTGGTGCTTATTGCAGGACCGACCGCCAGCGGCAAGTCAGCGCTGGCGCTCGAGGCCGCCGAGCAATTCGGCGGCGTCATTATCAATGTCGACTCTATGCAAGTGTACCGCGACCTCCGCATTATTACAGCACGTCCCACTGCGGATGACGAAACGCGGATCCCGCACAAACTCTACGGACATATCGACGCCGCAGAGGATTATTCCGTCGGGCGTTGGTGCCGGGATGTCGAAGCGGCCCTCGGCGAAGTCATTGCGCAAGGCCGCGTTCCCGTTCTCGTCGGGGGGACCGGACTTTACTTCAAGGCGCTGACAACCGGTCTCGCCGCCGTTCCTTCAATCCCGGAGGCAATTCGAGCAGACGTGCGACGCCGACTGCGTGAGGAAGGGCCGCCGGCACTTTATGTGGAACTCGTGCGGCTCGACCCCGCGTCAGCGCAACGCATATCGGTCAATGATCGTTCGCGCATTTCGCGCGCTCTCGAGGTCGTGCTTGCAACCGGCCGGTCATTGTCGGATTGGCACCGTGAAGGCCTGCCGCCACTGCTGGATGCCGGACGAGCCGCGAAAGTGTTCATCACGTGCGAACGCAAGGAACTGGTGCGTCGCATTGAGAAACGGTTTGCAACGATGATTGAAGCGGGTGCATTGGCCGAGGTGAGAACGCTTGCCGCGCGCGGCCTCGATCCAACGCTGCCTGCGATGAAAGCGCATGGCGTGCCTTGGCTGATGCGGCATCTCGCTGGGGAAATATCCCTTGAGGACGTGATCGCAGGGGCCGTGATGGATACCCGCCGCTACGCGAAACGCCAGCTCACCTGGTTTCGCAATCAAATGAAGGATTGGCCCTGGCAGACCCCGGAAATCGCAATTTCTTCACTAAAGAGCCAGTTTTCCGGGCCCTGATAGGCCGAATACGGCTTGACCAGGCAGCGGGGAGCCCCTATAAACCCGCGCAATGAAAGTTCAGGTGGTGCCCATGTTACGCAACATTATTACTGTAGTAAGGGTTCGGGCGCTGATGCGGTCTTAAGCAGGGCCGCAGGAAGCGTCCGGACATGGCCCGTTTCGGGCCTTTTTTATTTCTTCGGGATAAGACGACGACGATCATGAAAGGAAGCGGCATGACACGGGAAATGACCGGCGCCGAGATGGTGATTCAGGCGCTCGCCGACCAGAACGTCGAGCATGTGTTCGGCTATCCGGGCGGCGCTGTGCTGCCGATCTACGATGCGATTTTTTCGCAGAACCAGGTGCGCCATATTCTGGTCAGGCACGAGCAAGGCGCCGTGCATGCCGCAGAAGGTTACGCACGCTCGACCGGCAAAGTCGGGTGCGTGCTGGTTACGTCCGGTCCCGGAGCAACCAATGCGGTCACGGGGCTGACCGACGCGCTTTGCGACTCAATTCCGATTGTCTGCATCACAGGACAGGTGCCGACGCACCTGATCGGCAATGACGCTTTTCAGGAATGCGACACGGTCGGTATCACCCGTCCGTGCACGAAGTACAACTATCTGGTCAAACGTATCGAGGATCTGCCGCGTGTCCTGCACGAAGCATTTCACATTGCGTCGAGCGGCCGCCCGGGCCCGGTTGTCGTCGACGTGCCGAAAGACATCCAGTTTGCCAAGGGTGTCTATTCCAAACCGAAGGATTTCCCGCACACCGGCTACAAACCCAGGCTCAAGGGCGACATGGACAAGATCAAGCAGGCGATCGACCTCATGGCGCACGCCAAGCGCCCATTGTTCTACACCGGTGGCGGCGTCATCAATTCCGGCAAGGCCGCGTGCGATCTCCTGCGCGAGTTCGTGAAGCTCACCGGCTATCCGATCACGTCCACGCTGATGGGTCTCGGCGCGTTCCCGGCGGCTGATCCGAAGTGGATCGGCATGCTCGGCATGCATGGGACACTCGAAGCCAACATGGCGATGCACGATTGCGACGTGATGATTTGTGTTGGTGCGCGCTTCGATGACCGCATCACCGGTCGACTGGATGCATTCTCTCCCGGTTCGATTAAGATTCACATCGACATCGATCCGTCGTCGATCAACAAGAACGTGAAGGTCGATGTGCCGATCATCGGCGATTGCGCGCATGTGCTCGAGGATATGGTGCGATTGTGGCGCACCAGCGCAATCCATCCTGACAAGAAATCATTGCAGGCCTGGTGGGCTCTGATCGACAAGTGGCGTGCGCGCAAGTCGCTGGCCTATCGTTCGTCAAACGACGTGATCAAGCCGCAATACGCCATCCAGCGCCTTTACGAGCTGACCAAGGACAGGGACGCCTACATCACGACCGAGGTTGGCCAACACCAGATGTGGGCGGCGCAGTTTTACGGTTTTCATGAACCGAACCGTTGGATGACTTCGGGCGGGCTTGGCACGATGGGTTATGGCCTGCCTGCCTCAGTCGGCGTACAGCTTGCGCATCCGAAATCGCTGGTGATCGACATCGCGGGCGAAGCCTCGGTGCTGATGACGATGCAGGAGTTGTCGACCGCAGTGCAGTACCGGCTACCGATCAAGGTCTTTATTCTGAACAACAACTACATGGGCATGGTGCGGCAGTGGCAAGAGTTGCTGCACGGCGGACGCTATGCGGAAAGCTACAGCGAGGCCTTGCCCGACTTCGTCAAACTCGCCGAGGCCTACCACGCGCACGGCATCCGTTGCGAGAAGCCGGCCGATCTCGATCGCGCGATCAAGGAGATGATCGACGTCGACAAGCCTGTGATTTTCGATTGTGTGGTCGATCCCAAGGAAAACTGCTTCCCGATGATTCCGTCGGGACGCGCTCACAATGAGATGTTGCTCGGTGACGCCGGCGTCAGCGTCGAGGAAGCCATCACCGAGGAAGGCAAGGTGATGGTGTGATGAACGCTCCCACGACAAGCCATTATCCTGTGGCGCCGACCGCGCAGAAGTCGGAAACCCACACGCTCTCGGTGCTGGTCGACAACGAGCCGGGCGTGCTGGCGCGCGTTATCGGCCTATTCGCCGGTCGCGGATACAACATCGAGTCCCTGACGGTTTCGGAAACCGAGCACCGTCAGCACCTGTCGCTGATCACGATCGTCACCACAGGTACGCCGATGGTGATCGAGCAGATCAAGAACCAGCTCGACCGACTGGTGCCCGTGCATCACGTGGTCGACATGACGCTCGCCGGCAATGCGATCGAACGTGAACTCGCAATGGTCAAGGTCAAGGGCAAGGGCGAGAACCGGGTCGAGGCACTGCGGCTGGCGGATGCCTTCCGGGCCCGCGTGATCGATGCGACGACGGAAAGCTTCGTCTTCGAAATCACCGGGGCGAGCGAAAAGATCGAGCAGTTCATCAGTCTGATGCTGCCGCTTGGCCTCGTCGAAGTTGCGCGTACCGGCATCGCCGCCATCATGCGCGGACCTGAGGGGATGTAGGCGATGGGTCTCACCATCCTGGCGATCCCATTGATCCTCCTCGGCATATTCTTAAAGCCTTACACGGTGGACAGTTCGCGCTGCATCAGCGTCGGTTTCGCCAGTGCGCGCCCTTATTGCTTCGAGCAGGGCTCCAAGCTGCCGGAGGTGATCAAATACGGCTGCCTGCTTGCGGGTTTTGCGCTGATTTATGCGGGCAGGATGCAGATCAAGCGGCAGCGGGACCGACAGTAACGAAGTCAGCGAAGGGACTTGCCCGGACTGCCAGAGCGACCTAGAAGCACCGCGACGGGGCAATCGCCGAAATTTCATCAGATTATTGGCCGAACGAAAGACCAAGAGGACCAAGTACCATGCGTGTCTACTACGATCGCGACGCCGACTTGAACCTGATCAAAGGCAAGAAGGTCGCCATCATCGGCTATGGAAGTCAGGGCCACGCCCACGCGCTCAATCTGCGCGACAGCGGCGTGAAAGAAGTTGCGGTGGCGCTGCGCAAGACCTCGGCCGGCGTGAAAAAGGCCGAAGCCGAAAAGTTCAAAGTCATGGAGGTCGCCGAGGCGGCAAAATGGGCCGACGTGATGATGATGCTGACGCCGGACGAGCTACAGGGCGACATCTATCGAGATCACCTCGCTAAAAATATGAAAGACGGCGCGGCGCTGATGTTCGCGCACGGCCTAAACGTACATTTCAATCTAATTGAGCCGCGCGCCGACCTTGATGTGCTGATGATCGCGCCCAAGGGGCCCGGCCACACGGTGCGTTCGGAATATCAGCGCGGCGCGGGCGTGCCCTGCCTGGTTGCGATCCACAAAGACGCTTCCGGCAACGCGCACGACCTTGGCCTTTCGTATGCCTCGGCAATCGGCGGCGGCCGCGCAGGAATTATCGAAACGACCTTCAAGGAAGAATGCGAAACCGACCTGTTCGGCGAACAGACTGTGCTGTGTGGCGGCCTCGTCGAGCTGATGAAAGCCGGTTACGAGACGCTCGTCGAAGCAGGTTACGCGCCGGAGATGGCCTACTTCGAATGCGTGCACGAAGTGAAACTGATCGTCGACCTCATCTACGAAGGCGGTATCGCCAACATGAACTACTCGGTGTCGAACACCGCGGAATACGGCGAGTATGTTTCCGGTCCGCGCGTGATTACGCCTGAGGTCAAGGCCGAAATGAAGCGCGTCCTGGCCGACATCCAGTCCGGCCGATTTACAAGAGATTGGATGCTGGAAAACAAGGTCAATCAGACCTCGTTCAAGGCCACGCGCGCCAAGCTCGCCGAACATCCGATCGAGCAGGTAGGCGCCAAGCTGCGCGATATGATGCCCTGGATCAAGCAGCGCGCTCTGGTCGACAAGAGCAAGAACTAGTTTCCTGCTGGGGTGGCCGGGCTCGTCCCGGCCATCGTCCCAACGTGCTCCCACAACCATCGTGCCGCGCTGTCCGGCGTGTCGGTTTCATTGGAGGCGCGCGCATTTGCTTCGCGCATCGTTTCGACATCGATCGAGCCAACCAGAGGTTTCAGCGCGGCGAGCAGTTTGTCGTCTTTGGCGCGTTTGGGCGAGACCAGCAGAATCGCGTCGTAAGAGGGGATCGCGTGCTTGAGGTCGGCAAGCACGGCGAGGTCGTAAGTCGCGATCTGGCCATCGCTCGTATAGGCGGCGATCACGTCGACCTCACCTTGGCTAACCGCCCTGTACATGAATTCCGGCTGCATTTGTCGCTGCTTGCGAAAATTCAGTCCGTAAGCGGAGCGCAACAAGGCCCACTCAGGTCTCGCAAAAATCTCATAGTCGCCGGCGATACTGAGTTCACTTGCATGAGTCGCCAGATCGGCGATCGAGCGAATATTCAGCGCGTCAGCTTTCTTTCTTGTCATCGCCAACGTGTAGGCATTTTCGAATCCGAGTGGCCCAACCATATGAATGTGCGGTGTTGTTGCGAGCCACTGTGAGAGCTCTGAGAGCATTTCCTCGCGCGCCGGCACATCTTTGCGCTGCATGCGATTGGCCCAAAGAGTGCCGGAGTAATCGACCGCGACATCGACTTCGCCCGAAGCCAGCGCATCGAATAGCACGTTTGAGCCCAAGCCCGGCCGACGCTCAGCCGAGAGTCCGACCGCTTCGAGGCGCTGCTTGATCAAGGCCGCCAGCACATATTGCTCGGTAAACGTCTTTGCGCCGATCACATATTCGCCGTGCGGGCGCGCGAGTCCGGGAAGCAATGCGGCTAACGTCAGGGCAACGAGACCCGAAGCGCCGAGCAAAGTGCGCGCACTGCTTCGGCGGGTGACGCCGGCTTGTATCAGCGCCAGCAGCTGATCGACTGCGAGCGCCAGAACGGCTGCCGCGATACATCCGAAAATGACGAAGACCCAGTTCTGAGTTTGCAAGCCCGTAAAAATGTAGTTGCCAAGACTTGTCTGGCCAATTGGCGTTGCGAGCGTTGCGGTGCCGATAACCCAGACGGCGGAGGTGCGAATTCCCGCCATGATGACCGGCAAAGCCAGTGGCAGTTCGATGTCGCGAAGCAACTGCCATGGCCGCATACCAACAACTCGGGCAGCCTCGCTTAAGCGTGCGTCGACCCCATTCAGTCCGGTGACTGTGTTGCGCAGGACCGGAAGCATTGAATACAGCGCAAGCGCCAGCACCGCCGGAAGAAATCCGAGGGCCGAGAAGCCCTTGCCGAATACCCGTTCTGATAAGGCGGCAATTGCCAGTAGCAATGGGTAGAACAAGGCCAGAAGTGCAAGCCCGGGAATGGTTTGCACCACACTTGCCGCCCCGAGCAGAACCGCGCGGAGAAGGAGCCTGTGCCTCGAGGCGATGGCGATGGGCAGGCTGATGCCCAGCCCAATGACGAGTGCGGTGAGGCTCACCAGCACATGGCTGCCAAGATAGTCTGGTAACCGCGACCATGCGTCGGCGAGGCGGGCGTCAAAGGTCATCGGCGGGATGATGGCACGCAAGGCTATGGCGCGGAACTGAGGAATTCGGGGAGGGGCACAGGCATGTCATTGGTTAACATCAGAAAAATCGTGGCGGCGGTGACCCAACACCTTGCAATGACCGTTTGATTACAGTCTTATGACGGCGGGCCGTGCGCTGGGGATAAAGAGAGGATCGCAGCCGGGCAGGGCCGTCTTGAGCCATGTTGTCCGTTGCGTCCGCACTGCTCAGCCGACTTGCGCCTGCCGAGGCGATCTCGCGCCGCGATGCTTTGGCGCTCGTGGTCATCGCACTTTTGCATCTCAGCGCGCTCGTCGTGATGACCGCGACCGAGCTCGATCTGGCGACCAAGGCGACTTTCCTGGTCACCTGGGCGCTGTTGAATTTTTTCTGGCTGGCCGTGCTGCGGCGACCTTCGATAGCGGCTTTTCTCTCGCTCGGGATGGTCGTCGCGCTGATCCTGCTGTCGCAGTTCAAGTACGACAAGTTGATGATGACGGCGAACTTCGTCGATCTGATGGTCATCGACCCCGATACGTCGGCCTTTCTCTTTACGATCATGCCGCGCTTGCGCGGGCCGGTCGTCGTGGGCGTGCTGGTGGCAATTCCGCTACTGGCGCTCCTTTGGCGCATCGATCCTTTCCGTATTCGTCTGCGCACGAGTGCGCTCGGCGGCGCCCTGTGCATGGGCACGCTGGTCGTCTTGTCGATGGCCTATCCCGCCGACCTTTACGGCGAATTCTTCAACCGGGACTATGTATCGAAGTTCGCGCGCTCCGGCGTCGATGCGATCTACGAGTTCGCAACCCACGGTCTTCTGGAATCTGACGCCGTCGTCACCGATCGGTTGAAGGCGCCTGCCGCGGCATGCAATCCGGCTGGAAAACTTCCGCACATCATTCTGCTCCACGACGAGTCGAGCTTCGACATAACCGCTGCGCCTGGCATGATCGTTCCACCGGGCTACCAGCGACATTTCCAGTCGTTCGACGGCGTCGCGCGTAAACTCATCGTCGAAGGTGCCGGCGGTCCGAGTTGGTTTACCGAGTACAATGTGCTGACTGGCTTGTCGGCGCGCTCCTATGGCCGCTTCGCCACGTCGGTGACGCGCATCGCCTCGGGTCACGTCGCGCGCGGCTTGCCGAACGCACTGGGCCGATGTGGTTACAAGACTTTCAGCCTGTATCCCTTCTACGGAGCGTTTCTTGGTTCACGCGGCTTTCAGACGACCGCTGGTATCGAGCGCTACCTCGACATGAAAGACTTGGGTACGCGCGGGCTCGAACGCGACAGTTTTTACTTCGACCAGGCAACCAACATCATCGCGCGCGAACATCGCAATGGTCCTTTATTCCTGTTCGTCTACACAGCCGCCAATCATTTCCCGTGGGACTTCACCTATCGCCCGGAAATCACGCCGAACTGGCGCGCGCTCGGCAATGCTCCGAATATCGACGAATACATAAGGCGGCAGACGTTGAGCGCGCAGGATTATTCCGCGCTGCTTGCCCGACTCAAGCATGACTTCCCGACCGATTCGTTCCTGATCGTTCGCTTTGGCGATCATCAGCCAGAATTTGCATATCGTATCATCGACCCGTCGCTCGGCGAACCAGCCATTGCGCGGTTGCTCGAAACCTTCGATCCGCGCTACTACACGAGTTATTACGCGATCGACACGGTGAACTTCAGGCCTGTCGATCTGTCGTCGGCGCTTAAGACCCTCGATGCGCCTTATTTGCCCTTGCTGGTGCAGGAAGCGGCGGGCGTGCCACTTGATCCGTCGTTCGCCGAACAGAAGAATATTCTTCGGCGTTGTCACGGGCTGTTCTACCGCTGCGCCGGCGGAGCCGAGGCGCGCCGATTCAACCGTCTGCTGATCGACGCGGGGCTCATCAAGGGGCTCTGACTGGCGGCCTTTGCAAGTTCCCGCTGTCCAGATAGTTTGCCAGCCAAGAATATGCTGGAGAGGAAACATGGCGGAAAGCGCCGCCGTGGCTGCGTCCAATATTCACAATACGCGCACATCAGACGTAGCAGTCGCACTCGATGACGTCGTAGTCGCATTCCGTCTGGCGGACGGGGGCGTCTACACGGCTGTCGAACGTGCGACGCTTCATGTCGCCGATGGTGAATTCGTGGCGATCGTCGGGCCCACTGGATGCGGCAAGTCGACTTTGCTCAACGTCACCGCCGGACTGCTTGCGCCGGCCGCAGGTGCTGTCAATATTTTCGGCCGTTCGCTGTCCACATTGAATCGCCAGGCCGGCTATTTGTTTCAAGCCGATGCACTCTTTCCCTGGAAGACCGCGGTCGAGAACGTCGCAATTGGCCTCGAGACATCCGGCACACCTGCGGCCGACGCTCGTGGACGAGCGAAGGAATGGCTTGCGCGTGTTGGGCTCGCCGCATTCGCGGATCGCTATCCGCATATGTTGTCCGGCGGCCAGCGGAAGCGCGTCGGCTTGGCCCAAGTATTAATCCGAGATCCAAAAATCTTGCTTATGGACGAGCCATTCGGGCCGCTCGATGCGCAGACGCGCCAGATCATGGGCAACCTGCTGCTCGATCTATGGACCGCCGATCGCAAGGCGGTGCTTTTCGTGACCCACGATCTGGAAGAAGCAATCGCGCTCTCCGATCGAGTGGTCATTATGTCGGCGGGGCCGGCAGCACGCATCATTGGGGACTGGCGCGTCCCCCTCGCGCGTCCACGCGATACATCTGAGGTCAAGCTCGATCTGGTGTTCCATGAACTCCATCGCAACATCTGGCAAAAGCTGAAAGCCGAGGTGCTCAAGGGCTACGCCCAAAGCGAGCGAGCCTGATGCAGATGGAATTTTACGGAGCTAGCTTTGTTCGTCCTGACGGTGCCCAACAACATCAATGGGAGAAACGCAATGCCGGGAATACGTTACATGTTCGCCGTCGCAAGCGGCGCTATACTGTTGGCCGGAAACGCTTTTGCGGCCGACCCCTTCACGCTGAGTTCTTCGTCCTTCAAGGACGGAACCCTGCTGCCGAAGAAGATGGCTGGCGACATCAAGACCAATCCGAACTGCGTGGGTGAAAATGTCTCACCGGCTTTGGAATGGAAGAATCCACCCGCCGGCACGGTGAGCTATGCACTCATCATGACCGACCCTGAAGGCCGCGGCGGCCTCGGTGTCGACCATTGGCACGCGTATGGCATCCCTGCGTCGGTCACGTCTTTTGCTGAGGGCGAAACCAGCAAACCGTCCGATAAGTACGTTGGCGGTAAAGGAACTGCGGGCAAGGATTTCTACGTGGGGCCGTGCACACCGCCAGGTGCGCCCCACCACTATACATTCATCATCGTGGCGACCGATCTCGATCCGAAAGCGCTCCCGCCAGGTCTGACCAGGTTGGAATTGCTGGAAAAACTTAACGGTCACACCAAGGGCGCCGCAGGCATGGTCGGCCTATTCCGTAACCCTTACTGACGTTCTGCCAAGCGCGTGCAACGAGGAGGATTTTGATCGCAATGTCCCGCATCAATCTCCTCCTGTTGCAGGTGCTGGTGGCGGTAGTGAGCATTGCACTTTGGTATGTGCTCACCACCTATCCCATTTTCGGCAAAGTGCTCCTGCCCCCATTCTTCTTTTCCAATCCGGTTGATGTCGCAAAACAGATTGTCGCCTGGTTCGCGAGTGGCGTTATCTGGAAGCATCTCTGGGTCACACTGATCGAATCGATCCTTGCGTTCGTGATCGGCTCGATCGGTGGCGTGCTGGTCGGATTCTGGTTTGCACGCCAACCGCGAACGGCCGCAGTGTTCGATCCCTACGTGAAAGCGATAAATGCACTTCCGCGCGTCGTGCTGGCGCCGATCTTTGCGCTTTGGCTCGGTCTCGGCATCTGGTCGAAAATCGCGCTGGGTGTCACGCTCGTTTTTTTTATTGTCTTCTTCAACGTCTATCAAGGCGTCAAGGAAGTCAGCCCGACCGTGCTGGCGAACGCGCGAATGCTTGGCATGAGCGAGCGACAGCTGATGCGGCACGTCTATTGGCCGTCGGCATTGTCATGGATGTTCTCTTCGCTGCACACGTCGGTGGGCTTTGCCGTGGTGGGCGCGGTTGTGGGCGAGTACCTCGGCGCGGCGGCGGGCCTTGGCTATCTCATTCAGCAGGCCGAAGGGGTCTTCGACGTCGCGGGTGTTTTTGCAGGCATGTTTGTGCTTGCGGCTTTCGTGCTTCTGATCGATGGCGGCGTCAGTATTGTCGAGAAGCGTCTTCTGGTCTGGCGGCCGACCGCCGTTGACAGCAGGCTCTAGGCATCCTCGCCACTCTGGCCTATCGTCTCGCCCGAATTGGCCTGCGAAGAGGCCTTGTGCAGAAAACGGAGGACATAATGCCCACTTTGTTCCGGCGGCTCGCCGCGACATTGGCCGCGCTCTTGTTGTCGAGTGGCCTCGCGCTTGCGCAGTCCAAAATCACCCTCGCCGTCGGCGGCGGTTCATGCCTGTGCTACCTGCCCACGATGCTGGCGCAAGCGCTCGGTGAATATGAAAAGGCGGGCGTCAAGGTCGAGATCGTCGACTTCAAGGGCGGTTCCGAATCACTCAAGGCCGTTATTGGCGGCAGCGCCGATGTTGTCTCCGGTTATTTCGACCATTGCGTCAATCTCGCCGCCAAAGGCCAGCACCTGCAGTCCTTCGTAGTCTATGATCGCTTCCCCGGATTTGCTCTTGTGGTGTCCCCCAAGCATTCGTCGGAAATCAACTCGATCAAGGACCTCGCCAATAGAAAGATCGGTGTCAGTGCTCCTGGGTCGTCCACTGATTTCTTCCTCAAATACATGCTGAGCAAGAACGGAGTGGATCCGAACTCTGTTGGCGTCATCGGCGTCGGACTCGGCGCTACCGCGGTCGCGGCCATGGAGCAGGGCACGGTCGATGCCGCAATCATGCTCGATCCGGCGGTCACCATCCTGCAGGGCCAGGACAAGCAGCTCAAGATCCTCAGCGATACGCGCAGCCAGAAAGACACGCTGTCTGTGTTCGGTGGCGAGTATCCAGGCGGCGCGCTCTACACGAGGGCGGATTGGATCGCCACGCACGAAAAGGAAGTGCAGGCTCTGACGAATGCCATTATCGCTACGCTGAAATGGATCCATACGCATACGCCGGAAGAGGTCGCCGACAAAATGCCGGAAAATCTCGTCGGCAAGGACAAGGCGCTCTATGTCGCGGCTCTCAAGAATACGTTGCCGATGTATTCGGAGACCGGCCGAATGGACCCGAAAGGGGCGGCAGCGGTGCTCGCAGTCTTCAGTCAATCATCGCCGGATGTCGCGAAGGCAAATATCGATCTGTCAAAGACCTACACAAACAAGTATGTCGACGCTGCCAACAAGACGACCGGGATGAAGTAGGTGACCGTTCGCAGCCGGATCAAACCCGCAAATTTGCGTGATGGCCGGCTTGTCCCGGCCATTCGCATCTTGAGTCGACGAACGCAGACCGCCGCCCGCGATGAACATACTCTCAATACAGTCGCACGTGGCTTACGGCCACGTTGGCAATGACGCTGCCACATTCCCGCTGCAGCGAATGGGTGTCGAAGTCTGGCCTGTTCACACCGTACAATTCTCCAACCACACCGGTTACGGGAGCTGGAAGGGCCAAGTCTTCGATGCGGGCATGATCGGGGAGGTTGTCGCAGGCATTGAACAACGCGGCGTTCTGGGCGAGTGCGGTGGTGTTCTCTCCGGCTATATGGGCTCCGCCGAAATAGGCGCGGCTATACTTGAAGCGCTCGCGACCGTCAGACGGGCCAATCCGGGTGCAAAGTATTGCTGCGATCCTGTGATCGGCGATGTCGGCCGCGGAATTTTTGTACGCGAGGGTATCCCCGAATTTATGAGGAACAAGGCCGTGCCCGCCGCCGACATCATCACGCCCAATCAGTTCGAACTGGACTACCTCAGTGGACGCGCCAGCAAGACGTTGTGGCAAACGCGTGACGCTGTAAAAGCGGTGCATGATCTCGGACCCAGTACAATTCTGGTCACCTCTTTGCTGACAGACGAGACGCCTGCGGATTCCATCGATCTCCTCGCGTCAGATGCCAGTGGATGTTTCATTGTGCGCACACCGAAACTGCCACTGGTCGTGGACGGCGCGGGCGATGTAATTGCTGCATTGTTTTTCGCGCACTATCTGCAAGAACCGAATTTGGCTGAGGCGCTTTCGTCAGCAGTTTCGGCCATATTCGGGGTACTGGCGAAAACCGCGGAAAGTGGTGCGCGGGAAATTCAGTTGGTGGCCGCACAGGACGAGATCGTGAAGCCAAGTCGCGTCTTCACGGCCGAAGCGCTGGTGTGATGATGCAAACACCACGGGTCTTTCACATCGACAGTCTTGATCTTTGTTTCGCGCCAAAGCTCTGGGCTTTTGCGGACGAACGGCGGACAGAGATCGACGCGTATTTCAACGCGCTTAAGCGTGAAAAGCCGGATGTCTGGAACGGCCGCGTTCTGCTGATGTACGACCGCGCCGTCGAGAATGGCGTTCTTCGCGGCCAATATCTGGAAACGGACTATGCGAGTTTTTCCGCCTGGTGCCATTGGGACCGGCCGGCTGCAGGCGTAGGGGATTGTTTCAGCGCGGCGGCGATCATGTCGGTTGACGGAGCGTTTCTGCTCGGCGTCATGGGCTCACACACGTTCAACGGAGGGAGAGTCTATTTTCCCTGCGGCACGCCCGATCCGGGCATCATTGTCAATGGCAAAGTTGATCTCGGCTTGAGCTTGCGCCGCGAACTGAAGGAAGAAACCGGTCTCGATATGACAGCCTTTGACGCTGAACCAGGTTGGACCACGGCAGTCGACGGTGCTCTGATCGCACAGATCAAAGTCTTGCGCTCGAATGAAACGGCCACCGTGCTCCGCGAACGGATTCTGGAGAATCTCGCAACCGACGAAAGGCCGGAACTGGCTGATATCCGTATCGTGCGCGGCCCCGGCGATTTCGATCCTGCCATGCCGAGCTACGCGATCATGTTCCTGGCGTCGCGGTTCGGCCGCGAATAGTTCGCGACTACCAGATCATGGGGATCAGCCTGAAGCGGGTGGCACGGCAGTAATCCGCGTAGCCGGGCAAGTTCTGTTTCAGGAAGCGCTCTTCGTCGAGTAGTCGCCAGAGCAGCACGGGTATCAACGCGAAGGCGACTAGCAAGGTCCAATAAGATCCCAATGCGAGGGGGGTGGCGAGCAGCAACAGCAGCGCACCCGAGTAGAGCGGATGCCTCACGATTGCATAGAGGCCGGTCGAGACGACCGGCTGATCCGCTTCAACTCTGATTGTCGATGCCGCATAGCTGTTCTGCTTGAGCACACTGAAAAAAATCGCAAAACTCAACGCCAGCACAGCGTTGGCGGCAAACACGAACCAGGTCGGCACAGATGACCAGTGCCAGCGGTAGTCGAGACCGGTCAGGACGATCAGCAATATGAAGCCTGCCAGAGTAATCGCCATGATGATTTTCTGCGCGGGTCTTTGCTCGGCCGCCGGGCCAACCTTCATGCGGCGTTCAACGAGCTTGGGGTCGTGTTTTAGAAAATACACGCTGATCGCGGTTGTCGAGGCAGCAAATACGAAGCCGTAGAGCCATCCCGGCCAAAAATGAAGCGTGCCCGCGGGTAAAAACAGCATGGCCATGAACGCCACGAGGGACACCGCGGATCTTACCCAGGTTCGCCGATTGAGAGTGCTCATCCTGTCGGTTCCATGGACCCTCTGGGCGCAAATTGGCAGTAGACTGTGGCAGTTGCGGGCGCGCTTGATTTGGACTGGCCCTTTCCGCTAAAAGCAGGCCGGTTAACTCGGGCTTTACCAAGACCCGTCAAGTTAACCGACGAGATGAGGGAACATTCCATGTCGACGCGCAGGAATATTCGCGCGATCGGGCGGACGGCGGGATACGCCGGCTCCGCGGCCTCCCTCATTCTGTGCACGCTCCTTCTCCTTATCCGCCCCTGAGGGCCGACTGGGCATATGTGCCTGGGCACTCGGGGGATCTGACAGAGAACCCATAGAGCGCCCAAGCGGCGCATTTTGACGAGAAGGATCAATTCCATGACTACCCAGACAAAGTCCGAGAAGGACCGCGTCGTCATATTCGACACCACCTTGCGCGACGGTGAGCAATGTCCCGGGGCAACCATGACGCACGAGGAAAAGCTCGAAGTTGCCGAGCTCCTCGACGACATGGGCGTGGACATCATCGAAGCCGGCTTTCCGATCGCCTCCGATGGCGATTTCGCCGCCGTGCAGGAGATCGCACAGCGATCGAAGAAAGCAGTAATCTGCGGTCTTTCGCGCGCAGCCTTCAAGGACATCGATCGTTGCGCGGAGGCGATCAAGCCGGCGAAGCGCAAGCGGATCCACACGTTCATCTCGACCTCGCCCGTGCACATGAAATACAAGCTCCAGAAGGAGCCACACGAAGTCTACGAGATGGTGATTGCCCAGGTCACACGTGCACGGGGCCATACGGATGATGTCGAATGGTCTGCTGAAGATGCCACTCGCACTGATCACGACTTTCTCTGCCGCTGCGTTGAGGCGGCGATCAACGCCGGGGCAACAACGATCAACATCCCCGACACCGTCGGCTACACGGTCCCCGAGGAATATTTCGCCCTCATTGAGATGTTGCGCACGCGCGTGCCTAACGCTGACAGAGCCCGCTTCTCGACCCATTGCCACAATGATCTCGGCATGGCCGTTGCCAATTCCCTCGAAGGCGTAAAAGCCGGCGCGCGGCAGATCGAATGCACCATCAATGGCATCGGTGAGCGTGCTGGCAACGCCGCACTCGAGGAAGTGGTCATGGCCATGAAGGTCCGCAACGACGTGTTGCCGTTCCACTGCGGCATCGACGCGACCTTGCTGACGCGCGCATCGAAACTCGTCGCGGCAGCGACGTCGTTTCCGGTGCAGTATAACAAGGCGATCGTCGGACGGAATGCATTCGCACACGAGAGCGGCATCCACCAGGATGGCATGCTCAAGAATGCGCAAACGTACGAAATCATGACGCCGGATTCAGTCGGCGTGAAACAAACCTCACTGGTAATGGGAAAGCATTCGGGGCGCCACGCTTTCGTTCACAAACTCGAGGAGCTGGGCTACGAACTCGCCAGCAATCAGCTTGAGGATGCTTTCGTCCGCTTTAAGACGTTGGCTGACCGCAAGAAGCAGATCTACGACGAGGATATCGAAGCGCTGGTCGATGAGGAAATCGCCCACGCTCACGACCGCATCAAGGTGCTGTCGCTCACGGTGATCGCCGGCACAATGGGACCGCAAACCGCGACGCTGACGCTCGACATTGATGGTGAGCACGTCACCACCCAGTCGACTGGCAACGGTCCGGTGGACGCCATCTTCCGAGCGATCCGTACGCTCGTCCCGCACGAGGCGACGCTGGAGCTCTATCAAGTGCATGCCGTCACGGGCGGCACCGATGCCCAGGCGGAAGTGTCGGTCAGGCTTTCGGAAAGCGGCCGTTCGTTTACTGCGAAGGGCGCCGACCCGGACACGCTGGTGGCATCGGCAAAAGCCTATCTGGGTGCCCTCAATAAGCTCACCAGCAAGCGCAACAAGGTGCCCTCAGTCGAACGGCGAATACACTCGACAGACGTCGGCTGAGCTATGCATTAACGATGAATATCGCGCCCAAAGCGGGCGCGATATTCATGAACACGGTATTTGGTTCCATTTGGAAATCATAAAATCACATTTTGTCCGCATTTCGTTCGCTTTCGGGGCAAAATTGGCGGGTACGTGGCCACCCACAACCCACTCATTGGGGACTCAACGTAATGAAAAAGCTTCTATGCGCGGGCGTGTTCGCGCTCGCGATGATCGGCTTGTTGCCAAGTGGTGGTTCGCAGGCGCGCGCGATGGAAATCGCCGGGTCCAATGGGGCACACGCCTCAATCAATATTTCGCGTATCAAAAGTGTGCTCAAACTGACCCCGGCTCAGGAGCCTTATTGGGCGCCAGTCGAGACAGCGTTGCGTGAACTCGCGCGTAGGCAAAACTCATCGTCCGACTCGGCAGGGTTCATGCGTCGCCTCAGCAACCGCGTCGTAACGGTTGTGCTCAACAGCTCTGCCGTCCAGCGGCTCGCGGTCGCCGCGCGTCCCTTGATCGGCACACTCGATGCCGAACAGATGCGTGCCGCACAGGGCCTCGCCCAGGAAATGGGCCTGGGGCCGGTGGTCGCCGCACTGCGATAATTGACGCGGCATCGCTTCGCCCCAGTCTCCCGCCTTGATGCTTTCCGTGCGCAGCGTTTGACGCCTGCGCACGTTAAGTATTGGCAATAGGTCTAAACAGTCTTGGCGACAGGTCTACTTGCCGGGACCTCGGTTTGGTGTCAGTCTGATTGGTAGAAAAACACGGCAAAAGCCGGTTTCGACCGACGAATTGGAGGAATACGCCTATGCGCAAGTGGCTTCTCGCGGCGGCTGCGGCCGCCATTTTCATGGCCCCCGCTGCGGTCTCAGCGCAGGCGCCGATCGTGATCAAATTCAGTCACGTGGTCGCCGCCAATACGCCGAAGGGCAAGGCAGCCGACAAATTCAAGGAATTGGCTGAGCAGTACACCAACGGCAAGGTCAAAGTTGAGGTCTATCCCAACTCCACCCTCTACAAGGACAAGGAGGAACTGGAAGCCCTGCAGCTTGGCGCAGTGCAAATGCTGGCGCCCTCGAATTCCAAGTTCGGTCCGATCGGAATCAAGGAGTTCGAAGTCTTCGACTTGCCTTACATCCTCCCGAACCGCGTTGCGCTGCGCAAAGTCACGGACGGACCGCTTGGCAAGAGCTTGCTCAAGCTTCTCGAACCCAAAGGCATGATCGGCTTGGCCTATTGGGACAACGGCTTCAAGGAAATGACCGCCAACAAGCCGCTGCGCGTGCCAGCAGATTTCAAAGGGCTGAAGTTCCGCATTCAGTCGTCGAAGGTGCTCGAGGCGCAATTCCGCGCGCTCGGTGCGACCCCGCAGGTGATGGGTTTCGACGCCGTCTATCAGGCATTGCAAACTGGCGTGGTTGATGGCCAGGAGAACACAGCTTCGAACATCTACACACAAAAGATGCACGAAGTGCAGAAGTACATGACAATGACCGACAACGGGTACATCGGCTATGTCGTCGTAGTGAACAAGAAGTTCTGGGAGGGGCTGCCGCCCGACATCCGCACCCAGCTCGAAAAGGCGATGAACGACGCAACTGTGTACGGCAACAATGTCTCGAAAACAGAAAATGAAGAGGCGCTCGAGGCCATCAAGAAGGCCGGCACGACGCAGATCATCACTCCGACTGCTGCCGAGAACGAAGCGATGCGCAAAGCCATGCTGCCGGTCTACAACGAAATGGCAGGCCGACTTGGCAAAGGCATCATCGAAGAATTCCAGAAAGAAGCTGGCGGCGTAACAAACTGACGATTTTAGAGCCCCGGCCTGATAAGGCCGAGGCTCACTTCGCTTCATTTCCAGAGGTGGGGATTCCGGAAGCGTTTCCTGTGAGCGACAGCGGGGGCTGTGCTCTTTAAATTTGGAATCTCCGGCCGCTGGGGGAGTGCATCACCCCCGGGCTCGTGAGGCTTACGTGTTTTTGCGCATTCTAGATCGGCTGGAAGAAATACTGATCGCCAGCCTCATGGCCGCGGCCACGCTGATCATTTTCGTTGCTGTCGTGCAGCGCTTCGCGGTGGGCGTGCCGTTACTCTACCCATTCGTCTACAACATCAACCTGACTTGGGCGCAGGAACTCTGCATCTACATGTTCATTTGGATGGCGAAGTTCGGCGCAGCCTACGGCGTACGGACTGGCATCCACGTGGGCGTCGATGTTCTCATCAATATGCTCGATCAGGTCTGGCGGAAAAGAGTGGTCCTGTTCGCGCTGTTTTGTGGCGCACTGTTCACCGCGATCGTCGGCACCATGGGAGCCAAGTTCGTCATCGAGCTTTATCCGACCGATCAGGTCTCTCCCGACATGGAGATCCCCAGTTGGCTTGTCTATCTGTGCATACCGCTCGGTTCCTATTTGATGTGCTTTCGCTTCCTGCAGGTTGCTTGGGCATTCTATTGGACCAACCGGTTGCCGCATCACGATCAAGCCCATGTCGAAGGCGTTGAAATGCTCGACGGCCATTCGGTGGACCCGCATGTCGGAGGCGCGCGATGAGTGCGCTGCTGATATTCGGGCTGCTTTTCGCCCTGATGCTAACGGGTATGCCGATCTCCATCTCGCTCGGGCTCACCGTGCTCACGTTCTTGTTCACGATGACACGGGTGCCCATCGAGAGCGTCGGCCTGAAATTGTTCAGTGGTCTCGACAATTTCGGAATCATGGCAATACCGTTTTTTATTCTCGCGGGGTCGTTCCTCACGCGTGGTGGCGTCGCGCGACGCATGATCCACTTTACGACGTCGCTTGTAGGGCACTGGCCCGGCGGACTCGGGTTGGCTGGGGTTGCTGCTTGTGCGCTATTTGCTGCCATTTGCGGTTCGAGCGTGGCGACGGTTGCGGCGATCGGCTCGATTATCCTCCCTGCGATGGTTCAGCAGGGCTTTCCAAAGAGGTTCGGAGCAGGTGTGGTTACGACATCAGGCGCGCTCGGCATCCTGGTGCCGCCGTCGATCATCCTGGTGCTGTACGGCGTTTCGACCAATACCTCGATCGGGACGCTGTTCATGGCTGGTATCGTGCCCGGCATCATTCTCGCTTTTATGCTGGCTTCGGTTACCTGGTTCATTGCGTGGCGCAAGAATTATCCACGTTTGCCTCGCGCAACTTGGCGTGAGCGCCTCCATGCACTGCATGACGGCATTTGGGGATTAATGCTGGTCGTCCTCGTGCTGGGTGGCATTTACAGCGGGATCTTTACTCCGACGGAGGCTGCCGCGGTCGCGGCGGTCTATTCCTTCGTGATCACGGTGTTCGTGTACCGAGAGCTTAAGCTCAGCGAAGTTCCGAAGGTGTTGCTGAATGCCGCCAATCTGAGTGCGATGCTGCTCTACATCATCACCAACGCGGTGCTGTTCTCTTTTCTGATGACTCATGAGCAGATCCCACAGGTAATGGCCGCCTGGATTGTCGAGCAGCATTTCAGCGTGTGGGTATTCTTGTTTGTCGTTAACGTCATTCTTCTGCTGGCTGGCAACGTGATGGATCCGTCATCGATCCTACTGATCATGGCGCCGATATTGTTTCCTCTCGCCCTCAATCTGGGCGTGAACCCGATTCACCTCGGCATTCTCATGGTGGTCAATATGGAGGTCGGCCTCTGCCATCCGCCGGTGGGGCTTAATCTCTACGTTGGTAGCGGCATCGCGAAAATGGGGATCAGCGAAATCACTATTGCCGTTTTGCCTTGGCTGTGCGCGATGTTGATCTTCCTGTTTATGGTTACCTATATCCCTGAAATTTCGCTTTGGTTGCCGCAAACGCTGGGCGTTCTTCGATAACGAATGAACATTGCACTGCTGTAACTTTCTGTCCAAACTTTAACTTGATAAGACGAAGGCGCACTCCTCTACTTGGCGGTACAGGTAACGCCATTGGAGGTGGCCATGTGGAAAGCAGTTCTCGCCGGAACGACAGCGCTTGCGATTGCTGGTTCGTCACTTGTCTATGCGCAAAAAAGTTCAGATGATTTCCAGCGCACGCAGCGCTGGCGCCCGGATGCGGCGGACATCGCGGCCTTTGGTGACGCGCGCATCGCCGCGCTTCATGCCGGGTTGAAGCTCTCTGCCGATCAGGAAAAACTGTGGCCGCCGGTCGAAGCCGCTCTGCGCGATCTCGCCAAGCAGCGCTTGGATCGCTTTGCTGCGCGCGCCAATGCCGACGCTCCGAAAGATCCGATCGATCGCCTTAACACGCGCGCCGAGGTGATGGGCCAGCGTGCCGCTGGGTTGAAGAAGCTCGCAGACGCAGCTGGTCCCCTCTACAAAAGCCTCGACGAGTCGCAGAAGCATCGCTTCGTAATGCTCGCCCGGCTCGGCGACCGGCAGGGTTGGCGCGGCAATCGCGGGCACATGTGGCAGCATCGCGGACGCGACGGTGGCCGGATGGGTGGCGACCGGCAACCGCAGTAAGTTTCACGCCAAGCGGACGGTGTCCAACGCAATCTCCCCGATGCGCGACGCCGCCCAGAAGGCCGCCGGACATGTCCGGCGGCTTTTGCTTTGTTCTCCGAGGACTTGAAACTGCACTGCGGCTGGACACTGCCGGGCGCCTTTGCTAAGCCACGCGCGCCAGGCGCAATTTCTGCCGCGGCATTCCGGGCGCATAGCTCAGTTGGTAGAGCAGCTGACTCTTAATCAGCGGGTCCAAGGTTCGAGTCCTTGTGCGCCCACCAATAAATCAAACACTTAGGTGGTTTCATATTTTCATTTCGACAAAACATCAGCGGCTGCAGCACTAGTCCTGTCTGCTATTTCGCAGTCTCATCTTTTAGTGTGGTTTGTCTTGCGTTATCATGGCCCGGTTCCATCACCGATGGAGGATCCCATGTGCTGGGAAATCGACTACAAGTACTTCGCTGAGTTGGAGAAAGCGCGAGAAACTCAGGCCAAGCAAGAGCAACGCGCGGGTGTAATCGGCAGCCTCTTGAACGAGGCCAATAAGCAAAGTGAAAAGACCAACGTCGAAGGAACGACGGTCACAGAGGCGGCGCCTGCAAAGTAGTAGACAGCCTATAACGATCTGATTTGCCCCAGCGGGCAAACGCAGGTCTGATTGTATTCAATCGCGGATGCGAAGGTCCGATGTCCGCTTTACCCCCCCCGAAAGCGGACATGTGCGGTGCGACTAAGGATGTCCGCTTTGGGCCAATAGCGGACATGGGAACCCATTCGATACTTCGTCTGCGTTCGCGAGAAGCGATGACGGCACGGAAAGACCAAGTGCCTTAGCCGTCTTGAGATTGATCGCTAGCTCGAATTCGGTGGGCGCGTCATACGGCAGGGGGCAGCGGCTGTTTTTCGATCTTCAGCAAGGTTAGGGATGCGCCAACAATGAGAACGATGCTAACGACGATCCAAGGGGTCACCGGTTCATTGAAGAGCAACGCAGCAAAGACGATGGCGTAAATCGGCTCCAGTGCCACGAAGCCGCTGCACGTGTTGGCTGAGATGCGTTTCAGAGCATAAAGGTAAAGCATTAGCATAACGGCGGTGTTGAACACTCCCAACGCCATCAGTGACAACCATTGCATCGAGCGCACGGGCGCCGGATCGGCAAAGAATAGTGTCGGGGCGAGCAGTGCGAAGACGATGCCGTTCTGATCGGTGACACTCAAGTGGCATATTGGGCGAATGTCACGGTGCCGGCGCGGGCACGGTCGTCGGTCTTGACGTTGACGAGCGCGACCGAGCCACGATCGACCTCCCGTTGGGCACGATCTAAAGCCGGGCGGATTTCGTCGGGTCGCTCAACGTATTCACCGTAGCAGCCGAGCGCTTCAGCCATCTTGTCGAAGCGCGTATAGCCTAGATTGCGCCCGGGCTTGTCGCGATCCGGGTCTGCAGTCCAGCCGCCGTTGAGGCTGACCACAACCAGGATCGAAATGCTGTGGCGCACGGCAGTGTCGAGTTCGAGTGCGTTGAGGCCGAACGAACCGTCACCGTGCACGACGATGACCTGCTTGTCGGGCTTAGCGATCTTGGCACCGATTCCGAACGGCAGTCCGACGCCCATTGTGCCGAACGGTCCGGAGTTGAGGCGATGGGCGGGCGCAAAGGTCGGCATTGACTGACGGCCGTAGTTCAGGATTTCCTGACCATCAACCACCAGGATGGCGTCCCGCTGCATGAAGTTCTTAATCTCGTCGCACAGCCGCAGCGGATGGATCGGCATCTCGTCCATCGGCTTGTTGGCACCTGGCGCCTGGCGTTTTGCCGTCTCGCCGTCGGACAGCGTTCGACGCCATGCGGAGAAATGATCCGCATTAACGCGTTTGGCGCTCGCGTCGATAAGCTGGCGTAGCACCGCTTTGCAATCGCCGACGATGCCGATATCGACCCTGCGTGGCGCTGTGGCGATTTCATCGGCATCGATATCAATACGCGCGATCTTGGCACTGACGTTGAAGCGCGGCGGTGCCGCGTGACCGATTATGTAGTTCATACGCGTGCCGACGATGATGATCAGATCGGCGTCGCGGAACGCTGAGGAGCGCATCGTCAGATATGAATATTCATGATCGTCCGGCACGACGCCGCGGCCCTGCGGGGTGGTGTAGAACGGAATGCCAGTCTTTTCGACGAACTCCTGCAGTTCTGACCAGGCCTGGGACCAGATCACGCCGCTGCCGGACAGGATGATCGGCTGGCGCGCCTTGGCGATCGCGTCGACCAGCGCATCAACCTTGTTTGGATCGCCGTGTGGGCGTGCGTTTAACGGCGGCCGGCCGGAAAGACTCCAGTCGACTTGTTCTTCGGGAATCTTGGCGTAAAGGACATCGCCGGGAAAATCGATATAGACCGGGCCCGGCTTGCCGCTCATCGCTTTCTGGAAAGCGACATTCACCTGCTCGGGGATGCGCTTGAGGTTGTAGACGCGATCTGCCCATTTGGTGCATGGCTTCATAATAGCAAGCTGGTCAATCTCCTGGAAAACCTGGCGGCCGTTCTGGCCAATCGGGCTCGAGCCGCCGACTGCTACTACCGGGCAGCAATCGATCAGCGCGTTGGCGATGCCGGTGGTGAGGTTGATCACACCCGGACCGCTCGCCGCCATGCACACGCTGGGCTTTTGCGTCAGCCGGCTGTAGGCCTGACCCATAAAAGCGGCAGATTGCTCGTGGCGCACGTCGAGCGGACGGATTCCTTCCTTGATGCAGGAGGACTCGGCAAGCAGCATCGGCCCGCCCATGAGGAAAAACAGAATGTCGGTGCCTTCGTTCTTCAACGATTTGGCCAGAATTTCCGAGCCGGTGAGCTCCGCCATGTCTTGTTTTCCTTGCCTTAGATGATGTTGTTTTTGCCGAGTTGCTCGATCTGGTCCGCATCAAGACCAAGCCATTCGGCCAAGACTTCATTGGTGTGCTGTCCGAGCAGCGGTGCCGGTTTGATCTTTGGCGTGCTCCCACCAAAGCGCACCGGCCAGCCTGGCATCTTGAACGAGCCGGCGGTCGGATGCTCCATCGTTTGAAGGATACCGCGCCGTTCGAAATCCACCTCGCTGGTCAATTCCAGCGTATCGAAGACCGCCCCTGCTGGCACGCCAGCAGCGCCGAGCAGGCGCATCGCCTCTCGTTTGTCATGCTGGCGCGTCCAGGCGGCGATCATGTCGTCAATCTCGGACTCGCGCTCCTGACGCGCCATCCCAGTGTCGAAGCGCGGATCGCCAATCAGATCCTCACGTCCGATCACTTCGAGTAATCGCCGCCAATGCACGGGATTGGTGCGGCTGGTGTAGACATAGACGTAGTCGTTCAGTCCGCCGGGTTTGCATGGATAGATGCCACTCGGCACAGCGAAGCCGACAACCACCTTGGCGCCGTTGCGTTTTGCCGCCACGCCGTGGGTCGCTTGGGTGGAGAGCGCCACTCGGATATATTGCAACATGGCGTCCTGCATGGCGATCTCGATACGCTCGCCATGTCCAGTGCCGCGGCGCCGGTAGAGTGCCGCCAAAATGCTGATGGCAAGCAGCATACCGGTGCCGGTATCGCCGAGCGTCACGCCGGGTTTGAGGGGCGGGCCATCGCGTTCGCCGGTAATGCTCATGATGCCGCCAGTCGCTTGCGCGATCATGTCGAAGGCGAGGTTGTTCTCGTAGGGTCCACTGGTGCCAAAGCCCTTTACCTGGGCGTAGACGATGCTGGGGTTGATGGCGCGGACCACTTCATAGCCAAGCCCCAGCCGCTCAATGGCGCCCGGCGCGAAATTCTCTACCATGACATCGGCGCGCTTCGTCATGTTCTTCACGAGCTCAAGCCCGCGCTCGGATTTCAAATTGACGGTGATGGATTTCTTGTTGGCGTTGAACAATAGGAAATACCAGGAGTCCTGGCCCTGGCCGGACGACCCATGCGACAAGAACCGACCCGCTTCGCCACCCTGCGGGTTTTCCACCTTGACGACCTCGGCACCGAGCCAGGCAAGCGCCTCGGTGCAGGAAGGGCCAGCCTCGAACTGGGTCAGGTCGAGAACGCGAACGCCAGCAAGCCATTCCGGAAGCGCCCCGTCGGTAGCCATTTTTTCGTTCCTCCCACTAGAAGCCCGTTCAGCATGAGCGGAAACCGATTTGGCGCATGTCACAAAGGGCGCAGCGTAATCGTCCAGTTCGCTTGGCTCAAGCAGCGGCGGCGACCTCGCGCGATAAGCGACGATCCAGCGTCCGCTTTGGGTCAAAAGCAGACATGTGCAGTGCATCAAAGCATGTCCGCTTTGCCCCCCAATAGCGACCGCAAAAGCGGACTCCCGCGAAAGGTCATGTCCGCTTTACCCCCGAAAGGAAACATCGCCGAGCGTGATCGGCATTTCCGCTAAGTACACTTCCCGGCAGCGAGCAAAGTTCGTGCGGAGACAAACAAAATGGCAACACGCTATTTTACAGCCGTCTTTCGATACAACGCATCGAAGAACTCATAGCGATCTCGGTCCCGCTCTGGCTGAAGTCCGATCCGCGCGCCAAGCTCCATGACCTGACCCCCTCCGCCCGGCTTATACGCTAGCCATTGCGGCAAGCCTGGTCCGTTGGGATCGCCGGTCTTCGCAAAATTGGTCCAGTAGGACGACATTGCGTCGGCAAGCCGCCGATCGTTAGACTCCCACGGCCAGTCGCTCATTACGTGGAGAGTGTTGAAGACGTAATAGATCTCAGCGAAGTGATAGACGCCAGGCGCTGTGAGGGGATAAAGGGAAAGTTCAGGTGCACCCGGCGGCCGTCGCGTGAAACCGTAGCGGTAGACCGGCGACTTTCCGCTCACCGCCGCCCGCTCCGCCCAAGCCCAACTGCCATAAGCAATGATTTCATCGCCGAGCAGTGCCGTCAGCGAAGCCTTCTCGTCCTGCGGCGTCGATCCTGGTGGATAAAGTTTCAACGCCGCGTCGGCTTGATCCTTGAATTGCGCGCGAATTCGTTCCGCGTAAGGTGGAGCGTCCGCCGGCAGCTTGATGCGGGCCGCAAAAAGACTGCCCTCATCAGCGTTCCAGCCGACCAGCAAGGGCACATCATTCTGCTTGCCCTCCGCATAAATCGACGCAGGATGCTCGGGCACCACGTATCCATCAACGACACCGAAGGCATAGGTTATGGGATTCTTGATCGCAGCTTCGAGAATGTCCCCAGCCGGTTTGGCGCGCGCTTTGGCAATAGAATTCACGCCCATCGCCTCGATGAATTTGATACCGTCTTGTTCGCCAATTTGCAGGGGCTTTGGCCCGAACGCAGCAATCGTGGTGAGCGTGCCACCGCTTTCGCCGATTGCGCCTATAAACAAGCCTTTAGTCAGCGGCGAGGCCATCAACAAGCTGACGTCGAACGCCCCCGCCGACTCCCCGAACAGCGTTATCCGATTGGGGTCGCCACCGAATGTCCGTATGTTCCTGCGGACCCACTTGAGCGCAGCTATTTGATCAAGCAGTCCGTAATTGCCGGATGAATTCGTGCCCGATTCTTTCGTCAGTTCCGGGTGCGCCAAGAAACCGAAAACGTCGAGCCGGTAATTGATAGTGACAACCACAACGCCCTTGCCGGCGAGGCGGCTGCCGTCGAATTCGGGCTGCGAGCCGGCACCATTCAGGTTACTCCCCCCGTGTATCCAGACCATGACTGGTAACGATTGGCTCGCCGATGTCGCCGGGGTCCAGACGTTCAAGTACAGGCAGTCCTCGCTCATGCGCTTGTTGAGGGGGTCAAGATCGCCGAGTCGGCTGCTCTGGACGCAACGCGGACCCCATTTCGCAATGCTGCGAATGCCATTCCATGGTTGCACGGGTTGAGGCGCCTTCCAGCGCAACTCCCCCACAGGTGGAGCGGCATATGGGATGCCCTTAAAGACCCGGATTCCGGAAGCATCCGGTGCAGCATTAGCGATTTGACCCCCCTCGACCTGAAGTGCCTCCGCGGCGCGCGCCCCTGTCAAAAAAATTGCCGCAAGGGCAGCAACTGCAGCAGCGAGAGAATATTTTGCTGCTCGTATGAAGATACGCATGCAGTTCACCCGAAAATTGAATGATGGGCGACCAGCGATATTTCGGCAAGGCCAGCGACCGGACCTTGGATGCGGCCATCGCGCAGGAATGGGATTCGGGATTGTTTGCACGGCAGCAATCGTGAGCCGTCCATGTCCGCTTTGGGTCATTAGCGGACATTTCGCTAAGTCCAATTGATGTCCGCTTTACCCCTGAAAGCGGGCACTGAAAGAATCGCGCCGAATAAAATAAGCAGATTCGCTGACGCCGCTAATCGGCCCTGCGCTTCATATTGGCGAGGTCATAAGCAAGCCTCACGCGTTCGCCGTTGGCGCGATCGAGTGCGTCCTGCAGTTTTGCCTTCTCCGCTTCGAGGTTTTGGGTGGCCGCATAGGCACGGCCATGGACCTCGGCGACGACGCTATGCAGATCGGCTTCGACCTTGCGTGCGTTCTCGATTTCGCCGCGCAAATGCCTAAGTTCTGATTTGCTTTCGTTGAGACGACTTTCCAAAAGTTGGACGCGGCAGCCGAGCATTTCATTTGCGAAAGGCGCGAGTAGCCGAACGCAGCGCGCTTTAATGATCTCACTAAGCTTCTCACTTAGCTTGTCCGTGAGCCAGAACATCTGTCGCAAAATATACCCGCCTAGGTAGAATCCGATGGCCAGTGCAAATGCAAAGCAGAAGCCAACAAATCGTTCTTCCGGTGATGCAGGACCAAACGCGGCGAACGCTATACCCGAGAAAAAGCATAAAGCAGCGATATATGTAGCCGTAGACTGCGTAGTTTGGCCAGCTGACCTAAACGCGGGCTCGATGAACTCTCTGTAACGAGTCCTTTTCTCATATTGCAGCC
The DNA here is from genome assembly GCA_051986235.1 of Pseudolabrys sp. Taxonomy (GTDB): domain Bacteria; phylum Pseudomonadota; class Alphaproteobacteria; order Rhizobiales; family Xanthobacteraceae; genus Pseudolabrys. Next base: position 248,532 of record JBPYDR010000056.1, read on the forward strand.
CCAGACCGTGCAACTCCACCACTACTCCGGCTCGTTAAGAAGTATGGATTTAGAGTGACCACACGGACCGACAACAGGCAATCTCGTTCGGTCTTTAAACCTAATGGAAGCATAACGAGTTTGCTCGGTGAAGCGGCTCAGGGCACCTCGGGCCACCTCCGCCTGCCCAACGCCGAAGCCGGCGTTGAGCGCGCGTGGGACAGGGTGTCACATGCCCTTTAAAAGCGGGCAGTATGCTGGCACGTTACCGGCCGGGGACGGGGCGTGGGAGCGCGTGATGCCACAGCCGAAACGCTTTCGTCCGTCAAATCCACCACCATCGGGAAAACGGCGATGCCCAAAGTGTGGGTTGCCGATGTTTCTTTCAAAAATCGAGCCTGCAGTAAAAGAGGGTTGTGACGACCGAACTTTTGAATGCGTACAGTGTGCTTACGGGGAAACCGTTAGGGTCAAATTCCGGTAGCCAATATCCGTCGGGTGCTTCTTATCTTGCCGTCGCCGCCAGCGGGAGCGGTGACCGCGCACCTTGGGTTGAATACAGCCGCACTTCAGTGTCCTGAGGCTCCAAAGTTGGTCATCAGGGGGCTCCCTCAGTACACGAGAAAACGTCTAGCGCCCGAAGATTGAGAATGGGAATGGCAGCGGCGGCGGATTATAGTCGTAGCGCGGCTGGTACTGCGGCGAAGCCGCTTCGTAGCGTGGGTTGTCAGCGGCCAGCGGCACCGAGGCCGCGTCATCGCCCGGTCCCGGTGGCGTCAGCGGCATTGGCCGAGAGCGTGCCATTGCAGGTGGCCCGGCATCACGGATGGTACCGCTCAGCAGAACGGTGGTATTGGCCATCTTCTGCCGCTTCACCAGCTCCCACAGGGTGGCTGCGTTCTTCACCGACAGCCGAACGCAGCCATGCGACACTGGACGGCCAAGATTGCGCTGCTCGTTAGTGCCGTGAATGGCGTGGCCGATCTTGGTGAAAAAGATCGAATACGGCATGGGCGCGTCGTCCCACTCGTCGCTACGGTGATCGATTTCCATGCGGAATGGCTTAAAGCTGCCGCTTGGTGTGTCGTAGCCGCCGCCTCCAGTAGACACCGGCCAGTCGTAAAGCTGCTTGCCGTCGACCGTAACGGTCATGTGCTGGGCGGATTTGTCGACTTTAATCAGCAGTTCGGCGTAAGCAGATTGGCCAAGCGACAGCGCCGAGATGGCGGCGGCGGTCAACAGTGCGATGAGGTGGCCTATGCGCATTGGCGAACACTAGTAACCTTTAATAGAAAATCTATCGAATTGATTCTGTTGGTAGTCGTTGGGCTGCATGACACGCTTGTTTTGGGGTGGCGCTTCGGCCCATGCCTTCTTGGCTGACGCTTCGATCCGCGTCTTTTCCGGTGGCGCTTCGGCCCGTGCCCCACGCGCCGCAGGCTCGATCTTTGCTAGAGCTTCAGGCACCGACTTGGGCTGAGCATCGAGTACAGCTTGCGAGGTCATGTCGGGTGCGGGTGCTGGCGCCGTGGCGAGAGTTTTTATCGCATTGTGATACCGGGGCATTGGCAGGCCGGTGCGTTGGCTGGTGACTATCACAGGTGAACTGTTCTCCAGCGTTGCATCCGCTGCAAACAGCAATGCAACCAGCACCGAGCCTACCACTGCAAAAAAGGCGAGAACTGGCATTGGCGCGTACCGCCCGGCTCGCCTCAGAAAGAAATGCCGTTCAGGATCAACAGGCCCACCAAAATGGCCGTCAGCGATAGACCGAACAGCTGTGCAGTCACGTGCTCATTCTTACCGAGCACCTGTGCAGTTACGCGCTCATTTGCATTTGTCATGACGTCGATCCCTGCGTTCCGATTTTTGTTTTCAGCAGGGGAAGGCTAAAGCGTGCCCAAGCAGTCGCACCAGCACACGAAGGTAGCCTTCAACTGTAGATAGGTGCCACAAAGCTATACATAGGTGCAATTCGGAGGTGCGATAATGGGTGATGCGCGCTCTATGTTGTGGGTACGCTGACGCAAGCACCCCTGAACGTGCCTATTGCTCTACAGGCGGAAGCCGGGGAGCAAGGATTTTTTTGGCTCACAATTCCACAAGATGTTACGCAGTTCCTTCGGTCCGAGGTGCGCCGACCAACTATTCATGCTGCCTTGTTGAGCCGATCCTCCGCCGATTCATTTTTTGCCCTCTCCTTGCTGCGACGTAGCCATGCCGGAAGAAGATGTAGGCGATCATTGTTTTTCGGCGACTCCGACGCCGCATTGAGCGACTGCGGCAGTGCAGCGTGGCCGCCGCACACTGCTTCCGTCTGTCGCTGCAGCTCGCGCAGCAAGGAATCGATCACGATGTCGACCTCATTCGCAACTGATAAAAGGAAACTGTTAAGCTCGCGAGCTTCGGGAACAACCGCTCCCGCTGCCTCGGTCGCGTCGCAAAGCCCAGCGATGCCAGGCGCAAACGCTGTGGCAGCATCTTTGACTCGCTTTTTGATCCCCTCGATCTCGCGTTCAACGCGATCGCGTTCGCGCCGGTCTTTTTCCTCAGAAAGGCGGGCTTCCAACTCAGCGATCTGAGCGTCGAGTGTCGTGACATCAGAGGCAAAAGCGTCGCGCTTAGATGCAAGGGCGTTGCGCCTATCGCGTGCGCGATCGAGATCGCGGCCGAGATTGTCTATTAAAACTCTTTTCCCGAACATTTGTCTCCTCCGCGTTGGGCGGTCGCAGCGCAGACCGCAAGTACGGAAATTAGAAAGCTCAAGCCGAACCGACCAGATCGTCACGCTACGCGGGGATTTCGATGTCGATTGCGAGCGTCGAAACCGTTGCGCCACGATTCATTTTCACTTGGACGCTCTCCGGCTTCACCGTGACATGACGACAGATCACAGCCACGATTTCCCCACGCAGGAGGCCCAAGAGGTCGGACTTAACGCCGCGCATTCCTTCATGCTCAAGCAAAACCTTGAGGCGATCGCGCGCAACAACTGCCGAGCCGCGCCGGTACTTCCAGTTGAACCAGTTGAAGATGCTCATGCAGCTTTCCGTCTGAAGAGCTTGCCGAACAGACGCTTCGGGTCACCGGGTATCGTCATCGGAACTTTTTCGCCCTCGAGACGACGCATCGCATCGCAATAGGCACGGGCCGGAGCACTTGAAGAGTTGCACAGGGTGACCGGCGCCCCGATGTTTGAGGCGCGCAGCACTTCTTGGCTTTCTGGCACGATCCCGAGAAGAGGAACTGAGAGAATTTCAACCACGTCCTCGATGCTCAGCATCTCTCCTTTGCCGGCACGCACCGCATCGTAGCGCGTAATCAACAGATGTTTCTCGACCTGTTCCCCCTTCTCGGCTTTCTCGGTCTTAGCGTCGAGCAGGCCGATGATGCGGTCGGAATCGCGTACCGAGGAAACCTCGGGGTTGGTCACGATGACAGCGCTATCGGCATGCCGCATGGCCAGCATCGCTCCGCGTTCGATGCCCGCCGGACTGTCACAGATCACCCAATCGAACGTCTGGCGCAGCTGCGCGATAACATTGGAAACGCCGTCGGTGGTGAGTGCTTCCTTGTCGCGGGTCTGCGAAGCCGGCAGCAGCCACAGCGTCTCGATCCGCTTGTCGCGGATCAGCGCCTGCGAAAGTTTGCAGGTACCTTGGATCACATTGATGAAGTCGAATACCACACGTCGTTCGGCGCCCATGACTAAATCGAGATTGCGCAAGCCGACGTCGAAATCGACCACGGCCACCGTATTACCGGACTGAGCGAGTGCTGCGCCAAGGGCAGCGGTTGACGTGGTCTTGCCGACGCCGCCTTTGCCAGAGGTTACAACCAGGACTCTTGCCATTGTGCTTTTTCCTAAAAGACAGCTTGGTTGACAGTGGTGATGAACATCTGGGCTGCTCAGATGGCCTTGCGGCGCAGGAAGGCCGGGATATCGAGAACGTCGTCCTCGATCGAATTGTGCCCAGGAGCGGGGCGGCCGTACGGATCATTGCCCTTCGGAGCTTTGCGCGGATGTTCCGAAACGACCGTTGCCGGTCGTCCTTGGGGGTGGCGGGCTGTCGGCCGCTGCTCTGGTTGTTCGGATTGGGGCGGCGCAGGACGCTCGATCCGTTCGGCGATGCGATGGCCGTCATTGCGCAGCTTGCCGACGAGTGCCTTCAATGCACTTTCCGCAGGCTGTATCTGGTGCGCCGCACCGGTGTTATCGATGCCGGTCGCAACCACCGAGACGCGGACGATGCCATCTAGGCTTTCGTCGAAGGTGGCGCCGACGATGATGTTGGCGTCCTGGTCGGCCTCTTCGCGGATGCGGGTGGCAGCTTCGTCGACCTCAAACAGGGTCATGTCCTTGCCGCCGGTGATGGAGATTAAGAGGCCACTCGCGCGCTTGATCGAGGGGTTCTCGATCAGTGGATTGGAAATCGCGGCCTCTGCGGCGGCGAGCACGCGTTTATCGCCGGAAGCCTCGCCCATGCCCATCATGGCTTTGCCCTTCTCACGCACGATCGCGCGCACGTCGGCAAAGTCGAGGTTGATCAAGCCCTCTTTGACGATCAGGTCGGTGATGCAGGCCACGCCGAAGTAAAGCACCTGATCGGCCATGGCGAAGGCGTCGGCAAAACTGGTTTTCTCGTTGCCGACCCTGAACAGGTTCTGATTCGCGATGACAAGAAGCGTATCAACCACCTTCTGCAGCTCCGCGATACCGGCTTCAGCAGAGCGCATGCGGCGCTGGCCCTCGAAGTGGAATGGCTTGGTGACCACGCCAACGGTGAGAATGCCAAGCTCACGGGCCATCTTCGCAATAACGGGGGCCGCGCCGGTACCGGTACCGCCGCCCATGCCGGCGGTGATGAACGCCATATGCGCACCGGTTAAATGATCCCGGATCGTATCGATTGCCTCTTCCGCTGCGGCGCGCCCCACTTCGGGCTGCGAGCCGGCACCGAGGCCCTGGGTCACCCGAATGCCCATCTGAATGATCTGCTTGGCCTTGGACGTGGTGAGCGCTTGTGCGTCAGTATTGGCGACGACGAAATCGACGCCCTGGAGGCCTGCAGCGATCATGTTGTTGACGGCATTGCCGCCAGCACCGCCGACCCCGAATACGGTAATGCGCGCCTTCATCTCGCGAATGTCGGTGATGTTGCTCATGTTTGCTTCACGATTGTTTCGAGCCAGCTGCGAATGATAGGGGGTTGTTACCTACAAGCCTTGCGGTCTGCCTCAACTATGGAAGCGGCTAGATGTCCCAGTCGGCGTGCAGGTTGTGCTTGGGCGCTGGCCGCTCGGTGACCAGCCCGCAGAGCCGCAAGCTCGCCTTCAAGCCGCGCCGTCGCCTCCTTCGCTGCCATGGTCTCGGCAGTCGCCTGGAGCAGCTCCACCATCAGTCGGTCTGCGCGCTCGCGCTCGCGCTCGAAGTCTGTCCGATGACTCGCCACCATTGTTTCCAGCCGCGCGATCTCCGCCTGCAATGTCTCGATTTTTGTCGTTAGCAGAACGATGTTGCCTGCCTGGCGAGTGCTTGGGGGTCGGGGCGTGTGCCGTATCTCGGCGAGATCGACGCTCACCAGGGCTTTGCCGTCTGGTGCGCGTGAGCGATGCAATCCGAGTCGCTTGGCAAGCGAACGAGCGGCCTCTGGTGAGACTTTGAGGTGGGCACCTAGCGCGGCATAGGTCAGCATTTCAACAGACATTGGCTGGTCTCCTGGAAGAAACCGGGTGGTAATCGGCTGATGACCGGGCAATGACCACAGGCTAAGCTGTGTTGTGTTAATAGACGGTTAACTGGCAAGCGGCGATCTGCGAGGGTCGCCTTAACTGCACATGTCTGCTTTTGAACCAAAGCGGACTTTCGTCTCAATTGATTTTGAAAACGCGCTTTGCTTTCTCAGAGAGAAATAAGGCCTTCGCGTTGTCATTGAGTTCAAGATCATCGAGACCATGGATGCACTCGCCCGGAGACCAGAACGGATGGTTCGAACCGAACAGCACTTTATGAGCCTTGTTTGCACGCATGTAGTCGACAAGGTCTGTGTCTTCGCGTGGACATAACAATAATCTGCGCCATCATGTCCCGTCCCATAGCAAGTGACGCGCGGCCGTCGCGCGAAATCTCGTTGCTGGCGTGAATAAGGACCTATGTCCGCTATTGACGCAAAGCGGACATAGGTTTTTCCCTGTGATACCTTGGGTGCGGTGTGTCCTGAGGCTTCGGGGCGGCGATGAGGCGGCGCGAATTCATTTCTCTTTTGGGCGGGGCTCTTGTGTCATGGCCCGCAGACATTCGCGGCCAACAGGCATCGCCTGTTGTTGGATTTCTGAACAGCGGCTCTTTCGACATACAGAAACCAGCGTTGGCCGCCTTCCAGCGCGGGCTCGATGAATCAGGTTTTGCAGAAACCAAGAATACAGTGATCGAGTCGCGCTGGGCCGAGGGCCAGTATGAACGATTGCCGGCCTTGTGTGCGGACCTACTCAACCGGAACGTCGCCGTGATTATGGCCGGGGGTCCGCCTGCGGCCCAGGCAGCGAAGAAGGCGACCTCGACCATTCCGATAGTGTTCACGTCGGGCGACGACCCGGTCGGGGCTGGTCTTGTCGCCAGTATCAGCCGTCCCGGCGGCAATTTAACTGGTGTGCATATTTTTTTCTCGGAACTCGAAGCCAAGAAGCTCGGTCTGCTGCGAGAGATTGTGCCTCAGGCAAAAGTGGTCGCAGCGCTCGTAAACGCGAGCCGTCCCGTGGCCAAAGCGCAATCAGACGAGCTAAAGGCAGCTGCAGAAAAGTTTGGGCAAGAGGTCCATGTCCTAAAGGCGGAAAACTCCCGCGAGCTTGAAGCGGCTTTTGCGGCGATGACGCAATTCAAAGCCGGCGGACTCGTGGTGGCCTCTGATCCGTTCTTTAATGCGATGCGCGAGAAGATTGTTTTGCTCGCAGCACGTCATGCTATTCCCGCGGTCTATGAGCAGCGGGGTTTTGCTGCGGCAGGTGGCTTGATGAGCTATGGAACGAGCCTCCTCGATGCCTATCGCCAAGCTGGCGTTTACACCGGTCGAATTTTAAAGGGTGAGAAGCCTGCCAACATGCCGGTTGTGCAATCGACAAAATTCGAATTCGTGCTCAATTTGAAAACCGCCAAGACGCTAGGGCTGACCGTCCCGTCTGGTGTGCTCTCGATCGCCGACGAAATCATCGAATAAGCGGTAATCGATGTCCGCTTTGGCCCGTAGCCGACAATCCAACCATGATGTCAGATGTCCGCCTTCAGCGGTAGAGCGGAGTCGTTTGAGAAAAGGCGGACATCAGAAAATGTCTGCTAATGACCTAAAGCGAGCACTCCTTCCAGCGTCGATTGCCCGCTTCGCTTGAAAGTGCTGAAGTCGGACGCGTCGTTCCGACAACAAAATGGGGTGGAGGAAATAATGCAACTGCAACGATTGGCATGCGGAATATTGTCGTCGATGATCGTGCTTGGCTGCGGCTTGACCGCATCCGCTGAGGACGCGCCAAAGGACAACAAGGCGTACACGACGCCAAAGACGGTTACGATCGATCTAGGTTCCGAAATCCCCAGCATGGCAGGTTGGCAGCTCAGGCTACGAATGCTGAAGATTGAGCCAGGCGGCCATATAGGCCTGCACAGCCACAAGGATCGGCCCGCTGTTGTTTACTTCCAGGAAGGCACCGACACGGTCACCAACGAGGATGGGAGCTCAAAAACGTTCAAGCCGGGAGATACAACAGCAGAAGGTGTGAAGACGGTGCATTGGCACAAAAACGTTGGTGATGACAGCGTGGTCATCTTCACCGCCGATCTAGTCAAGTCTGCAAAGTAATACAGCGCACCGGTGCATAGAGGGCGAATGCGCGAAAGCGCATTCGCTGCTGCACGGCATGAGTCTGCATTTGACCCAAAGCAGACTTGCCCTCTTCCGGGTTGCCTGCTTTAGCCGTTACGATGCCGACTGTTTGTTTCTTGAGGACTGTCATGAGACGGCGCGAATTCATCAAGGTGGTTGCTGGCTCGACGGTTGCATGGCCGTTTGCTGCGCGAGCGCAACAAACGAAAGTGCCGACCGTTGGGGTTCTAGGAGTGAGCACCCGCTCCAACTGGAGCCAATGGATGACTGCCTTTGTGCGGCGACTGAGCGAACTCGGCTGGACCGAAGGACAAACTGTAGCAATCGAGTATCGCTGGGCAGACGGACGAAGCGAACGCTTTGGTGAGATTGCAGCCGACCTCGTCAAACTTAACGTAGATGTGATCGTTACCGTAGGGAGTGCTGTCGCAGCCGTAGAGCAGGCAACTTCAACAATTCCGATTGTGTTCGCGATTGCAGTGGATCCGGTCGGCACTGGCCTCGTAGCCTCACTTGCGCGGCCGGGTGGTAACGTGACAGGTCTGTCCACGCAAACGACCGAACTTGCGGGCAAACGAATTGAAATCTTACGGGAAGCGCTGCCGAATGTTCGCCGATTGGCAATTATTGGAAATGTCAGTTATAACGGCCCCGTACGGGAAATTACCGAGGTCCAATCGGCTGCGCGTACATTTGACCTCGACCTTAATGTACTCAAAATCCGGCGTGCTGAGGATATCGATCCCGCCTTCGCTGGCCTCAAGAGTGGCGCACAAGCTCTTTATGTGTGCCCCGACGCACTAGTAAATGCCAATCACGCTCGTATCAACAAGATCGCTCTAGCTAGACGACTGCCGACAATTCATCCGTTCCGTGATTACCTCGACACGGGCGGCTTTCTCTCCTACGGGGCGAATAATGAGGACTTGTTTCGGCGCGCTGGCGAGTACGTAGACAAAATCCTCCGTGGAACTAAGCCAAGCGATCTTCCGGTTGAGCAGCCGACTAAATATGAGCTTGTAATCAACCTCAAGACCGCCAAGGCGCTCGGCCTTAGGGTGCCGCCCATATTGCTTTCTCGGGCCGACGACGTGATCGAATAGCGTTATGTCCGCTTTTGGCCCAAGGCGGACATGCGTTGCTGCACCGCGTGAGTCGCTTTCGGGGGTAAAGCGGACATGACCTTTTTGCACGGCATATGTCGGCGCATCATCTGCTAAAGCTATTCTCCGGCATCGATAAGAAGCCTGGGCAATGCCGAGGGAGGCTATACGTGAAACTCTTCGCGTCGATTTTGGTGGCGACCGTGACACTACTGATGGCGGGAGGCCTGCGCGCAGATCCGATCTACCCGGATATAGTCAACACATCGCATGCGACGCCGGAAGTGGCAGCGTTTCTCAAATCCTATTTCACCGCTAAGAGCGAACACAAACCTATCGCAACATCGGACCACTTCTCGGAAGCACACCTGACCTATATCGACGCAACGCTCGGCTGGCCCTTCTATAGTAAGAAAGGCATGACCGATATCTTCGAGCTGTACATGCCGAAATGGCCAGCGACAGGCCTGTCCTATCCAACCCGCATCAGTGGCGATTTCCACTCGGCGCTGATCGCCTTCACTGATACTCCGGAACTGTTCGGCGGCGAAATCCGCATCCTTGCCGCGGTCGATTTCAAGGACGGCAAGGTGGTGCGCTGGATAGACTATTGGGACGGTCGATCGTTCGGCGCTGAAACCGCAGCGAAGATGCGCACGCCACCGGACAAATTCCCGACCAATTTCGACTATGACGTCGCGAGCGAAGGCGCCTCGGCCAAAATCAAAGACGTGTCGCAAAAGCTGGCCTCGGCCTTCGCCTCGGGCGATGCCACCGCCGCTGCTGCGCTATTCACCAACGACGCGATCTACCTCGACAGGGCGCTGCGGGTGCGCATCCTTGGCAATCAGGCGATCGCGAAGTATCTCGCGCGGGTGCTCGCAACGACACCATATGGCAAGGGCTCCAAGCTAATGCACGTTGTCGGTAGTGATCAGGGCGGCGGCTTCGAGTGGACGAACGACGGAAGCTCGGTAAAGCGCGGCGTCGTTGCCATCGATCTCAACGGCGCCGGGCAGGTCGAGCGTCTCGACACAACCTGGGATAACAGCATCATGAGCGACGCTGATCTCCAGGCTCTCGCGTTGCAGTCGATCGAGAAGTAGCGCGATTGCACTGCGAAATGTCCGCTTTTGACCCAATGCGGACATGGCGCCCCATAGCCGGGGCCCCTTACGGTTAGTTTGAGCCACCCCGATGCCTTGTCCAGAGCCTCAGGGAGCCAAAGAGAAATGAAGATCGCGATCGTTGGAACGGGAGCGATGGGCTCCGTCTACGCGGCGCTGCTCGGCGCGGCGGGCCACGAGATATGGGCAATCGATTCCTGGCAGGCACACGTCGACGCGATGCGCGCGAACGGGTTGAGGTTGGAAGGCGCATCTGGAGACCGCACTGTACGTCTGCATGCTACGACCGACGCAAAGGAGGTCGGCTCGTGCGACCTCGTCATCATCGCCACGAAGGTGATGCATGTGGCTCAGGCCGCAGAAGCGACAAAAGCATTGCTCGGCAAGGACACTCTGGTGCTTTCGATCCAGAACGGACTCGGCGGCCCAGACACGGCTGCGCGAGTGCTAGGCCGTGAACGCGTGCTGGTCGGTGTCGTCGGCGGGTTTGGCGCGTCGATAAAGGGCCCTGGTCACGCGCACCACAACGGTTGGGAGCTGGTTCGGCTCGGTGAGTTCGCCGGGCCGGTTTCGCCGCGGCTGGAGAAGATTGCCGAGGTGTGGCGCTCGGGCGGGTTTAAGGTGAAGTGTTTCGACGACATCGATCAGCTCGTCTGGGAAAAGCTCATCTGCAACGTCTGCTATTCAGGGACGTGTGCGATCACCGAAAGGACCCTCATCGAAGTGATCGAAGATCCGGACCTGTGGCAGGTCGCTTCCGGTTGTGCCAAGGAAGCTTTCGCGGTGGCAAAAGCTCGTTGAGTGAAATTGGAGATTGCCGATTGCGTCAAGTACGTGCGCGCCTTCGGGCTGAAGATACCGAACGCGCGACCGTCGATGTTGCTAGATCACATGGCTGGCCGAGCCTCGGAGATCGATGCGATCAACGGCGCGATTCCGCCGGCAGCGAAGGCGGTGGGCGGGACGGCGCCGTACAATGAAGTCATCAGTGGATTGGTACGAGGCAAGGAAAGGCGGATGGGGGTGCGCAAGTCATGATCTTGGGCACGAACGTTAGCGCCGTCCAAAGAGGTGCGAGAATAACGCGGATATTTATGATTCACTTAATCTCGCAAATACGCGAGCGGGCGCCCCATCAGCTGCGGCAATATTGAGTGCGCCGAACACGAACTCGACGCGCTCTCCGGCAATCGCTGCGACGTTTCTGAGATGCTCTGACACGAGCACGCCGTTGCTCAGCAGCACCTGGTGCACTGGCCAATCGAACCCGGGTCTGCGCAGGGGCAGCGCGAGATCAGGTGTTGCAAAATCGCAGGCCAGAAGTTTTACACCACGCTCCACCAGCCAGTGCGCCGCGCCAACAGTGATACTTGGGTTGATGTCGTAAACATCAGTACCAAACTTCGCGCTCCAGCCTGTATCGAGGCCAACAATGTCGCCCTCTTGGACCAGCATGTCGTAGTGTTCGAAATCTTTCTTATCGATTAAACCGCCTGGCTCAATGTCGAAGTGAAGTACGACACCCCTGCCGCAGAGACGGTCTAGGGGAATCTCATCGAACGTTGGTCCGTCATTGTAGAAATGTCGGGGTGCGTCGACATGCGTGCCTGTGTGCACGATCATTTCAAAGCGCGTGACGTTGATCGGATCCTTCGGCAGCGTCATAAAATGCTCAAACCGTGGGGGCGGAAACACATGCGCGCGCGGCATCTGCATGCTTAAGGGGTAGGAAAGATCGTGCCACGGCCCAGCGGCACGCGAAGCACGCATCTCTGGCAATGGTCTCCAGCCGCGCCATCCGAGGCCGCGTGTCTCGCATTTCTCACACATTGATCTTGCCTACTAAGCTTTTATAGTCAGCTTCACGAGGTCAGTAATCTTCGTGAGGGACTCGACTTTGCGAGCCATCTCGATGATGCGTCTAGTCTCATTGTCACTAAGTAGGAATGCGGTGTTCGCACGAAATTTGTTCTCGATCTCCTCGTTTGTCATCGGGTTTTGCCGACTGCCACGGTTAAATTCCTCGATTTCCTCGAGCGTGCGTCCATCTTTGGTCTCGACAATGACCCATCCCTTGAATTGCTCTCGTGCCGTGTTCGATGACCGCGAGCGCTATGTTACTTTCCTCAATCGTCTAGGGTTTGATGTGCTTAATCCGAATGATTAGGTGTTTTGATCGGATCAAGCACCTCGTAGGCGCGCGCCGCGCGGAGAACTAAATCGTCACGGTATTTCGCCGCCACAATCTGCAATGCGACGGGCAGACCCGCACTAGTAAACCCGCACGGAATAGAAGCCGCTGGCTGCTGGGTCAAATTGAATGGGAATGTGAACGGCGTCCAATGTGTCCAATCGGATTGATGCGTTGCATCAGGGGCGATCTGTCCAACCTCAAACGCGGTGATGGGCATCATCGGTGTAAGTAGCAGATCAAATTTTTCATGAAACTGGCTCAGTCGATGTCCCATTGCCGCTCGCGCATTGGTTGCCGCGATATATTGCATATGTGGAATCTGCTCGCCCAGATCGGCGATCGCAGCGAAACCCGGCTCTAGCAACTTTCTGCGATCAGCCGGTACACTGCGGCGCAGATTAGCTGCTCCTGTATACCAATGATCTCTGAACGTTTCGAATGGGTCCACAAATCCAGGGTCCTCCAATTCAACGAGCGCGCCTGCATCGACGAGACGAGAAACCGCCGAGTTCACGAGCGCAGCCACTTCGTCATTAACGCATGCGTAGCCGAGAGTTGGGCTGAATGCGACCTTCAGTCCCGCAACGCCTTCCTCTAATCCCACAGTGAAGTCACGGGCTGCGTAGGGGAGGGCGTACCAGTCACGCGGATCGGGACGAGACATGATCGTCAACATGCAGGCTGCATCTTCGACCGAAACTGTGATTGGCCCGAGATGTGCAACCGTCCCGAAAGGGCTGAGGGGATATGCTGGGACTAAACCGAATGTCGGTTTGAATCCGAACACGCCGCTGAATGCGGCCGGGATACGAATTGAGCCCCCGCCGTCGGTCCCTAAATGGAGGAATCCGAGCCGAAACGCGGCGGCAACAGCAGCGCCGCCGCTCGACCCCCCTGGTGTCATTTTGGGATTCCACGGGCTGCGAGTTACCCCAGTTAGAGGCGAATCACACACGCCTTTCCACCCGAATTCAGACGTTGTGGTCTTGCCTAGCAGCACGGCACCAGCCTCGCGCAGCTGCTGGGTTGCCGGCGCATCCTCGTCCCAGCTCTGTGATGCATCGATCGTGCGCGAACCCCTGAGCGTCGGCCAGCCTTTCGTCAGCACAAGATCTTTAATGGTCGTTGGAATGCCATCAATGAAACTCAAGGGTTCGTTTTTAAGCCAGCGCGCTTCGGACTGAACGGCAGATCGAAGGGCCGCGTCAGCGTCGACTACACAAAACGCATTGTAAGTCGGGTTTAGCCGCTCGATCCGCTGTAAGACAGATCGAGTTACTTCGACTGGCGACAGTTCACGCCGTCGATAAGCTCGAATGAGCGCCGCGCCCGATAATTTGTCCATCTCCGGCCGCATGTCCTTAATATGGTCGGCTGACGTCAACGACGTGCTGCATCTGCGTTCCCCACAGCATTATTGCCTGGTCCAAATTCCCTGTTCGCTGCGTACGATTCCCTGTTCCTTCGCAAAAATTCCCTGTTTTGTTGAGTAGGGAATTTTGTGGCAAGCCCCTCAATTTGCTCGCGTGTTAGCGTCCTAAACGCACTTAGCAGCCGGATTCGACAAAATTCCCTGTTAATTTCCCTGTTAGCAGGGAATTCGGGAGTGGAGACGGGTTCGACTGCGACTGCGTGCGCCACCAATGTTTTCAATGCCTTGTTTTGCTGACGATCGCGGACGCCGTGGTGCTGCCAACGTTACTGCCAACGATTGGGCGCGCCGATATCCGAGCGACAACGCAGCCCGTCGGAGATGGTCAGGAGGGTGATGGCCAAAATCGCAATCGCGGGTTTGAGCGACCATCCCGCGTACGCGGCGGAGCCAAACAAGATCGAACTTGCTATGAAATGCATCTTTCTTAGCAAGTAGCATCGACGATCCATCAACGACAGTATGCCTAGTGTCTTTATAAAAATGGTTGTCAGGGTCAAACTTGGTAAGGGCCTTGAGGTTTCGCAGCGCGAATTAGTGTGAAAAAGCAGAGCGTGCCAGCAAGCAACGACGCCGACAGGAAGAGCAAAACGGCATCGATTGCGTTCCACCCGATCTTTTGTGCGCCAGCTGCAATCACCCCAGAGAGCGACTGAGCCACCGCGGCTCCGAGAAAAATGCTCATGTTGAGCGCCGTCATCCCGCGACCTGTGAGCTCGGGAGGATAGGAACTCCGCACCTCCGCGTACATGAGAATAAAAAGACCGGAGATCAGGCCCAGGAAAACGCAGAGGGCCACATCGAGCCACAACGAATAGCCGTCTGACATGGCCAAGCCGCCGATTGTGGCTGCCATCAAAACCGCCATCACGGTTATGGCGGTGGGACGCATTTTGTCGCCCGGATCGAAATGGCCTACAATCGCAGGCCCAAGAATTATCGCGACTGAAACGAGCAGCGCGACATTCCCTGCCGCGACCAGCGTCAATGCATAACGCTCAACAACCATTGGCACGATCCACAGACCTCTGATCGTGATCAAGGCGCCGTACGTGACGAACCCGAGCGCGAGAAGCGCGATCGGACGGCGCCCGAATAAGACCAACCGGAGATCGTAGAAGGCCGACAGGACCTCTTTTGCGAGACTTCGTGAACGGTTTGCGACGGTTTTTTCAAGGGCCATCGCAGAAGCGAGTAGAGTGACTAGCGACATTATCGTCAAAACGACGAAGCCGCTCCGCCAAGACCAGCGATCGATAAACCAGGCTAGTGGTGTGGCCGACAAAATCATGCCGCTGTTGCTGATCGCCAAAACGAGCCCGGAGATGCCGGCGAAACGCGCAGCAGGCCAATGCTTGGATGTAAACACAATTGCGGCCATGAACGCCGGCGCACAGCCTATCCCGATCAGGGTCTGTCCCAGAAAAAGCCAGTTGATGTTGGGAGCCGACGCACAGATTGCTCCCCCTAAAATTGCGAACCCCGAAAACGTAACCATAGTGTGGCGAACGCCGAATATGTCGAGCGCCAATCCCACCGGAATTTGCATCAACGCGAAGCTCCAATGAAAGATGCCGCCAAACAGAGCCAATGCGGCAGGGCCGGCATTAATTTCTTCGGCGATGCCGTTGATGGTAATGGCGGGAGTGGTCCGAAATGCCTGACTGATTGCAACCGCAAAGGTCAGCACCGACAGCTGCACGATCTTGGTTGACTTCGTCATTGTGAAGCAGTCGAACTCTCACTAACTTCTCAAAAAGTCTTCAACTCATCCGAAATCGGTGACAGGATGTGAACAACGCCAGTCAATATACCTTTCTTCTATCCGGGGAGGTATTTCTGGGCCAGCTTTCTGTACTCAGACGGTTACTCGAATAAAGCAAGCATGGCCTATTGCAGGTCACGATGTCCGCTTTGGGTCTGCAAATGTCCGCTTTGGCAGCGGACATTGTTCCTTATTCGGCTGGCCCTCTCACTTCACCATCTGTGCCGACGCAGCCAGCCTCCACCTTCGTCCGCGCGAGCGGTTTGAGCAGTTGCGGCGACATATAGATCGGGAACTGGCAGAGGGCGAAATACAACCAGGTTAGCCCCGGCAAGGCGCCGTCCGTCGCGGCGAGCATCAGCCCCATATTTCGTTGCGAGACAACGAGACCAAGGGCAAGCGGGTATTTCTCACCGATGCTCCGGAAAATCAAGACTGTCAGCCCAAATATTGTGAAAAACACCGCAAAGGCAACCAACGCTAACCCGATCACAGTCAATGGGTTGGCCAAAAAGCTGCCAGCTACCACCCCCATCACCGCGGTGACAAAGACAAGCATTAATAGGATGTTGAGTCCGTCGATTGCCCTATTGTGTTTTCTAATTACGGCAATGCCCACAATCCAGCGAATTGCTGTTGCGACAAATAATGAGCCCGCCAGTAAACCAAATAGTTTCAGTCCGAGAGCCAGTGGCGAGAGCGTCAGCGCGGCGCCGAAGAAGATATAAGCGAACAGTGGCGCGGTCAGGGGAACTAGCAACGTGCTGGTAACAAGCGTTATGAGTACAAGGGCTGTGTCCAGCCCCATCAGGGCCGCAAGCGCTGGCGCCGCCATCATCGGTGATGCAACCGACTGCAGCATGAGCCCCAAAAACAGATCCGGTGAATGTTTGTCGAGCCCTGTCGCGAGACAACAGACGCCAAAAATCAAAGGCACTGCGAGCGCCGTCCACGCTGTCGCCGCAAGGATAATGCCCGGCCGTCGCAAGTGGTAACGTAGCGCTAGCGAATCTGTCCGCATGAACGAGATGCAAAGCAACAGAAAGATCGCTTCAGTGACGAACGGTTTAAAAGCGTGACCGATCGGAGGCACCGCAACGCCAATGACTACGAGCACGGCGATGGCGCGGGTACCATGACCGCCAAGCCATGCGAGGGCTTGCACCGGAATGGCAAGGCTCTTTTGCAGTGTGACAGGCATGATTTCGTCGGATACGAACATGCAGCATTCGCGCCACCGCACAAGTCCAAAAAATCGCCCTTGGGAAGTCCGCTTTTGGCCCTTAGCAGACATCGCTAGTTGCGCCGGACATGTCCGCTTTTGGGGGTAAAGCGGACCCCGTCCACCATTCCGACAGCGAAAATTTATTCAATTAGTTCTTAAGTCCCACAAAGCGTGAACATGTCGGAATAGCCATTCAACTCACGGTTAATTATGGCGTCTCTTAATCAGCGGGTCCAAGGTTCGAGTCCTTGTGCGCCCACCATTGATTTCGCTCGGCTTTCCTCCAGTCACAATTAGAACATCCTGGACCAGTTGGGCGGTCAGTTGGGAGATTTTGTTCTCGTTTCGAGCTTTCTAATCGCGCTCTCGGCCAGCGCTGGATCGCGCGCAAGTAGTGCGCTTCAAGGATTGAGTACACGTCGCGCAAGCTATGGCCAGTAATGGTCGCAATTTCCGCTTCCGTGCACTCAGCAAGTGCCAGCCGCATAACGGCGGTTCCTTGAAGATCGTTGAAAGTCACTATAATTGCAATTAATTCGTCAGTCGTGGGATCAATTTTTCTGACAAACAACGCGGCACGTATCGACCCCGCCTGCACTGCGCTGCGAACTCCGAGTTAGGGAGCACCGTGAACCCGTCGTTTCTCAGCATGCGCTCTAGTGCTTTGCGGACGCTCGCCCTCATCACCGTTACGGGCGCGGACTTGTCGGGGAGTACCTTCGAGACTTCCGCTAGCAGCGCTGGATAGCTTTTCAGAGTCTCCTTTTCGCGCAGTTCTTCGCTCAGCCCATCCAGCGGTCGGTACGTTGCGTCCACCAACAAACACCCGCACCGCTGAAACTCACGCAGACCGTCTTCCTTGGTTGCTGGCTTGTAGCTAAGGACTTTCATCACCGTCTTGAACAGTCGTTCCTCGATGGAGCCAGTAGGATCATAGAAGTACAGGCGAGGCTTCGGAGGCCATGCGGCTATGACGACGAACTTCACGCTCGCCGGTTCAAACTTATACCGTAGAGTGAGACACTCAGTTCGTAGCAACGACCCGCGACGCCCCTTACGGTCTCTTCAAGCAAATGTCTGTCGGAGAAGGACAGCGATCCAACCCTTAAGCGTCCTAAAACGCCGTCCTCGTTACTGGAATGAACTGCGGTCCGCAGCCAGCCGCAGCTTGAATGGCGAGTCTCCTTGATGTGGTCCCAGCACCACTACCGTTGTGCCTAGCTTCACACGCTTGTACAGGTCGATGACATCCTCATTGGTCATGCGGATGCAGCCCGATGAAATCGCTTGGCCAATATATTCCGGCTGATTGGTCCCGTGAATGCGATAGAGGGTGTCCTTGTTGCCCTCAAAAAGATAGATGGCGCGAGCGCCCATCGGGTTCTGTGGGCCAGGGCTGACAAAATTTGGCACGTGCATACGCTGTTTGATGTCCGCGGTCGGTACCCATGACGGCCATTCGGTCATGCGGCCCACCTTGGCCACACCGGAAAACGCCAGCGCTTCCTCGCCGACGGTGACGCCATAGCGGATCGCTTTGCCTTCAGGCAGCACATAATAGAGATAGCGCGCATCGCTATCGACGAGGATGGTGCCGGGCCTTTCCTTGCGGGGATAGTCGACGATGTGCCGCTGGTAGGATTGCGGGATCGTCGCGGGTGCGTATGGCGCCGCCGCCAGCAATTTTCTATCGCGTGGGGTTAGGTTTGCTTCCGATGCCGGTTCAACCGTCGACTGCATGCAACCACCGAGCAAAACGCCGGCACCGAACAGGACAACCAACATCCCCCTCATTATTTCTTCCCCTGTTTCCCGGAGCGAAACCGAACCGCCCACCGGACAGCAGTTGGATCGGCACCGCTGAGACCGGATAGCCGGTAAATTAGCTTGTATAGAATTTCGGTCCAGAAGGCTTTGTGTTTAGAGACAGAGGCTCGCTAAATCTCCGCCACTGATGTTTCCCCGCAACACATACCATCGGGCGGCCCGGCTCTAAGCGCTAGGTCGCCCTCCCGGGTTTAAAATCCTAGAAAAATCTGAACATCGCGCCACGGCCCGCGACCCGATGGTAGCCGTATGGGGTAGGCAGTGCTGGCGGGCAAGCCCGATTGGTGGGTTTGCGGATAAAAATTGAGACGGCGAAACCTCGCCGAATCCAAAAACGGCTGCAGGTCGCCCTTTTCATTTGACCCGCAAAAAAGCGATGGCGGCTTTTAAAGGTAGGTGGCTGAGTTAGGACCGAGGGCAGTCGGAATCGGCGTTTGCCAAAAAATTAATTCCCCGCCGACTTCACACCATCGGATTTTTGCGAGAGTTTTGCTGTCGAGTTGCGTCGCCGGGCAGGCAAACAAAAGACGCCAGCAGTCGTCCTTATTTCCCCGTCGTCTGTTAGTTACGCTCGGGCAGTGAAAAAATCTACCTGAGGGTGTACGGCAAGAATCGCGCTCGCGAATTTCTGGGGTGGGGGTGCCCCACGACTGGGCTCATCAAAAAACCAATTCATTCCCAAGAACGCCGAACGCGCCTAAGAGTGCCATACCTAAAACGTGGCATCCTTAGGGGATGTTGGCACTCTTAGCGTCCTTACATGAGCCAGCTCAGCCGCTCTGAATCAGTGCGCGAATTTAACCACGGCTACAAACCGGCGTCCCTAGTACCTCCAGGAACCTTTATGTCTCCCGCGACTTGGTAGTGGTCTGCGGAGTTTTGTCATGCGTAACACCCAGGAAATTTCTTGGCGGCATTTTTGGCTCAAAAACGTGATGATAGATGCCGGCCAACCTCTTCCTGCGAAGATTTGTCGTCGCCCGGTAACCAGGCGGATGTCATTGGCGCGGCGTCTGGAAAAACTTCACCGGATGCGAGCGACTCTCGAACCGCGGCGATCATGGATTGCATGAACTGAGACGAGATCCGCGCGGCGTGATGACCGTGTCCCTCGGTGGCAATATTTGCAAGCCATGCACCGCCACGTCCTAGTCACCCTAGCCGCCTTGATCTTGGCCGCCTGCGGACAAAGCGAGCCGCCAGCCAAGGGTGAAGTCGGTCCGCCCGGACCCGCCGGTCCGCCCGGACCCCCCGGTCCAGCCGGTCCGCCTGGGGACGCTTCCGGCGCTCAAGGGCCGACCATCAAGGTAACCGCAAGGCCTTGCGATCAACTCAACTGCGGCGCGAGTTGCGAAGAGAACGAGCAAATTCTCAACGCCTACGCGCTCAATCCAGGAGGCGTGATCGCCTTCGTAGATGAGCGCCATGTGACCTTTCGACCGAATAAGAGTCCCACCGTTCTCGTGCTCGTCTGCATCGGTAGATAATCCGACGCTTGGCAACCTCACCGCTCTGCGGTCTATTGTCCACCAATGGGCTACAACGCACGCAACGATGAAATCCGCGACAGCATCACGAGGATGCGGCGGGAGTGGGAAGCACAACGCGGTGCGCGGGCGACTGTCCGCCGCTTCAACGCAACGCTTTCCGCTAAAGGCTATGTTTGGTTCTGGCCCAAGATTGCAGCCGCGCTAACTTCAAAACATCACTGGCTGGTCATTGCGTGCGATAGTTGCGACACCATTGTTGATTTAGACTTGCGCGTGAAGCCGCGTGACCCGGAGGCTTCCATCCGCGTTGCTCTCCGTGGCGTGCAATGCCCTCGGTGCAACGGTCACGGCAGGCCGCGCATTGTTAGACTGGCACGGCAGCCGTCGTAGCAGCAATGAACGATATTTTATTCTGGGTCCTGTTCCCCTATGACGCGCTAGTCGCCCTCCCTTATTTCTGGGTAAAGGTGGCCCTTGGCATTGCGACGGGCTTATTCATTCCCCACAGAATTGTTGGACTAGTGGCGTGTGCGTTAGGGAATGTCGCTATCTTCGCCTACGCAATCTTCGTCTCCTGGCATCCTGGCAGCGCTACAAGTCTGACCAAGATGCTAAACATCTGGTCGGATCCGTCGGCGTCGTTGATGACACTGGTCTTTATATTCGCAGGAGTCGTGTGGTGGGTCGTCGGCCGAATTATGCGCTGGGCTTTTTATAAAATTCGAAGTCATACGTCGAGCGCTTTGTGAAGTACGCTGCCCGCGCTGCAATCGGCATGACAGGCCGCGTATCATTGCGTTGGCGAGGCATCCGTCGATTTGAGATCGCATTCGAAAAAGAAAGGCTGTACCGTGATCGGCCTGCAGCCCTTTTGTTTAATTAGCAAACGTTCGCTCAATTAATTTCTGTTTTCGGTATTGGCCCGAGCGTTCGCATTTCTCGCAGGACAGGCGCACAACGTCGCCGCCGGATATTCGCGGAGTTGTAGAGAGCCGGTCATGTCACACGGTAATGATGATCGAGTTACTCGCGCACCGCCACAGCAACCTATGTAATTTGACATACAAGGCGGCAACCTTTGCTTCTTTCAGTAACTTTTGGGATCGAAGCCACTTCATTGCGCGTTAGAGAACAGACGAAAATCCAGTCATCAGGAGGATATTATGTTGAAAAGCGTGTCGATCTGCGCCGCGCTAGTCCTAGCGGCTGCCGTTTTTGCTGATTCAGCCGAGGCGAGGCAGGGCTTCGGTGGTGGTGGTGGCCGCAGCATGGGCGGGTTTAGCGGCGCCCGCATGGGCGGATTTAGCGGTGCCCGCATGGGCGGATTTAGCGGTGCCCGAATGGGCGGGTTTAGTGGTGCCCGCGTGGCCGGTTGGAGTGGTGCTCGCATGGGCGGGTGGCGCGGTGCCCGAGCTATGACCGTTGCCGGTCCCGGAAGAATGGGAATCGCTGCTCCAGGCCGGGTCGCTTGGTCAGGCCGAGGTAATTGGTCTGGCGGCCGCTGGGCTGGCAATTGGTCCGGCAATAGGTGGGCTGGCAATTGGCGCGGAGGGCATTTTCGCCGTGGAGGCTTCTGGCCTTGGTGGGGCGTAGGCGCTGGCGTCGCGTTGGCCGCCGCCACATGGCCGTACTACGGCTACGGTGATTCTTGTGTCCAGTGGGTGCCTGATTATGGCTGGGTGAACGTCTGCGGCTCTCCGTATGGCGGTTACGGTTATGGCGGTTACGGCTACTACTGAGTGTAATAATCTAGAGTGCGAAGCGGCCCGGCGGCGAAAGTCGTCGGGCTGCTTCGTTTGTTGAGTCAAAGAAGAAGGGCTGCCACCGTGGATCCGAATGACAGCCCTTACTGCATGTACACTTTACGCGCTGGCCATGAAGGGGGGGTGGGGGGTCAAAGCCAGCAAAGGTGCAATTCGGGAAGGCGCGAGTAGTTCCCGCTAGTGCGCGTCGGGGTCAAGTACATCTTTAACCGCCACAAAAGCGATACGGTGAGGATCCGACCGGGGCCGGATGGCGGTTCCTTGGCGACGATCGGCTGACAGGGATGGATGAAAGCAGCAGGCGCGTTTAACGGCCTGCCGCGAGAGTTACGCCACAACATGACGCCGACATATAGCAGCCAATCAGAAACTTAACCTGCGCTATTGCCTAGCGACCAAATCGACGTAACGAACCATGCTGGCGTCGTGCATCATCGCTCAGTGGAAAATCGTCATGGGCTGAGCAATGGCAGCGGCTATCGCGAAAACGACGACCGCCATAGCCAGCGCAATTAGAGCGCCGCGCAATTCTTGAACCATTTGTCCCGCCCATAAAAACGGCCCGCAGTCAATACAGGCCACAGTTGCCCCGCGCGGTAGATGGGAGTGCCTACCGCCATTCCTGTTTAGAGAAGCTAAGTTAGTCCTTCAATTTACAAACGACATGCACCCAAACATTGTCGGAGAGCGTTGCCAATGTGCCACTTGTTCCGACTGTCTCGGACAGTGCACAGTGATTTCATCTTGCCAGTCGTTTAGGCGTCAAGCTTTTCTGTTCGGTCCTTTCGCGCAGCAGGCCAAGGACAGCGAACCAGCCCTTCAAGGTCATCCGGGGACGCCCACGGCCGGTCTTCGCCAGAAATCCGCGTTCGCACAGCCGATCAACCACAGCAGAAGGGAGGTAGCGAGTCTTAAAGAATGCAAAACGATCCAAAAATCGCAGATCGCGCTTAACTAGATCGCGCTCCACCCGTGAGCGAAATTTTGGTCGCTCTAGCATTCGCCCCCCAAACAAAAAGGCCTATCTCAGAGATTATTTCAAGACCGCGCTATTGCCTAGGGACTAAATGGACATAACGAACCATGCAGGCGTCGTGCATTTGGCCTTGACTGGCTGTACTGTGTAATTCCTCTCAAAGAGGAGTTTCTTTATGAAGGCACCATATATTTTGGTCGTAGTCGGAATGCTTCTTCCGACGATTGCGATGGCGCATCATTGAAGTCCTGCCTGGACATTGAAGATCAAACCAAGGAACGCCTGAACTGTTATGACGCAATGATAAAGCCAGAGCCCAAAGAGACTTCTGCGCCAGCGAAGACCGTGAAAGACTGTCGCTTTGTTAAGGAGGAGGATCAGCGTCTCACCTGCTTCAATCGGTTTGCGAGCGTTTCCTCGAAAAAGAATATGGCCAAAAAAACCAAGACACCTTGATAATGTCCGCGTCAGTCGGCTTTGGGAATTAGATCAACGTAACGAACCATGCAGGCCTCGTGCATCTGTCCATGACGCCTGCACTTTGCAATCTCCTCCCGCAAATCCGGCAGCCGGATATCGGCACCGTAGCGCTCAATTAGTTTCTGCCTTCGGTATTGGCCCGACCGTCCGCATTTCTCACAGGACAGGCGCACAATGTCACCGGGGTATGCAGACAGTTGAAGCGAGCCGTTCATGTGAGGCAGGATTGGAACCAATATTGGATTCTGGTGTTCGTAGCATAACAGTCAGCGAAAGTATTTCGGTGCCATTGGGAACCAAATTTATAACCACCCTTATTGGGGTTCTTATAGTGCTGACGCAAACGCCCGCCAGCGCTCAGTATTCAGTCGATCTTGGCGGCACTGATTGCGGTTCGCTTACTCTTCAGCAGTGCAGGGCGACTCAGATTTTGCGTGCCCAATCACTGTTACAAAGCTGGCGGGCCTACGGGGCGCAGCCGCAGCTCACGGTGCCGGCATTAAGCGGTGTGCTTGCAACTGGCAATTCGGCTTATGCTTACTCTCCTTCAGTGAGCCCTCACATGAAGGACAAGCAGCAGCGATAGCTCGCTGCCACTTCCTCGCGCTTGGGCCCTTACCAGCGAGTTGACGAAGACCCTTTGCCTGGGTGTGGTCGCCCAACCATACCCTTTGCTATCTTCCACTTGCGTGAGCGCTATCGCGCCATGAAAGTAGCTTCATGCGAACTCCCATCGCCTTCACGCCGTAGCTTTCAGGCTGCGTGATTTTAATTGTCACCAGCACTACTGAAATCGCAGTACCGCGCCGACGTTTGGCTTTTCTTGCGTATTCTCG